>NZ_VYXP01000002.1 GCF_008725655.1 Marinihelvus fidelis | reverse complement strand
GTCCGCTGCGCTGCCAGTCGCCCCATGAAGACTCAACACACCCCTTACCTGGACGTCGTCAGATGCTCCGCCCCACCACCCAGGATCCGGCAAGAACCGCGCAATCTGCCCGGGTGCCGCTGACACGCTCCAGGCGCTGACTGTGGGGGGATGACCTCTTTTGGGGCGACTGGCAGCGAAGCGGACTTCGGAGCCCCAAAAGAGGTCATCCCCCCACAGCCAGGGCCGGGTCGAAGCCAACGTCACCCGGTTCAGATGCGGTTCAGGTGGATGGGCTAGAATTGCGTCCATGATGAGTCGACTGAACACGCTGCTGTTGACGGCGCTGCTGGCCCTGGCCGCGGCATCTTCGGCGTGGGCGATTTCGCTGGAGGATGCCGCGCGGCAGGCGGCCCGGCAGCACGATGCCAAGGTGCTGTCGGCGCGGACCATCAACCGCGACGGCCGGCGCGTGCACGAGATCAAGCTGCTCACCCGCAATGGCGTGGTGAAGACGGTCTACGTACCCGAGGACTCGTGAACCATGCGCATCCTGATCGTTGAAGACGATATCCGCCTGCAGGACTCGGTGGCCGGCATGCTGCGCGAGGCCGGTTACGCGGTGGACGTCACCGCCGACGGCACCGAGGGCCTGTGGTACGGCGAGGAGTTCCCCATTGACCTCGCCATCGTCGACCTGGGCCTGCCGGGCATGTCCGGGCTCGAACTGATCGCGGCACTGCGCAAGGCCAGCGTCGATGTGCCCATCCTGATCCTGACCGCGCGCTCGGACTGGAAAGACAAGGTCGACGGCCTGGAAGCCGGCGCCGACGACTACCTGACGAAGCCGTTTCACCCCGAGGAGCTGAAGGCGCGGGTCAGCGCGCTGTTGCGCCGGGCCGCCGGCCATGCCTCGCCTGCGCTGGCCTTTGGGCCGCTGGACATCGACCTGTCCGCCCAGCGCGTGCGCCTGGACGGCAACGAGGTCGACCTGACCACTTTTGAGTACAAGGTGCTGGAGTACCTGGCCATGCGGCCGGACTCGGTGGTCACCAAGTCTGAACTGTCCGAGCACATCTACGAGGAGGACGCCGACCGCGACAGTAACGTGATCGAGGTCTTTATCGGCCGGCTGCGGCGCAAACTGGACCCGGGCGGTGAGCTGAAGCCGATCGAGACGCTGCGCGGGCGCGGCTACCGGCTGAACCTGCAAGGGCTGAATGGCGACGCCTGACGTCGCTGCGAACGACGCCCGGCGACGCGCGCCGTCGCTGCGCCTGCGACTGGGCCTTTACGGCGCCGTGGCGCTGGCGATTTCCCTGGGCCTGGTTGGCCTGGCACTGGACGCCGCCTACCAGCGCAGTGCCGAGTCCGGCCTGCGCCAGCAGATGGAAACCTGGACCTACCTGGTACTGGGCGCGGCGGATGTCGACGCCCGCGGCCGCTTCCTGATCGACGGCGACCTGGGCGACCCGCAACTGGGCCAGCCCGGTTCCGGCGTCTATGCCCATGTTCACGGCGATACCGGCGACTGGAGCTCGAGTTCCTCGCTGGGGCTATCGCTGCCCGAAGCGCCGACTGTGCCGGCCGGTGAATCGCGCTTCGAGACACCCGCCGCCGGCCTGCCGTTCTACCGCTACCGCTACGGCCTGGCCTGGGAGCTGGACGACGGCCGGCGCTTTCCGTTCACAATCAGCCTGCTGGCGGACCCGGAGCGGGTGGCCTCGCAGGTGCGCGCGTTCCGCCAGGGGCTGTGGCGCTCGCTGGGCCTGGCCGGCCTGCTACTGGCGGCCGCGCAGTTCCTGTTCCTGTGGCTGGGCCTGCGGCCGTTGCGCGACGTGGCCGCCGAGGTGGCGCGCGTGGAAACCGGCGAGCAGGAGGCCCTGTCCGGCGAGTGGCCGCGCGAGATCGAGCCGCTGACGCGCAACCTGCAACGGCTGCTGGACACCGAAAAGGCCAACCAGGCCCGTTATCGCAACGCGCTCGACTCGCTGGCGCACAGCCTGAAAACGCCGCTGGCGGTGTTGCGCGCTCAACTGGGCGAGCACGCTGACGCCACCACCCGCGGCGCCATTGACGACATGCAGCACCTGGTGGCCACGCGCCTGCAACGCGCCGCGGCCACCACGCGCCGCACGCTGGCCGCGCCTGTAGCCGTCGCCCCGGTGGTCGAGCGCGTAGCCGGCGCGCTGCGGCGCGTGCATTCGCACGATTTGAGAAGCCTGGATGTCAAAGTAGAGCCTGGACTGGTTTTTTACGGGGAAGAGCGCGACCTGCTGGAAGTGACCGGCAACCTGCTGGAGAACGCCTGCAAACATGGCGACGGGCGGGTGTGGCTGAACGCTTTGCCGGTCACCGCGGGCGAGCCCGGCCTGCGCCCCGGCCTGGTCATCGAGGTGGGCAACAATGGCGGCCCGGTCGCCCTGGAGCAGTACCTGGCCCGCGGCGCGCGCGCCGACGAACGGGTCGAGGGCCAGGGCCTGGGGCTGGCGATTGTGTCCGAGGTGGTCAACGCCTATGGTGGCGAGATTGAATTCGACAGCGGCGCGGATGACGAGGTCATCGTCCGCGTCCGTTTCCCATCGAACTGAGGAACAGCATGGAAGAACTGATCGACATCATGCGTCGCCTGCGCGACCCGGACGGCGGCTGCCCCTGGGACATCGAGCAGGACTTCGCCAGTATCGCGCCGTACACCATCGAGGAGGCCTACGAGGTGGCCGACGCGGTGCAGCGCGAGGCCTGGGACGAGCTCCGCGACGAGCTGGGCGACCTGCTGCTGCAGGTGGTGTTCCACGCGCAGATGGCCGACGAGGCGGGCCTGTTCAATTTTGCCGACGTGGCGCAGTCCATCGGTGACAAGCTGGTGCGCCGCCATCCGCACATCTTCGCCGACGCCGTGGTCGAGACCGCCGATGACCAGTCCGAGGTCTGGGAAGCGGTAAAGGCCGATGAGCGCGCCGCCAAGGGCCTGACCAGCATCGTCGACGACGTACCACGCAGCCTGCCGGAGTTGTTGCGGGCGAAGAAACTGCAGAAACGCGCCGCCCGGGCCGGCTTCGACTGGCCGGACGCGGCGCCGGTGCTGGACAAGATCGACGAGGAAACCGACGAGCTGCGCGAGGCCCTGAACGGCGGCAACCCGGAACGCATCGAAGATGAAATGGGCGACCTGCTGTTCGCCGCCGTCAACCTGGCGCGCAAGGCCAGGGTCGACCCCGGCCGCGCGCTGCGCCAGGCCAACGCCAAGTTCGAAGCGCGCTTCCGCGCCATGGAAACCGCCGCCGGCGGCAGCGATGCCTTCGCCGCGCTCGACCTGGACCAGCAGGAAGCCCTGTGGGAGCAGGTGAAGCGCGGTGAGTGAACTGATCGACACGCTGCACGCGGCCAGCCTGATGCTGGGCCTGGTCGGCGGCCTGCTGGTGGCTGCGCTGGGCGTGGCCTGGGCCTGGCGCGCCGGGTCACGGAATGCCGAATCGAGAATGGAACCGGAACTCCAGTCAGTGCGTGAAACCGTCGCCGCGCGCGATGCCGAACTGGAAAAGACGGCCCTGAAGTTGAGCGAACGGGACGCCGAACTGAAGGACACCACGATCGCATTGGAAGCCGCACGCCGCGAGGCCGCCATCGCCGAGACCCGGCGCGAGGAGCAGCAGCGCAGTTTCGAGGCCCAGATCGCCAAGCTCGAAGCGGCGGAAAAACGGCTGGAGGAAACCTTCGAGCGCACGGCGGGCAAGGTCTTCGAGGAGCGCTCCAAGCGCTTCACCGAGCTCAGCAACGAGCAGCTCGGCACCTTGCTGAAGCCGTTGACCCAGGACCTGGGCAACTTCCGCAAGGTGGTCGACGACACCAGCAAGGAAGGCATCCGCCTGCACGCCGAGATGCGCGAGAAGCTCAAATCGCTGGAAAAACTGAACCTGACCCTGCACGAAGACGCCGAGAACCTGACCCGCGCGCTGACCCGGGATGTGAAAGCGCAGGGCAACTGGGGCGAGCAGCAGCTGGAACGCCTGCTGGAACTGGCCGGCCTGACCAAGGGCCAGGACTATTACACGCAGGTCTCGGTGAAGGGCAAGGACGGCCAGCGCCTGCAGCCGGACTTCGTGCTGCAGCTGCCGGGCGCCACCAGCATCGTGCTCGATTCCAAGGTCTCGCTGACGGCCTGGACCGAGTACCAGTCGGCCCTGGACGACGAGGGTCGCGCCGAGTGCCTGGCCCGCCACGTGCAGTCGCTGCGCACGCATATCGACGGCCTTTACGGCAAGAATTACCCGCAGGCCGAGGAACTGAACTCGCTGCCCTTCGTGCTGATGTTCATCCCCATCGAGAGCGCGCTGATCGCCGCGCTGCAGAGCGACCCGTCACTGGCCGAGTACGCGCTGAAGCGCAACGTGTCGCTGTTGTCACCGGCCAACTTCCTGTCCACGGCGCGCACCGTGGCCTCGGTCTGGCAGATCCACAAGCAGGACACCAACGCAAAGAAGATTGCCGAACGCGGCGGCTACCTGGTCGACAAATTCACCGGCTTCGTCGACAACCTTCAGGGCATCGGCCAGCGCCTCGACCAGGCCCAGGACCTTTACGGCAAGGCCATCCGCCAGCTCTCCGAGGGCCCCGGCAACCTGGTCGCCCAGGCCAGGCTGCTCAGCGACCTGGGCGCCAAGCACTCGAAACAGCTGGATGAGCGCCTGACCGCCCGTGCATTGGAAACCGACCCCGAGGCGGCTCACCTGCACCTGCTGGAGTTGGCCGACGAGAATCCGGAAAGTATCGAAGCACCCCCGGTTGAGGATGACGAGACCGAAGACTGAGGAACCGACCCATGATCCGAATAATCGCTTTACTTCTCACGTTCCTGGCTGTTGCCGGCCAGGTCTGGGCTGACGACATCGAAACGGTCAGGTCATGGGCGCATTACCGCGAGTTGATGATCGAGGAAGGCGATTCGGAAGCCGACGCCGACGCGCAGGTAGAACGGCTGCTCGCCAGCCTGGGGTCGATGGACCGCTCGGCCGGTGACGACCGCATCGGCGTTCCCGCGCCGTCATTCGAATTCGACGGCTGGCTGAACTCGGAGCCGCTGACGCTCGAGGACCTGCGCGGCCAGGTCGTGCTGGTCCGCTGGTGGACCGAGACCTGCCCGTTCTGCGCCAGCAGCACACCCGCTTTGCTCGCGATTAACGACGAGTATTCGCCAAGGGGCCTGACCGTCGTCGGTGTCTACCACCCCAAGGCCGACCGCGACGCCGCACTCAATATCGAACGCGTCGAACGTGCCGTCGCCGCCCGCGGGCTGGATTTTCCCATCGCCATCGACTGGGACTGGCGCAACGGCACCCTGGCCGACTGGTGGCTCACCGGCCCCGACCGCCCGGCGACTTCGGTCACGTTCCTGCTGGATAAGTCCGGCGTCATCCAGTACGTCCACCCCGGCATGGAATACCACGAAGAGCCCATCGCCCTTGGCGGCCCCAAAGGTCACATGATGTGCGCCAACGACATGGTCGGCATTCGCGCCGCTATCGAGCGACTGCTCGCCAAGCAGTAGCTGTCTGCTCTTTAAACTGAAAAGCCCTACATCGACGTGGGTTAATTTCCGCAAGCGTCTGGGTTAACATATAAGTTAACCTTTCTCGGATGAGACAGGTTGTCTTCTATCGAACGGGGTCTGGTCGCTGTCCCGTCACTGAGTTTCTGGATGCACTCGACCCAAGGTCGGCACAGAAGGTCAGCTGGGTGCTTCAACTGGTAGAGGAACTGGATGAAGTTCCAGTCCAGTACTTTAAGAAGCTGACCGGTTCAGATGGCATCTGGGAGGTTCGTGCGCGATCAGGCGGTAACACGTATCGCGTTCTCGGCTTTCTGGACGGAGACAGGCTGGTGGTTCTGAATCACGCCTTTCATAAGAAGACACGGAAGACCCCGCAGAGCGATATCAGGAAAGCCGAACACCGGAAGCGCGACTATCTCGCGAGGAAGAACTCATGAGTGACCTGAAAGCCTATATTTCCGAACGGAGAGTCAGGGACAGTGCGTTCGACGAAGGCTACGACGACGGATACAAGGCCTTTAAGATCGGAGCGCTGCTGAAACTCGCAAGAGAACAGTCCGGCCTGAGCCAGGCTGAATTGGCCAAACGCCTGAACACCAAAAAATCAGCGATATCGCGGATCGAAAATCACGCGGAAGACATCCGGTTGTCTACCCTCGAGAAATTCGCATCCGCACTTGGCCGGTCTCTGGAAGTGACGCTTCGCTAACCGTGGGCGAAAGTGCCTTTCCCGAGGCGTCTGACCTAAGAGCGACCTCTTAATCCCAGCGTCACTCGGTCGCGGCGCTCCAGGTCCTGGCAGGTTTCCACGCGCTCGTAGCCCTGGGCAGTGAGAATGTCGCGCACTGCCTCGCCCTGGTCATTACCATGCTCAAACAGTAGCCAGCCGCCTTCTGAAAGGTGGCCCCTGGCGTCGCGGGCGATGGTGTGGAAGGGGGCCAGGCCGTCGCCGCCCGGTGTGAGCGCGGTGCGGGGCTCGAAGCGGCAGTCGCCATGGTCCAGGTGGGGGTCGCCGGCGGCGATGTACGGGGGGTTGCTGACGATGCACTGGTAGCTGCCGTCCAGCGGCGCGCACCAGGAGCCGTGGACGAAGCGGGTGTTGTGCAGGCCCAGGTCGCCGGCGTTGGCGCGGGCGATTTCCAGGGCGTCATAGCTGATGTCGGTGCCGGTCACTTCGTCGCCGCGGCGTTCGCTGGCCAGTGCGCAGGCGATAGCGCCGGAGCCTGTGCCCAGGTCCGCGATGCGCCCCGGGGCGCTGCCCGCCAGCCGTTCCAGCGCGGTTTCGACCAGCAGCTCGGTCTCGGGGCGGGGGACCAGGACTTCCGGGGTCACCCGGAACGTCAACGACCAGAATTCCCGCGTGCCGGTGATGTAGGCAATGGGCTCGCCGCGCATGCGGCGTTCGACCATGGCCCGGTAGGCCTGGCCGCGAGCGGGGGGCATTTCCAGCTCCGGGTGGGCGTAGAGGAACGAGCGCGGCGTCTCCAGCGCTTCGGCCATCAGGATTTCAGCTTCAAGGCCCGGGTGTGCGCCGGGGCAGTCCCGAAGCGCGCCACCCAGGTCGGCGCGGGCGGCTTCGAGATGCTGGCCGATGTTCACACTTCCTCCGGTCGCTGGTTCGGACCGTCGGTCATGTCCTGTTCGGTTGCGGGCGGCTCCGCCGGCCGCTTGCCGGGCAGTGCGTGGCTCCAGGCCTCGCGCCACCAGCGGCCGAAGCTGTCCAGGATCAGGTACAGCGTAGGGATCAGCACCAGCGTGATGGCGGTGGCGAAGACGATGCCAAACGACAGCGAGGTCGCCATCGGGATGACCAGCTGGGCCTGCAGGCTCTTCTCGAAGATGGTGATTGGCGCTAGGCCCAGGAACGTGGTCAGCGAGGTCAGCAGGATGGGGCGGAAGCGCGTTCGCGACGCATCGACAACCGCGTCCATCAGCGGCCGGCCCTCGGCGCGGGCGTGGTTGATGTAGTCGACCAGGATCAGGCTGTCGTTCACCACCACGCCGGACAGCGCGATGATGCCGAACCAGCTGATCATCGACACCGGCAGGCCCAGCACCCAGTGGCCGACCATGGCGCCGATGATGCCGAACGGGATCACCGACATGATGATCAGCGGCTGGGCGTAGGAACGCAGCGGTATGGCCATCAGCGCGTAGATCAGGAACAGCGCCAGCAGCGCGCCCTGCATCAGTTCCACCTGGGTCTCCTGGGCCTGCTGGCTGGAGCCGGACAGGCGTGAGCGCACGCCGGGGAACTGGGCCAGCACTTCCGGCAGTTCCTTGGTCATGATGTCACTGGTGATCTTTTCGGGCTCGTATTCTTCCTTGTCGACCTCGGCGGTGATGCGCACCGCGCGCTCGCGGTCGAAGCGCTGGATGAACAGCGGGCTCTCGGCCAGCTGCACCTCGGCGACAGCGCCGAAGGGCACGCGGCCGCCCTGGGGCGTGCGTATGCGCATGTCTTCCAGGTAGCCCACCGAGTCGCGCTCGGAGCGCGGGTAGCGCACCATGACCTTGACCTCGTCCTGGCCGCGCTGCACGCGTTGCACCTCGACGCCGTAGAACGCCGCGCGCACCTGGTTGGCCAGGTCGGACAGCGTCAGCCCCAGGGCCTCGGCCTCCGGCTTCAGGTCGATCTTGATCTCGGGGCGGCCGCGCTCGTAGCTGTTGCGCACGTCGTAGGTGCCGGCGTAGCCGCGCACGCGGCGCTCCAGTTCCTGCGAGGCGCGCGCGACCTGCTCGATGCTGGCGCCGATCAGCTGGATCGAGATCGACGGCCCGCCGCCGGGGCCCGCGGCGCCGGCAAAACCCAGTTGCTTGACGCCCGGGATCTCACCGACGGCGGCGCGCCAGCGGCGCAGCACCTCGGGGCCCTGGATGGTGGCGTTCTCGTCCTTGACCAGCTCGGCGACGATCTGCCCCGAGGTCTCGGAGCGTGCAAAGGCCAGCAGGTGGCCGATCACCGCGCCGGATTCCACGCCGATCTCCGCGCTGACCTCGGCGTCGACCTGGCGCAGGCCGTCCTGCACGCGGTCGAGGGCCTCGTGGGTCTGGTGCGACGGCGTGCCCTCGTTCATCTCCAGGTTGACCATCAGGAAGTCGGCGGCGATATCGGGGAAGAACACCACCCGCAGCACGCCACCGGCGACCAGGCCGATGGACAGGATCAGCAGGGAAATAAACGCCGACAGCGTCAGCCACTTGCGCCGCAGGCAGCGCGCCAGGAAGGGCGCGTAGCGGTTGTCGACGAAGCGGTGCAGGCCCTCGCTGAAGAATCGCTGGAAGCGGATGAAGCGCCCCGGGTTGTCGCCGTAGTGCTTGACCTTCATGTGCGCCAGGTGAGCCGGCAGGATCAGCTTGGACTCGACAATCGAGAACGCCAGGCACATGACCACCACGTAGCCCATCGAGCTGAAGAACACACCGGACGGCCCGCTCACCATCAGCACCGGGATGAACGCGGCGATGGTGGTGAGTACGCCGAAGGTGGCGGGGATGGCGACGCGCATCACGCCCTCGACGACATTCTCGACCGAGTGGCCCTTGGCGCGCATGTTGGTATAGGCGGATTCGCCCACGACGATGGCGTCGTCAACGACGATACCCAGCACCACGATAAAACCGAACAGGCTGATCATGTTCACCGTCACACCCAGCTGCGGCATGAACAGGAAGGTGCCCAGGAACGCCACCGGCAGGCCGACCATCACCCAGAACGCCAGCTTCAGGCGCAGGAACAGCGCCAGTGACAGGAACACCAGCACCGCGCCGATGAGCAGGTTCTCCAGCATCATGTCCAGGCGGCCCTTCAGGTAATACGAAGAGTCCGCCCAGTGGGCCATGCTGATGCCTTCCGGCAGTGTCGCCTTGCGGGCGTCGACCCAGGCCTTGACGGTGGCGGCGATGTCCAGCTCGCTCTGGTCGCCCACGGACAGCACCTGGGTGGTGATGGCGGGGTGACCGTCGAAACGGGAATAGTTGTCGTAATCGACGAAGCCGTCGTTGATCGTGGCAACGTCCTTCAGCAACACGCGGGTGCCGTCGGCGTTGGTGCGGATCACGATCTCTTCAAAGTCCCGACCCACGTAGGCCTGGCCCTTGGTGCGGACCTGGATGTCACCGGCCTCGGAGCGGATCGAGCCGGCCGGCAGGTCGAGCGAGCCCTGGCGGATGGCGGCAGCCACCTCGGCCAGGGTCAGGTCATAGGCCTGCAGCGTGTGCTCGCTGACCTCGATGCTGATCTCGTAATCGCGCCCGCCCAGGATCTGCGCGCGGGTCACGCCGGGCAGGGTGACGATCTCGTTGCGAACCTGCTTGGCGAACTCCTTCAGGGTGCGCTCGGGCACGCTGCCAAACACGGTCACCATCAGCACCTGCTGTTCGAAGCGGGTGCGCGACACCACCGGCTTCTCGGTGTTGTCGGGGAAAGTGGGGATGGCGTCGACGCGGGCCTTGATCTCGTCCATGACCTCGGAGACGTCGTAGTCGGTCAGCACCTCGGCCTGCACCGTGCCGCTGCCGCGGCGGGCGGTGGAGATGATTTCCTTGATGCCCTCGATGTCCTGGATGGCTTCCTCGATCTTGACCAGGATGCCTTCCTCGACGTCCTCGGGGCTGGCGCCCAGGAACGGCATGGAGACCGTGACCATGTTGGTCTCGATCTTGGGCTGTGCTTCCTTCTTGATGGTAAAGGCGCTGTACAGGCCACCCAGCAGGATGATGAACATCAGCAGGTTCGCGGCGACGGGGTTGCGCGCGAACCACTCGATCAGCGCGGCATAGGGGTTCATCCGGGTCATGGCGCCGGCCTCACTCCGTCTCCGCCGCGGGTTCGCCGGCGATCGCCAGGCGGGTGCCCGGAATCGGCGCGTCCAGTGTCGTGGTGACGACGCGTTCGCCGTCGCTTACGCCACTGTCGATGTAGACCACGTCCGCGCCGGCGCGTACGACGCCCACCTGGCGCACTTCGAGCTCGTTTTCGGCGTTGGCGACCAGCACGGTGTTGTCGTTGCGCAGCACGTAACGTGGCAGCACCACCACGTTGTCCACGTGGCGGCCCTCGATCGCGGCGCTGACGAAGGTGCCCACGCGCAACTCCGGCTGCGTGCTCTGGCCCAGCAGGCCATAGGGGTCGACGACCTGGGCGACGGCGTAGAGCACGCGGCTGGCCTCGTCGATGACGCCCTCGGTGCGGATGATGCGCGCGTCCCAGCGCCGCGCGGTGCCGCCCACGTCGGCCTGCAGGCTGACGGCGGGTGCGCTCTCCGGGTCGGCCTCTGCAGTGCCGGGCAGTTCCAGGTAGGCCAGGTCGGCGGCCGAGACCGGCAGGCGGATCTCGGCCGAGTCGACGGCGAAGGTCACGCCCAGCTGCGCGCCGGGGGCGGCGTACTGGCCGATGTCGGCGATCTTTTCACGCACCAGGCCATCGTAGGGCACCGAGATACGGGTGCGCTGCAGGTCGCGCCGGGCTTTTTCCAGGTCGGCCTCGGCGGCCAGCACGTTGGCGGTGGCGTCGGCCAGTTGCGGCTTGCGGGCCACCAGTTCGGGCACATCGCCGGACTTGCCCAGGTTGCGCCAGTCCTTGATGGCCTGCTCGGAGCGGGCCTGCTCGTCGGCCAGCAGCGCATGTCGCGAGGCCAGCGCCGCTTCCGCGCGCTTGACCGCGGCGGCGTAGTCGCTGGGATCGATCTCCAGCAGCGTTTCCCCGGCGCTGAAGGATCCGCCGGCGACGAAATTGGGGGACACGCTGACAATGCGCCCGGACACTTCGGCCACCAGTGTGGTCTCGGTGCGCGGCCGCACCGCGCCCTGCGAGCGCACCACCAGGTTCAGCGAGCGCGTTTCGGCGCGGATGGTCTCCACCAGCACGGCCTGCTGTTCGTCGACATTGCGCTCCGGCCGCTTGGCGGCAGAACGCGCAACCAGGCCGAAGAGGACAATGATCGACAGGACGATCAGCCCCAGCGGCAACAGGTATCGAAAAAACTTCGTTAACAAGGTCGTGCTCCCAAAGCCCCACGCGGGACCTCATCTGCCCAGCCGCCTATTATCCCCGTAGCGGGGGGTAAGGGTATAGGCCACAAGTTTGGTCGGCGTTATACGGTGAGTGTGTGGCGCTTGCCGCAGGCGTTACAATGCCCCTTTGCTGTTGCCATCACGATAAAGAGAAAATGCTGATGTTGAGAGAGTCCGGCATCATCCTGAAGACGCCCGAAGAGATTGAACAGATGCGCGTGGCCGGTCGATTGGCCGGCGAGGTGCTGCGCATGATCGCCGACCACGTCCGCCCCGGTATCACCACCGGCGAGCTGGACGATATCTGTCACCGGCATATCACCGAGGTCCAGGATGCCATCCCGGCACCGCTGAATTACAAGGGCTTTCCGAAGTCCATCTGTACCTCCGTCAATCACGTGGTCTGCCATGGCATTCCCGGTGACAAGGTGCTGAAAGACGGCGACATCGTCAATATCGATGTCACGGTGATCAAGGATGGCTGGCACGGTGACACCAGCAAGATGTTCTACGTGGGCGAGCCATCGATTCGCGCCAAACGGGTCTGTGACGTGGCCTACCAGGCCATGGTGACCGGTATCGAGATGGTCGCGCCGGGCGTGCGGCTGGGCGATATCGGCTACGCCATCCAGCGCCATGTCGAGAGCCAGTCGCTGTCGGTGGTGCGCGAGTATTGCGGCCACGGCATCGGCCGTGGCTTTCATGAAGACCCGCAGGTCCTGCATTACGGCCGCCGTGGCACCGGTGAGGAACTGCGGCCCGGCATGGTGTTCACGATCGAGCCGATGGTGAACGTCGGCAAGCGCGACACCCGCCTGATGCCCGATGGCTGGACCGTCATCACCCGTGACCGCAGCCTGTCGGCGCAGTGGGAGCACACCATCGCCGTGACCGACGACGGCTTCGACGTGCTGACCCGCCTGCCCGGCGACCCGCTCTGAGCGGCACCATGGCGGCGACCATCGCGGAATCCCTGGCCGGCCCCTTGCCGGCACCGGCCGATGCCGATGAGCTGATCGATCGCGAGCAGCTGGGTGACGGTGACAATCTCCTGGCCAGCCTGCGCGATGCGCTGACGCGCCTGGACGCCGACCTGGGCGAGCGTTTTCGCGGTGGAGAGGACGTCGCGGCCCTGGTCCGCAGCCGTGCCTGGGGCGTGGAGCAGCTGCTGCTGTACGGTTGGGACGCGCGTGTGCCGGAAGCCCTGGGCCTGACCCTGGTGGCCGTGGGCGGCTTCGGTCGCGGCGCGCTGCATCCGCATTCCGATGTCGACCTGCTGGTGCTGTTCGAGAAGGGTGACCTGAGCGACGCGCAGAAGGAAGCGATCGAGTGCTTCGTCGCGCTGCTGTGGGACGCCGGTTTCTACCTGGGCCACTCGGTGCGCAACCTGGCGCAGTGCCGGGAAGAGGCGCTGGCCGATGTCGGCACCGCCACCAGCCTGATGGAGGCGCGCTACCTGAGCGGCTCCCGCGCCCTGTTCGACGCCTTGCACCGGGCCGTGGCGCCGGAGGTGATGTGGAGCGCGCGCGATTTCTTCAACGCCAAGATGGAAGAGCAGGCCGCGCGGCACGCGCAGTACGGCGACACCGCCTATAACCTGGAGCCGAACGTCAAAGACGGCCCGGGCGGCCTGCGCGATATCCAGATGATCGAATGGGTGACGCGCCGGCATTTTGACGCCACCGGCCTGCATGGCCTGGTCGAGCACGGATTCCTGACCGACAGCGAGTTCCGCGAGCTGGTCGAGGGCCAGTACTACCTGTGGTGGGTGCGCTACGCGCTGCACCTGATCACCAAGCGCGCCGAGGACCGTCTGCTGTTCGACGTGCAGCGCCAGGTGGCGGAGTTTTTCGGTTTCCGCGATGACGGTGGCTCCAACCTGGCGGTGGAGCGCTTCATGCAGGGTTACTACCGGGTCGTCACCGGCCTGGAGCGGCTGAACGAGCGTCTGCTGCAACTGTTCAGCGAAGAGCTGCTGAGCGAATCGGCGCCGCCCAGTGAGGACCTGGGTGAGGACTTCGTGCTGCTGCACGGCTTCCTGGACCTGCGCGACCCGGGGCTGTTCAAGCGCCGGCCGCAGGCACTGATGGAGCTGTTCGACGTGCTGGCGCGCAGCGAGAAGGCGCTGGGCGTGCGGGCTTCTGCCGTGCGCCAGATTGTCGATCACCTGTACCTGATCGACGATGATTTCCGCAACGATCCGCAGGTGCTGGCGTCGTTCTACAACATGCTGTCGCGCCCCAGCGGTGTGTACACGCAGCTGCAGCGGATGAACCGCTACGGCGTGCTGGCCGCGTTCATCCCGGCGTTCGCGCAGATTGTCGGCCGCATGCAGTTCGACCTGTTCCATGTCTATACCGTCGACCAGCACATCCTGTTCACGGTGCGTAACCTGCGGCGCCTGGCCTACCCGAAGTACAACGGCATCTACCCGAACGCCCCCAAGGTGTTCGCGACCATGGAAGAGCCGGCGATCCTGTACGTGGCGGCGCTGTTTCACGATATCGCCAAGGGCCGCGGCGGCGACCATTCGGAGCTGGGCAAGGTCGACGCATTGGCCTTCGCGCGCAAGATGCCGATGTCCGAGGCCGACGCCCAGCTGGTGGCCTGGATGGTCGAGAACCACCTGCTGATGTCGCAGACGGCGCAGAAAAAGGATATCGGCGACCCGGAGACCATTGCCGAGTTCACCGCCATTGTCGATTCCCGGCGCAAGCTGGAGCACCTGTACCTGCTGACCGTGGCCGATGTGTCGGCCACCAGCCCGCGGCTGTGGAACGGCTGGAAGAGCGGCCTGTTGTGGGAGCTGTTCCAGGCGGCCTGGTCGTCGCTGGACGAGGACGACGACACGCCCACCGACCGCGCCGGCCAGATCGAGCATTCCCGTGACGAGGTGCTGGAACAACTCGTGGGTGAGGGACTGGATGCCGCGCGGGTCAGGGCGTTCTGGGCCGGCCTGCCGGCCAGCGTATTCCTGCGCTTCTCCGACGCCCAGCTGGCCTGGGCCACGGCCGCGGCGCTGCAACATGGCGAGGACGGCACCCAGGTGGCGGTGCGGCTGCGTGCCGAGCGCGAGGTCACCGAACTGCTGGTCTGCGCCGAGGACTACACCGGCCTGTTCGCCACGATCACCGCGGTCATGGACGAACTGGGCCTGGACGTGCTGACCGCGCGCGTGGTGACCTCGGCAAGCGGCCGCAGTTTCGACCTGTTCCAGGTCATGGACCGTCACGGCAACCCGCTGAACGATATCGACTCCAGTGTGCTGGCGCGCCGCCTGCGCGCCGAGCTCGACGCGCGTAACAAGCTGGCGCCGGTGATGCGGCCGCTGCCGCGCCGGCTGCGACCCTTTGTCGCCGCGCCGACCCTTCACTTCCGCACCGCCCGCGACGGCGCAGTCACGGAGATGGAGATCGAGTGCAGCGACCGCCCGGGCCTGCTGTCACAGCTGTCCGCCGCGCTGGCCGCCAGCGAGGTGCGCATCCACGACGCCATGATCGCCACCTTCGGCGACCGCGTCGAAGATACTTTCCTGGTTACCGACCGCGCCGACAAACCGCTGGACGAGACCCTGCAGAAACGCCTGGCCGACGAAATCCATCGCCGGCTGGACTCTTGAACAAGGACCGACGAATGAGCCTGGACACCATCCGACCCCTGATTGAAGCGGCCTTCGAGGACCGCGCCAGCATCCGCCCCGACGCCGTGCCGGAAAGCCTGGCGGAGGCCGTTGAAGCAGTGCTGACGGCGCTGGAAGACGGCAGCGCGCGCGTGGCCGAACCGGACGCCTCGGTCGAGGGCGGCTGGCGCGTCAACCAGTGGCTGAAAAAGGCCGTGCTGCTGTATTTCCGTATCGCCGGCAACGTGGTGATGGAGGGCGGGCTGAACCGCTACTTTGACAAGGTGCCGGTGCGCTGGTCGGGTGATGACACGTCCATCGCCGACTCGGGTGCCCGCGTGGTGCCGCACGCCACCGTGCGCCGCGGCGCGCACGTCGGCCGCGATGCCGTGCTGATGCCCAGCTATGTCAACCTGGGCGCCTTCGTCGGCGCCGGCACCATGGTCGATACCTGGGCCACGGTGGGGTCCTGCGCGCAGATCGGCCGCAACGTGCATCTTTCCGGTGGCGTCGGCATCGGCGGGGTGCTGGAGCCGTTGCAGGCCAACCCCACCATCATCGAGGACGACTGTTTCATCGGCGCGCGTTCCGAGGTCGTCGAGGGCGTGGTGGTCGAGCGCGGTAGCGTGATTTCCATGGGCGTATTCATCGGCCAGAGCACGCGCATCTTCAATCGCGAGACCGGCCAGATCACCCGCGGCCGAGTGCCGGCGGGCTCCGTGGTCGTGCCCGGCACGCTGCCGGCACGCGATGGTACGCATTCGCTGTACGCGGCGATTATCGTCAAGCAGGTCGACGAGCAGACGCGGGCGAAGACCTCGCCCAACGAACTGCTGCGCCAGGCGGACCACCGATAAGCGAGCGGCACGGATGTTGACCGTCTATGGCATTTGCCAGTGCGACACCTGCCGCAAGGCCCTCAAGTGGCTGGAGGCGGGCGACCTGCCGCACCGGTTTCACGACCTGCGGGTCGATGGCCTGGACCGTGAACAGGTCCGTCGCTGGCTCGATTCCGGGTTCGCGGCGCAGCTGGTGAACCGCCGCAGCACCACCTGGCGCGGCCTGGATGACACCCAGAAGGCGGCGACCGGAACGGCGCTGGAAGACCTGTTGCTGGCGCACCCGACGCTGGTCAAACGGCCGCTGTTCGAGCGCGATGGCCAGGTGCTGGCCGTCGGCTTCAAAACAGCCGAACTCGAGGCCGTACTGTGAACGACACCCTGGACCTGGCCTGTGCGCTGATGGCGCGGCCATCGGTGACGCCGGATGATGCCGGCTGCCAGTCGTTGCTGGCGGAGAGGATGGCGGCGCTGGGCTTTGCCGCCGAGTGGTTTGTCTGTGGCGATGTCACCAACGTGCTGATCACGCACGGGGCTGAATCGCCGTCGCTATGGTTCCTGGGGCATACCGATGTCGTGCCGCCCGGCCCCGAATCGGACTGGACCTCGCCGCCGTTCGCACCCGAGGTGCGCGACGGCGTGCTCTACGGCCGTGGCGCCTGCGACATGAAGGGCGCCGTCGCCGCGATGGTCGTGGCGCTGGAGGACTTCGTGCGTGAGCACCCCGACCATCCGGGCCAGGTCGGCCTGTTGCTGACCAGCGACGAGGAGGGCGATGCGCAGCGGGGCATTCGCGAGGTCGCGGGGATCCTTGCCGCGCGCGGCCAGGTACCGGATCACTGCCTGGTCGGCGAACCCAGCAGCCAGCGGCAACTGGGCGACACGGTACGGATTGGCCGTCGCGGGTCGATCGTCGGCGTGCTGACGGTGAAGGGCGTGCAGGGCCATACCGCGTTCCCGGAAAGCATCGACAACCCCGTGCACCGGCTGGCGCCGTTCCTGGCCGCGCTGGTCGAGCGCCGCTGGGACGATGGCGTGGACGATGCGGATGGCCAGTTCCCGCCCACGCATTGCCAGGTCAGCAATATCAACGCCGGCACCGGCGCGTCCAACGTCACCCCGGGCGCGGCCACGCTGACCATCAGCTTCCGCTACAACACGCACTGGAATGCCGACACGCTGCACCAGGCCGTGCAAGACATGCTGGCCGATGCTGGCGTTGAAAATTACACGCTGGACTGGCGCGTGTCCGGCGAGCCGTTCCGCTCACCTGCCGGTGCGCTGCGCCGGGCCGTGGCGGATGCCGTGCCAACAGAGCTGGGCCTGGCCCCGGCGCTGAATACGGGTGGCGGCACCTCGGACGGGCGCTTTATCGCGCCACTGGGAACAGAAGTGGTGGAGCTGGGGCTGCTGAACGCGTCCATCCACAAGGTGGACGAGTACACGCCGGTGGCCGACCTGGACGACCTGTCGCGGGTCTACCGGCGTGTCATGAAGACAATGTTCACCGCCGGCGACTGACGCCGGGGGCATTGGATCCGGGCGGGGTTACTGCGTTCGCGCTGGCTGGTCCGACAGTATCCGGCGGTCGATGGCGTTGACCGTGCGCTGGATCTGGAACCTGATTTCCTCGAGCTGTTCGCTCTCCGTCATGACGCGCTGGCGCCGCTCCAGGTGCAGCGAATCAACCAGTGTCGTCCGTAGTTGTTGCAGTTCAGTATGTTGTTCGAAGTTCATGGTGTGAATTTCCGGGGGACCCAATTCCAGTATAGGAGACACCAGCGTGTTCGCAACGTGGGCTGAGGCGCGCGGGCGGGCAATCGTTACAAATTCGACGGAATTTTTTTCACCGGTGGGGTGTTCTCCAGAACCTGCGGGCGCTGCCGGCGTCGATCCAGTCCGTGGTGATCATCCTGTAAGTTGCTGTAATAAAGTGGTTATTCGGAGTGTGCTCCATGGTGCGCAGGTTACGTGGCACGATCATTGCTTCTACCGGGGCGTCAGAGCAACAAACTGGCGCAACCAATGGAGGAATGTATGAACCGCAAGCCCATTTACATCGTGATGAGTGCTGTACTGGCGACGACCCTTTCACTGCCGCTGGCTGCCAACGAGTCTGAAGCTCGTGACATGGCCGAAGAGCGTGCCGATCGCACCGCCGGCCAGGTGGTTGACGACCTGAGCATCGCCGCACGTACCAAGGCCGCCCTGGCTGCCGACGAAGTGACCGATGCCATCAATATCGACGTCGAGGTGGACCGTGATTCAGTACAGCTGAACGGCTTCGTGGACTCGGAAGCGGAGCGTGAGCGCGCCGAAACCATCGCCATGAACATCGATGGCGTGACCGAAGTCGTCAACAACCTTGAGATTCAGCCCGCGGATCGTTCGGCCGGTGAATACCTGGACGACAAGCTGCTGGTCAGCAAGGTGAAGGCCGCGCTCGTTGATAACCCCGAGGTCGAGGCCCTGACCATCGACGTGGAAGCCGACCATGGCGTGATCAGCCTGGGTGGCCATGTCGACACCGACGAGGAGCGTGACGCCGCGATGGCCGCCGCCAACCAGGTGGCCGGTGTGGTCGACGTGATCGACAACATCGAAGTGCGCTCTTAACGCTGGAGCCGGAGTCCGGCGCGGTTCGTTCTGCGGACCGGCCGGAATCCCGGAAACGGCCCCGCCAGCTGGCGGGGCCGTTTTCTTTTAAGCGCGATATTCTTTCAGGCTGCGGGCAGTTCGCCGATCAGGCGGGCCAGGCGCGGTAGCGATACCGGTTTGCGCAGGTAGCGGGCGACATTGATATCGGCCGCGGAGCGGCGCAGGGGTTCGAGTGCGTTGCCGGTAATGAAAACCACCAGCACGCCAAAGCGATCCTGTAGCTCGCGGGCCACGTCGACGCCGTCGCGCTGGCCTTTGAGCTGCCAGTCACTGACCAGGATATCGGGGTGGAGCTTCTCTGCTTCTGAAAGCGCCTCGTCGGCCGAACCGGCGCAGGCGACCTGGTAGCCGGAGAGGTCCAGGAACTCCCGGATGGCGTCGCGGGCGGTGTCGTTGTCCTCAACGACCAGGATACGGGTAGCGGTTTTCTCGCTGTCCATGGTGCTTAATGATACAGGATATGAACCACTTCCCGGGCTGCGGCCTGTCGCCTAGTCGTCCTCGTCATCCATTTCATAGGTTTTCAGGCGGTTGTAGAGCGTTTTCAGGCTGACGCCCAGCATCGCGGCGGCTTCCTTCTTGTTGCCATCCACCTGCTCCAGCGTGGCAATGATCAGGTCCTTCTCGACGTCGGCGATGGAACGCCCGGCGCGAATGCCCTCGACGCGGGTCTCGAGGCCGCGGTCCAGGGCTTCGGGGACTTCGACCACATCGCCATCGGCCAGGATCCAGGCGCGATGAAGGACGTGCTTCAGTTCGCGCACGTTACCGGGCCAGCCGTGGCGTTCCAGGTTCCTGAGCGCGTCCGCGGACAGGCAACGCTTCTGGTCATGCTCGCGATTCAGTTCGTCCAGGAAGCGGTTGGCCAGCAGCTCGATATCCCCATGGCGCTGGCGCAGCGGCGGCAACTCGATCGGGAACACGCTCAGGCGGAAGTACAGGTCCTCGCGCAGCAGGCCGTCCTCGACGGCCTTGCGCGGGTCGCGGTTGGTCGCCGCCACCAGGCGGGCATTGACGCGTTTCTCCTTCTGTGCGCCCAGCCGCAGCACCTTGCCGGTTTCCAGCACGCGCAACAGGTGGGCCTGCATTTCCATCGGCATCTCGGTGATCTCGTCCAGGAACAGCGTGCCGTTGTCCGCCTGCTCGAAGAACCCCGCGTGGGCGCCATCGGCGCCGGTGAAACTGCCTTTCTCGTGGCCGAACAGCTGGCTCGACACCAGGTCCTTGTTCAGGCCGCCGCAATTGACCGGGATGAACCGACCCTCGCGGCCGCTTTCGCGATGGACCATGCGCGCGACCAGTTCCTTGCCGGTGCCGCTTTCGCCGTGGATGAACACGGTGCTGTCGGTGGGTGCGACCTTCGAGATGGCGGTGTAAACCACCTGCATGGGCTTCGATTCGCCGATGAGCAGGCCGTAGCGGCCCTTTTGCGCGGCCTTGCCCCCCGTTGTCGCGACACCGCCGGCGTCGAGACTGTTCAGCAACCCTTCCAGTTCGGGCGGGTCGATGGGCTTCTTCATGTAGGTGACGGCGTCGCCGGCCAGGCCGCCGATCAGCTGTTTCACGCCGGTATGCCCGGTCATGATGATGATGCGCTTCGGCGTGCTTTTTTCGAAACGATCGAACAGTTCAAGCCCGCTGCCGTCCGGCAGCATCAGGTCCAGCAGGACAAGATCAGGCGTATCGCCCGACAGTGCTTCACGGGCGTTGGCCAGGTCATGGGCGACCGTGGTGTCGTGCCCTTCGAGTTGCAGGTAGTCGGCGATGCCCTGGGCAAACGCGGTTTCGTCGTCGACGATCAGGATGCTGGCCATGCGTAATCTGGACTCCAATACGGGCGCGGAAAGCGCTCATGGTATCGCAATCGCGTGCGCGCCAGACCGACAAACGTGAATGCCGGTCGGTTTAGCTGTAATGTGAAGATCCTTCTGGCTGGAGCGCATGGCCCTTGCTCACACGCGTCGTAGTTCCCATCGTTGTCACCGTGTTGGTGGGTATTGGCACCATCCAGATGTGGCGCGCGTTGCAGCAGAACGAGATCGGGCAGGTCGAGCGCATCGTCACGCTGGAGTCGTGGTCGACGCGCAGTCACCTGGCTCGAAGCATGGCCACTTTTTACGACGCACTGAGAAACCTGGGTGAGTTCTGGGGCGCCATCAGCCAGTTGCCGGCCGAACAGTGGCCCGCCGGCGAACACATGGAACTGGATGGTTACGACGGCGTCCGCCTGGTGCTGTACGAGTCCCAGCCCGATGGCGTCCGCTTCATGCACTCGCCGGACCGGCCCGGTTACAGCTACCAGCCGGAAACGGCCGAGTGGGCGGCGCACGCAGCGCTGGCGGCGCGGATGCGCGAGCAGGACCAGTCGACCGTGCTGGGGCCAATCACCTATCCGGAGGGTGGCCAGTACCTCGAAATTTACGAGGTCGAGCGTGACGGCGAGCGAATCCGGCGCATGGCCGTCATGGTCGATATTGAAGACCTGGTGGGGCAGATGCTGGTCGACGAGGCGCCCAGTTACGCGATCAGTGTGTTCTGGGACGAGCACGCGCTGTTCCGCGGCGAAGATGCCGCGACCGGATTGCCGCCGGGCTGGATCAAGGATGGCCTGATTCGCATGCCCTGGGGCTCGATCTGGCGGGTTGAACACCGGCCGACCACCGAGGCCGTGCGCGTCCTGGAATCGCGTGCGACTGACATGATCCTGCTAATGGGCCTGATTATCGCCGTGTTGATGGGCTTCCTGACCCACGAAAGCGCGCGCGCCCGGCGCCGGGCCCGCAACGCGGAAGCGGCGGAGCGGGAAGTCGCCGAACTCAACCGCAACCTCGAAGCCGTGGTGCAGCAACGTACCCGCGCGCTGGCCGATCGCACCGCGGACCTGCAGACCATCACCGACTCGGTCGCGCATGACATGCGCAACCCGCTCAACGCCATGTCAATGAATATCCAGTTGCTGTCGACGCGGCTGGACCGCGCCGGTGGCCACGAAGCGGAGCTGGCCGTGATCGACCGGGTCTATCCCTGCGTGACCCAGATGACCACGATCCTCGATCGCCTGTCCGGGCTATCGGCCCTGAGCCATGAAACCTTCGAGCGTGAGCTGCTCGACATGCGGGCGCTGGTTGAAGACGTGTTTGACGCGCTCACGGCCGTGGTGCCCGACCGGCCGGTCGAACTGGTGGTGGACGAAGACCTGCCGGGCGTCGAGGCCGATGACCTGCTGGTGCGCATGCTGGTGACCAACCTGCTGGGCAATGCACTCAAGTACACCCGTGACGAGCCGGTCGCCCGCATCCATGTCAGCGCGACCAGCGAAGACGGCGTGACCGTGTACACCTTCGCTGATAACGGCATCGGTTTCGACAACGACAAGGCGGACCGGCTGTTCGCGGCCTTCCAGCGGCTCGACGAAAGCGAGCGCTTCGAGGGCTCCGGCCTGGGCCTGACCATCGTCGCCCGCGTGGTCGAGCGGCATGGCGGCTGGATCCGCGGCGAGGGTCGCCCGGGCGAGTACGCAAAGTTCCACTTCACATTGCATCCAAACGCTTGATTCCGCACCCGAAAGCCCTCATCTAACGGACATCCTCCGGCGCTTCCGCCGGACCCGTATTCAGAGGGTTTTTAACCATGCGAATGGACAAATTTACGAGCAAGTTCCAGCTCGCGCTGTCAGACGCGCAGTCGCTGGCGATTGGCCTCGACCACCAGATGATCGAGCCGGCGCACGTGCTGGTGGCGCTGATGGACCAGGAAGGCGGTTCGGTCCGCCACCTGCTGACGCGTGCCGGTGTGAAGGTGGACGCGCTGCGCTCCCGGCTGGGTGAGCGCCTGGACGGTTTTCCCAAGGTCGCGGGTGCGGCCGGCGAGGTCAACCTGTCGAATGACACCGTCAAGCTGCTGAACATCATGGACAAGCTGGCACAGGATCGCGGTGATGCGTACATCGCCAGCGAACTGTTCGTGATCGCGGCGCTGAACCTGAAGGGCCCTCTGGCCGAGTTGCTGAAAAGCAACGGTGCCAGCATCGAGGCCGTCAACAAGGCGGTTGACGACATGCGCGGCGGCGAGCAGGTCACCGACCCCAACGCCGAGGACGCGCGCCAGGCGCTGGACAAGTACACCATCGACCTGACCGAGAGGGCCGAGCAGTCCAAGCTCGACCCGGTGATCGGCCGCGACGAGGAAATCCGCCGCTGCATCCAGGTGCTGCAGCGCCGCACCAAGAACAACCCGGTGCTCATCGGCGAGCCCGGCGTGGGCAAGACCGCCATCGTCGAGGGCCTGGCCCAGCGCATCATCAACGACGAGGTGCCCGAGGGCCTGCGCGGCAAGCGTGTGCTGTCGCTCGACATGGGCGCGCTGATCGCAGGCGCCAAGTTCCGCGGCGAGTTCGAGGAGCGCCTGAAGGCCGTGCTCAGCGATCTTGCCAAGCAGGAAGGCAACATCATCCTGTTCATCGACGAGATCCACACCATGGTCGGCGCCGGCAAGGCCGAGGGCTCCATGGACGCCGGCAACATGCTGAAACCGGCGCTGGCCCGTGGTGAACTGCACTGCATTGGCGCCACCACGCTGGACGAGTACCGCCAGTACGTGGAAAAGGATGCCGCGCTGGAGCGCCGCTTCCAGAAGGTGCTGGTGGAAGAGCCCAGCGTGGAAGACACCATCGCCATCCTGCGCGGCCTGCAGGAGCGCTACGAGGTGCACCACGGTGTCGACATCACCGACCCGGCGCTGGTCGCGGCCGCGACGCTGTCGCACCGCTATATTGCTGACCGGCAATTGCCCGACAAGGCCATCGACCTGATGGATGAGGCCGCTTCGCGCATCCGCATGGAGATCGACTCCAAGCCCGAGGCCCTGGACCGCCTGGAACGCCGGCTGATCCAGCAGAAAATCCAGGCCGAGGCGCTGAAGAAGGAAACCGACGACGCCTCGAAGAAACGCCTGGAAGAAGTGCAGGCCGAAATCGACACCATGGAGCGCGAGTTCTCCGACCTGGAGGAAATCTGGAAGTCGGAGAAGGCGGCCGTGCAGGGCGCCACGCACATCAAGGAAGACCTGGAACGCACCCGTGCCGAGCTGGAAACCGCGCGCCGCGCCGGTGACCTGGCGCGCATGTCCGAGCTGCAGTACGGCCGAATCCCAGAGCTTGAAAAGGCCCTTGCCAAGGCCGAGGAAGGCGAGGAAAAGCAGGAGTTCCAGCTTTTGCGCTACGAGGTCACCGAGGACGAAATCGCTGAGGTGGTGTCACGCTGGACCGGCATCCCGGTCAGCCGCATGCTCGAGGGCGAGCGTGACAAACTGCTGCGCATGGAAGAGGCGCTGCACAAGCGCGTGATCGGTCAGGACGAGGCCGTCGAGGCCGTCTCCGACGCCATCCGCCGCTCGCGCGCCGGGCTCTCGGACCCGAACCGGCCGATCGGCTCGTTCCTGTTCCTGGGACCCACCGGTGTGGGCAAGACCGAGTTGTGCAAGGCGTTGGCCGAGTTCATGTTCGACACCGAGGACGCCATGGTGCGCATCGACATGTCCGAGTTCATGGAAAAGCATTCCGTGGCCCGGCTGGTCGGCGCGCCCCCGGGCTACGTCGGCTACGAAGAGGGCGGCTACCTGACCGAGGCGGTACGCCGCAGGCCGTATTCGGTGATCCTGTTGGACGAGGTCGAAAAGGCCCACCCGGACGTGTTTAACATCCTGCTGCAGGTCCTCGACGACGGCCGCCTGACCGATGGCCAGGGCCGCACCGTGGATTTCCGCAACACCGTGGTGGTGATGCCTTCGAACCTGGGCTCCGCGCGGGTGCAGGAACTGGCCGGTGAGGGCTACGACGCCATGAAGGACGCCGTGATGGAAGTCGTGGGCCAGCATTTCCGCCCCGAGTTCATCAACCGCGTCGACGAGTTGGTGGTGTTCCACCCGTTGGACCGCGAGCAGATTCGACTGATCGCCGGCATCCAGCTGCAGCACCTGCAGAACCGCCTGGCCGCCAATGGCCTGTCACTGGATTTGTCCGAGCAGGCCATGGACCTGCTGGGCAACACCGGTTTCGACCCCGTCTACGGTGCCCGGCCACTGAAGCGGGCCATCCAGCAGAAGCTGGAGAATCCGCTGGCACAGAAAATCCTTTCGGGTGACTTCGCCAGTGGCGACACCATTCGTGTGGAGGTGGAAGACGGCGCGTTTGTCTTTGGCTGACGCCCGAAGGAGAGGTGAGTGAATCAGCCGGCCGGGTTCAGCCTGGCCGGCGTTCATCCACCTGGGCGTCACGCCGCATGGCGCGGATGCCGGTCACGATCCCCGCGCCGACCACGCTCTTGGCAAGCGCACCCAACAGGAACGGCAACAGGCCATGGGTGACGGCGGCGCCCCAGCCAATCTTCAGGGCCAGCAATGGTACGCCACAGGCCAGCACCACGGCATGGCCGGCCACGGCGGCCAGGCAGGCGAGTACGAAGCCGCGGCGCCAGCCGATCACCCCGACTACTGCGGCGGCAGGTATAAAACCGACGACGTAGCCCGCGGTGGCCGACTGCAGAAATGCCGCACCGGCCAGCCGCTCGCCACTGGCCAGCACCGGCAACCCGGCCAGCACCATCACCAGGTAAAGCACCGCGGATGCGGCACCCAGTCGCGGCCCGGCCAAAAGGCCGACGATAACCACCGCCAGGGTCTGCCCGGTGGTCGGCACCGGCACCATGGGAATCGCCAGCCGGGCGCCGGCGGCGATGGCCAGCGCGCCGGCCACAACGATCAATATCAATTTCATCAGTTTCACGGTGGACGAAACCTTCACTCAGTCGCGGGTGTAGCGCCGGCCATGCTCGCGCAGGTGCGTGCGGACATCTTGCCAGCCCGGGTACAGTGCGTCCTGGAGCCGGTAAAACTCCGGCCCATGGTTCATGACCTGAAGATGGCAGAGCTCGTGGGCGATCACGTAGTCCAGGCACTGCGGTGGCGCCTTGACCAGGTGGGTGTTCAGGCGGATCACGCCCTTCGAACTGCAGGTGCCCCAGGTGCGTTTCATGCGTTGCAGTTTCAGTTCGATTTTTAGACCGCGGGTCCAATCGGCGCCGGCCCTGATCGTGTCGACACGCTGCGCGAACAGCCGTCGTGCCTGCGCCAGGTAGCCGGCACGCAAGGTTCGCCGCACGCTGTCCTCATCGAGTTGGTGGCTGTAAACAGCGATGTGTTGGTCGGTGAATTCCGTTTCCCGTGCGCGCCCACGTTGCGCGCGTAGTTGGAGCGGCAGGGTCCGGCCGGTGAACAGGTGCATGCTGCCATCGTGCCATTCCAGGGGCGGCGGTCGACGCGCCTGGGCACGCCGCAGGTATCGCTCAACCGTGGCGACGTTCTTCACCAGCAACCGGTGCACGGCCGCATCACCGACATGGCGCGGGACGACCGCGAGCAATTCACCGTCGTCATCCAGCGCCAGGTGTAATCGGCGGGTCACGCGTTTGCGTCGCTCAACGCGGTAGCTGAAGGGCAGTTCGTTCAAGTTTTCCTGTCCTGGTGGGATCGAAGCACTGAAGCCACTGTACATGAACTGGACGGCGTGCTGGCTGGCAGAAGATGTACGTTACTATCGGCAAACCCGGAACAACACGAGTACGGACTGCCTGATACATGCACGCCTCATCACTGGACAATATGCAAAAGTGCTACGAGCGGTTCGCCGGACAGGTCGACCTTGCCGGCCGTGAACGGCTGACCGTGGTCGATATCGGTGGCAGCAATGTCAACGGCAGTTATGCCGACATTTTTTCGGACCCGATTTATGACTTCCTTGCCGTTGACCTGGTGGCCGGTGATGGCGTGGATATCGTGCTCGACGACCCGTACGTCCTGCCCTTCGATTCCGGCTCCGTGGATATCGTCATCAGCGGGCAGGCCTTCGAGCATGTCGAGTTTTTCTGGAAACTGTTCGAGGAGGTGGCCCGGGTGGTGCGGCCGGAGGGGCTGGTTTTCCTGATTGTGCCCTCGGCCGGGCCGGTTCACCGCTTCCCCGTGGATTGCTACCGCTTCTACCCGGACGCGATGGCGGCGCTGGCGCGTTACACCGGCATGCAGCTGGTCGACTGCTGGCAGGATGAGCGGGGGCCATGGAACGACCTTGTCGGTGTGTTCTCACATGCCTTCGCTGAAGAGGGCAGCGACTCCATGGCACCACGCCCCAACCAGCACACGCTCGCGCTTCGCTCCGCTTCGGCGGCCCCTGCCGAAACCAACCCCCTGAATGAGCAGACCCGTGGTGAAATCCCCTATCTGCAGGCCATGAAAACCATCCACGAGGTCCTGTCACCTGCGGGCTATCTTGAAATTGGCGTCAGGACCGGTGGCAGCATGCGGCTGGCGGAATGCCCGGCGGTGGGGGTCGATCCGGCACCCGCGCTGAGTCAGCCCCTGGCAGAGGGACAGCGCCTGGTAAAACAGGCCAGCGACGTGTTTTTCGAGCAGTCGGGTTCCCGTGTTGAGGGCATCGAGACCATCGACCTGGCGTTTATCGACGGCATGCACCTGTTCGAGTACGCGCTGCGGGACTTCATGAACATCGAACGGCGCGCCAGCACAAACACACTGGTGGTCATTGATGACATTTATCCCAATACCCCGGCCCAGGCCGAGCGGGTGCGACAGACCCGTGCCTGGACGGGGGATGTCTGGCGGCTTTACGTATGTCTCAAGGCGAATCGCCCCGACCTGTGCCTGCTGCCCCTGGATACCTGGCCGACGGGCCTGCTGTTGATTGCCGGACTCAACCCTGCAAGCCGGCTACTCTGGCAGCGCTACAACCCGCTGGTCAGGTCGATGAAAGGGTGTGCCCTGGATGACCATCCGGAGTTGATCCTGGGGCGTTCGGACGCTGTGCATCCCGGTAACCCATGTGTCACGGGCCTGTTGGAACTGTTGCGCAGGCGACGCGAGGAAGGAGTGCGCTTCCGGCCCGGCGAGGTCAGGGATCAGCTGCGCCGCAGATAGCCGTTCGGGTTGAAGGTCATGTTGTAGCCGTAGAAATCGCACAGCTCAGTGTCGATTTCGTAGTGGTCGCCCTGCAGTGCCAGGAACTCGCGCACGGCCCGGTTAGGCCCATGGTCGTAGGCCCGGAACCGCGACGCGGGTAGCTGCGAAACGACACCGTCCTCTACGATGATGTAGTCACCGGGTCGCAGGTGTGGGTGAAAGAATTCCATTACGGCCAGGCTGGTTTCGTAGGTGTGCGCACTGTCTTCGATCACGACCAGCGGCCGGGGCAGGGCCTGTAGTACATCGGCGGAAAGGGATGTGGCCAGGTCCAACGCGTCACCTCGAAGGAAGTCAATGCGCCGGTCACTGAACTCCTGTCGCGGGTGGTTATCGATACTGATGACCCGGTAGTCGTCATCGTGCATGGCGCCCAGCAGGTCGGCGAACAGCAGCGCCGAGCCACCGTGCTTGCCGCCGATCTCGACCAGGCTGCGCGGCCGTATCCGTGAAAACAGTTGCAGATAGATGCCCAGGTCGAGCGGACTCTTGTGCATCAGCACGTCGCGATAACGGCTTTTCATGACGCCCCCGAGCAGGCCTTCCGCCAGGCGCGGCGGCATCGGTGACGTGAAGGGGCGCTCGCGGGCAGTCAGCGCACCAGCCTCGTGGTCGCGCCCCTGGCCCCGGTTTGGCAGGAGCGAAAGGGCAGAGTCGACCAGCAAGCGTCGGGCGTTGGTGGGTACCGTGCCCACATAACTGACGTCCGGGTTCGCCGGGGTGATGAATTGCTCGCCACGAATCGAACGGTATTCCTCGTGGAACACCTGGCTCATGGTGCCCGGTGGCGAGTTTGTCGCCACACCGCCGTGAAACTGGTGAAACGTCCCTTCGCCCAGCAGCATGATCACATCGGTGTGAGGGAGTTCGACGGCCCGTTTCCACGTATCCAGGTTGGCCAGGCCTCCGCCCACGCTGCGGAATCCGCGATCGTAACCCCCGAGTTCCGCCCAGAGCCGTTTGGGCATGAACAGGGCATTGGATTCAGACGGCAGGTGGAACCACCCCCTGGACGATGAGCCGGCGAAGACCGAAATGTCAAAAAGCCGGTAGCCATCGTCGACCCAGGGGACGGTGGCCAGCAACCGGTCTTCGGCTCGCTGGTTGTAGCCGCGCTGGCAGGACTGCATCTGGACATCGTCGCCCAGGTGAAACGCGAGTGTGCCGATGACCGGATTCGGCCGTATCTTCGCGGCATCACGGGCATGGCGCAGCAGCCCTGGAGATGCCATGCGGGCGCCGTCGATCATGACCCCGACAAGATCGCCCCGGGCCGTATCCAGCCCCTGGTGAATGGCAGCCACCGGTGATACGCCGCCGGCATCCTGGTCAAGGAAACGCATATTGGTTGTGTCGAACGGGCAATCGGCCGCCGTCACCGGCTGGTGTGAACCGTTGTCGACAACGATGACCTCGTACTCGCCGGCTTCGATGCCACGCTGGTACCCGGGTGAAAGCGTCCGCAGGGTGCGCGGCAGTTCCCGGTTCATCTCGTAGGCGATGACAACGACCGAAATAGCCGGGTTGCCCGGGTCACTCATGTGTGGTGCTTCGCCTTGCCGGTCATACGCCGGATGCCCTCGACGATCGCCACCACGGCAATGCCAAGCACGATGCCGACCACGCCGGTGAACAGCATCCCGGCCAGGGTGCCGGTGACACCACCGCCGGCGGCGGTTTCGATCGCGACCTGCAGGTGATGTAGCGCGGGAACACCGTGGCTGACGATGCCGCCGCCGACCAGGAACATGGCGATGGTGCCGGCCACGGACAGGAATTTCATCAGCCAGGGGGCGGCCGTGAGGATGCCGTGACCGATGGTCTGGACGATGGCGCGCGGTCGTTTCGTCATCGCCAGTCCCACGTCGTCCAGTTTGACGATGGCCGCGACCAGGCCATAAACGCCCACCGTCATGATGACAGCGATGGCGCAGAGCACACCAATACGCGTGGCCAGCGCGGCCGTGGCCACGGTGCCCAGCGAAATGACGATGATTTCCGCCGAAAGGATGAAGTCGGTGCGGATGGCGCCCTTGATCTTCTGCTTTTCCACCTGTTTAAGGTCGACGTCCGGGTCAAGCAGTGCGTCGTGGATTTCCTGCTCCTTTTCTGCTTCCGACTGCGGATGCAGGAACTTGTGCGCGACCTTCTCGATGCCTTCGAAACACAGGAAAGTCCCGCCCAGCATCAGCAAGGGCGTGATCACCCACGGGGCAATGGCGCTAATGACCAGTGCGGCCGGCACCAGGATGGCCTTGTTGACCGCCGAGCCCTTGGCCACGGCCCAGACCACCGGTAATTCGCGGCTGGCCTGCACACCGGTGACCTGCTCGGCGTTGACGGCCAGGTCGTCGCCCAGCAGGCCGGCGGTCTTTTTGGCCGCGACCTTGGTCATGACGGACACGTCGTCGAGCACGGTGGCGATATCGTCGAGCAGGGCGAACAGGCTGCTGGCCATCTCAGGCGGGTACTCCTTCGGGGTTTCGGTTCAGGCGCGTGACGTCAGGCGGCGGGCGCTACGGTCTCGCCGCTGGCCGCCGAGGCGTAAATGGCTTCCATCAGGCGAACATCGCGCAGGCCCATCTCACCCGGAACGATGATCTCGGTATTGTCCCGGATGGCGTCGGCGAAGTGGTCGCACTGGCGGTAGAACTGTACACCGGGGTCGCCCGGGGTCAGCGTTTCCTGGTCGCCGTTCCTGGTCAGGGACATCCGGTGGCCGGAGTAACCGGTCGCGGGCTCCATTTCCAGCAGGCCGGCATCGCCTTCGACGGCAACCCGATTGCGGCCGGGCGCGGTGTCGTACGACGTGAACAGTTCGGCCGTAGCGCCGGACGGGAAGGTCATCCGCGTCCTGACCGAGGCAAAAATCTCGGCGAACCTTGGGTCGCCCTTCGGCTGGATCGTCTCCGCGCTGATGCTCGAAGGCATCTCCCCGGTCAGGTAGAGCGCCGACTGCAGGCCGTAAATGCCGTAGTCCTCCAGCGGCCCGCCGCCGGCCAGCGAGCGCACCACGCGCCAGTTGTCGGCCGGGCTGGTCGGGCCCATGCGGTATTGCTGGAAGGTCTCGACGTGGCGGATGCCGCCGACGGCGTCCTCGCGCATCAGTTCCATCGCGCGCAGGTTGTAGGGTTCGAAATGGCAGCGGTAGCCGATCATCAGTTTGCGTTCAGCCGCGACCGAGGCGTCGATCATGCGCTGGCACTCGGCGCTGTTCAGGGCCATCGGCTTCTCACAGAGCACGTGCTTGCCGGCGGCGAAGGCCTTCTCGGTCCAGTCGGCATGCAGGCCGCTGGGCAGGACAATGTAGACGGCCTCGACGCGGTCATCGTCGGCGATACGCTCAAAGTCGTCGTAGCCGTACACGGCATCCTGTGACAGCCCGTAGGCGCCGGCAATGCGGTTGGCCTTGTCCGGGTTGCCGGACACGACCGCGGCCACGTGGCAACGCTGCGCGCGCGCCAGGGCCGGCATCAGGATCGCCGCGCCGTAATAGCCCAACCCGACCACGGCAAAGCCGACACTGTCGGCCGACGGCGCCGGGGGCGGGCTGTCCGGCAGGGTCAGCCCGCCGGGGAAGGGCATGCCGATGGCCTTGCGCGGCAGCACGTCGGCGGCGCTGGCAAGGCCAGCCGTGCCAGCCAGCCAGGGCAGGGTGGCGGTCGCGCCCGCCAGTTGCAGCAGGCGGCGGCGTGAATGGCGCATTGGGCTCATGGCGTACTCCGTCCGGGTCGTGACCAGGGTCAGTATGCCAAACGTGAGCGACGCATGGCGCCGAAGCCGAGAATCGCGACCAGCAGGGCCAGGATCGCCGTTCCCCGCCATGGCAGAGAGGGCACCGGTATGGCCGGCGCGGCGGGTGCGGCTGGCATGACCACCAGTGCCGCCGTCGCCGTAGAGCCTGCCGGCGCCGACACCGGTGCGCCACCTACGTCGGCGCCCAGCGGACTGGTCAGGTTCACATAGCGACCTCCGGCCAGGGGTGTCGGCAGCGCAAGCGTGACCGAGAATTGGCAACTGCTGTTGGGCGCAAGCACACCGTCCGCCAGGCTGATGATGTCGGTTCCGCTCAGCGTCGAGCCGGCGCCGCAGACATCGCTCATGGGCAGCCCGGTGGCCACCGCCCCGGGTACGAAGCTGTCGATGTCATCGGTGAACGCCAGGCCGGTGGCGGCATTGCTGCCATCGGGATTGGTGATCGAGAAGGTCAGCAGCACCGGGTCACCGGGTGCGACATCACCGCCCGGGAACGACTTGGTGAAGTCCAGGTAGACGACCTCCAGGCTGGACGTGGCGGCCGGCGCGGTGAAGCCTGAGCCACCGGCCATGTAGCTGACCGGGCTGGTTGAGCCAGGGTGGCTGCCCAGCGGCGCATCGGCCGGGACGGTCACGGTCAGCGTGAATGTGCAGCTGCCGTTGCCGGGCAGGCTGCCCGCCGTCAGCACGACGTTACCCCCGGTGGTCACCTGTGAGCCGGGGCCACAGGCATCGGCCGCAGGCCCGGCGACAGCCGCCAGCCCCGGCAGCATGCCGTCGAGGTCGTCGCTGAAGGTAATGTCGGTGACTGGTACCGCGCCGGGGTTGCTCAGCGTGTATCGCAGCGCCACCTGGCCACCCGGCAGGACCGGGCCGGCAAACTGCCGGGTCAGGCCGCTGGCGGCGACCACGTCCAGCGTGGCCGTGGCCGTGCCGCTGGTGCCGGCATCGGACAGCAGTTCGCCACTGGTGTTGGTAAAGCTGCCAGCCGCCGGTGCGGTCACGTTCACCGTGACCGTGCAGCTGCTGTTGGCGGCCACCGTGCCACCGCTCAGTGAAACGGAATTCGAGCCGGCGACAGCGGTGACGGTACCGGCACCGCAATCCGTGCCGGCCGCCGGCGTGGCGGCGATGGACAGTCCGGCGGGGAAGGTATCGGTAAAGGCCAGCCCGTTGACCGCACCCGCGCCGGCGCTGTTGTCGATGGTCAGCATCAGCGTGCTGTCACCGCCGGCGGGGATGACCGCCGGGTTGAACGCCTTGCTGAACGCCGGGGCCAGCAGGCTGACGGTCAGCGTGGCCGTGGCCGTGCCGCTGTCCCCCAGGGACGATGTCATGGCGCCGGTGATATTGACGTGGTCGCCCATCGTCACGCTGGTGGTGTCCACCTGCACCTGGCACTGGCTCAGCGCGCCCACCTCACCACCGCTGTAGCTGATGGTGCTGCCGCCGTCGGCAGCCACCAGTGTGCCGCCGGTGCAACTTGTTGACGCATTGGCGGGTGAGGCGATGGTGACGCCTGCAGGCAGGTTATCGGTGAAGTCGATGGCCTGTGCCGGTAGCGGCCCGGCGCTGTTGTCGATCAGCAGGACTAGGGTAGACAGCTCACCCGCTGTGATAGCGGCTGGCGAGAACGACTTGGTAAACGCTGGCTCCGGTACCACGGACAGCGTGGCCGCGGCCGTGCCACTGTCACCCAGGGAAGACACCAGGTTGCCGCTGACATTGTCGTAGTCACCGGTGGCCGCGGCCGTGGTATCGACACTGATCGCGCAGGTCGCGCCCGCGGAGACCGAAGCGCCGGTGTAGCTGACGCTGCTGGCGCCGGCGACCGCCGTCAGTGTGCCGCCGGTGCAGGTTGTGCTGGCATTGGCGGGCGAGGCGACCTCCAGGCCGGCCGGGAATGTATCGGTGAAGTCCAGGCCAGTCGCGGTAATGGTGCTGGCCGAGTTATCAATGGTCAGCGTCAGCGTTGACAGCCCCTGGGCCTGGATCTCGACCGGCGCGAACGCCTTGCTGAACATGGGTGCCGGTAAGACATTGAGCGTGGCGGAGGCCGTGCCGCTGTCACCCAGCGACGACGTCAGGGTGCCGGTGGTATTGGTGAATGCGCCCGCAGGCGAGGCAGTGACATCAACCGTCACGATACAGCCTTCGCCAGCTGCAATGGCACCCCCCGACAGGCTCAACGATGTTGCGCCGGCCGTTGCCGTGAGCGTGCCGCCACAGGTGTTGCTGGCGTTGGGGGTGCCGGCAATCGTCATGCCGGACGGCAGGTTGTCGGTCAGCGCCAGGGCGGTACCGTCCAGGGCGGAGGCGGCGTTGTCGATGAGCAGGGTCATCGTGCTGGCGATGCCTTCACCCACGGTGTCCGGGCTGAAAGACTTGGTGAACGCCGGCGGCGGTTCGATGACCAGCTGTGCGGTCGCGGGCTCACCGGCCGTCAGGCCGCCCGAGGTCAGTGCCGAGGTTGTGTTGTCGTAGGTGCCGGCTGCCGCCATGGCCGGAATGGCCAGCGACACGCTAAAGCTGCAACTGCCACCCGGGGGTAGCATGGCGCCGGAAAGCGTCAGGAACCCCGTGCCGCTGATGACCGATCCCGCGCCACAGACATCATTCATGGGCAGGCCGGTTGCCACCAGGCCAGTCAACACGGCATCCAGGTCGTCGGTAAAGGCCAGCGCGGTGGCGGAATTCGCACCGTCGTCGTTGTCGATGGTGAACTCGAGGTCGACTGTGCCACCGGCCGCTACCGTTGCGGAAAAGGCCTTGGACAGCCGCTGTGACAGGATCAGCAGGTCGTCCGATGCCGGTGAACCCGTGACGGGCAGGCCCGACACCATGCCGGTGACGGCGCTGGTGGTGTTGGTTACCGGGGTGCCAGGCATCGCCTGGGCGGGCACCTGGAGCGTAGCGCTGAAGGTGCAGGACTGGCCCGTGGCCAGCGACGCGCCGCTGATGGTAAGCAGGTTGGTACCGGATATCGTCGAGCCGGCGCCACAGAAGTCGGCGGCAGGCAGTGACGTGGCCACCAGGCCGGTGAGCGCGGCATCCAGGTCGTCCGTGAATGTCATGTCGGTGATGTCTGCGCCGGCATTTAGGTTCTGCAGCGTGAACTCCAGCGTGACTGCATCACCCGGGCCGACCGGATCGTCGGTAAAAGACTTGGTCAGCAGGATCACGGAACCGGCGACGGTCAGGTCATCTGCGGCGCCCGGTGAAACGTAAATGGCCGGGCCTTCGGAGCTTTGGACCTGGGATGTTCGGTTCGGATACACGCCATCGGCCGCGTTGGCGGGGACCTGGAGTTGCACATCGAAGGTGCATGAGTCACCGGCGGCCAGCGTGCCACTTGTAAAGATCAGCGTGGTCGTACCCGATATTGACGAGCCGGTGCCGCAAATGTCGTTCATGGGCAGGCCGGCTGCCGCCAGGCCGGCCAGCGTCGCGTTGAGGTCGTCAGAAAAGAAGATGTTGGTGAGCGTGACCTGGCCAGCATTCTCCAGGGTGAAACGCAGCGTAGCGGTTGCGCCGGGGATGACCGGGTCGTCAGTAAATTCCTTGCTCAGGCGCAGCGTGACAACCTCCAGGTCAGCGGTGGCTGCTGGCCCGTTGACCGATACGCCCTGGCTGGTTGCCGAGACCGTCGAGGTGGTGTTGGTATAGCTGCCCGGCGTGGCGCCTGCCGGGACCTGCAACGCCACGGTCATGGTGCAGCTGCCACCCGGGGTCAACGTTGCACCCGTGAGTGTCAGGGTGTCGGTGCCAGCCAGGCTTGCGCCCGTGCCGCAGGCATCGGCCAGTGGCAAGCCGGTCGCGACCAGGCCGGTCAATGCCGCGCCCAGGTCATCGGTGAAGGTGATGTCCGTTACTGGCCCCGGAGCTTCCGGTGGCAATGACAGGACGAATTCCAGGTCGACTGCGCCACCGGGGACTGCTGGCTGGCTGAATGACTTGACCAACTGCGGCGTAAACAGCACCTCCAGGTCGGCGGATGCGGCCGGGCCGGTCTGTGCCGTGCCGTCGATGATGCCGGTGACATCCGTCGTCGTGTTGGTGTAGGTACCACCCGTGGTCTCGGCCGGAATGGTCACCGTTACCTCGAAGGTACAGTCGCCGCCCGCCGGCAGGGTCACACCGGTGACAGAAAAGCCGAAGTTGTCAGTGTCCAGGAAAACAGCGCTGGCCTGCGAGCCCGCGCCGCAAAAGTCGTCGGCTGGCAGGGACAGGGTCAACGGGATGCCGAACCCCAGGAAGTCGGAGATTGAATCGACAAACTCAACGTCGGTGGCGGCGCTGGCCTGGCTCGGGTTGGTGATGACGAATTCCATGACCGCGTCATCTCCCGGGGCGACCGGCGAGGTCAGGAAGGTCTTGGTCATCTGCGGCACGGCATTGACGAACAGCGTGTCGCTGGCTCCAGGCCCGTTAAAGGCCATGCCACCGAGGATGGCGTTCAGGTCGGTGGTCGCGTTTGGGTAAGCGCCTGGCGTCGCGCCGGCCGGAACCTGCAGGGTGACGCTGAACTGGCAGCTGCCACCCGGCGGCAGCGTCGCATTGCTGAGGGTCAGCACGCTGGTGCCTGTCAATGTTGACCCGGCACCGCAGGGGTCGGCAGGCAACGCGCCGCTGATGGCCAGCCCGCTGAGCGAGGCATCCAGGTCGTTGGTAAAGGTGATATCCGTCGCGGTGCTGGCACGGTCCTGGTTGGACAGGTCGAACTGCAGTTCGATGGTCTCCCCGGGGGCCACCGGGTCGGCCAGGAAACTTTCACGCACGGTCAGGGCCTGTCCATTTGCCACCAGGGTCGCGCTTGCAGTGCCGGTGCTGACGAAATCATGCAGGAAATCGCCGCTGACATTCTCGAGCGTGCCAGTGGTCAGCGCAACGACATCCACGCTCAACTGGCAGGTGCTGCCCGCCACCACGAAGGGGAAGGCCAGGGTTCCGCTAAAGCTGAGCGTGACCTGGTTGCCGCCAGCCGGGGCGGTGATGGTTGGCGTCAGGACGGGTGCGGCCACGTCACAGTTGTGGACGAGATTGTTGGGCGAGGCGATGACCATGCCGGGGGGCAGAACGTCGACGAAATTGGCGTTCACCACGGCGCTGTTGTTCAGCGTGTTGTCGACAGTGAACGTCAGCGTGCTGCGGTCACCATAGTTGACCGTCGACGGCGCGAACGACTTCGAGAAGCCGGCCAGATCGGGGTCGACGTCCAGGTCCGCGGTGGCGGTGCCATGGTTGCCGTGGTCGCTGGTCAGGTCAGTGGTCGTATTGGTCGCAAACCCAGGCGTGGAAGACGTCACGTTGACCAGGATGACGCAAGTCGCACTGGCGCCGAGGGTGCCATCGGAAAGCGTGATCGTTGACCCGCCGGCTGGGGCGCTCAGGGTGCCGCCGCAGGAAGAGGTCGCAACGGGCGCCGCGGCAATGGTCATGCCGGCCGGCAGGGTATCGCTGAAGGCCAGGTCGGCGAGCGGTGTCGCGCCTTGCGTGTTGTCGATGACCAGGCGTAGTCGGGTCGTGCTGCCGGGCCCGATCACGGCGGGCGAGAAATTCTTCTGGAACGTCACCGGCGCGGTTTGTGCGCTGGCTGGTGACGTGAAAAAGAGTGCACCCAATACGGTGCTCAGAACAACGCTTCGCCTTGCGGCGATACGAGTCGCAGACATCCTGTCTTCCCCTGTCCGGCACGTGGTGCCGGAATATTCATGACCGGTCATAATGACCATCCCCAACCACCAGTCTAACACCGCCGAAGTTCCATGCCAGCGAGTCGGGCATTGTTTAACATGACGCTTCCCACTCGTATTCAACGGAGGTCCATTACACTCATGAATCGCCAGATTCTTGCGCTCGTTGCGGTCGTTTTCACCCTGTTCGCAGGCGTGGCGCACGCCGCGGAACCGCCGGCCAGGACCGTGCTCGTCATTGTCGACGGCCTGCATTTCAAAGCACCCGAACGGCTTTCGCTGCCGGTGTTCAACCAACTGGCCCGTACGGGGTCTGTCGTCGACAAGGTCACCGGCATCATCCCGTACCACCCCACCCACGGCGAGTACGCCCGGGTGCATACCTCGTCGTACCCGAACCCGATGATGATGGCGGGGACGCTGTTCCTGTCGGCCAAGCAGCGCATGCTCCAGCATGAATTCGGAGACGCGGCCTTCATCGCCAATTCCCGCTCCTACCAGTCGATCACCGACGGCTACGAAGTGGTGATCCAGCAGGTGGGTACTGATGCCGTGGCCGTGGGCCGGGCCATCGAAGTGCTGCGCGACTTCGCGCCCGACTTCCTGCGGCTGCACCTGCAGAACACCGGCAATGGCGGCAGCGAAACCCTGGAGGCGGCAGACGATGCGCCGTGGAAGCACGATATATGGCACCCGGACTCGCCCTACGTGGCCAAGGCCGCCGAGGCCGATCGCCAGGTCGGCCGCCTGGTGGCCGCGCTGCAGGACATGGGCCAGTGGGACGACACCCTGTTTATCGTCACTTCCGACCATGGCCAGACCACCACGGGCTGGCATCCCACCCTGCCCGAGGAAAGCTGGATGTTCCCGGCGGTGTTCCACGGCCCGGGTATCCGCGCCGGTCATCGCATTGAGTGGGCCGACCAGACCGATTTCGTGCCGACCATCGCCCACCTGGCCGGTGTGCCCGCGCCCAACGAGGACGGCGGTGCGGGGCGTGTGCTGACGCCCATCCTGGCTGGCAGCGATGATCAATCCGATGGCCTGTCGCTGATCTACCCGCTGAACCAGGTGCTGGCCCGTTACATCGTCGCCGAAGCGGAACTGATCCTGGCGTCGCGCGAAGCGCCGTACCTGAACAGCCTGGCCATGAGCATGGAAAGCCGCTTCTACGGTTTGCGCCGGGTCATGAACTGGCACGAAATGGGCAGCGTCGAGGCGCTGACCGAGCATGACCGCGAGGTCGTGCTCGCGATGGAGGGCGCGCTGGCGCAGTGGCGCGAAGCGCAAACCGGGGCGACGGCACCATGAGCCGCCCGCTTCGGGTTGGCGGGGTCCCGGAGCACTTCAACCTGCCGTGGCGGCTGGCCGTGGAGGATGGTGCGTTTGCCGCGGCCGGCCTGGACGTGGAATGGACCGAGATCGGCGCCGGCACCGGCGAGATGACCCGGCGCCTGCGCGAGGATGAACTCGACCTGGCGGTGGTGCTGACCGAGGGCGCCGTGGCCGACATTCTTCGCCATGACGCCAGCTGGATCGTCAAGGTCTTCGTCTCGTCGCCACTGACCTGGGGTATTCATGTCGCCGCCGATGGCCCGCTCCGTCGCCTGGCCGACATGCGCGGTAAGCGGGTGGCCATCAGCCGCCATGGCTCGGGCTCGCACCTGATCGCCATCGTCGACGCCGCGGCCCGCGGTTGGCCCACCGACGACATGTCATTCGTGGTCATCGATGACCTGGACGGCGCCCGCCGGGCGCTGGCCGCCGGACAGGCCGACGTGTTCCTGTGGGAGAAGCACATGACCCAGCCGCTGGTGGACAGCGGCGAGTTCCGCCGGCTGGGTGTGCGTGAAGTGCCCTGGCCGGCCTTCGTGGTCGCGGCCCGGCGGGAGGTCCTGGCGCGGGATACGGGCGATATCCGGAAGGCGCTGGACATCGTCGCCCGCTATGCACGCAATTTCCGCCGTCGCGCGGGCGCGGCGCAGCAGGTTGCCGAGACTTACGGGATCCGTCCCGACAGCGCCCGCGCGTGGCTTTCGGAAGTGCGCTGGTCCACCGGCTACCGGTGCCCGGTGGCAGGTCTGCGTCGCGCAAGCACGGCGCTGGCAGCGCAGGGCGTCGTCGACCCCGGGCCGTTTGACCAGGCAGGGCTCTGGGCCACGCTGCGCTGAATCCAGTCGCTATACTGGTATTCGATACGAATAAACTCCCCCGAAGAGGTGCGTGACGATGATCGAATTCAGGCTCAACGGCGAAACCACCACCACGGACGCCAGTCCGGACACCCCGCTGCTGTGGGTGCTGCGCGATGACAAGGGGCTCAAGGGCACCCGGTTCGGTTGCGGCATCGCCCAGTGCGGTGCCTGCACGATACATATTGACGGCGAGGCGACGCGTTCGTGCGTGACCCCGGTCTCCGCGGTTGCCGGCCGCGAGGTCACCACCATTGAAGGACTGGACGCCGACAACGCCCACCCGCTGCAACAGGCCTGGCTGGAAGTGCAGGTGCCGCAGTGCGGTTACTGCCAGAACGGCCAGATCATGCAGGCCGCCACGTTGTTGGCGACCAACCCCTCGCCCAGCGAGGCGCAGGTGGTCGAACACATGAACGGCAACCTGTGCCGCTGCATGGCCTACCCGCGCATCAAGCGGGCCGTGTTGCGCGGCGCCGAGATCGCCCGGGAGGCGTCCTGAGATGGGCGCCCTGGGAAAACGTGGTGACCGTTCGTTCACCCTGACACGTCGCGGCTTCTTGGCCGGCAGCACCGGCGCCGGCCTGGTCATGGCCTTCGGCGGCGCGAGCCTGGCGACCTCCGCGATCGCGGCAATCGAGGACAAGGCGTTTTCGCCGACGGTGTGGTTCAACATCGATGCCAGTGGCCATGTGAACGTCAATATCGCCCGGGCCGAAATGGGCCAGCACGTGGGCACCGCCCTGGCCCGCATCGTGGCCGAGGAACTGGGCGCCGACTGGTCGAAGGTGGGCCTGACCCATGTCGACACCGACCCGAAGTGGGGCTACATGGTCACCGGTGGCTCCTGGTCGGTGAGTACCAGTTACCTGGCCATGTCCCAGGCGGGTGCGGCCGGGCGCCTGGTGCTGGCCGAGGCCGGCGCCGCGCTGCTGGGTGCAGACCCGGCCGACTGTGAGGTCCGCGATGGCGCGGTGCACGTAGGCGACCGGTCGGTCACGTTCGGTGAGATTGTCGGCCGTGGCCAGGTCGACCGCACCTTTTCGGCGGACGAACTGGCCGCGCTGCCGGTGAAAGCCGCCAGCGACCGCCGGCTGATCGGCAAGCCCATCAGTGCGCTGGACGTGCCGGAGAAAAGCCGAGGCACGGCCCGCTATGGCATCGACGCCGAGCGGCCCGGAATGGTCTACGCCCGGCCGCTGGTTCCCCCCACCCGTTATGGCAGCACGGTGAACGGTGTTGACGACAGCGCCGCCAAAACCATAACCGGTTACCAGGGCTTCCAGGTGCTGGAGGACCCCAGCGAGACCCTGCAGGGCTGGGTGGTGGCGCTGGCGGACAGCTACTGGGCCGCGCACAAGGCGGCCGACGCCATCGTCGTGGACTGGACGCCCGGGCCCACCGCCACGGTCGATGAAGATGCCATCCTGGCAAAAGGTGCCGAACTGGCCGCCGGTGACGACGGCGTGCTCTACGTCAGCGAAGGGGACACCGGGGTGCTGGGCGATGACGCCCTGGAATCCACCTACCGGACGCACACGGCGCTGCACTTCACGCTGGAGCCGGGTAATGCCGTGGCCGAGCAGGTCGACGGCACATGGCATCTTCACTCCGGCAACCAGTGGCAGTCACTGATCCTGCCGGTGCTGGCGACAGCCCTGCAGGTCGAGGAATCGCAACTGGTCATCCACCAGTACTACCTGGGTGGCGGCTTCGGCCGGCGCCTGTTCGGTGACACCATGCTGCCGGCCGCACTGGCATCGAAGGCCATCGGCAAGCCGGTGAAGGTGGTGTTCAACCGCGAGGATGACAGCCGTTTCGATTGCGCACGGTCCGCCTCGGTGCAGACCTTCCGTGGCCAGGTGGGCGCCGACGGCAAGGCCGAGGCCGTGGACAGCGCGGTCGTGGCCGGCTGGCCAACGCTGGCGATGGCGCCGGGTTTCATGCCCGACGGCCTGGGCGGTACCGGCAAGGTCGACCCGTTTTCGGCCAGCGGCGCCAACCACTGGTATTCCATTCCCAACCATCGTGTCAGGTTGATGAACAACACGCTCGCGCAGGAGACCTTCCTGCCCGGTTGGCTGCGGGCCGTGGGCCCCGGCTGGATCGGCTGGGGCGTGGAGTGCTTCATGGACGAACTGGCGCACGCGGCCGGGGCCGACCCGATCGATTTCCGCCTGGCGCACCTGGACGCCGCGGGCAAGAACGCCGGCGAGGAACCCAAGAGCATCGGCGGCGCAAACCGCCTGGCCCACGTGCTGCGGGTGGTGCGCGAGCAGTCCGGCTGGGGGCGTGACCTGCCCGAAGACGAGGGCATGGGCGTGGCCTGCACCTTCGGCCAGGAGCGCGACATGCCCACCTGGATCGGCTGCGTGGCCCACGTGAAAGTCGACCGCGCCAGCGGCAAGGTCACGGTAAAGAAGTTGTGGCAGACGATCGACTGCGGCACCGTGGTCCACCCCGACGGCGCCCTGGCGCAGGCCGAGGGCGCCATGTTGTGGGGCGTCAGCCTGGCGCTGCACGAGGGCACGCGTTTCGACGCCGGCCAGGTGGCTGACCGCAACCTGGGCAGCTACACGCCGCTGCGCATGGCCGACATTCCCGAGCTGGATATCCGCTTCGTCGAGAGCACCGAGTTTCCGGTCGGCATGGGCGAGCCGCCGCTGATCCCGGTCGCGCCGGCGATCGGCAACGCGATCCATGCCGCTGTGGGGGTGCGCCTGCGTGACCTGCCGATGCGCCCGGACGACCTGAAGGCCGCGCTGGCCACCTGATCCGGCCCCGTTTTGGGGGTTTCGGGGGCATACAGGGGGCGGCCGGTGAGCTATCATCGCTGCCGCCATGCCCCTGCTCAGACTCGAAAACCTGGAACTGCACTACGGCAACCTCGCGTTGCTGGACGGCGTCGACTTCACGATCCGCAAGGGCGAGAAGGTGGGCCTGCTGGGCCGCAACGGCGCCGGCAAGACCACCTTCCTGAATGTCGTCGCCGGTGCGATCCAGGTCGACAGTGGTGAGCGCTGGGTGCGCCCCGGCACGCGCATCGCCTGGCTGAAGCAGGCGCTGCCGGCCGCCACCGATGACAGCGTCTACGACATTGTCGCCGCGGGCCTGGCCGAGGCCGGCGAACTGCTGGCCCGCTATCACCACATGGTGTCCGGCGACGCGGAGCCCGATATGGCGGCGCTGGCGCGGGTGCAGGAAAAGCTGGAGGCGATTGACGGCTGGACCCTGCAGACCCGGGTGGAGACCACGCTGAGCCAGCTGGGCCTGGATGGGGACGTGCGGATGAGCACGCTGTCGGGTGGCTGGCGTCGGCGCGTGGCACTGGCGCAGGCGCTGGTCAGCGAGCCGGACATCCTGCTGATGGACGAGCCCACCAACCACCTGGACATTCCGGCCATCGAGTGGCTCGAGCAGCAGCTTCGCGCTTATGAAGGCGCGCTGGTGTTGATTACCCATGACCGGCGCTTCCTGCAGAACGTGGCCAACGTGATGGCCGAGCTGGACCGTGGCTACCTGACCACCTGGGTGGGCGATTACCAGGGTTTCCTGCGCCATCGTGAGCAGGAGCTGGAGGCGGAGGAGCGCGCCAACGCGCTGTTCGACAAGAAGCTGGCGGCCGAGGAGACCTGGATCCGGCAGGGCATCAAGGCGCGCCGCACCCGTAACGAGGGCCGCGTTCGCGCGCTCAAGGCCATGCGCCGCGAGCGCAGTGAACGGCGTGAGCGCACCGGCAAGGCGGACTTCAGCCTGGAGAGCGCGGGGCGCTCAGGCAAGCGCGTGGCCGAGGTGGAGAACATTTCCAAGGCCTACGATGGCCGCTGCGTGATCCGCGATTTTTCCACTGTCATCCAGCGCGGCGACCGCATCGGGATCGTCGGCGCCAACGGCGCCGGCAAGTCGACGCTGGTGAAGATGCTGCTGGGCGAACTCGAGCCGGACAGCGGCACGGTCAAGCTGGGAACAAAGCTGGAAGTTGCCTACTCCGACCAGCTCCGCGGCGAACTGGACCCGGAAAAGACCCTGATGGACAACGTCTGCGCCGGGGCAGAATTCATCGAGATCAACGGCCGCCGACGGCACGCCATCGCCTACCTGGGTGATTTCCTGTTCGCGCCGGACCGCGCGCGGCAGCCGGTCAAGGCGCTTTCGGGCGGCGAGCAGAACCGCGCCGTGCTGGCCCGCCTGTTCACCCGCCCGGCGAACCTGCTGGTGCTCGACGAGCCCACCAACGACCTGGACATGGAAACGCTGGAGCTGCTCGAAGACATCCTGCTGAACTTCGACGGCACGGTGCTGCTGGTCAGCCATGACCGCGACTTCATGGACAACGTGGTGACCAGCCTGCTGGTGCTCGACGGCGCAGGCAATGTCGACGAACGGGTGGGCGATTACAGCGACTGGGTGCGCTCCGGTGGCTCACTCAGTGCGGGCGGCTCGGGCGAGCCAACCGAAAAAACACCCGCCGATAACGTAAAAGTACCGGAATCGGCCCCGAAGCCGGCGCCCAAACGCCGCCTGAGCTACAATGAAAAGCGCGAGCTGGATGCGCTGCCCGCCGAGATCGAGGCCCTGGAAGCCGAGCAGGCCGAACTGGCCGCGCGCATGGCGGAACCGGGTTTCTTCGCCGCCGGCGAAGCGCAGACCAAGCCCGTTGCCGAGCGCCTGGCCCGGGTCCAGGCCCGGCTGGAAGAAGCCTTCGAGCGCTGGGGCGAACTCGAGTCCTAGCTGAACACCACGGTCTTGTTGCCCTGGACCAGTACCCGGTCCTCCAGGTGGTAGCGCAAGCCGCGTGCCAGCACCCGTTTTTCCACGTCCTTGCCGCGCCTGACCAGTTCATCGATGGAATCGTGGTGGCGGATACGGATGACGTCCTGGTCGATAATCGGCCCGGCATCCAGTTCCTCGGTCACGTAATGGCAGGTCGCGCCGGTCAGTTTCACACCGCGCCGAAACGCCTGGTGATACGGCCTTGCGCCGGCGAACGATGGCAGGAAGCTGTGGTGAATGTTGATGATGCGGTTGGGATACTCTGCGCACAGCCATGGCGGCAGGATCTGCATGTAGCGGGCCAGCACGATGGTGTCCGGCGCGGCCTCGCGGATCAATGCCGACGTGGTTTCAAAAGCCTGTTGTTTGCCTTCGCCGACTTTCGGCACCGGTACATGGTGGTAGGGCACACCGTGCCATTCGGCCAGGTCGCGAAGGTCGTCGTGGTTCGAAATCACGCACACCGGGTCGAACACCAGGTCGCCGCTGCGCCGCAGGTGCAGCAGGTCCGCCAGGCAGTGATCCTGTCGGCTGGCCATCAGCACGACCCGCTGTGGGCAGTCCGATGAACGGAGGCTCCAGGTCATGTCCAGCTCACGCGCCACCGGCTCAAAAGCCGCACGAAATGCATCGGCGTCCATGCCCAGCGGCTCGGCACCGACCACGTAACGCATGTAGAACATTTCCGTCTCGGTATCTTCGTACTGGTTGGCGCTGATGATCGATCCGCCCAGCTCGGCAATAAAGCCGGCAATACGGGCGACGATGCCGACGCGGTCCGGGCAGGTGCCGGTCAGGCGGTAACTGGTGGGCTGGGTCATAGACGATACTTTAAGTGAAGATCCGCCTGATCGTAACCGGGTAAGAGGCGATCCTTCGTTTCCCCGGAATGAATCCGGTTTGGAACAAAAACAGGCCCGGCGCATGACACGCCGGGCCCTTCCCCTTGTCCCCCCGCATACGTGGTCAGGCGGTTTGTTCCAACCCACCTTTGTGGCGCCGGCCCAGGCGCGGGATCAGCATGGGAACACGACGGCGATAATCCCTGTACTCGGGGTGCGCGTCGGCAAGGTCGCGTTCTTCCAGCTGGATGGCGCCCAGTATGTAGCCCGTGCAGCCCAGGGCGAACACCAGGTGGGCGATGGTCATCGTCGGCGCGGCCCAGAACGCGATCATGAAGCCCAGGTACAACGGGTGGCGCACCAGGCGGTAGAGCCACGGCGTACCGAACTCAAGCGGCGTTTCCTCGCGCTTGCGCCAGTTCAGCCAAACTTGCCGCAGCCCGAACAGGTCGAAGTGGTTGATCAGGAAGGTGCTGACGAACACGATGCCGTAGCCCAGTATCGAGATCGTGTGCAGCGTGCAGCGCGCGACCTGGTTTTCCACGTGCCATACCACGCCGCCCATCGGTTGCCAGAATATGAACAGCACGATCAGCGCCAGGCTGGAGGCCAGCACAAAGGTGCTGCGCTCCGCCGCCCGGGGCACGTAGCGCGTCAGCCAGCGTTTGAAGAACGGCCGCGCCATCAGGCTGTGCTGTACCGCGAACAGGGTCAGCAGGCCCAGGTTGATGAGCAGGGCCTGGGTCAGCGGCACCTGCGGCGGGCCGTCGATGCTGACCGGCACCAGGTAGTTGCCGACAAAGCCGACGGCGTAAAGGAAGGTGGCAAAGAAAATGACGTAGGATAGGACGCCGTAAACCAGTATCAGTGAGCGTTTCATGTCGAGTCTCCTCCTCGTGGAACAATGGTCGGCCTTCATCGCGCACGCCGCGTTGGCCGCTTGCTGCGCAGACTCGTGTTTTCGGGCGGAAATGTCCTGACGCTGGCCTGACGAAGCCATGACCTGTTTATGACCTGTAAAAAAATCAAGCAGGAACAATAAGATGGGTGAACAGCGCCTGGCATTTGCCGATTGCATCATTGACCCGGGAACGCGTGAATTGCGACGTGACGGGCGAGTGATGGCGTTGCAGTCCCGCGTTTTTGACCTGTTGTATTACCTGGCCAGCCACCGTGATCGAGTGGTCGGCAAGGACGAGCTCATGGACGCGGTCTGGCCCGGGCGCGTCATCACCGAAACGGCCTTGACCCGCGCGGTCATGAAGGCCCGGAAGGCCATCGGCGACGATGCCACCGAGCAGGCCATGATCGGCACCGTGCACGGACATGGCTATCGTTTCGTGGCCGACGTGGCCGAGCTGACCACCGGCGAGCCTACAGAATCGACGACAAGCACGACCGCCCATGCATCAACGGCGGCTGGATCAACGCGTTCCGGATTCCGTTTTCTCCTGCCCCTGGCGTTGCTGGCCGCGGTCGCATTGGCCATCGCGTTTTGGGCGCCCTGGCAAACCCCGCCGCCGGACGATGAAATCCGCCTGGCGGTGCTGCCCCTGGCCGTGCCGGAAGATGACCCCGACATGGCCTGGGTACGGCTGGGGCTGATGGGCTACGTCAGCGGGCAGCTGGACGAGTCGGGTGGCATCGTGTCCGTCAACGAGGCGGATGTGCTGAAGCTGGCCGAAGTCGAAAACTGGACCGGCGCCCTGGACGAAGCCGCGATGGCGCCGCTGCTCGCCAGCCTGGGCCGGCTGCAAGGCATGACCCATGCCGTCGCCCTGGCCCTGGAGCCCTCGGGAACAGGGTGGCGCCTCAACTATTTGCTCGTGTCCTCGGGTCGCACGTTCCAACGCGGCACCATGGTCGGCAGCGAGCCCATGGCGCTGGCGCGTGGTGCGGTCCAGGCCATCCATGGGGAATTGCTGGGGCGTAGTCGAATGGGGCAGGAATCACCGCTGGTCTCCGATGACGCGTTCCACAACGAGGCACATGCCCGTGGGCTGGGGCTGGCCATGGAAGGGCGATGCGCCGAGGCCGAACGCTACTTCCGGATGATCATCGAGGCCGACCCCGACTTGTTCGCGCCGAGGTATGAGCTGGCGTCGTGCCTGCGCGTGCTGGGGCAGTCGGAAGAGGCCGAGCCGCTGCTCAAGGCGCTGGAGTCCGAGCAGCGCGCGGCCGATGCACCGGCACACCTGGCCCGCGTACTGCGTGTCAAAGGCGTGCTCTACGAACAACAGGGTCGCCTCACCGAGGCCGAAACCGCCTTGCAGGAGTCGCTGGCCCTGGCCGCGGAACTGGATGACCACACCCTGGCCGGCAACGACCTGGTCAGCCTGGCGATCGTCGCCCAGGACCGTAACGACTGGGACGAGGCCGCCGCGCTGCTGGATCGCGCGGTGGTGGCCTACACGCGCGACGGCCGCAAAATCATGCCGGGGTACATCTACTCTGCCCGCGCCAACCTGGCCATGGACCAGGGTCGCCTGGCCGAGGCCGATGAGCACCTGGCCGAGGCCGTATCAGCATTCCGGGAAGCCGGTGACCGGCGCAACGAGGCGATGATGCTGAACAACCTGGGTTTCCTGCGCCGCAACCAGGGCCGCCTGGAAGAGGCGGAGACCCTGCATCGCGAATCATTGGCCATCCGCGAGGCGATTGGCGACCGCGTTGGCGTTGGCCGCATCTACGGCATGCTGGCGGTGCTCAACAACACCCGCGGCGATGCGGAATCGGCACTGGAGGTCGCCACCCGCGCCCGGGAGATATCGTCCGAGACGGGCGACCGGCTGTTCGAGGCCACGGCGCTGGCGCATATCGGTGATGCGCAACGAACCCTGGGTGATACCGCGGCAGCCCGCGCGGCCTACGTACAGGCACGCGAAATCCTGCTCGATATCGACGACGGTATGCGCGCCGGACAGGTCGCGCTACGCCTCGCCTGGATCGACCTGGATGAAGGCCACCCCGATGCGGCCCTGGCCGCGGCCGAGTCGACCCTGGTCACCGCGCGACAAAATGACCTTTCACAACTGGAACTGGACGCCATGGAACTGGTCGCCGACGTACGCCTGGCACAAGGCGCGCGAGACGTGGCCATCCAGGCCTATGAAGACACGCTGTTACGTGCCCGCGAAGCCGGTTGGTCCGGCAAGGCCAATGCCCTGGCAGCGAAACTCGCTGACCTCTACCTGGACAATGGCGATACCGATCAGGCCGCACCGCTGGTTGGCGCCCTGGCCAGCGGTGAAGACAGCCTGCAGTCACTGCGCGTGCAGGCGCGGTACGCGATCATGACCGACGACCCCGATATCGCCCGATCGCTCTACCAGCGTGCCCGCTCTCAAGCCGGTAAAGCATGGACCACGGCCGCCGAGACGGAGTGGCAGGCGCAAGTCAATTCCATTCCCAGGTAAGCCGGGAAATATACGTTTCATTCAATTCACACCAACTTGACTGTCATGGTGTAGTGTTAGTTTGTCTAAAGCCCGTCATGCGCCGGGGGGGTCCCGCTAACGCAATGGGGCATTTCAGGAGGAAACTATGGCTATACCCAGCATTCCGCGCCGATGGCGTACAGGCCTGCGCGCAATTACCGCGTTGGCGCTCACGGCTGCTCTTGCGCCGGCGACGGCCCTGGCCCAGGACAAACCCAACATCCTGGTGATCTGGGGCGACGATGTCGGCGTCTGGAACATTTCCAACAACTCCCGCGGCATGATGGGCTATGAGACCCCCAACATCGACCGCATCGCCGACGAAGGGATGGGTTTTTCCGACTATTACGGCGAACAGTCCTGCACCGCCGGGCGCTCGTCCTTCATCATGGGCCAGAGCGTGTTCCGCACCGGTCTCAGCAAGGTTGGTTTGCCGGGGGCGGAAGAAGGCATGCAGGAAGAGGATCCGACCATCGCGGTCATTCTCAAGGACCTGGGTTACGCCACAGGCCAGTTCGGCAAGAATCACCTGGGCGACAAGGATGAGCACCTGCCCACAAACCATGGCTTCGACGAGTTTTATGGCAACCTCTACCACCTGAACGCGGAAGAAGAGCCGGAAAACGAGGACTACCCCAAGGATCCGGAGTTCCGTAAGCGCTTCGGCCCGCGCGGTGTGCTGCACTCGTACGCCGACGGCCGGATCGAGGACACCGGCCCGCTGACCAGGAAGCGCATGGAAACGGTGGATGACGAAACCGTGGCCCGCGCCCTGGACTTCATCGATCGCCAGCACGAAGCGGACCAGCCCTGGTTCGTCTGGTGGAGCGGCACCCGCATGCACGCCCGCACCCATGTCAGCGACGAGAAAACGGCCTGGTGCAAGGACAAGTACCCGCACGCCGACGAGTACAGCTGCGGCATGGTCGAGCACGACGCCCATATCGGCCGGTTCCTGGACAAGCTGGATGAGCTGGATATCGCCGACAACACCATCGTGTTCTACTCGACCGACAACGGCGTTCACATGAACACCTGGCCGGATGCAGGCATGACGCCGTTCCGCGGTGAGAAGAACACCAACTGGGAAGGCGGCTGGCGCGTCCCGGCCTACGTTCGCTGGCCCGGCAAGATCGAAGCCGGTTCGTACACCAACGAAATCGTCCACCACATGGACTGGTTCCCGACCCTGGCCGCCATCGCCGGCAAGGACGACATCAAGGAAGACCTGCTGGACGGCTATCGCTCCAGCGCGCTCGGTCGCAACTATAAAATTCACCTGGATGGCTACAATATCCTGCCGTTGCTGACCGGTGAGACCGAAACCTCACCCCGCAAGGAGATTTTCTACTTCTCCGATGATGGCGACATCATGGCGATCCGCTACAACGACTGGAAGGCCGTGTTCCTGGAACAGCGCGCCGAAGGCACCCTGCGCATCTGGGCCGAACCGTTCACCGAGTTACGCCTGCCGTTGATCTTCAACCTGCGCCGCGACCCATTCGAGCGCGCCCAGATCACGTCCAACACGTACTACGACTGGATGTTCTCTCGTGCCTACATGCTGGTGCCGGCCCAGGCCATCGTGGCCGACTTCCTGGAGACCTTCCAGGAATACCCGCCGCGCCAGAAAGCCGCCAGCTTCTCGTTGGACAAGGTGATGGAAAAGCTTTCCACGCCGCACGGCCCGCAGTAAATCATGCGGTGATGTAACAAAATGGCGGAAGCTCCGACTTCCGCCATTTTTTAAGTCCGTTACACCTTATTGAAACGGCGTTTCGCTATACTCAGGGGTTCATCACCCGGTTCTGGAGGAGGAAACCACGATGACAAGGCTAAAGTTATGGCAGCTTCCGGCTGCCGCCGTTTTACTGATCGCGTCCATGGCGGTCTCCGCCCAGGACAAACCCAACATCCTGGTGATCTGGGGTGATGACGTTGGTGTAATGAACATCAGCGCTTACCACCGCGGCATGATGGGCGGCAGCACGCCGAACATCGACAGTATCGCCGAGCAGGGCGCGTTGTTCACCGACTCCTACGCCCAGCAGAGCTGCACCGCTGGCCGTGCCTCGTTCATCCTGGGCCAGCACCCGTTTCGTACCGGGCTGTTGACCATCGGTATGCCGGGTGCGAAGCAGGGCATCCTGCCGAAAGACCCAACCATCGCAGAATTGCTGGAACCGCACGGCTACATGTCCGGACAGTTCGGCAAGAACCACCTGGGTGATCGGGATGAGCACCTGCCGACCAACCACGGTTTCGACGAGTTCTTCGGCAACCTCTATCACCTCAACGCGGAAGAGGAGCCCGAGAGCGAGTTCTACCCGAAAGATCCGGAGTTCAAGAAGAAGTTCGGCCCGCGCGGCGTGCTGCATAGCTACGCCGATGGCCGCATCGAGGACACCGGGCCGCTGAACAGCAAGCGCATGGAAACTGTCGACGACGAATTCCTGGCCGCCAGCCTGGACTTCATCGAACGTGCTCACGAGGCCGGCAAGCCATTCTTCGTCTGGCACAACTCGACCCGCATGCACGTCTGGACGCACCTGCCACCGGAGTACAAGGGCACGACGGGTTACGGCCTCTACGCCGACGGCATGAAGCAACTGGACGATGATGTCGGTGAGCTGCTGGCCAAGCTCGACGAGTTGGGCATCGCCGACAACACCATCGTCGTGTTCAGTACCGACAATGGCGCGGAGAAATTCACCTGGCCGGACGGTGGCACAACGCCGTTCCGCGGCGAGAAAGGCACCACCTGGGAAGGCGGTTTCCGCGTCCCGCAGATGGTTCGCTGGCCCGGTACGGTTGAGCCCGGCACGGTCATCAACGATATTTTCTCTCACGAGGACTGGATGCCGACGCTGCTCGCAGCGGCTGGCGAACCAGACGTGAAAGAGAAGCTGCTCAAAGGCCACCGCGCAGCGGGCAAGACCTTCAAGGCACACCTGGACGGCTATGACCAGACTGCCTTGTTGAGCGGTGAGGGCGAAGGCGCGCGCAAGGAGATTTTCTACTTCGACGCGGCCGGTAACCTGAACGCACTGCGCTACAACGACTGGAAGCTGCACTGGACGTATATGGAGGGCGCGATCAACACCGCGTTCCGCAAGACGCCCAGCTGGCCCCTGATCATTAACCTGCGAATGGACCCCTACGAGGTCAGCCCGGATTCGGCGCTATACGTACGGCATTTTTACGCTGACCAGATGTGGACCTTCGTGCCGGCGCAGGCCCTCGTTTCCGAGTTCCTGGCGACGTTCGAGGAGTTCCCGCCGACCACGGGTGGGTCGCTGAGTATCGATAAGGTACTGCAGAGTTTGCAGTCCACGCCGAACCAGTAAGGACCAGGCCGGGCGCGGGGCGAGTGCCTCGCACCCGGTTTCGAAGGGCGGTTTTGCAAGAATGCGATACGGGCGGGAAGCAAGCGCGCTTTCCGTCCGTTTTCGTATTTGGGCCTAAGGAGTGAAGTAATTATGAGCAACCGTGACCAGGTCCTTGACCTGAAATCGCGCCTGTCCCAGGCCGTCATCGGCCAGGAGGCCGTTATCGACCAGTTGCTGTACGCGCTGCTGGCCAACGGCCACCTGTTGCTGGAGGGCCTGCCGGGCCTGGCCAAGACACGCACCATCAAGACGCTGGCTAAAAACCTGGAGAGCGAGTTCCGCCGCATCCAGTTCACGCCAGACCTGTTGCCCAGTGACATTACCGGCACCGAGATCTACGTGGCCGAGGCCGAGGGTGACAAGTTCCAGTTCCAGCCCGGGCCGATCTTCGGCAACCTGGTGTTGGCGGATGAAATCAACCGTGCGCCGGCAAAGGCCCAGGCGGCGCTGCTGGAAGCCATGGAAGAGCGCCAGGTGACGGTGGCCGGAAAGACCCACGCGCTGCCGGAGCTGTTCCTGGTGCTGGCCACGCAGAACCCGATCGAGCAGGAGGGCACGTACCCGTTGCCCGAGGCGCAGATGGACCGGTTCCTGCTGCATGTTTTTGTCGACTACGCCAGCGACGATGACGAGCGCAAGATCCTTCGCCTGGTACGCGGCGAGGATGCCGGCCATGCTACCGGCGAGGCCGGCGTGGTGCCCGAGCAGGCCGTGCTCGACGCCCGTCGTGAAGTCCTCGCAATCACGGTATCCGAGTCCATTGAGCGCTACCTCGTGGCGCTGGTTGCGGCCACTCGCCGCCCGGGTGATTTTGCCGATTCGCCGCTGGCCGGCTGGATCAAGGTGGGCGCCAGCCCGCGTGGCACCCTGGCCCTGGACCGGGCGTCGCGGGCCTGCGCTTGGCTGGCCGGGCGCGATGCGGTCACGCCGGCCGACGTGCAGGCAGTGACCCATGCCTGTCTTAGGCACCGCATCATCCTCAGCTACGAGGCCGAAGCGGACGGCGTGACCAGGGACCAGGTGCTCGACGAAGTGCTGGCGCAAGTCGCGGTGGCATGAAGCCGGAGGCCAAAGCCGCCGGGGTCCATGTCAGCCTGGCCGACCTGGTGGCCATGCGTCACCGCGCCCAGGGGTTCAGCTTCCTGCCCAGCCAGCCAATCCATTCAATGCTGGCTGGCCGGCACGCGTCCAGGCTGCGTGGGCGCGGCCTGAATTTCGAGGAAATCCGTCGCTACCAGCCGGGTGACGACATCCGCCAGATCGACTGGAAGGTCACCGCGCGCACGCGCCAGACCCATTCGCGGGTGTACACCGAGGAGCGCGAGCGGACCACGTTGCTGCTGGTCGACCAGCGCATCAACATGTTTTTTGGTAGCCAGAAGCGCATGAAATCCGTGACCGCGGCGGAGGCGGCCGCTGTGGCTGCCTGGCGTGTGCTCGACCAGCAGGACGAGGTGGGCGCGCTGGTGTTCAACGACAGCGAGGTCGTCGAGGTCCGTCCCCATCGCAGCCAGGGTGCCGTCATGCGGCTGCTGGATGCGGTGGTGAACATGAACCAGGCCCTGTCCGTCAATGCCGGTATCCGTTCCAACCCGGGCATGTTCAACGAAGTTTTACGGCGCTGTGACCGCCTGGCGCGTCACGATGTGCTGGTGTGCATCATCAGTGACGGCACCGGGCAGGATGAAGAAAGCCGGCGGCTGCTCACCCGCATCGCCCGTCACAATGATGTACTGTTCGGTTTCGTCTTTGATCCTCTGGAGTCCGAGCTGCCTGCCGCCGGCCGGCTGGTTTTTGGCGATGCCGATGGCCAGCTGGAAGTCGACACGGCGCAGAAGCGGCTGCGTGAGCGTTTCACCCGCGAGTTCGAGGATGGCCGTGCCGATGGGCGTGAATTCCTGCTGCACCGGGAGACACCAGTCATCCCGCTCAACACCGTCGATGATGTCGCCGAGCAGGTGCGCCGGCGCCTGGGAGGGCGGCTTTGAACGACGCTTCACCCACCAGCCTGGACCGGCTGCACGACCTGGTGGTGCCGCCGCCGGCGCCGTTCTGGCCGCCGGCGCCCGGCTGGCAGGTGGTGTTTGCACTGGTCACCATCGGCGTCCTGGTGCTGGCGTTGAAGTGGTTTATCCGTTGGCAGCAGAACCATTATCGGCGCGAAGCGCTGGCGGAGTTGGCCAGGATCGAGCGGGCGCAGTCGGGTTCAGATCATGTGCCGGCCACGGCGCTGGCGCTGTCTGACCTGCTCAAACGCACCGCATTGACCGCCTATCACCGTCCTGATGTCGCGGCGCTGACCGGCCCGGAATGGTTCCGGTTCCTGGACGAGGCGGCCGGAACCCAATTCAGCCAGGGGTTGGGTGAGCAGTTTGATGCGTTGCTGTATTCCACGGCCGCTGGTCGCGACACCGCGAACCCAACGGCCGCGGTGCCTGCCGAACTGTTCGCCCAGGCACGCGCCTGGATCAGGGACCACCGGCCATGCTGACGTTGGCGCTGCCGTGGTGGCTGCTGCTGTTGCCCCTGCCGGCGCTGGTCTGGTGGCTGGTGCCGCCTTACAGGACCTCGCGCCAGGGGCTTGTGGTGCCCTTCCTGGGGCGCCTGGCGCGCTTGTTGGGCCAGCAGCCTTCGGCCGGTGCGACCGTGTCCCGCGGCACGCTGGCGCGTTGGCTGGTGCTGTGGGGGTGCTGGGCCTGCGTGGTGGTCGCCATCGCACGCCCGCAGGTCATTGAGCCACCGGTCAGCCGGGATATTCCGGTCCGCGACATGCTCCTGGCGGTGGACCTGTCGGGCTCCATGGCGACCCAGGATTTCACCGACGCCCAGGGTCAATCCGTTGACCGGCTGGCGGCCGTCAAGCAGGTGCTGGATGGTTTCCTGGCCCGCCGCCAGGGTGACCGTGTTGGGCTGATCTTCTTCGGCAGCGCCGCTTTTGTACAGGCGCCGTTCACCGAGGACCTGGACGTGGTGCGCGAACTGCTGGACGAGGCCCAGGTGCGCATGGCCGGGCCGCAGACTGCGTTCGGCGACGCGCTGGGCCTGGCGATCAACGTGTTCGATCGCAGCAGCGTGGACGAGAAAGTGCTGATTGCGCTGACCGACGGCAACGACACAGCCAGCCAGGTGCCGCCGGAAAAAGCCGCGCAGATCGCCCATGACAAGGGGATCGTCATCCATACCGTGGCCGTCGGGGACCCGAAGGCCGCCGGCGAAGACGCGCTGGATGAAGTCACGCTGCAGCGGGTGGCCTCAAGCACGGGCGGCATCTATTCACACGCGGCGGACCGTCAGCAGCTCGAAGCGATCTATGACCAGCTCGATGCGCTGGAAACCCGCAAGGTGCAGACCCAGTCCCACCGCCCCAGGCGTGATGTTTACTGGTGGGCGCTGGCGGCCGCGCTGGGGTTGTCGATGCTCTACATGGGCCTGGGCGTGGTCCGGCAGATGATGGCTGGCCGCGGCCAACCGGACGAAGGGCCTGGCGGCGCGACGCTGGTGGCCGCCTCGCCGATGCTGCTGGCCGCGCCGCTTGCATTTCACTTTATCCGTCCTGAATGGCTGCTGTTGCTGCTGCCGGTCGCCTGGCTGTGGTGGCGGTTACGTCGTCACGCCGACGGCCGCCAGGCCTGGCGGGGCATCGTCGCCCCGCACCTGTTGGAGCACCTGCTGGGCGGGCAGGAAAAAGCCCGTCGTTTTGGCCCGCTGGAGTGGCTGGGGCTGGCGTGGCTACTGGCCATCCTGGCCATTGCCGGGCCGACCTGGAAGCATGAGCCATCCCCCTTTGCCGACGATACCGCGGCGCTAGCCATTGTCGTCAGGGTCACGCCTTCGATGATCACCGAAGACGTCCAGCCCAGTCGGCTGGAGCGCGCCACGCAGAAAATCCACGACCTGCTGCAACAGCGCGGCAACGCCCGCACCGCTCTTGTCGCCTATGCCGGCTCGGCCCACCTGGTGATGCCGGCCACCCGCGATGGCGGCATCATCGACAGTTTCGCCGGCTCGCTGTCGCCTGACATCATGCCGGTGAGCGGTGACGTGGCCGCCGAGGCCCTGGCGCTGGCCGATTCCGCGCTGGCCGCGGCCGGTGGCGGATCCATCGTCTGGATGACCGATGGCGTGGCCCAGGAGCAGGCCGCGGCGCTGGCCGACTGGCGGGGCGGTTCGGGTACTGACCTGCGCCTGTGGACCATGCTGTTGCCAGGTGACGAACAGGACGCGCTGCGTGCGGCTGCGCGCCCGGCACGCGCTGAAATCGTGTCACTCACCGCCGATGATTCCGATGTCCAGGCGGTGGCCCGCGCGGCCCGGTTCGCGAACGTCACCGGTGCCGATGGCGATACCCGCTGGGCGGAGTCAGGTTACTGGCTGACCCCGCTGATTGCGCTCGCGTTGCTGCCATTTTTCCGGCGCGGCTGGCTGGTGCCCGCGGCAAGGACGGTTGCATGAGCGGTGCAGGCCATGTGCTGAACCGCCGCAGGCTGCTCATGCTGCTGGGCGTGGTGGTCGTTGCCGGCCTGGCTTATGGCAGCTGGGCTGTGCCCGGTTTCTGGATGAAACCGGAGCGCCATGGCGACCGGCTGATGGCCGCTAAACAGTACGGGGAAGCGGCTGAGGCCTATACCGACCCCTGGTCGATCGGCGTGGCGCAGTATCGCAACGGCGATTTCAAGGAAGCGGTGCAGACCTTTGCCCGGGTACCCGGCGCTACCGGTGCCTACGACCGTGGCAACGCCCTGCTCATGCACGGCGCCTATGAAGAGGCAATCGACGCCTATGACCGCGCACTGGGCTTCAGGCCGGGGTGGCAGGAGGCCGAGGACAACAAGGCCCTGGCCATCGCGCGCAAGAAGGTGATCGATGACGCCGGTGCCAATCGCGACCAGGAGTCCGCCGGGGCCTACGACCCCGACCAGACCGTCGTCGACCAGCAACAGGGGGACGACAAGAAGGGTGATCCGCAGGAAATGAACGGGGACCCGATGTCCGACGAAGCGCTGCGTGCCTCCTGGCTGCGTCGCGTCCAGACCACACCGGCCGATTTCCTGCGCGCGAAGTTTGCCTACCAGGCAGCCCGGTCCGATACCGCACCGGCGACGCCGGAAGGGCAGGGTGAATCGCCATGATGTCCCGGTGCATCGCTGCCCTTGCGCTCATCGCCATGGTGTTGAGCGCGTCGCCGGCCCAGGGCCAGGACGCCCTGGTTCGAACCCAGCTGAAGTCCGAAGGGCCGTTCTGGGTAGGCGAGCGCATCACCGTGGTCGTCGAACTGCTCGTGCCAGGGTATTTTGCCAGCGCTTCGGCCTTTGACCTGCCGGATCCCAGCGGCGTACTGCTGATGCCGCCGCAGACTCACCCCCTGGTCAGCAGCGAGGCCATTGATGGCAACAGCTACACGGTGCAACGCCATGAACTGCCGGCATGGGCCATCCGCAACGATGCCAGCGGTGTTCCGGCATTTACGGTACGGGTATCGTTCAAACGCAACCCGCTGGACAAGGATGGTGAACCGGCGACCCTGACCACGCAGGCCCTGCCGATTTCGGTCAGGATACCCCCCGGTGCCGAAGGCCTGGGCACGGTCATCAGTGCCCGGGGGCTGGATATCAGCGACACCTGGGATCCCCAGCCGGGGGCGGACCCGGTCAAGGCCGGCGATGCCCTCAAGCGGACCGTCACGTTCAGCGCAGCGGACGTGCCGGGGATGCTGTTTCCACAGTTGCCAACCCAGGCGATAGACGGCATCGGAATCTATCCGAAACACCAGGTGCGCGACCAGGCCGAGCGGGGCGTGATGCGCGGCGAGAGTGTCGACCAGGTGACGTATGTCTTCGAGCGGCCCGGGCAGTTCGTCATTCCGGCGGCACAGCTGACCTGGTTTGACCTGGACTCGAACACGCTGAAAACGCATACCTTCGAAGCCCAGGCCGTGTCGGTCATTGCAAATCCTGCCCTGGCACCGACTTCGCCAGGGGCGAATGCGGGTGAAACTTCAATCGTCTCAACCTGGGTTTCGTTGCCCCGGGCCGTCCAGGTTTTTCTCGTCCTGGTGTCGCTGCTGGCCCTCGGCTTGATTGCCATTCTGCTCAGCCCGAATGCGAGAGTAGGGTTGACCCGGTGGAGCCAGCCACTACGGCCGGTACACCTGTCGCCGCTCAACCCCGTCACACACCGTCGTCGCTGATTTTTGCGGGTCGGAAAGGCCCGCAAAAAAACATGAGCCTGACCAGGGTGTTACGTGTTTCGTCTTTATTTATGCTGCAAAAATGATTCTAAATTCACCCTAAATCCGTATGTATAGACAACGCTTATGGATAAGCGTATTTTGAAATGGAGAACGCTTCCCTGGGGGGGTGACAGCGTTTTTGCAAGGCGTCTGCCACTCCATCGGAGCTCTTCACTGGGTTAGGGCCGCTCAGGCCACTCCTGATGCGGTTCGGTAACCCGGACACGCGACGGAGGGATGGTCAAATGGAATTCAGGAATTGTCTGCAGGGCTGCCAGGCCCTGGTTACTCGGCCCGCACAATCAATAGCCCGGCACACTATTGAGTGCTTTTTTATCCTCACATTGTTGTTGGCATTGCTCGTGCCCACGCACGCGTCGGCCAACGACAGCGACGGCTCCGCATTCGGTGAGTCGGTTGAAGTCACCGTTTCCGTTCCCCTGCTGCCCGATGTCGTGGTCACCAGCGGGCCGATCCCATCCGTGACGGGGCAGGCTGCGCCGGCCTTTGATGAGTCGGACAGCCTGGCCAGCGTCAGTGTCGGCGCCAGTATCGCCTCGATACTGGGCACGGACCTGTTGACCATCCTGGAAACCGGCCTGCTCGAAGTCACGACCGAGGGTGACGTGTCACCCTACGTAGACTCCAGTTCAACCGTCAACGGTGTTGACCTCAACCTGGGCAGTGACATTCTTCTTGGCCTGACCCTTTTGCTGGGGCTAGATGCGGACACCATCGGTTCGACGGCCAGCATCGGTGGCTCGTGTGGCGCACTGGCGCCGTCCGGGGCGACCCTGTTGGAGAACGCAGTGCTGTCAGGCACCGTGGCCAGTGCTGTCGGGATCGATGGCCTGGTGCAGGCCACGCCCGCGCCCAACACCATCCTGCTTGCCGGCGATGTCGATATCGGCGGCGGCGACATCGTCGACATCATGGTGATTCTTAACGAGCAGGTTGTTGGCGGTGACGGCGTGACCAGTTCATCGATCACCGTCAACGCGATTCGGGTCGTCGCCAGCGGCCTGGACATCGGCCTGGGCCTGGGCCTGGATGCCGAGATCATCATCGGCCAGTCGACCGCCAGTGCGGACTGCGACCTGGCTGACCTCGCCATCACCATGACCGACATGCCGGACCCGGTGACCGAGGGTGAATCCCTGACTTACACCCTGACCGTGTCCAACAATGGCCCTGATGAGGCCGGTGCGGTCCTGGTGTCCGACCTGCTGCCCGCGGGCGTGGACTTCGTATCCGCCACACCCGACCAGGGCAGCTGCCAGCACAATGCCGGTGTCGTTGACTGCGACCTGGGGTCGCTGGCCGGCGCCGCAAGCACCGGGATTACCATCGTGGTGACACCGCAGTCGGCCGGGATGATCACTAATGGAGCCACGGTGACGACATCGGCGGCCGACCCGGATACGTCCAACAACTCGGCGTCGGAAACCACGACAGTTAATGCGGCGATTCCGAACTCGGACCTGTCGATCAGCAAGTCGGCCAACCCGGATCCGGTGACCGTGGGTGAAGTGCTGACCTACACGGTTACCGTCAGCAACGGCGGCCCGGATGACGCACCAGACGTTAGCATGACCGATATGTTGTCGGGTGATGTGACGTTCCAATCGGCCAGCGCCAGCCAGGGCAGTTGCCAGCACAACGCCGGCACCGTCAGTTGTGACTTTGGCACCATCGCCAACGGCGCCAGCGCCACGGCCACCATCATGGTGGTGCCGCAGGTGGCGGGCCAACTGTCCAACACGGCCTCGGTGGACTCGGGCGCGGATGACCCGAACCCGGACGACAACAGCGTCACGATCATGACGACGGTCGAGGCGGCAACCCCTAACTCGGACCTGTCGATCAGCAAGTCGGCCAACCCGGATCCTGTGACCGTGGGCGCGACACTGACCTACACGGTCACCGTCAGCAACGGTGGTCCGGACGATGCGCCAGACGTGAACATGACCGACATGTTGTCGGGCGATGTCACATTCCAGTCGGCCGCCGCCAGCCAGGGTAGTTGCCAGCACAACGCCGGCACGGTCAGTTGCGCCTTTGGCATGATCACCAATGGTGCCAGCGCCACGGCCACCATCATGGTGGTGCCGCAGGTAGCGGGCCAGCTGTCCAACACGGCCTCGGTCGACTCGGGCGCGGATGACCCGAACCCGGGTGACAACAGCGTCACCATCATGACCACGGTGGAAGAGGCGACCGCAACTTCGGACCTGGCCATCAGCAAGTCGGCCAACCCCGATCCGGTGACGGTGGGTGAGATGCTGACCTACACGATCATGGTCAGCAACGGCGGCCCCGATGACGCGCCCGACGTGAACGTCTCCGACATGCTGTCGGCCAATGTGACCTTCCAGTCTGTCGCCGCCAGCCAGGGCAGTTGCCAGCACAATGCCGGTACCGTCAGTTGCGCCCTCGGCACCGTGGCCAACAGCGCCAGTGCGACGGTCACCATCGTGGTGATTCCACAAGTGGCCGGAGAGCTCTCAAACACCGCTGCGGTGAATTCCGGAGCCGACGACCCGAACCCGGACGACAACAGCGTCACCATTACGACGACGGTCGACGCGGCCAGCAGTTCATCCGACCTGGCCGTGAGCACCGTGGCGAGCCCGGACCCGGTGACCGTGGGCGAGGTGCTGACCTACACGATCACGGTGACCAACGGCGGCCCGGACGAGGCGCCCGACGTGAACCTTTCGGACCTGCTCGCAGATGATGTGACCTTCCAGTCTGTCTCACCCAGCCAGGGCAGCTGCCAGCACAGCAATGGCACCGTGTCCTGCACCCTGGGCGCGCTGGCCAGTGGCGGCAGCGCGACCATCACGGTCACCGTGGTGCCGCAGGCGGCCGGCCAAGTCGCCAACACGGCCTCGGTGACGGGCGGCAATGAAGACCCGAACCTGGATGACAACAGCGCCACCGTGATGACCACGGTAGAGGCCGCGGACTCGACGTCTGACCTGTCGGTCAGCAAGTCGGCCTCGCCCGATCCCGTGACCGTCGGCGACACGCTGACGTACACGCTGACGGTGAGCAACGCCGGCCCCGATGACGCACCGGATGTCAGCGTGACTGACATGCTGTCCGGTGATGTCACCTTCCAGTCGGCCAGCGCCAGCCAGGGCAGTTGCCAGCATAGCGCCGGTACGGTCAGTTGCGCCCTGGGCACAATCGCCAACGGCGCCAGCGCTACGGCCACCATCATGGTGGTGCCGCAGGTGGCGGGTGAGTTGTCGAACACGGCGTCGGTCAATGCCGCCAGCAATGACCCGAACCCCGACGACAACAGCGACACGGTTACGACAACCGTCGAGCCAGCCGAGACAACATCCGACCTGTCGATCGAGAAGACGGCCGACCGGCCCCAGGTGGACGTGGGCGAGAACGTGACCTACAGCATCCAGGTGGCCAATACCGGTCCGGAGGATGCGCCCAACGTCATGGTGACCGACACGCTGTCTGCCTCGGCGAGCTTTGTGTCCATGAGCACGACCAGCGGCAGTTGCCAGCACGTGGCACCGGTCGTGACCTGCGACCTGGGTACCTTGCCCGCGGGCATGGGCGCGATCATCACGCTGGTCGTCACGGCCGAAGAAGCCGGCCAGCTGGATAACACGGCGGCGGTGTCTTCTGGCTCCAATGACCCGGACGAGGATGACAACGACTCGACCACCACGGTGGTGGTGGGTCCGCCACCCGCCGGTCCCCCGACCGGGGCAGACCTGCGTATGGCCAAGCTCAGCCGGCCGTCGGCCGTGGTTGTCGGCGACGCGCTGACCTACTTCCTGGTCGTGACCAATCGCGGGCCGGAAGCGGCGACCGATGTCACCGTGACCGACGACCTGCCCGACAGCTTCATGATCACCACGGTCAGCACCAACCGGGGCAGTTGCTCCGTGGCCGGCCAGCGGGTGACCTGCGAGCTGGGCACCATCGAGTTCCGGTCTTCGGCCATCGTGGAGATTGAAGGTGTCACCACGGTGACCGGCGTACTGAGAAACACGGCGGTGGTGTCCTCACCCGACGAGGATCCGGACGAAAGCGACAACTCGTCTACGTCGAGCACCCAGGTGGTAGCCAGCGCAGACGAGCTGCCGCAACTCGAGAATATCCCGGTGATGACGCCGGTGGCAATGTGCCTGCTGGTCATCAACCTGCTCATCCTGGGTGGCTGGGCGATCCGTCGCGACTGAGTGACAGTCGCACGCCCTGTGGGCACCCATCATCCGGCATCCGCGGGTGGTGGGTGTTCCGCTCTTCTCAGGTAGGCTAGTCGAGTGGTAGTTCGGTCGTGTTCTTGACCTCGGTCATGGTGATGCTGCTCTGCGCCTCGAGAATATGTGGGAGCTGCAGCAGTTTCTCGCGCAGGAATAACTCGTAGGCATCAATGTCGTGGGTGACCACTCGCAGGGTGTAGTCCATGGAGCCTGACACGGTCCAGCATTCGACGACTTCCGGGAAATTTACGATGGCCTCTTCAAATTCGGCCAGCAGGCCGCGGCCGTGCGAGGACAACTTAATGTTGACGAACACCACGACGCCGAGACCCAGCCGGTGACGATCGAGCAGGGCGACCTTGCCGGTAACGTAGCCGTCTTGCTGAAGACGATTGATGCGACGCCAGCAGGGCGATTGTGACAGGCCAACGCGGTCGGCCAGTTCGGTCGCCGACTGGGTTGCGTCCTGCTGCAGCAACTTCAGCAATTTGCGATCAATCGCGTCGAGTTCTTCGCTCATCGTGGCGATGATCCATTGGCCAGTGAAGGGTGAGTGTCCAGAACGCGGAAGAAACGGTCAACCTCGTCGAGGCGGTGGTAGTGCATGAACCCGGCGCGGAGTACACCGGTGTCTGCCGCCACCTTCAGCTGCTTGTACAGGCTGGGCGCGTAGAAGTTGCCATCACCGATGCGGACATCGTGCTCTCCCAGCCACGTTGCCAGTTCGCGCGGTGATGCGCGGTCCATCGTCAACGCGAACGTTGGCGTGCGTTGGTGGGCGCGGGCCGGGTCCGTAATACCGTGAACCCTGATGCTGGGACGCTGTGCGGCCAATTGCAGGAAACGTTTCGTGAGTGCCAATTCATGACAACCGATGCGCTCGAAGGCTGTTTCCAGCAGTTCGCGCCGGTCAGCACCCGGTGCATCGTATTGGTGACCCAGTCCGGCAAGGTAGTCGATGGTCGCTACAAAACCTGCCATGCCTTCGAAGTTCTGCGTGCCGGTTTCCCAGCGATTGGGGTTGACGTCTTTTGCTGGTGCGACCTTGTAGGGGGTTTGGCCAGCGAGTACTTCACGCCGTCCGAACAGGACCCCAATGTGCGGGCCAAAATATTTGTACGCCGAGGTCACCAGGAGATCGCAACCCAGGCGTTCGACATTCACTGACCCATGCGGGGCGTAATGCACCGCGTCGATACAGGTCAGGGCGTCCGAGCGCTCGCGGACATGCTGGCAGACCCGCTTGACGTCGACCATGCTGCCGGTCACGTTGGATGCCGCCGTCAGGGCGACCATTCGTGTGCGTGCATCCAGCAGGCTGAACAGGTGGTCAATATCCAGTGTGCCATCGGCGCGGTTAACCCGCGCCTGGCGAACTTCGACATCACGGTCCCGGGCGGCAAGCCGCCAGGGGGAAATGTTGGCTTCGTGATCCAGCGCGGTGATCACAACATTGTCACCGGCCTGCCATTCACGGGACAGTGCGCGGCTGGCACTGAACAAGAGGCTCGTGGCGTTAGGGCCGAAAACGATCTCGTCGTCACCAGCCCCCAGCAGGTCCGCCGCTGCGCGCCTGGCCGTAGCCACCAACCGCCCCGTGTTAATGCTGGTACTGAAGGCGCCACCCAGGTTCGCCGTGCCCTGGAGCAGGTAATCGGCGATTGCGTCCGCGACCTGGCGGGGCACCTGCGCGCCACCTGGGCCGTCAAGTATCAGCGGCGGTGAATGGGCTTCATCACCCAGGGCGGGGAACTGTCCGCGAACGGCATCGAGATCCAGGGTCATGGCGGTCCCACCTCAGGCGGTCAGGACGAACAGGTCCATGTAGGCATCGTCGTCATTGGCCGCCTCCATGGCGCCGGCGCTGTGCCAGAAACGTTTGTCATTCAACACTACGAATTCACCATGATCGAAGGGGTGACTGACAAAGGGCGCCTCATCGCGCCCGGTGTGGACACGAATTTCGCCACCACGGATGTTCCGTCGTTCGATAACGAACACGGCCAGGTGGCGGAAGCCGTCCTGGTGGACGCCTTCGGGTGCGGCTTCGGTGGCTTTTGCGCGGCCGGCCAGGATGCGCATCTGGTGAACTTCGATGGGTGACGATGCATCCATCCCCGTCATTGCGCGAAAGCGGCGGAACATTTCGGCAAACGCCTCGCTGTCAACCACGGCGTCATCGATTTCCGGATAGTAGCGCTCAACACCGCCCTGGAACGTATTGATCTCACCGTCCTGGACAAAGGCCTTGGTGGGCAGTCGCTGCGGCCGCACGCCGTCAAACAGGAAATGCGAAAACGAGCGCAGCCGGAAGTCGCCGTCGGCGTAGGGGCTGGGGGGCAGCAGTTCGAACGAAGGTGCCAGGGTGGTGACACAGTCTTCGGGAAGTTGTCCCAGTTCGAGCAGGAAATCGGCGGAACGGTGATTCATGTGGTCCTCTGGTCGGTCGAAAAGAAAAACCGGATTAACCGAGTGTTGGATGAATACTATTCTACCGAGTAACTGGTGAAATAACTTCTCAAAAATTCACGTCAAGAGGGTAAATGAGGATTATGAATCTACCATTATTGAAAAATGTAGATAAATGATTCAACCAGGTGGTGTGTCAGGGTGGATTGCGCGACCTGGGAAGCAACACCCCGCCCAGCGGACGGGGTGTTACTCATTGCGTAACCGGTCAGCTATTGGAGTCGACCGAGCCGTGGTGGAAGATGATTTCACCGAAATGATCGACGTTGTCATCGTGTTTGACCTTTAACCGGAACACTTTGCCCTGGGTCTTGATATCCAGGTCGTACAGGCCGGGTTCGATCTCGGTTGCGGTCGCGCTGCCGATGGCGCTAAACGAGGCTGATTTATCGTCGAAAACTTCGATGGCCAGAAACTCGACTGATACCGGCGTGCCGTGTTCACTGGTGCGCACCAGGTAACGCTTCTTGTTCACCAGTTCCAGGACCTGGATGTGCACTCGCCGGAACTCCACCTTGTCATCCAGCGTGGACTGCACCGTGCCCAGCAATCCCTTAATGTCGCTGTCATGCTGTGCCAGATCGGCGTCGATATGCGCGTCGTGGGCGGCAAGGTCGGCGTCGATATGGGCGTCGTGGGCGGCCAGGTCGGCATCGATATGCGCGTCGTGCGCCTCCAGGTCGGCGTTGATGTGCACATCATGCGCCACCAGGGTCGCGTTATGAGCGACCAGGTCGCCGTCGATGTTCGCGTCATGGGCCGCCAGGTCGGCGTCCAGATTGGCGACGTCGGCGTCGAGATCGTCAACGTCACCGTGGATATGTTTGACGTTTTCGAACGTCGCCTCGATTTCCGCGCCGTCGATAGCGGCCTGGTGTACGTCGCAAGCTTCCAGCGGAATCTTGGCGATCGTCACCCCCAAACGAATAGCCTCGACCACCCCACAGGCGATGGCGCAGCCGACGCCGGTCGGGTCGCACCCGCCGATCGTGCAGGCCGTGTCGGCCACGTCGTAGGCATCTCGGGCCTGCTTCCAGACGCCGAAGTAGTCGCCCCATTCGCCAGCGTCACAACGGTCGGTCTGCGCGCCGCCCAGTGGTGTGACCGCGCTCAGGATCGTGGTGTTGTAGGGGCCTGAATTAGGCGGGTAGTCAGGGTCGAACGGCCATTCGCTCATGCTCATCGTCGACGCGCCTCCGGCGGGGGCTTTTGATTTGTCCGATAACCCCTGGTCCTGCAAGCGCGTGATGATATCGCCCAAGTCGGCTTCGAAGCCCGAGCGGTCCGGCAAGGCCGTCATGAAGAGCATGACGTGGTCATCACTCATGGTGGTGAACTTGCCCGCCAGGTCCTGTCCGGGTGCGAAGTTCCGCTGCATTTCGCTGGCCCAGTCCTGCAGCAAGACGCGGAATTCTGCGATCTCCGGGTCACCGGGAAGGTCAGCCACGGTGCCCGGCAGGGCGGCCTTTCGAAACTCTTCTTCGGAGAGCGTTTCGGAAATGGCTGACGTTGAAATGAATAGCAATGCTCCGGTGGCAATGCCGCTTAAAATGGAACGGTTCATAATGTTTCCCCCTCATTGATGTTGTCGTCGCGATGTGGGCGACATAACGATATAAGCAGGAAAAGTACTGAAATTCCCCGATAAAGTTGATTAATCGGGCCACTGCGCCTTGCAGTTGTCGTAGAATTTTTTGCCATTTGCGGCATGTTGGACGTTGTCAGGGTGTTTGCCTAAGATGTCCGGGCGGCCCTGTGAACGGCCTGCATCCAAACACCCAGGGGGGAAAGGACTTATGCAAACCAGGACGATTCTTTCAGGCGTTATAGCCTGTGCCATGTTAGGTCTGCCAGTGACCTCGGTTTACGCCCAGAGCCTTGACCAGATTATTGCCAACATTGGCGAACTCGAGGGGAACCGAGATCCCAAGTGCTACGCCACGGCGTCCCGGCTTGAAGACTTCATGTATGGCACCCCACTCAGTGATGCCGCGCGGTTCCAGAAAAACGACCTGCAAAAGCGCCTGGCGGACGCCATCTGGCGCGACGCCGGCAACGGCAAGTCATCGCTGACCCGGGCGGAAATTACTGCCAGTTTCGACAAGGTCATGGGCTACGGTAAAGAGGCCAATGGCGATACGGTATTGACCTTCCCCAGTGGTGCCGCGCTGACCATTGATGCAACGGATTTCCGCCACTACGGCACCGTGGCCTATTCGCTGCGGGCCATCCTGGGGGCGCAGCAGGACGCCCTGGTCGATCCCGATGCGGAGCCACTGGCCGCGCTCGACCAGGATGCCGTGGCTGCCTTCAAGGATCGGCTGGACCTGGCGGCGCTGGCCCTGCTCAAGGAGGCCGACGCCTATGCCCGCGCCCACAATGAGTACGAGATCACCGGCGCAAACCTGAATCGCGCCTGGCTGGCGCTGTACCGTGAAGTGCCGGCGGAAACGGTGCCGGCCGGAGTCGTGACGGCGATGGATACCCGGCCTGTCACGCTGGACCGCATCATCACCGAAAAGGTGGAGGCATACGCGCGCTACAACGCGGTCTCCAATCCATTATTCATGCGCAATATGCAGGTCTATTTCGCGCGCCTGAGCTGGCCCACGACCGAGGAAGAAGAAGCGGCGTTCCGGGATGGTTTCATTACCGCGCTGGTGGGCTACGCGGCGGACCTCTATAACGGTGTACTCGATGTTGCCCTGGCCAACGATCACGCGTTGATCCGTGAGGCCGACGTGGCACGGTTCGTCGAGCACTTCACGCCGTTTGAAGTGAACGAATACGAAGATGTCGTCTATTTCCCCAACCTCGCTGTTGGCAATGTGCCCATCGAGGCCTACGACCTGGACGCCTTCCGCGACAGCGGCGTGCACTGGTTGTACCTGGGGCACGCCATCGACAGCGACGAAGTGACGCGCTACCTGGATGTTGACCCCTTCGCTGCCGAACTGCTGGCCGAGAACGTTGCGCAGATGGGCGTGCTGATGCTCCGTGAGGCCGGACTGGAAGGCGCCCGCCGCGGCGAAGAGCGTTTGTCCCTGGAACTGCTGGAGGCCGGTATGGCCAACATCCAGGCCAAGGTGGACGCCACCGTGGCGGGGGAACAACTGCCGGCCGAGCGCGTGGCCGCACTGCGCTCCGCGGATGACGAGATCGCCGAGCCAACCGCGGGTACGACCTGGTTCACGGATGTGACCGGGGCCTCCGGGATTGATTTCATGCACCGCTCTTCAGACTGGCTAAACCGCCTGCTGCGCAGCTACCTGCAGCGCGATGAAACCACCGGGATCATTACCATTCCGCCGGCGTTCGGTGGCTCCGGTGTGGCTGCGGGTGATGTCGATAACGATGGCGACGCCGATGTGCTGCTGCTGAGCGGCCTGGGTAACCGCCTGTACCTGAATCACGGTACCGAAGGCTTCGAGGACGTGACCACGGCGGCTGGCCTGGTATTCACACGCCCGCAGGACAACCAGCCGGGCGAACCGCGGCAACCACTGATCGCTGACCTCGACAACGACGGCTGGCAGGACATCATCGTCACCTATGTCAACGACCCGCACCGGGTCTACCGCAATCGTGGTGATGGTAGCTTCGAGGATGTCACCGACAGTGCCGGCCTGGGCGGGGCGGACCTGGTGGGCGGTCCAGCCACGGTCTTCGACTTCGACAACGACGGCCTGCTGGATATCTACATCCAGTATTTCGGTGATTACCTGCGCGGCGAGCTGCCGACACTGGCGCGCCGGAACAGCAACGGCCTGCCGGACAAGCTGTTCCGGAACACCGGCGCCCTGCGCTTCGAGGAAGTCGAGGCCGGAGTCGGGGATACCGGCTGGGGCCAGTCCGTCACCCACACCGATATCGATGGTGATGGCTGGCAGGACCTGGTTTCTGGCAACGACTTCGGCACCAATACCTACTATCGCAATACCGGTGATGGCCGATTCGAAGATATCACCGCCACCCTGGGCACCGGCAAGCCGTCCTACACGATGAATATCAGCATGGCCGACCTGAATGCCGACCTGGTGCCTGATATCTACATCTCCAATATCGTGGCGATGAACAAGGACGAGAAATACGTCCTGCCCAACGAAGACATGCAGATGAAGTTCAACCTGGAAAAGCTGGCGCACCTGCGTGTCGTCGAGGCCAACGACCTGTTTATCTCCTCGGTCGATGAGGACGGCCAGGTGCGGTATGCACTCAGCCGCGAACTGGTCGGGCGGGGTTACAACTCCACCGGCTGGGCCTGGGGCGCGAGCTTTTTCGACGCCGACCTGGATGGCGACGATGACCTGTACGTGCTCAATGGCATGAACGAGTACAACCTCTACAGTTCCAAGAATGCCTATGCCGACCCGGGCGAGGCATCGGACGGTATGACCTACCTGCCGGTGGATACCGAGGAGAGCAACGTTTTCTTCGTCAACAGCGGCGGCAAACTGAATAATGCCTCCGGCCAGAGCGGCCTGGACCTGCTGGGCAACTCGCGCAGTGCCGCCTACCTGGACATCGACGGTGACGGCGACCTGGATATCGTCCTCAACAACTACCATGGCCAGGCAAAGGTGTACCGCAACAATGCCGAGCGCCTGTCAGGCCAATGGGTCAAGTTGAGGCTGCAGGGCGACCCGGCCCAGGGCGTGAATCGCGATGCGATTGGCGCTCGGGTGGTCTTCAGGCTGAACGACGACGCCACCGTGTGGCGCGAGATCCACGGCAGCGAAGGCTACATGACCGTGCATGAGCGTACGATTCACGCGGGTATCGGCCAGGCCGCATCGGTCAGTGCCGAAATCACCTGGCCAAACGGACAGAAGCAGGTGGTCACGGGCCTGCAGGCCGGCCAGGTCCACGATGTGCGTATGTCGCCTGCCCATGCCGAAAGCCAGATCTCTCCGTAGGCGCGGCGGCGGGCTGCTGCTGGCGGGGTTATCAGCGCTGGTCATGCCCCTGGCCACCGTGGCCGACGAGGGCGAGGCCAGCGCGTTGGCGGACTCGGCCTCGGCCTACCTGCGCCAGCACGCGGACAACCCCATCGACTGGCAAACCTGGCAGCCCTCGGTGCTGGACCGGGCAATCGATGACAACCGCCTCATCTTCCTGTCGATTGGCTACGCCAGTTGTCACTGGTGCCACGTCATGGAGAAGGAGAGCTTCAGCGACGCTGACGTCGGCGCGGTGCTGGACGCGGATTTCATCTCCATCAAGGTTGATCGCGAGCAGCAGCCGGACGTGGACCGCTGGTATTCGCGCGTGGTGCAGACGCTTAACGGCGAGACGGGCTGGCCGATCACGGTGATCATGCTGCCGGACCGGCGGCCGGTGCTGGCGGCGAACTATCTTGGCCGGGATGAATTGCTCACCGCCCTGGATCGACTGGCTGCACAATGGCGCGAGGCGCCGGAACAGCTGGATAGCCGGGCGGGGCTGCTGGCGACCCTGCTGGAGCCGGCATCGCTGCCTGAACCTCCTGCCGCCGCGCCAGACTGGCCGGAGCTTATGAGCCAGGCGGAGTCGCAAATGCGTGCCCGTGCCGACACGGTATTCGGTGGCTTTGGCCAGGCCGAAAAATTCCCCGATGAGACCGAGCTGGCGTTCCTGCTTGACCGCTACAAGCTCGACCCTTCGCCCGAGCTAGAAGGGCTCCTGACCAGGCAACTCGATGCGCTGATGTACGGCGGGCTTGCGGACCCGGTCTTCGGCGGCGTGTTCCGCTACACCACCGACCGGGAGATGACGCGGCCCCATTTCGAGAAGATGCTGTACAACCAGGCGTTGACGGCGATGCTGTTTATCGACGCCGCGGACTTGCTGGGGCAGGCGCGCTACCGTGATTTTGCTGATGACATCGTTGACTTCGTCAATGGCGCGCTGGCCATGGAGGACGGGCGCTTTGCGGCCGCGGTGGATGCCGACCATGACGGCGTTGAAGGTGGCTACTATCGATGGCCGGCCAGCGAGGGTGCCCTGTTACCAACGGGTGTCTCGGCTGTGGAAGCCGGGCCAGGTCAGGTCTACCTGCTGGGCACCTCGGCGGACCCTGATTGGACGGGTCGCCTGGCCAACCGTCGGGACGCCCCCCCGCGGGTGATTGATCACCCGGTCACCGCCTGGAATGGCCTTTGGTTGCTGGCGCTGCTGGCTACCGATGCGACGGACCAGGCGCGGGCCCTGGGTGATGTTCTCTGGGAAACCAGTGTCAGTGACGGTGAAGTCGAGCGCATGCCAGGCCAGCCCGGTTTTCTTGACGATTACGCGGTCCTCTCGGTGGCGTACTGGCGTCTTTACCTGGCAACGCTGGAGCCGCGCTGGAAATCCCGGGCCCAGGTGCTGGACGAGGTCCTGCTGGAACAGTTCATCCGTGATGGTGAGGTGCGTTATGCGAGGGAGGACGACTCCCTGCCATACCCGGACTCGCTGGCTGCCGACACGGAGCAGCCGGCACCGCTGGCCTTCTTGGCCGAGTCCTTTGGATATCATTTCAGAGACGTGCGTTTCGCCAATGCGCAGACGCGACTGTTGGCGACAGCCAATATCCGCCAGGGGCAGGCCGCAAGCTTTGCCAGCATGTTGCGAGGTCAGCTCGAAGTGCCGGGTAAGCGTGCATTCATGGCCTCCGGCCACGGGCGCGTTGGGTTGCGGCCGGGGGAAGGGGACAACCGTTGGTGGCTGGACCTGGACCTGGAGCCCGGGTGGCATGTTAATGCCGCCACCGTCAACGAGCCGCACCTGATCCCAACAACGCTAACGTCGCAGCAGGGGCCGCTGGCGCCGGAATGGCCGGCCGGCGAGGAGCTGTTAACGAGTTTTTCGGAGGTGCCACTGAATGTGTGGAGTGGTGCCGTCCGCCTACCGGTACGCGCTGATGTGGGCCGTGCGTTGCAGGTGGTACTGAGGGTGCAGGCCTGTAATGATCGGGTTTGCCTGCCGCCGGAGCGGCTTGTCCTTCGTGCGGCCCGTAGGTGATGATATGGCGCGGCAGCGAACGACGTAGAATAAAGTATACTTGTTGCACTAATGGGCGAAACCCAATGGCCGGGTGTTCCGGTGGTGGATTTCGGAAAACCAAAAACAGACCTTCCATACGGAAGGCAGGGGGGAATACATGAAACGCATGTTGTTGTGTATGGGCCTGGCACTCGCCAGCGGATCTGTCGTTGCGGCTTCCGCCGATAGCGACTTCCAGGTTGAAGCCAGTGAATTCCTGGGCGGAATCATGCTTCAGAGTTCACGCGCTGATGTCGACCTGGACGTGACCCTGGTGGCACCGGATGGCACCCGGGCCAAGGAACGTTACCCGTCCAACGAGCCGGTTTTCCTGGACGTGGCCGACCGCTCTTTGCCTGATGGCCTCTACCGCTACGAAGTACGTCCGGTCGCCGCGGTCAAGCGGTCGCCGTCAGAAGTCCCGGCCAACCTTCGCGGCCTGGTGAGCACGGGTGCGCCTGAACTGGCAGCTGTCAGTGGCACCTTCCGGGTGGTTAACGGCGAGATCGTCAACGCCAGCGAAGCAGAAGACAAGGGGGACCTCAAATGAACACGCATCGATCAACCCGCCGGCTGGTTCCAGCTATCAGTGCCCTCGTCGCCGCGATGGCGGCCAGCGTCGCCGTTGCAGACCAGGTCATTCTCGACGACCTGATCGTGGATGGTTCGACCTGTACCGGCCTGGACTGTGTCAATGGTGAGAATTTCGGTTTCGATACCCTTCGGTTGAAGGAGAACAACCTCAGGTTGCACTTTGACGATACGTCGAACTCGGCTTCATTCCCGGCAAACGACTGGCGTCTCATCGCGAACGACAGTGATAACGGTGGCGCGAACGTGTTTGCGATTGAGGATGCCTCGGCTGGCCGACGGCTTTTCTCCGTCGAGGCGGGTGCTCCGGCCAACAGCATGTTTATCGATGACGGCGGCCGGGTAGGCCTGGGTACGGCCACACCTGTCGTGGAAGTACATGTCGTTGACGGTGACACCCCGACAGTCCGACTGGAACAGGATGGCAGTTCAGGCTTTACGCCCCAGACCTGGGACATGGCCGGCAACGAGACCAACTTTTTCGTTCGTGACGTGACCAATGGATCAACGCTGCCGTTCCGGATCAACCCTGGCGCACCGACCAGCTCGCTGCACATTAACCCCGATGGTAATGTGGGTGTGGGCACGTCAACGCCAGATACGCGACTGCACGTCTACAACGGCGACCTGCGTATCGAGCAGACCGGTGTGGGCAATCATGCCTCGCTCGAGTTCGCCAGCGCGGCCACAACCTGGGTGTTCAAGCAGAACGCAGTGACCGGTCGGTTGACCTTCTCCACTGTGGATCCGGAGCCCGGCGCCGCCACGACCGGTGCGCTGAAGTTCGACCCGTCTGCGCAGGAAAACCTCTTGCGTATCGGCTTCCCGGCCGGAGACACGGTTGAAGTCAACGGTAACCTGGTTGTGAATGGCACGGACATCACGCCGGACTACGTGTTCGAGCCCGACTACCGGCTGGAAACCATTGAAGAGCATGCGGAGAAGATGTGGTCCGCGAAGCATCTTCCCGCCATGACGTCGGCGGCCGAGAACGAAGCCAATGGCGTGAACGTGGTCCAGCTGCAGTTCGGTGTGCTCGAAGAGCTGGAGAAGGCTCACATCTACATCGAGCAGCTCAACAACGAACTGAAGGAAGTCCGCAAGGAGCTGGCGGCGCTCAAGCAGCAATAGCGCCTGCCGCCTTTCTCAGAAGGCAAATCAAGGCCGGGGCCACACAGCCCCGGCCTTTTTCTTGTTCGCGCCGGATTCCGCAGTATGATGGCCGCAACACCCTTGGCCATGCAGAAAAGGAACCTGAAAATGCCTGTGCTCGTCCGCCTTATCCCGTGCCTGTTTCTGGCGTCGACCGCGCACGCGGCAACCCTGCTGCAGTGCGAAAAACTGATTGACCCGTCGAATGGCCGTGTGCACGACAATCGCCAGGTCTCCGTCGAAAACGGCCGGGTCCAGGCCGTCGGCGACTTTGGCGAGGCCGGTGAAAATGACCAGGTCTACCGACTGGGTACCTGCCTGCCGGGTTTGATGGACATGCACGTGCACCTGGACGGCGAACTGTCGCCCGGGGGCTACCTGAAGCGCTTCACCCAGAACGAGGCCGACTACGCGCTCACCGCGGCGGACTACGCGCGCAAGACCCTGATGGCGGGGTTCACCTCGGTGCGCAACCCCGGTGACGCATACAACGTGACCATCGCGCTGCGAAAGGCCATTAACGCCGGCACCGCCGTTGGCCCACGAATCTGGACCGCGGGCAAGGGCATTGGCACCACCGGCGGCCATGCCGACCCCACCAATGGCTATCGCGCCGACCTGGCCGGTAACCCGGGGCCGCGTGAAGGTGTGATCAACAGTCCCGACGAGGCCCGGCGTGCCGTTCGGCAGCGTTACAAGGATGGCGCTGACTTCATCAAGATCACGGCGACGGGTGGCGTGCTCAGCCTGGCCAAGAGCGGCCAGAACCCGCAGTTCACCACCGAGGAAGTGGCCGCGATCGTTGAAACGGCAACGGACTACGGCATGCATGTGGCCGCCCACGCCCATGGCGAGGAAGGCATGCGCCGCGCGGTCGAGGCCGGTGTCAGGACCATCGAGCACGGCACCTACATGGACGACGAGATCATGGACCTGATGAAGGCCAACGGCACCTACCTGGTGCCGACCCTGCTGGCCGGCGATTTCGTCGGTCGCAAGGCCCAGGAGCCCGGCTGGTTGCCGGAGATCGTCAGGCCCAAGGCCGAGGCCATCGGGCCGGTCATGCAGGGTATGTTTGAGCGCGCCTATAGCAACGGCGTGCCGATCATCTTCGGCACCGATTCCGGCGTGTCACCGCATGGCGAAAACGCGCGCGAGTTCGCGCTGATGGTGGCCGGTGGCATGGCGCCGATGGAGGCCATCCAGTCGGCCACGGTGACAGCGGCGGCGTTGCTGGGCGAAACCGGGTCGCTGGGGCAGGTCGCACCGGGCTTCCACGCCGATATCATTGCCGTTGACGGCGATCCGCTGGACGATATTACCGAACTCGAACGGGTCGGCTTCGTCATGAAGGGCGGCGTTGTTTACAAGGACGAATAGACCATGAAGCGCAATCCCTGGTGGTTAGCTGTACTGACGTCGGCGGTCGTGACCCTGTCTGGCTGTGGCAGCCTGGGGCCGAAAACGGTCCAGCAGGACCAGGTCGATTACGGCTTCAGTGTCGCCCAGAGCTGGAAGAACCAGATGCTGGCCAACCTGGTCAAGCTGCGGTATGTCGACATGCCGGTGTTCGTGGATGTGGGCCAGATCGTCAACGGTTACTCGCTGGAAACCACGGTTAACGGTGGGTTGGGCTTTGGCAACGCGCTGGGTGGAGGCGACACCCAGGCGCTGGGCGCAACCGGCCGCTATACCGACCGCCCGACCATCACCTACACACCCAAGACAGGCACCGTGTTCCTGCGCAGCCTGCTGGAACCCATTGCCCCGGACGCGCTGCTGTCGCTGGTGGCCGTCGGCTACAACGCAGAACTGCTCTTCACCTGGGGCGTCGAGTCCGTCAATGGCGTCAAGAACTACTCCACTAATGGCGCCCGGACGGTGGAGCCGGCGTTCAAGGAGTTCACCCGGCGCCTGACCGAGCTGCAGGCCAGTGGCGGCATCGGCTTCGAGATCCGTGCCGAAAAAGACACCGGGCGCAACCTGATTTTCTTCTTCAATGACGAGAACGAAAGCGAGTTTGTGCGCGATGAGCACCGCCGCGCGCGCGAGCTGCTGGGCCTGGATGAAGCGCGCCATGAGTACGTGGTGCAGTACTCACCGTACCGGATCGGCGATGATGTGCTGGCCATCCAGACCCGCTCCATCCTGCAGGTCTTGATGGGCATGTCCCGCTTCGTCGAGGTGCCGGCCGACAAAGCCTCCCGTGCGGTGCCCGGGTTCCAGGGGGTGCAGCTTGACCAGGCGCCGTTTCACGTCAATGTCGGCTCGAGCCGGCCGGACGAGGCCTATGCCAGTGTCCGCTATGGCGGCGACTGGTACTGGATCGATCATGACGACCTGTCCTCGAAGCGGGTGTTCACGCTGATGATGTTCCTGGTCACGCTCACCGACCACTCCGGCCCCGACGTGGCGCCGGTGCTGACGATCCCGGCGCAATGAGCGGCGCGGGCAAGCTGAAGCCGTCGTCACTCGTGGTCAGTGCCGGCCGGCCCCGCGACCGGGGCCAGGCGCTGAACGCGCCGCTGGTGCCGGCCAGCAATTTCATACTGGGTGATGAGCCGGTGTACTCCCGTGAAGACGGCACCGCCACCTGGGCCGCGTTCGAGGACGCCGTCGGCGCCCTGGAGCATGGCCGTGCGATCTCGTTCTCCAGTGGCATGGCGGCCGTGGCGGCGGTGTTTGAACAGGTGCCGGCTGGCGGCCGGGTCGTGCTGCCGGATGACTGTTACCAGGGCGTCGTCCGGCTCGCGCTCGAAGGCGAACAGAAAGCGCGTTGGCGGGTGACGCGGTTGCCCACCGAAGACACCCCCGCCTGGGTAGCGGCGGCCGGGGAAGCAGATCTCCTTTGGCTGGAAACGCCATCCAACCCGCAGCTCATCCTGGCCGACCTGGACGCCATCGCGGCAGTGCCGCGCCGGCAAGGGGCGCTGCTGGCGGTCGACAATACCTTTGCGACGCCGCTCAATCAGAGACCACTGGAGCGCGGCGCGGATATCAGCCTGCATTCGGCGACGAAATACCTGGGTGGTCACTCCGACCTGCTGGCCGGCGTGGTCGCCGTAGGCGATGACGAGCTGTATGGCCGGCTCTTCGCCGCGCGCCAGTGCAATGGCGCCACCCCCGGCACGCTGGAGGCCTGGCTGTCCTTGCGCGGCATGCGCACGCTCGCGGTCCGGCTCGAACGCGCGCAGGCCAATGCCGCCCGTATCGCCGCGTTTCTTGAGGGCCACCCGGACGTGGTCGACACGCGCTACCCGGGGCTCGAGTCACACCCCCAGCACGAACTGGCGCGGCGCCAGCTCGATGGTTACGGCGCCATCGTCAGTTTCGTACTGGCCGATGCGACCGCGGCCGACCGCCTGTGCGAGTCCGTTCGGTTGATCCACCACGCCACCAGCCTGGGGTCGGTGGAATCGACACTCGAACGACGCGGCGTGCATGCCGGGCAAGGGCACCTGCCGCCAGGGTTGATCCGCCTGAGTGTCGGTATCGAAGACGCCGATGACCTGTGTGCCGACCTGGCCCAGGCGTTGTCCACGACTTAGCTTGCCCGCGATGCGGCGCTGACCATCGCGCCGACCTGCTCGACCAGGGCCGGCGTGACCGCTCCCGGGCGCATGCGCCAGCGCCAGTTGTCCTGGGTTGTTCCCGGCCGGTTGAGGCGGGCTTCCGAGCCCAGTCCCAGCAGGTCCTGCATCGGCGCGAGGGCGATGGCGGCCGGGCTGGACAGCGCCAGTTGCAGCATGTCCAGGTGGATGGTCTCCGGCTGGCCACCGGTCACGGCCAGCGCGCGCTGGCGGTGCAGGGCGATGTCCTGCGCGCTGCGGGTGTCGTCACCCGTGCCGCGGAACCAGCCCAGCGTGGTGTCATTGTCGTGGGTGCCGGTGTAGCACACCGCGTTCTCGGCGATCTTGCCGGCATCGAACCCGGCTTCGCCCACTTCGAACTGCAGTACCACCATGCCGGGGATGCCGTGGCGCTCGCGCAGAGCATCGACTTCCGGAGTGATCACGCCCAGGTCCTCGGCGACGATGCGCAGCTTGCCCAGGGCGCGTTCAACTGCCTCGAACAGCGCGTCACCAGGCCCCGGTAGCCACTCGCCGGCGCGCGCGGTGGTGGCGCCAAACGGCACCGACCAGAAGGCCTCGAAACCGCGGAAATGGTCGATGCGGACCAGGTCATTCTGTTCCGCGGCATGGCGCAGGCGCTCCACCCACCAGGCGTAGCCGGTGTCGCGGTGGTGGCCCCAGTCGTACAGCGGGTTGCCCCAGAGCTGGCCGTCTTCGCTGAAATAGTCGGGTGGTACGCCGGCCACGTGCGAAGGCCGTCCGGCGGCGTCGATCTTCAGCAATTCGCCCTGGGCCCAGGCATCGGCGCTGTCCAGCGCGATGTAGATGGGCATGTCGCCGAACAGGCAGACGCCGCGATCAGCGGCGTAGGTTTTCAGGGCGCGCCACTGGCGGTGAAACAGGAACTGCGTAATGCGGGTCTGCTCGATGGCCCGGCGGTGGCGGTCGCGCGCATTGGCGAGGTCGGCCGGTCGCCGGCGCGCGAACCCGGGCGCCCACTCCGGCCAGGGCCGCTCACCATGCGCGGTCTTGAGCACACGGAACAGTGCGTAATCGTCCAGCCAGCGCGGTCCGGCTTCGTGCTGGAAGTCATCGTACTCGGCTTTCATGGCGCTGGTCGCGGTGCGGTCGAAGGCTTCAGCCGCCTGGCCCAGCAGGGCCCGCTTCATCGGGATCAGTCGGCCGTAGTCGACGTAATCGGTGGCCAATGAGCGCAGCGGCTCGAGCTGGTCGGCTTGCAACAGGCCGTCCACGACCAGAGGCTGCAGCCCCACCAGGTTGGCGTTGCCGGCGAACGCCGAAAGCGGCTGGTAGGGCGAGTCACCATAGGCCGTGGGCCCCAGCGGCAGGTACTGCCAGACGCCGATGTTCATGGCCACGAGCTGGTCGATGAACGCCCGGGCGCAATCACCCATGTCGCCGATGCCATGCTCACCCGGCAATGAGGTCAGGTGCATGCCGATGCCGGCCAGTCGCCGTCCGGCCAGGAAGGGTCGGGCCGCGTGGGTCGAAGGCCCGTTCATTGCGGTTGCTCCGACGGCTCCGCGCTGGCATCAACGCGCAGGGTCGCCACGCCGGCGATGGCCATCAGCACGCCACCCAGCACCAGGCCGTAGATCGGCTGGCCTTCGAACAGCACGCGCAGCAGCAGCCCCAGCAGCGAGGCGGCAACGATCTGCGGAATGACGATAAAGAAGTTGAACAGGCCCATGTAGACGCCCATCTTGGTGGCCGGCAGGACCCCGGACAGCAGGGCATAGGGCAGCGACAGTATCGACGCCCAGGCGAAACCGACGCCGATCATCGGCACGATAAGCCAGGCCGGGTCTCGGACGAAGATGAACGCGACCAGTCCGGCGCCGCCCAGCAGCAGGTTAAGCAGGTGAGCGCGGCGGCAGCCCATGCGCCTGGCTGTCCACGGGATCACGATGGCCGCCAGCGCGGCGAAACCGTTGTAGGCGGCGAACAGCACGCCGACCCAGTTGGCGCCCTCGTTGTAGGCGGCGCTGGCGGGGTCGGTGGCACCGTAGTGGTGGCCGGTCACCGCGGAAGTGCAGTAGATCCACATGGCGAACAGGCCGAACCAGGAGAAAAACTGCACCACGGCCAGTTGTCGCATTACCCGTGGCATGGCGAACAGGTCGGCGGTGACCTGGTACAGACCGCCCGACGTCTGCCCGCGGGCCGCCTTCGAGCTGCAGTACAGTTGCAACAGGCCGAAGGCGATGGCGCCGGCGGCCAGGATGAACAGCTGCTTGTCCAGCCCCGCGAGCATGATCCATGCCAGCAATGCACCACCCGCCACACACCAGGCCAGGCCGCCGTTGCGGAACCGGGCCGGCGGCCTGGGCGGTGTGGCCGGCACCGCGGCACGCGCGGTGGAAGCGGCCTCCCAGGCTTCGAGTTGCTCCGGGGCGTATTCCCGGGAGCGGACCACGGTCCAGGTGACCGCGCCCAGGAAGGCCACGCCGCCCAGGTAGAACGCCCACTTCACGGTGTCCGGAATCACGCCCGGGGCGGCGGTGTTGTCCATGCCGACGACATTGGCCAGCAGCCAGGGCAGGGCGGACGCCACCACGGCGCCGGTGCCGATGAAGAAACTCTGCAGCGCAAAGCCCTTCGTCCGCTGGCGCCGCGGCAGGTTGTCACCGACAAACGCCCGGAACGGCTCCATGGAGATATTGATGCTGGCGTCCAGGATCCACAGCATGCCCGCGGCGAACCACAGCCACGGTGAGTGCGGCATGGCCAGCAGTGCCAGCGACGCCAGGATCGCGCCGGCCAGGAAGTAGGGCCGCCGCCGGCCCAGGCGGTTCCAGGTGCGGTCGCTGTAGTAGCCGACGATGGGCTGCACCAGCAGGCCGGTGATGGGCGCCGCGACCCAGAGGATGGGCAGCGCATCGATGTCGGCGCCCAGGGTCTGGAAGATCCGGCTGACGTTGGCGTTCTGCAGGGCAAAACCAAACTGGATGCCCAGGAAGCCGAAACACATGTTCCAGATCTGCCAGAACGACAGCGCCGGCTTGCGGTCACTCATGGCCGTGGCCGAGCTCATTCGCCGTCGCCGGCCTTGAAGCGAATGGCAGTGCCGCCACCGGCCGCCAGCACCAGTTCGAGCGTGTCACCGGCGGTGACGTCCCGTTCGCTGACATCGACAGGGTAGGGGTTGCTGTCCCAGTGGGCGTCATCGCCGTCGCGGTAGATCTGCGCGGTATACGTGCGCCCCGGCTCAAGGAAGTCCAGTGGCACGGGCACGGTGCGGGCCTGCTCGTCGGTGAGCGCGCCCAGGTACCAGTCGTCACCGCCACGCGCCTGGCGGGCGATGGCCACGTAGTCACCGACTTCGCCGGCCACGCCGACACTCTGCTCCCAGTCGGTGGGCACGTCGAGGATGAACTGGAAGGCCTGCGGGTGCTTGGCATAGTTTTCCGGCAGGTCGGCGGCCATCTGGATGGGGCTGTAGAGCACCACGTACAGCGCCAGTTGCTTGGCCAGCGTGGTTTCCACGCGGTTCTCCGCGTCTTCGCCATTGGGCATCAGGTCGAACACGCCCGGGGTGAAGTCCATCGGCCCGGCCAGCATCCGCGTGAATGGCAGGATGGCCGTGTGCTCAGGCGGGTTCGGCGGCGTGCCCCAGGCGTTGAACTCCATGCCGCGCGCGCCTTCGCGCGAGATCCAGTTGGGGTAAGTGCGGCGCAGGCCGGTGTCCTTGACCGGCTCATGGGTGTTGATGCTGATCCCGCGTTCGGCCGCCTCGGTGACCGAGCGCAGGTACTCGCCCACGGCAAACTGGCCGTCGTGCCATTCGTAATGCGCCAGGCCGTTGTCGTCGACGCGTTTCAGCTGGCCGGCGTCGGCCACGTAACCGGTTTTCACCTGGGTCACGCCCAGGCGCTGGTACAGGTCGTAGGCATCCTGCATCTGGTTGGCGTAGTTGCTGACGTTGCCGGAGGTCTCGTGATGGCCGATCAGCCGCACGCCGCGCTCGGCGCCATAGGCCGTGACGGCCTCGATGTCGAAGTCCGGGTAGGGCTCGGTGAAGCTGAACACGTCGCCGTTGTGGTACCAGTCGCCGTCCCAGCCGATGTTCCAGCCTTCCACCAGCACGCCGTCGAAGCCGTGCTCGGCGGCAAAATCCATGTAGCGCTTGGTTTCTTCCGTGGTCGCGCCGTGCTTCGGCCCGCTACCCCAGGTGCGCGCGTTGATATGCATGGCCCACCAGATACCGATGTACTTGCCGGGCTCGACCCAGGAGACGTCGCCCAGCGCATTGGGCTCGTTCAGGTTCAGGATCATGGTTGAGTCCAGCAGGCCGGCGGCGTTGTCGGCCAGCTGGATGGTGCGCCAGGGCGTGTGGAACGGCGCGCGGGTCTTCACGCGGGTACCGTCGGACCATGGCGTCAGGTTGGCCTGGAAAACGCCTTCGCGGCGCTGGTCCAGCACATAGCCGGCGTAATCCACCAGCGCGGCCTCGTGCAGGCTGACGTGGGTGCCGCCCGGGGTGCGCACCGTCATCGGTGTGTGCGCCATCATCACGTCGTTGACCGCCGTGGTGTTGTAGACGTACTCGTAGCGGTTGTAGCGGCGCCCGGGAATCCACCACGCCGTGCCTTCGCGGTCCAGTGCGAACTCGGTCAGTTCGTCGACGATGACCAGTTCGTCGTAACCGGGCTGTTCGGGAATTTCGTAGCGGAAGCCGATGCCGTCGTCGAAGGCGCGCACGCGCAGGACATAGCGCGCGCCGTCGGCGTTCTGCAGCGTGACCGCCATCTCGTTGTAGTGGTCGCGGACCACCCGGCGCTCACCCCAGGGCTGTTCCCACTCTGAATCGGCGCTGGCGGTGTCCACGGATGTCACCGTCATGTCTTCGTGAAACTCCGGGTGGGCGGCGAAGCGCATGCCCAGCCGGGACGGTGCGATCACGGTCTCGTCACTGCGCGCGACGCTGTAGCGGGGCGCGCCGTACGTGTCGATCTCCAGGATCAGCGTGTTGCGTCCGTCCGGCGAGGTCACGCGGGCCGGAACGGCGGGTTCGTCGGCGCCCGCGGGGGCGGCGGTCAGGGTCGCGGCCAGCAGCGCCAGCGGCAGGGTCCAGGTTTTCAGAGTCACGGTGAGCCTTGATGGTTGTGATTGTCGTGATGTGCCAACGCTAATGCACCGTGACGGCCGATTCCACGGGCCGTAAGGTTGAATACGTTTGCAGATGTAACGGTCTCCGGCGGGTGTCCCCTAGAATCCGGAGGCATGAACAGAATCAATCGCCTGGCGTGCGTATGCGCCGTTTTCATGGGTGTGGCAATCGCCCCGGTTTCCACGCTCGCTGACACCGCCCCGGCGCTGCGGGTCGACCCGCCGAACTGGTGGACCGGCTTTATCGAAACCGAATTGCAGTTGATGGTCCACGGCCAGCAGATATCGCGATTCGACGTCAGCGTGGACGCGCCGGGCGTGACCGTGCTCCGCACAGAAACGGCCGAGCACCCGGATTACCTGTTTGTCTACCTGGACATCGGTGAGGGCGCCCAGGCGGGCGAGTTCAACCTGGTCTTCGAGGACGGCAACCGGGTCATCCTGCAGCCCTATACGTTGCAGGAAAAAAATCCGGACCCGGCTTACACCGCCGGTTTCGGCCCGAAAGACGCGATCTACCTGGTCACGCCCGACCGCTTCGCCAACGGCGACACCGGCAACGACAACCTGCCCGGCTGGGGTGATGCCGTCGACCGGGCCAACCCCGGCGGCCGCCATGGCGGTGACATCCAGGGCCTGGCGGAACGGCTCGACTACATTGGCGACATGGGGTTCACCGCCGTCTGGCTGAACCCGCTGCTGGAAAACCGCATGCCGGAGTACTCGTACCACGGTTACTCGACCACGGATTTCTACAACGTCGACCCGCGTTACGGCAGCAACGAGGATTACCGCGCGCTGGTGGCGGCTGCCCGCGAGCGCGGCATCGGCGTGATCATGGACATGATCGTCAACCATATTGGTTCGGGCCACCCGTGGATGCAGGCGCTGCCCTCGGATGACTGGCTGAACCAGCCGCGGCAGCGCGCCATCACCTCGCATGAGCGGATTGCCGACCTCGACCCGAATGCCGCCCAGGCCGACCGCGACGCGTTCAACGATGGCTGGTTCGTCGACACCATGCCGGACCTGAACCAGCGCAACCCGCTGCTGGCCGACTACCTGACCCAGAACGCGCTGTGGTGGATCGAGACCCTGGGGCTGGCCGGTATCCGCATGGATACCTATCCGTACCCGGACAAGCACTACATGACCGAGTGGACCCGGCGCGTGATGCTGGAATACCCGGGTTTCAACGTGGTCGGCGAGGAGTGGTCCATCAATCCGTCCATCGTCGCCTACTGGCAGCGAGGGCAGGTCAACCATGACGGCTACGTGTCCTGGCTGCCCAGCCTGATGGATTTCCCCACCCAGGCCGCCATGGCGCACGCGCTGACCTCTGGCCCCAGCGGCGTTCCCGGAGACCCGCGGCCCGGCGGCATGATGGGCCTGTACCGCGCCATCGCCAATGATTTCGTCTACCCCGACCCGCACGCCCTGGTGACCTTCGCCGACAACCACGACATGTCGCGCATCGCCACCCAGCTGGGCGACGACCCGGCGCTGTTCCGCCAGGCCATGACCTGGCTGCTGACCACGCGCGGCACGCCGCAGGTCTACTACGGCACGGAGATCATGATGTCGCACCCGGGCGATGACTCGCACGGTGTGATCCGCAGCGATTTCCCGGGCGGCTGGCCCGGCGATACCGTCGACGCGGTCAGCGGACAAGGCCTGGCGGAAGCGCAGAAGGCCGCGCAGGACTATCTGCGTACACTGCTGAACTGGCGCCGCGATGCCACGGTCGTCCACAACGGAAAAATGACCCACTTCATGCCGCAGAACGAAGTCTATGCCTGGTTCCGCCACGATGAGGAAGACAGTGTGATGGTGGTGCTCAGTGGTAACGACGAAGCGGTCGAGCTGCCGCTGGCGCGCTTTGCCGAGAGGCTGTCCGGCTTCAGCCACGCCAATGACGTGGTCACGGGCACGCGCTATGCCCTGGGCGAGGCGATCACGCTGCCACCACGCGCGGCGCTGGTGCTGCCGCTGCGGCGTTAACCGGGGGCGGCACGCCGGGGTGCGTTCAATCCCCGGCCAGCGCCCCGTACATTTTCAGGAACTCGTCATGCGGCGGCATCTTCGCCACCGGCTCGCCCTTGAGTCGGCGCATGCTGGTCAGTTTTTCCAGCAGCTGCGCCTCGTCCAGGCCGTCGGCAATCGGGTGGTAGTCGCCCGGGACCACGCCCTGGCCCAGCATCACCTGTAACCACGAAGGCTCCAGGAAGATATCCATGTCGTCCTGGAACAGGCTGCCGTTGGCGCGGAACAGTTCGATCTTCCTAGTCAGCCGTTCCGGCACCGACATGTGCCGCAGGTCGCGCCAGAAATCGCCGTCACGCTCGTTCAGGTGGTAGTGCAGGATGATGAAGTCGCGGATCTGCTCGTACTCGCGCCGCGACTGGCGGTTGTACTCGTTTACGGCCTCGGCATGGATGCCGTCGTGCGGGAAACGGTGCAGCAGGCGCACCACGGCGGACTGGATCAGGTGAATGCTGGTGGATTCCAGCGGCTCCAGGAAACCGCTGGCCAGCCCCACGGCCAGCACGTTGCGGTGCCACTGGCTGCGCGCGCGGCCGGTGCGGAAGCGAAGTGGCCGCGGGTCGCTGATGGCCGGCGTGTCCAGGTTAGCCAGCAGCAACTCCGCCGCTTGCTCGTCGTCCAGGTGGCGGCTGCTGTAGACCAGTCCATTGCCGTTGCGATGCTGAAGTGGAATGCGCCACTGCCAGCCGCCATCGTGCGCCGTGGCGCGCGTGTACGGCGTGCTGGCCTCGGCCGCCTGTGAAGGCACCGCCATGGCGCGGTCGCAGGGCAGCCAGTGGCTCCAGTCGTCAAAGCCCACGCCCAGGGCGCCCTGGATCAACACGCCGCGCTGTCCGGAGCAGTCGACGAAAAAGTTGCCGGCAACACGGCGGCCGTCATCCAGCACCAGCGCCTCGACGTGCCCGGTCTGCGGGTGCATGGCGACCTCGGCGACGCGCCCCTCGGTACGCACCACGCCGCGCGCCTCGCTGTAGCGCCGCAGGTATTGGCCGTAGAGCCCCGCGTCGAAGTGGTAGGCGTACTTCACCTCCCACATCGGGTCGTCGGCCTTCAATTTTGCGAAGCGCCCGGCCTGGCACATCAGGTAGTTCAGGTCGTAGTCCCACAGATTGCTGTCGTGGCCGGCCAGGCGGGCGCGGTTCCAGAAGTGATGGAAATGGCAGAAGGCCTGGCTGCGCCCGGGTGCGCCAAAGGTATGAAAGTAGCCTTCCCCGGGAACACGCCAGTCGTCGAACCGGATGGCCAGTTTCAGCGTGGCGCGGGTTGCACGCAGGAACTCGGGCTCGTCCAGCCCCAGCACGGTGTTGACGTTCTGGATGGGCGGGATGGTCGCCTCGCCGACACCGACGATGCCGATCTGCTCGGATTCAACCAGCTCGATATCGATGGTGTCCGGCAGCACCCGTCGCAGCAGCGCCGCGGACATCCAGCCCGCCGTGCCGCCGCCCAGGATGATCACCTTCTGGATGCGTTTGCTCATGGTTAGTCCTGCCGATAAAAAAGAGCCCTGCCAGACATGCTAGCAGGGCTCAGCCTGGAGACGCCTTGAGTTACCAGAACTTGTAGATGGCGGTCAGCAGGTAGTTGGCGCCGAAGGTCTGGTAAAGGGTGACTTCCCGTGAATCATCGTTGGTCTGCACGGTGTCCTCATCGGTCAGGTTCTGGCCCTGCAGCGCCAGCGACAGGCCACCCAGCCAGCCCTGGTGCCCGGCCAGGCCGAAGTCGTAGCGCACCTGCGCATCGACCAAGGTCGCGCCCTGGTCGACCGTCGGCGTCAGCGCCAGGCTGGTGCCGCGGGTCTCGGTGGCGTACTCGCTGCGATCGGTGACCGCGACTCGGACGTCAAAGCCGCCGCGCTCGTAAAACAGCGTGGCCGAGTAGTTTTCCTCGGACAGACCCGGGACCATGCTGCCGTCATCCAGCTCGCCGTCGATAAAGGTGGCGGTGAGGATCGCACCGAAGCCGTCCAGGCCGTCCCAGAGGATGCGGAACGGGAAGATGGTCTGCAGTTCCAGGCCCTGAACGTCGCCGGTCAGGCCGTCCTCGCGGAAGCTCAGCAGGCCCTCAAACGTCGCCGGTGTGTAGACCACGCCGTCGGTATCGACCACCTGGTGGTAACCCGGGATGTAGAACTGGCTGAAGTCGACGATGGTGGTGCCGGCGCGATGCCAGTTCACCAGGTCCTTGTAGAACGCCGCGGCGGAGAAGATGCCGTCTTCGGCGAAATACCAGTCCCAGGCCAGGTCCAGCTGGTTGGCTTCCAGCGGCCGCAGGCGTGCATTGCCGGCGCTGCCCGACCAGGCGCTGTTCTGCGGGTCGGTGGTGTTGATGCTCGACAGGTTGAAGCTGAATGAGACCTGCTGGTTCGAGCGCATGTCGTCCATGCGCGGCCGGCTGACCGTTTTCGACGCCGCGAAGCGCAACATGTGGCCGTTGCCGAAGTCGTAGTTCAGGTTCAGGCTGGGCAGGTAGTCGTGGTAGGACGCGCCATCTTCGATGGGGTTCTTCTGTACATACAGGTCCGGCCCGGTGAAGGTGCCAAAACCCTGCGAATTCTGGTCGACATCGATGTACTGCACGCCGACGTTGCCGAATAGTGAGCCGGGGCCAAACTGCCACTCGAAATCGAGCTTGGCGAACAGGTTCCACTGTGTCTCGTTGACCGTGTAGCTGTCACCCAGGCGCGAAGTTTCCAGTTGCTGCGCGTCAGAGGCGATGTAGTAGCCGTCGTTGTACAGGCCCAGGCCGTCGTAAGCGACCACGCCAGGGATGCCGATGAAATCCATCGACGTGATACCCACACGGTACTGCTCCGGAATCGGCTCGTCATAGGGCCAGCTGGGCGCGGTCAGGTAGAAGCCGCGGTTGTCCTTGGTCTTGGAGCGGTCGGAGTAGTTGGCGCCCACGGTGATCTCGGTGAAGCCGTTCCAGTCCAGGTCGCGCACCACGTCCAGCCGCACCGTGGTCAGGTCCTCGTCGAATGACGGCTCGTTGACGAAGCCGTCCTGCGCGTTCGGCGGGCCAATCACGGAGCCGTCCGGCAGGGTCTGTTCGGCAAACTGCTGGATCGGTGCCATGGCGCCACCCCAGGCCTGCGGGCCCGCCAGGCGGATCAGGTCCCAGTCGGTCAGGTCGACCATCGGAATGGTCGGGTGCGGGCTGTAGATGACGCCGGTTGGCGTCATGGTCCAGCTGCGCGCGGTCGGGTCGCCCTGGGTCATCAGGCCGGCACGGCCGACGCCCGAGTAGCTCTCGATGTTGGTGATGGTTTTCTCGACATCGCTGACCGCGGCATCGAACTCCACCCGCAGGTCATCACTCAGGTCCCATTCCACGTTCAGGCCGACGGTGCTCAGCTCGGCGTCCTTGCGCTCGGCGTCGTTACGGATCACCGACAGGAAGCCGGCATCGATGGTGCCCGAGGTGACGAAACCATTGTCGACACCGGTGACGGTGTAGCCGCCCGTGCCCCATTCCGCGCCGCCTTCCTCGATGCCACGGAAGACCTTGTCTTCGAGGAAGTCGATGTAGACCGCGTCCAGGGTCATGGTCAGGTTGTCATTCGGCGCCCACTGCAGCACGCCGGAGATCGTGTCGCGCTCCAGCATGGCCGAGCGGACAAAGGAGTCGTGGCCGCCCAGGATGGTCTCGCTGCCGGTCAGGCTGACGTTCGGGCCGGCATTGGCCGGGTTGGCCGTCGGGTAACCCCAGCCGCGCATCTGCAGTTCCTGGCTGGGTGATTCCGTGGTTGCCGCGGCGAAGGACACGCCGAAGGTGCCGTCGGCGAAGGTGTCGGAGAAGCTCAGCGCCAGGCGGTGGCCGTTGTCATCGAAGTCCGGGTTGCCGGATTCCAGGTCGTTCTGCTCGTAGGTGCCATTGATGGCGAAGTAGCCATCGGAGTCCAGCGGTCGGTTGGTGCGGATGTCGACGATACCGCCGATGCCCTGGACCATCTGCGTCGCGTCCGGGGTTTTGTAGACCACCATGCCGCTGACGATCTCGGATGGGTACAGGTCGTACTCCACGCCGCGGTTGTCACCCATGCCCAGCAGTTCGCGGCCGTTCAGCGTGGTGCCGACATAGTCTTCCTTGAAGCCCCTCACCGAGATGCCGGACACGCGGCCGTTGCGGCGCTCACCGGACACACCCGGCAGGCGGGCCAGCGATTCGGCGATGCTGGAGTCGGGCAGTTTGCCGATGTCCTCGGCCGAGATCGCGTCGACAATCGTCGTGCTCTCGCGCTTGGTGTCGATCTGGTTGATCAGGCTGGCGCGGTAGATGCCGGTGACGACGACTTCCTCCAGCAGGGGCTGGTCATCGGTGGCGTCTTCCGCCTCCTCCTGCGCGAAGGCCTGCGGCATCGACGCCAGGAGCAGAGAGATGGAGGCCGCCAGGTCCTTGCGGCGGAAACGTCTGGTGCTTGTTTTCATGTGGATCCCCGATCGAATTGAATGAGCCGTGTGCCTTGGAATCTGCACTGTGGCGAAACCATACGCCCGGCCCATTCGGGGGAACAAGAACTTGCAAACGTATTCAGATCAGGGGGTCACACGGCGGACACGTTGTCCTGCGGTGTCATTATCGCGGCGTGGATTCAAGGGTGAAAAGTCACGCAAACCCGCGTCAGTGCTATGATATCGGCCATAACCGCCGGCCACGGAATTACCCCCGTCGGCGTCAGAAAAAAGAGACCCATGGGCTCAGGAAAAACCACATCGTTTGACATCGCGCAGGCGGCCGGCGTGTCGCAGGCCACCGTGTCGAGGGCGCTGAGAAACAGTCCGCTGGTCAACGTCGAGACCCGGCAGAAGGTCAAGCGTATCGCCCGCGAGCTCAATTACCGGGTCGACCGCAGCGCCGCCGGTCTGCGCTCGCAGCGCAGTAACACGCTGGCGCTGCTGATTTTCGAGGACCCGACCACCGACGACTCGCAGATCAACCCGTTTTTCCTCTCGCTGCTGGGCAACGCGACTCGGTTTGCCGCCCGCCGCGGCTACGATGTACTGGTGTCGTTCCAGCAGCTCAGCGACGACTGGCTGTACGAGTACGAGGCCGCCAACCGCGCCGATGGCATCATCCTGTTGGGCTACGGCGACTACGGCAAGATTTCCGACAAGCTGCGCCGGCTGCACGACGATGGCGGCCATTTCGTCATCTGGGGCGCGACCACGCCGGAGCTGGAAGGCCACGCCATTGGCTGCCGCAACCGCAACGGCGGTGAAATCATCACCCGGCACCTGCTGGCGCTGGGCCGGCGGCGCATTGCCTTTATCGGCGGCGCCAGTGATGACTGCCCGGAGTTCAAGCAGCGTTTTGAGGGTTACTGCGCGGCGCTGGAAAACGAAGGCGTCTGGGTGCGCGACGAATTACGCGTGGATGCGGAGAACCAGGAAACGTCCGGCTTTCAGGCCATGGATCGACTGCTGGAGAGCGGAGCGCAGTTCGACGCCGTGCTCGGGGCCAGCGACCTGATCGCCATCGGCGCGATGAAGCGTATGCGCAAGGCTGGCCTGTCGATCCCCGAAGATGTTTCCGTGGCCGGTTTCGATGACATCCCGGCGGCGTCCTACTTTACGCCGTCACTCACCACCATGCGCCAGGACACCCGCGCCGCGGCCGAGGCCCTGGTCGACAACCTGCTGGCGATGATCGACGGCCAGCCGGGGCAGTCGCAGCTGCTGCCGATGGAACTGGTCGTGCGTGGTTCCTGCGGTGGCCGCGACCGCGGCTAGTCGCGCGTCTGTCCGTCGCCGCGCACCACCCACTTGTAGGACGTCAACTCCGGTAAGGCCATCGGTCCGCGCGCGTGCAGTTTCTGCGTGCTGATGCCGATCTCAGCGCCCATGCCGAACTGCCCGCCGTCGGTGAACGCCGTGGAGGCGTTGGCATAAACGGTAGCGGCATCGACCTCGTTCAGGAAGCGCTCGATGACGGCCGGGTCGGTGGCGACGATGGCCTCGGAATGCTTCGAGGAATGCGCGTGAATATGATCCAGCGCTTCATCCAGCCCGTCGACCACCTTCACCGACATCCGCATGGACAGGAATTCCTGGCCGAAATGCTCGGGCGCGGCGTGGTGCAGTGCGGCGGCGTAGTGGCCTTCGAGTACGGCAAACGCGGCGTCGTCGGCGTAGACCTCGGTGGTGTGGGTTTCGCCCAGGTCCGACAACAGTTCCGGCAGCTGCGGCAGCCAGTCGCGGTGCAGGACCAGGGTGTCCAGCGCATTGCACACCGAGACCCGGCGTGATTTGGCGTTGGTAATGATCTTTTTGGCCTGATCGAAGTCAGCGCTGGCATCGACATAGGTGTGGACGATGCCGGCGCCGGTCTCGATCACCGGCACTCGCGCGTGGTCGCGGACGAAATCGATCAGGCCCTTGGAACCGCGCGGGATGGCGAGATCGATGTAGTCACTGGCTTCCAGGATAGGCCCCAGCATCTCGCGCTCGGGCGGTGCCAGGTAGCAGGCGCCTGCCGGCAGGCCGAACTCGGCCAGCACCTCGTGAATCAGCCCGACGATGACGGCGTTGCTGTCGCGCGCGTCGCTGCTGCCTTTCAGTACGCAGGCGTTGCCGCTGCGCAGGCTCAGCGCGAACACGTCGAAGGTGACATTGGGGCGCGATTCATAAATGACGGCGATCACGCCCACTGGCACGCGCACCTTGGTCAGCGCCAGGCCGTTGTCCAGGGTCTTCTCTTCCAGCACCTCGCCGACGGGGCAGGGTAGCTGCGCTACCCGGGTCAGGTCGGCGGCGATGGCGGCCAGGCGCTCCGGGTCCAGCAACAGGCGGTCGTACTTGGGGTTCTCCGGGTCCATGCGCGCCAGGTCCTGGCGGTTGGCGGCGAGGATGGCGTCGGTGGCCTCCAGCGCGCGCTCGGCCACGCGGTTCAGCACCTTGGCCGAGGTCTCTGGCGTCATCCGCGCCAGCTGCCGGGCGGCGGCGCGGGCGCCGGTCAGGCCTTCTCGAATGGCCGCGGGCATGCCGCCTTCAGTGGTGCTGGTGGCGGGGGTGATGTCCTTAATCGAGCAGGTAGAGGTAGTCATAATGAATCAGTGGTTTCATGTCGCGTTGGCCGAGCGCGGCGCGCGCCTCGGCATGATCGTATTGTGAACGCCCGCAGCCCAGCACGCGACCATCGCTGGCACGCACCTCGATGACGTCGCCACGCAGGAACTCGCCCTCGACGGCTTCCACGCCCACCGGCAGCACGCTGGCGAGTTTCGCGGGGTCAGTCAGCACCGCCTCGGCGCCGGCGTTGACCACGGCCGCGCCCAGCGTGTGGCCGTCCATGCTGGCCAGCCAGCGCCTTGCCGACGAGGCCTGGCCACCCGCCGGAAACACCGTGCCGCGCGCGGCGCCGTCGGCGAAGCCCGCCAGCACGCCTTCGTCGCGGCCATCGGCCACCAGCGTTTCGATGCCCAGTCCGGCGGCCTTGCGCGCCGTGGCCAGCTTGCTGTGCATGCCGCCGCGCCCCAGTTTCGAGGTGCCGCGCTGCAATAGCGCATCGGCGTCGTGGGTTTCATCGTCCCAGCGTTCCACCAGGGTGCCCTCGGCATCCAGCACCCCGGCCACCTGGGTCAGCAGGCACAGGTGGCTGGCGCCGACCATGGCCGCCACCAGTCCGGCGAGTTCATCGTTGTCGGTAAACATCAGCTCGGTGACGGAGACCACGTCGTTCTCGTTCACCACCGGCAACAGGCCGGCGCTCAGCAGCCCCTCCAGGCAACCGCGCATGTTCAGGTAATGCCCGCGGCTCTGGAAATCGCTCTTGCTGGCCAGCACCTGGGCGATGGCCAGGTCGTGGTCGGCAAAATGCAGCCCCCAGGTGGCCATCAACCGCACCTGGCCGGCCGCGGCCAGCACCTGGCGGCGCGTGACCGGGTTGTCGAAGCCGGCGTCATCCACCACGCCCACCCCGGCGGCCACGGCGCCCGAAGACACCAGTACGACTTCCCAGCCATCGGCGCGCAACGCCGCGATCTGCCGCGCCAGGCCCGCCAGGACCGCGGCCGACAGCCCCCCGGTACTCTCGCAGAGCACCTGGCTGCCCACTTTCACCACCATCCGTCGCCGCGCCATTTTCAAGTCCGTCAAAGTCGCCGGGAAAAGCGATCAGTGTAGCAAAACCCCTGCCGCCCAAGCGTCTTGTACGCAGCCGGAAAAATAGCGTGTCGGTTCGATATGGCAGGCGTTCATCCCGGCTTTCCGTCCACCCTGGGTCTTAGCAGGATGGGCGTGTATACCAGGGCGAAAACTAGAAAGCTCGCCATCCACAACAGGCCGGCGATGGTGATCAGCTGGCCATACGCGAAGGGCAGGACCGCCGGACCGAATACGCGGAGCGCCGCCGCCAGTGTCACCATCAGGTATGAAACCGTCATGATGGGTGGAACCCGCAATTCGCGTCCTGTGTGTCCCAGCGAGGCCCGCGACATGACGGCCAGGATCATCGTGGCGGTGGCGCCGGCGCCGAGCGCGTGCATCCAGAATGCGGCCCAGGAAAAACCACCGAGAAGGAAAGCTGCCTTGAGGAGCAATCCGACTGGAAGCCAGGCATAGGCCAGGTGCAATATCCACACGATGGGTTCCGCGAGGGTGTGCTGCCCGTTCCAACGTGAAAGACGCGCCGCCTGCGCCAGTCCTGCGAGAACGGCGATAACGCCGGCCCAGGTCGTCATCGGCAGTACCACGTCGATCACCAGCAGCGCGACCATGGCCAGGATGACCAGGCGCTCCAGCCAGGGCACGGCGCGAAGGATTGGTTCGTGGCTGCGCTGCCGCAGGGCGTTGGCCGTGAAGGCCGGAACGATCCGCCCACCGATGACCGTGATCAGCAACAGCACGAGGTTCAGCGCGAAGGTCAGCGAGGCTCCGGAAAGCGCGGCGTCGCCGCGACGCAAGCCGGTCATGAATACGACGTCGGCGGCCCACAATGCGAGCAGAACCAGCAACAACTTCGTGTTTCGGTTGCGGGATCGCAGTAGCGCCGGCGCGATCATCGCCGCCAGGGCGGGCAGAAACGTCAGTTCCAGGACGGCGAGAATTCCGTACGGTACCGAGCCCGCCATCGCGAATACGACGCGCCCGGCGAGCCAGAGCGCGACCAGCGCCACAAGCGGCCAACCACCGAAACCGCGGGTGCCCGTCCAACTGGGGACGGCGGTCAGCATGAAGCCGGCAATGGCGGCGGTGACGAAGCCGAACAGCATTTCGTGGCCGTGCCACAGGGTCACCGGCAGGCCGCCGGACCAGGTCATCCGTCCCTGGAAGATGAGCAGCCACCCACCCAGGCCGACGACCGCGAACCAGCCGGCCAGGAGAAAGAACGGACGGAAGCCGTAGGCGAACAGCGTCAACCCGACCCCTGCCGTTTTCATGGCCTCGCGTCCATCGCGTTCATGTCCGACCAGAGCCCGGAAAACAGTCCAACCGCACCGGGCGAGCTCAACAGCGGGTCGCGGGCCTGCAGCTCGCCGATGACACAGGGACAGACACCCCGGCACGCCAATCCCGTGCACCGTTGCGGATGCGCATGGTCCTCCGCCTGGCAGCTTTCCAGGCATCGTTGCCGGTGTGCGTTTTTCCGGCGATCTGGGGCATTAGCTGCGGTCACGGGACTATCTCCTGGTTCCTGTCACAAAAGTGATCATGTGCATGAGGTATTTATTGAGAATGATTATCATTAAATACCATCATACACGCCAGTGACCAGGTTCGGCTTGACCGCGGTCAAGCCGACCGGCCGCGGGCGAGGGTCGCTATCGGTGGTAGTCGCCGGCTCGCTCGGGCTGGTAGAGGACGTCGGTGATGCGAACTTTCAGGAATCCGCCGCCCGGTTTGGGCCATTCGATTTCATCGCCCTGGGAAAGGCCGAGGAGCGCACTGCCCACCGGCGCCAGGATGGAGATGGTTTTCCCGCTCGAGTCCATGTCCCTGGGATAGACCAGCGTGAGCTCGAATTCGCTTTGCGAGGATTCGACGAAAAATCGCACGGTCGAGTTCATGGTCACGGTCGTCGAGGGGATGTCCCTTGGCTCCACGACTTTCGCGCGTTCCAGTTCCGCCTCCAGACCGCTGACGCTGGCGATGTCGTCGGCCGGCAGTCCTTCCAGGAGTGCGTAAAGGCGTTCCAGGTCCATGGATGAGAGGGTGATTTCCGGTCTTGTATTCATTTCATCGCTCATGGTGATCGGCGACGCAGTCGGTTTTGCGTCGTCCGGAAGCAGGTATCCGGGATTATGGGTACACCGGTGAATAAAAGCCACCGGACCGCATTCGGCGCCTAGGTGATCACCACGGGAACCCGGCGATAACCGCCGAGTGGCGCCGTTTCGCGTTCCGGCGGCAGATCGTCGGCCAGGTAGAGCGACTGGACCGCCGACAGCAACGACCGGGCCAGTATTCTGAGTTCCCATGTGGCCAACAAGCGTCCCGGACAGACGTGCCTGCCGGCGCCGAAGACGAGATTCGCCGCCGCGTGACCCTCGGGATCGAAACAATTGTGGTCGAATACGCGTTCGTCCCGGTTGGCGGAGGTCCAGTTCAGCCTGACCGTGGCACCTTCGGGAATTTCATGACCGCCAATTCGTACGGGGCAGGTGGTAACGCGGCGGTTGGACACGAACGGGTCGTCGAGGCGCAGTATCTCGTCGATCACCGCATCCACTCTCGCGCCCGTCGCTGAACGCAGTTGTCTCATCAGCGCCGGGTGGCGCCCCAGGAATTCCAGCAACACGCCGACTGATAAGGCGATGGACCCGAGATCGCCACCCGTCCAGTTGCGGAGGATTGAAACTAGTTCCTCGTCGGTCAGCGAACGCCCGTTCACCTGCTCACGGCACAGCCTGGTGGTGACGTCGTCGCTGTGTGGCGCGCCGGGCGCGCGTCGCGGTGCGATGACCGAGCGTATGATACCGTCGAACCGCTCAGCCACCGCGGCCGCTCTCGCGGGGTCCGCGCTCCGGGCGACCGCGAAGTTCTCCCGGATCCAGGCCAGCAGATCGCATTCCAGTTCTCCGGGCCAACCCAGCCAGGCACACTGGGCCCGGACCCCGAACGGCATTCCGATGTCGGTCACGGCGCAGAGCGTGTTCCGTCTGGGCAACGTCGCCACCAGCTGCTCGGCGACCTGTTCGAAAATGGAAATGAATGGCGTCAGCGCCTCACGGCTGAGGTATCGGTCGACGATGTTCCGGTATCGCGAGTGCGTTTCGCCATTGAGGCCGTTCGGTATCTGCAGGAATCGCGACGCCCCGCTGGAAAACCGCTCGTCGTCCAACGCCGCCGCGAGCACTTCGGCATGTCTGAGCAACACCCACTCGCCCCGGGCGTTCCGGACCACGGCATGTTCCGGTCTCAGCTCATCGGTGCGGGCCCGAAGGTCGAGGCCCGCAAGGGGAACGCTTTCCGGCAGTTGTCCGTTCACGATTCAGCAATCCATGGCACCCCGGGTCTAGCCGCCCAGTCCCAGTTGCGCCTTGCCTTGCTCATAGACGATGTCCACAGGGATATCGGCGGCTGACAGGCGATCCAGGTCGGCCTGCAACAACGGGCTGACGTTGCCCATCTCGGCGACGAAGGTGGCCACCGCGTCGTAGTCGCCGTCGCCCTGCAGGGTCAGGATTTTTCGGCTCAGCGATTCCACCGCGGCCTCGAAGGCCTCGACGTTGACGCGGTACTGGCCGTCGTCATTGCGCTCGAAGGCGCCAGCCTGGGCGAAGTAGTTGAAGCGGATCATGTTGGCGCGGCCGTGGGCGCTGGAGGCGCCGAAGCGCACCGAGCGGAAGATACCGGCCAGGAAGGTGACGTAGTTGTCCATGACCTCGCCCTCGGTGATCTCGCCCATCTCGCGCAGGCGCTGGACCATGTACAGGCCCAGGATATCGGCCTTGCCTTCTTCCAGGGCCGAGGCGTGCTCCTTCAGCGCGGCGCGCACGGTGCCGGCGCCGTCCAGCGTGGTCTTGATGCCCAGGCCGTGGGCCACCTCGTGGAACATGGTGTTGCCAAAGAAAGCGTCGAAGGTGATGTACTGGCGCTGGTCGGGGGCGATCAGCTCGTCGGCGATGGGCTCCAGGATCTTGTCGTACTTGGCGCGCATGGCGTTCTTCAGCTGCAGGCGGCGCGTGCCCTTGGCCAGCTGCACTTCCTCGTCGTTGGGCAGATTGATGGCGATTGTCTTGGAGCCCGAGTTGGCGTCGCCGGCGACATAGGCCACGTCGTAGGCGTTCAGGTCGGCATCGGAGCCGGGCATTTCGGCCTTGTATTCTTCCGCCACCGGCAGGCCCTCCTGCAGCACCGGCATGTGCTGCGCGAAACGCGCCAGCCGCTCGCTCCAGGCCTGGTCCTTGACCAGCACGAAGGTTTCGAAGGCGGCGCGATAGCCGAACAATGCATCCTGGTAATGCTCGATGGGGCCGATGACCAGTTCGATGTCGTTGTCCTTCATGTCCATCCAGGCCATGTCGGAGGGCTGGTAGTCGTCGCTCAGCAATGCGTCGGCGCGCAGGCGCAGGTAGTTGGCGAATCCTTCGTCCTCGGCCAGTTCGGCGGCTTCGCGCAGTTTGGTCGCGATCTGCCCCATTTCCCCCGCCCACTCGGTGGCGTAGGGCACCAGGACCAGGTTGCCGGCGTCGTCGCGGCGCACCAGCGAGTACTGGCCGTCCTTGTCGGGCTGGTCCCAGGCCTCGAACTCTTCGCGGGTCATGTCCTTCGGGTACATGTTCGCGCCGGGCGGGCGCTCCCCATAGCCTTCCAGGAAGGTCTGCTCGTCATCGAGCCGGTCCCATGGGCCGTAATTGATCACCGCGAAACGTTTTGCGGCCGGGTCTTCAATCTGCTCGAGCAGGGCGTCCTTGTCGCCCCAGACCTGCTGCCAGAACAGGTCGTCGGTGATCTTCGCGGCGTCAATCAGCAGGCTGATCACCTGGCGCTGATTGTCGCTCAGGTGGCTGATGTCCGGGCTCAGTTCCACTGGCGTGTAAATGTCGAAGCGCGGGTTGCTGGCGGGTTCCACCGGTGGCGTGGTGGCTACGGCGACTTCGGCCGGCTCTGCCGCGGCTGGCGCGGTAGATTGCTTCGGCTCGGGTTCGGCCGGTCGGTCGCAGGCGGTCGCCAGCAGGGCGGTGAGGATGGCGAATGACAGGGTTGTGCGCGTCTTGGACATGGTGGTTCTGGTTCGGGAGCCGGAAACCGGTGAGTGTAGCAAAAGGATTCGCCCGGGCGGGCGGCCCTTCATGGTGGAAATTGATGCACAAAGGCCCTATCTGTGGGGCTAGCGACTATAATGGCCGGCCCCCGCGGGCGCGGGGCGGCAAGACTGTTTGGAGAGCCTGACATGCCCATCTACGAGTATCGCTGCGAAGGCTGCGGCCATGAGCTCGAAAAGCTCCAGCGCATGAGTGACGACCCGTTGCGTGATTGCCCCGAATGCGGCCAGGCGCAGCTGAAGCGGCTGATCTCGGCCGCCGGTTTCCGCCTGAAGGGTGGCGGCTGGTACGAGACCGACTTCAAGAGCGACAACAAGCGCAACCTGGCTGACAGCGGCAACGACAAGCCAAAGTCCGGCAGCAGCGACGCCGGCAAGACGCCCAAGACTGAAAAGAAAACCGCCTCGAAGACCGAGGCCAAATCGGCCTGACCCCAGGCCCGGAGCCCGTTATGCGTACCCATTTGTGCGGTGAAGTCACCGCTGAGCTGGCCGGCCAGGCCGTTTTCCTGTGCGGCTGGGTCGACCGTCGCCGCGACCTTGGTGGCCTGATCTTCCTTGGCCTGCGTGACCGCGCCGGTATCGTCCAGGTGGTCATCGAGCCGGACAGCGACGCCTTCGCCGACGCCGAGAAGCTGCGCAACGAGTTCTGCGTGCGCATCGAGGGCGAGGTGCGCATGCGCCCGGAGAGCCAGTGGAACGAGAACATGGCCACCGGTCGGATTGAAGTCGTGGCGACCAACGTCGAGTTGCTGAATGCCTCGGCACCGTTGCCGCTGCTGATGACCGACGAAGACGGCGAGGAAATCCGCCTGAAGTACCGCTACCTGGACCTGCGCCGCCAGCGCATGCAGCGCAACATGCGTATTCGCTCGGAGCTGAACCACTCCATCCGCGGCACGCTGCGCGAGCTGGGCTTCACCGAGTTCGAGACGCCGATCCTGACCAAGGCGACGCCGGAAGGTGCGCGCGACTACCTGGTGCCGTCACGCGTGCACCCGGGCGAGTTCTACGCGCTGCCGCAGTCGCCGCAGTTGTTCAAGCAGCTGCTGATGATGTCGGGCATGGACCGTTACTACCAGATCGCCCGCTGCTTCCGTGACGAGGACCTGCGTGCCGACCGCCAGCCGGAATTCACCCAGCTGGATATGGAAATGTCCTTCGTCGACGAGCAGGGCGTGCAGGACACGGCCGAGGCGCTGGTGCGCGCGGCCTTTGCCGACGTTCTTAACGTCGAGCTGCCGGCCGAGTTCCCGCGCCTGGCCTGGCGCGACGCCATGGAGCGCTACGGCTCTGACAAGCCGGACCTGCGCCTGCCGCTGCAGCTGGTGAGCGTGGACGAGCACGTCAAACACGTCGATTTCCGCGTCTTCTCCGGCCCGGCCAGCGATGACAGCCAGCGCGTGGCCGCACTACGAGTTCCCGGCGGGGCGCAGTTCTCTCGCAAGCAAATCGATGAGTACACCGATTACGTTTCCCGCTACGGCGCGAAGGGCCTGGCCTGGATTAAGGTGAACGACGCGGACACCGGCCTCGAAGGCCTGCAGTCACCCATCGCCAAGTTCCTGGACGATGCGGCCTGGTCCGGCATCGCCGCGGCCACGGGCGTGCAGACCGGCGACATCCTGTTCTTCGGCGCCGGTGACTGGGGTGTGACCAGCACCTTCATGGGCCAGCTGCTGGTGAAGACCGGCCGTGACCTGGACCTGGCCGAAGGCGACTGGGCGCCGCTGTGGGTGACCGACTTCCCGATGTTCGAGTGGGACGGCGACGAGCAGCGCTACTTCGCCATGCACCACCCGTTCACGGCGCCGAACGACGCCGACCCCGCGGCACTGAAAGCCGACCCGGCCGCCTCGCTGTCGCGGGGCTACGACCTGGTGCTGAACGGCAACGAGATTGGCGGCGGTTCCATCCGTATCCACCGCCAGGACATGCAGGCGGCCGTGTTCGAGCTGCTGGGTATCGGCGAGGACGAGGCGCAGGAGAAATTCGGCTTCCTGCTCGAAGCGCTGAAGTACGGCTGCCCGCCGCATGGTGGCATCGCCTTCGGCCTGGACCGCATCGCCGCACTGATGGCCGGCGAGCCGTCCATCCGCGACGTCATCGCCTTCCCCAAGACCACCACCGCGCAGTGTGTGCTGACCGACGCGCCGTCGGCGGTGCCGGCAACGCTGGTCGACGAACTGGGGCTGGCGCTGAAGCCGAAAGCCTGACGGTTCATTCCCCCGCGGGGGAATAGCCGTTAAGCTTCGAAGGGCCGGCGTCTGCCGGCCTTTTCCTTTGGGCGGGGAACATGCAGACACAGGAAAACACTGTCGATCGCACCGGGCTGGTGACGGCCTTCGCGGCCTACATCGCCTGGGGCCTGATGCCGATCTACTTCAAGCTGATCGACACCGTGAACCCGTGGGAGATCATCGCCCACCGCATCATCTGGTCGGTGCCGGTGCTGCTGGTGTTCCTGCTGGTTCGCGACGGTCGCGCGCTGCTGCCCAAATTGCGCATCACTCGCCGCCAGCTGGGCTGGCTGTGCGTCAGCAGCTTCCTGATCGCGGCCAACTGGCTCATCTTCGTCTGGGCGGTGGTCAACGACAAGGTGCTGTACACCAGCCTGGGCTACTTCATCAATCCATTGATGAACGTGCTATTTGGCTACCTGTTCCTGGGCGAGCGCCTGACCACCTACGGCAAGTGGGCGGTGGCCATCGCCGCCTTCGGCACCGCCTACCTGGCCTGGTACCTGGGCAACCCACCGTGGGTATCGCTGGCGCTGGCCATATCCTTTGCGTCCTACGGCCTGGTCAAGAAGCGCCTGGGCATCGGCCCGATGACCGGCCTGCTGTGGGAAAGCCTGTTGCTGCTGGGCCCGGCGCTGGCCTGGATGGGCTGGCGTGCCAGTCATGGCGAGATGGATTTCCTTTCCGGCTCCACGCGCATGGACCTTCTGCTGATGGCCGGCGGCCTGCTGACGGTGCTGCCGCTGATCTGGTTCAATACCGCCGCCCAGCGCCTGACGCTGACGCTGGTGGGCTTCATCCAGTACCTGGCGCCCAGCATGACCTTCCTGATGGCCGTGTTCTGGTGGGACGAGACCTTCACGCCGGGCCACGCGGTCGCCTTCACCTGCATCTGGTCGGCGCTGGCTTTGGTGTCGCTGGGCCCCTTGCGCCGCCGCCTGCGCCCGCAACCCATTGATTGAGTCATGACGATTCCGCAGCACGACAATCCCGCCGACGGCATCAACGATATCGTCCTGGTTCACGGCCTGTGGTTCCGCGCCGTGTTCATGCGCGTGCTGGCCGGGCGGCTGGAACGGCGCGGGTTTCGCGTGCATTCGTTCGACTGGTCGACCACGCGTGCGCCAATCACCGAAAGCGCGCTGGCGCTGCGGGCCTTCTGCGATGAGCGTGTACCCGGCGGCGCGCACCTGGTGGGGCACAGCCTGGGCGGCCTGCTGATCCTGTCGATGCTGGCCGAGCCGGGCTGGAGCGCGCCGGGCCGCGTGGTGTTCCTGGGCACGCCGTTGCAGGGCAGCGCGGTGGCGCGGCGGGTGCGTGGCTGGCCGGGTGGCGAATGGCTGATCGGTCACGCCGCCATGCCACTGGATTCCGGCATGCAGGGCTGGCCGCGGCAGCGTGATGTCGGCCTGGTGGCCGGCACCATGCCAGTGGGCCTGGGCGTGATCGCCGGCGGTCTGCCGCGCCCGAATGATGGCGTCGTGGCCGGCGCGGAGACCCGTCACGAGGGCCTGGACGGGCGCATTGTCATGTCGGTCTCGCACACCGGCATGCTGTTTTCCGACGCGGTGGCCACCCAGGTGACTGCATGGTTGCGCGAGGGACAGTTCCTGCCCGGAGAGGTATCGTCTTAGCGGCGCCGCATCATGTTAAAATCGCGGGTTATTCCTACAGCAGAATCAAGGTTTATACGCTATGGCCGGTCACAGTAAATGGGCCAATATCCAACACAAGAAGAAAGCGGTCGACGCCAAGCGCGGCAAGATCTTCACGCGGCTTAACCGCGAAATCACCGTGGCGGCCCGCGAGGGCGGCGGCGATCCGGACAGCAATCCACGCCTGCGCCTGGCCATCGACAAGGCCAACGCGGCCAACATGCCGAAGGACAACATCGAGCGCTCGATCAAGAAGGCCACCGGTGAACTCGAGGGCGTCACCTACGAGGAAGCCCGCTACGAAGGCTACGCGGCCGCGGGCGTGGCGGTGATGGTCGACTGCGTGACCGACAACCGCAACCGCACGGTGGCGGAAGTCCGGCACGCGTTCAGCAAGCACGGCGGCAACCTGGGCACCGACGGCTCCGTGTCGTACCTGTTCAGCAAGATCGGCACGCTGAACTTCGCCCCGGGCACCGACGAGGACCAGGTGATGGAAGTGGCGCTGGAAGGTGGCGCCGACGACGTCGTCATCGAAGACGACGGCTCCATCGAGGTGATCACCAGCCCGGAGGTGTTCTCCGACGTGCTGAAGGCGATGAAGGACGCCGGCCTGGAGCCGGAAAACGCCGAGGTCACCATGCGTGCGTCCACCGAGGTCGACCTGGACGTGGAAACCGGTGCCAAGGTGCTGAAGTTCCTGGATATCCTGGAAGACCTGGACGACACGCAGGACGTGTTCTCCAACGCCAACATCCCCGAAGAGGTCTACGACCAGTGACCCTGGCGCCGGCGCGGCCTGCACATGCGCATCCTGGGCATTGATCCCGGGTCGCGCCGCACCGGCGTCGGCATCATCGAGGTGAGCGGGCGCGAGGTGGTACCGGTGTGTTACGGCGTCATCCGTGCCGGCGACGGCGATTTTCCCGAACGGCTGCGGACCATCTTCGAGGGGGTCCGCGACCTGGTGCGCGAAAACCGCCCGGACGAGGTCGCGGTGGAGTCCGTGTTCGTCGCCCACAACGCCGCCAGTGCCATCAAGCTGGGCCAGGCCCGTGGCGCGGCCATCTGTGCCGCCATCGAGCGAAGCCTGCCCGTGGCCGAATACGCACCGCGCGCCGTCAAGCAGGCCGTTGTGGGGCGCGGCGCCGCCGACAAGGCGCAGGTGCAGCACATGGTGCGGGTGCTGCTGGAGCTGAAGGAAAACCCGGTGGAGGACGCCGCGGATGCCTTGGCTGTGGCATTATGTCACCACCATACGCGGGGTACGCTGGCGCAGATCGCGACCGCGCGTCGTTGAGTACGGAGAGGCGCGGGGCGACCCGTGATAACAACACGTGAGAAAGACTAAGGAATGATTTCCAGGCTTTCGGGCACCCTGCTGGAAGTGCACCCGCCGTCACTGGTGATCGATGTCGCTGGCGTCGGCTACGAGGTCGAGGTGCCGAACACCGTTTTCGACCGCCTGCCGGGCACCGGCCAGCCGCTGGTGCTGCTCACTCACCTGCAGATCACCCAGGACCACCACACCCTGTTCGGCTTCGCCACCGCGGCCGAGCGCACCCTGTTTCGCCAGCTGCTGAAGATCAGCGGCATCGGCGCCAAGCTGGCGCTGACCATCCTGTCCGGCGCACCCGGTGACCAGCTGGCGCGTTACGTGTCCGACCGCGATACCGCGGCGCTGACCAAGCTGCCGGGCATTGGCAAGAAGACGGCCGAGCGCATCATCATCGAACTGCGCGACAAGCTGGACGCCATGCCCAGTGCCGCCGGCGGGGAGGGCGGTACGGCCGCCGCACCCGATGCCGTGCGCGAGGCCAGCGACGCGCTGCGCTCGCTGGGCTACAAGCCGGCCGAGGTCAGCCGCATGGTGCGTGACGTGGCCGAGTCCGGCATGAATGCCGAGGAAATCATCCGCAAGGCACTGCAGAAGGTGGCCGCGTGAGTGATATTCATCATGTGACCGACCGCGTGGTCACGCCGGCCGAGACCGGCGATGAGCGCGCCATCGACGCCAGCCTGCGCCCCAAAACCCTGGACGAGTACATCGGCCAGCCGGTCATGCGGCAGAAGCTGCAGGTCTACCTGGAGGCCGCGCGCCGCCGTGAAGAGGCCCTGGATCACGTGCTGATCTTTGGTCCGCCCGGGCTGGGCAAGACCACGCTGGCGCATGTCATCGCCCACGAGATGGGCGTCAGCCTGCGACAGACCTCCGGCCCGGTGCTGGAGCGCGCCGGCGACCTGGCCGCCATCCTCACCAACCTGAAACCCGGTGACATCCTGTTCGTGGACGAAATCCACCGCCTGTCACCGGCCGTGGAAGAGGTGCTGTACCCGGCGCTGGAAGATTTCCAGATCGACATCATGATCGGCGAGGGCCCGGCCGCGCGCTCGATCAAGCTGGACCTGCCGCGTTTCACGCTGGTGGGCGCCACGACCCGCGCGGGGCTGCTGACCTCGCCGCTGCGCGACCGTTTCGGCATTGTCGAGCGTCTTGAGTTCTATGGCCCCGATGATCTCGCCAGCATTGTCACCCGTTCGGCCGGCATCCTTGATATCGGCATCGACGACGACGGCGCGCTGGGCATCGCCCGGCGCTCGCGCGGCACGCCGCGTATCGCCAATCGCCTTCTGCGCCGCGTACGCGATTTCGCCGAGGTCAAGGGCAACGGCTTTATCGACGCCGGCGCCGCCGACAGCGCCATGGACATGCTGGATGTCGACGCCAAGGGTTTCGACGCCCTGGACCGCCGCCTGCTGAAGCTGATCATCGGTCAGTTTGAGGGTGGCCCCGTGGGCGTGGACAGCGTTGCCGCCGCGCTCAGCGAGGAACGTGGCACGGTGGAAGACGTGCTGGAGCCCTACCTGATCCAGCAGGGCTACATCGCCCGCACCTCGCGCGGCCGCATCGCCACCGCCAAGGCCTACCGGCATTTTGGCCTGACCCGCCCGGACGGCGCGGCCGCCGACCTGTTCGATGACGAGGTTTAACCCCGTTCGTCGCGGGGCTGCGTCCTGATGGACATGAATGAACCAAAACCCGTGCCGTTTGTCTGGCAAGTGAGGGTCTACTGGGAAGACACCGATGGTGGTGGCGTGGTTTACCACAGCAACTACTTGAAGTTTTTCGAGCGCGCCCGCACCGAGTGGCTGCGCGCCCGTGGCGTACACCAGTCGGCGCTGGAAGTGACCGAAAACCTGGTGTTCGCCATTCGCCACATGGCCGTCGACTGGATCGCGCCCGCCCGGTTGGACGACCTGCTGGATATCAGCGTGCACTCGGTCAACGCCAGCGCCGCCCGGCTGACGTTCACCCAGGCGATGCATCGCGCCGCCGATGGCGTGGAACTGGCGCGTGCCGAGGTGACCGCGGTCAGCCTGGACGCGAAACGATTCAAACCTAAAAAGATGCCTGAGTGGATCAGGACGGAGATCAACAAATGACGAGTGGTGACTTACATATTTGGCAGCTGATCCTTCACGCCAGTTGGGTGGTGAAATTCGTCATGCTGACCCTGCTGGCGGCCTCGGTGGCGTCGTGGATGATCATCTTCCGCAAGCGCGCGATGCTCAACCAGGCGGAGAAAAATGCCGACCGTTTCGAGGAGCGCTTCTGGTCCGGCCTGAAGCTGACCACGCTGCACGACGAGGTGACGCATGAGAAGGGCGGCTCCCAGGGCATGGGCAAGCTGTTCGAGGCCGGTTACGCCGAGTTCAACCGCCTGCGCGAGCAGGGCAGGGCCTCGGCCGACCGCATGGTCGAAGGTGCCGAGCGCGCCATGCGCATCGCGCTGACCCGCGAATCCGACCGACTTGAGCAGCACCTGTCGTTCCTGGCCACGGTGGGTTCCACCAGCCCCTACATCGGCCTGTTCGGCACGGTCTGGGGCATCATGGTGTCCTTCCAGGCACTGGCCAACGTCAACCAGGCCACCATCGCCATGGTCGCGCCGGGCATCTCCGAGGCGCTGATCGCCACGGCCATGGGCCTGTTCGCCGCTATCCCGGCCGTGATCGCCTACAACAGGTTCTCCAACCAGGTGGAGCGCATCGAGCTGCGCCTGGACAACTTCAAGGAAGAGTTCTCCAGCATCCTTAACCGCCAGGCGCTGGCCATCGGGGAGGACTGAGGCCATGGCCGGTGTACGCACCCGCAGGAAGGCGATGTCGGAGATCAACGTGGTCCCGTACATCGACGTGATGCTGGTGCTGCTGATCATTTTCATGGTCACGGCGCCGATGCTGAACCTGGGCGTGGAAGTGAACCTGCCCGAGGCCGACGCCGAGCCGCTGGATTCCGAGCAGAACGAGGAGCCGATGGTGGTCACCGTGCTGAAAAACGGCGACCTTTACCTGAATGCCGGCGGTGACGGCGACGCCACCTCAGGCCTGATTGACCCGGAATCGCTGGTGCAGACCGTGTCCGCGATTGTCCGCCGTAACCCGGAGTTGCAGGTGCTGGTGGGCGGTGACACGGCAGTTGAATACGGCCGCATCTACGACGCCATGGTGCTGTTGCAAAAAGCCGGCGTGAAGAAGGTGGGCCTGATGAGCGATCCGCTCGAGGGCACGCCGGAGGCCTGATGGCAGCATTGCGCGCCTACCTGTCGGAGACCTGGCAAAACGCCAAGGCCCTGGGCCTGGCGGTGGTCGTGCACGCGCTGGCCGCGGCGCTGATCGTGCTGGGCACCATGGACTGGAAACCGATGCGCCCGCCGCAGATCACCGGCATGACCATCGAAGCGGTCATGGTCGACACCCAGGCGCTACAGGCCGCCCGCACCGAGGCCCGCGAAGCGGCTGCCGCAGAGGAACGCGCCCAGGAAGCCGCCCGGCAACGCGAAGAACGATTGGAGCAGCGCCAGCGCGAACTGGCCGCACAGCGTGAGCGCGAAGCAGAGGCCGCCAAGGTCGAGGAGCAACGGCGCCAGGCAGCCGAAGCCGAACGCCAGCGCCAGGCCGAGCTGCGCCTGCAACAGCTGCGCGAGCAGCAGGAGCGCGAACGCCAGGCCGAGATCGAACGTCAGCAGCGCGAGCTCGAGGAATTGCAGCGCCAGCGCGCCGAGGCCGAGAAGCAGCGCAAGCTTGAGGAAGAGCGCCTGAAGCAGCTCGAAGCCCGCCGGGAGGAAGAGGCGGCTAGACAACGCCAGGCCGAGGCCGAGGCGGCGTTGCAGGAACAATTGGCCGCCGAGGCGGCGGCGCAACGGTCGCAAGCACAAGCATCACTTCGCGGACAGTACATTGGTGCGATTACGGCGCAGGTGACGAGTAATTGGTACCGGCCTCCAACCGCTCCACCCGGATTGAGATGCAGATTGCGAATTGTTCAATTGCCAGGCGGCGACGTAATTTCGGCGCAGTTTGTCGGGGCGTGTACGGCTGACGAGGCGACTCGTCGCTCAATCATCGCAGCTGCCGAACGCGCGGCACTACCGTACAGAGGGTTCGAAGAAGTTTTTGAGCGTGAGATAGATTTTGACTTTGTTTATGACGGTGACTGACATCATGAAACGACTGATACTGGCGCTGCTCTTTATCGGCGCCACCCATGCCGCCCAGGCGCGACTCGAAATCGAAATCGTCCAAGGCAACGCTTCACAGCTGCCCATTGCCGTGGTGCCGTTCCAGTGGCGCGCCGCTGGCCAGCCGCCCATCACCGGCGTCGCCAGCGTGGTTTCCGACGATCTCTACCGCTCCGGCCTGTTCGCACCGATGGACGAGCAGGACATGGTCGACCGGCCGGTGGACGCCGAGTCCATCAAGTTCGGCACCTGGCGGCTGCTTAAAACCGACTACATCGTCATCGGCCAAGTCAATGACGCGCCGGACGGCGGTTTTGACATCGTCTACCAGCTCTTCGACGTGCACACGCAGGAGCGGCTGCTGAGCCAGATCACCAGCGTCGGCCCCGGCGACCTGCGGTTCGGCTCGCACCGCGTGGCGGATGCCATCTACGAGAAGCTGACCGGTGTGCCCGGCGCCTTCGCCACCCGCATTGCCTATGTTTCGGCCACGGGTGAGGGCGACTCGCTGCACTACGAACTGGTGGTCGCCGATGCCGACGGCTTCAATCCGATCACGGTGGTGGGCTCGCCGGAACCGCTGCTGTCGCCGGCCTGGTCGCCGGATGGCCAGAAGCTGGCCTACGTGTCGTTCGAGCAGGGCAATTCGGCCATCTACGTGCAGGAAGTGGCCACCGGTGCCCGTGAGCTGATTTCCAGTGGCCGGGGCATCAATGGCGCGCCGTCGTTCTCGCCGGACGGTCGCAAGATGGCGCTGACGCTGTCGCGCACCGGCAACCCGGAAATCCACGTGCGTGACCTGGCGACCGGCGCGATGCAGCAGCTGACCCAGCACTGGGCCATCGACACCGAGCCCACCTGGTCGCCGGACGGCCGGACCATTTATTTCACCTCTGACCGGGGTGGACGGCCGCAGATTTACAGCGTCCCGGCCAGCGGCGGAACGGCCGAGCGCGTGACCCGCGAAGGCGACTACAACGCCCGTGCCAGCGTGGCGCCAGATGGTCGTTCGATGGCTATAGCTAACGGCAGGGGAAACGAGTATCGTATAGCAGTCTGGGAGTTGGAACATGGGCGGCTGCGGATCCTGACCCCCGGCGTTCTCGATGAATCGCCGAGTTTTGCCCCTAATGGAAGCATGATCCTCTATGCCACCCGCGAGGGTGGGCGAGGCGTTCTGGCGGCAGTGTCCGCGGACGGCAATGTCCGACAACGGATTATTTTGAGTGAAGGTGACGTGCGGGAACCCGCATGGTCGCCTGTTATCAGGTAAAATCTAGCGTTCAACAAAAAACACCGCAAAAAACGGTGAATACTGCCCAATCCCCTAGGAGGATACCCATGAAGATCGCCTTGCGCTTGCTGTTTGCCCTGGCTGTCGCGTTCGCAGTCTCAGCCTGCCGCAAAGACGCCCAGCCAGAAACCGATACCACGCCTGCCCCGGTGGAAGACACCAGCAGCCAGGATGTGAGCACGTCGGCCGCTCCGGACCCGCGTGATTACACCGATGCGCGTAACTTCGACAACCCGGAAAGCCTGCTGTCCAAGCGGGTCGTCTACTTCGACTTCGACAAGTCTGAAGTGAAGGCCGAGTACCGCTCCATCGTGGCGGCCCACGCAGCCTACATCGCCAGCTCTTCCAGCGCCAAAGTGACCCTGGAAGGTCACGCCGACGAGCGTGGCACCCGCGAGTACAACCTCGGCCTGGGTGAGCGTCGTGGGAACGCTGTGAACGGTCTGCTGTCTGCAGGTGGTGCGCGTGGCGGCCAGTTGGACGTGGTCAGCTACGGTGAAGAACGCCCGATCTGCCGCGTCAGCAGCGAAGACTGCTGGTGGAAGAACCGTCGGGTGGAGATCGTCTACACCGCGAGGTAAGCATGATTCGAGCATTTTCGAGCAATGCCGCGATGGCCAGCCTGGTGCTGGCCATCGTCGTTTCAACCCCTGCCACCGCGCAGGTTGAGTCGGGCAATGAGCAACTGTTCAACCTGGTGTCGCAGATGCAGCAACTGCAGGATGAAATCCGCAGCCTGCGCGGCCAGATCGAGGAACAGTCCTACCAGATCGAGGACCTGAAGCGCCGCCAGCGCGACCAGTACCTGGACCTGGACCAGCGCATTTCCGGCATCACCGGCGGACAGCCTTCAGGCGCGGCCCCAGGCCTGGGTTCGACGACCCGCACGGCGCCTTCTACGGCTGCCGGCGTGACGGCCAGTGCCACCGTGCCCGCCGCATCGCCCGCAACCGGTGGCAACGCTGCCGTACCGCCGCTTGGCCGCACGGAAGAGGGCGAGGCCGCTGCACAGGCCGCCGCGTCACAGCCGCCGCGCGACGTGCCGGAAGTAACGGCGCCACCCAGCGTGCCGTCGACCACCATGGCACTGGGCGCACCGGATACCACGTCCCGCGAGACCGTGGCCAACCCGGAAGCCGAGCAGGCCGCCTACGACCAGGCCTTTCAGGCCCTGAAGGAACTGCGCTACGCCGATGCCGCGCGCGACTTCCAGGCCTTCCTGGATGCCTACCCGCAGAGCAGCCTGGCCGGCAACGCGCAGTACTGGCTGGGCGAGTCGTACTACGTTACCCGTAACTACGACATGGCCCTGAACGCCTTCGAGTCGCTGGGCAGCAACTACCCCGACAGCACCAAGGGCGGCGACGCACTGCTGAAGATCGGCTACACGCACTACGAGCTGAAGCAGTACGACCAGGCCCGTGCGGCGCTGGAGCAGGTGACCACCCGTTACCCGAACAGCACGCTGGCGCGACTGGCCACCTCCCGCCTGAACTCGATGCGCCTGGAGGGGCATCTCTGAGCACGCAATCCACCGAGGTTCGGGCACCACGCGTGCCCGAATCCCGCGAGGGCATGCTGAAGATCACCGAGATCTTCTTTTCGCTCCAGGGTGAGGCCCGCGACGCGGGCCGCCCCACCGTTTTCATCCGCCTGACCGGCTGCCCGCTGCGTTGCACCTACTGCGACAGCGAATACGCGTTCTTTGGCGGCGAGTGGATGCACTTCGATGACATCCTGGCCGAGACCGCCCGGCACCCCGCCAGGCATGTTTGCGTCACTGGCGGCGAGCCGCTGGCGCAGAAACGTTGCCTGCAGTTGCTGGAGCAATTGTGTGACGCCGGCTACGCGGTCTCTTTGGAAACTTCCGGCGCCATTGATGTCAGCCCCGTCGACGAGCGCGTCAGCCGCGTGGTCGACCTGAAAACACCGGATTCGGGCGAAGCGGACCGCAACCTGTGGAGCAACCTGGGCACGCTGGGCCCGCATGACCAGCTGAAGTTCGTCATCTGCTCTCGCGGCGACTACGAGTGGGCCCGCGAGCAGATTACCGGCCGCTCGCTGGCCGACCTGTGCGAAGTGCTGGTGTCACCCGCCTGGGGCCAGCAGGACCCCACCCAGCTGGCCGAATGGGTACTCGCCGACGGCCTGCCGGTTCGAATGCAGTTACAGTTACACAAGCTGCTGTGGGGAGACGAGCCCGGAAAATGAACGCCGCCAGCCCGAAAAAGCCGATTGCCGTGGTGCTGCTGTCCGGCGGCCTGGATTCCGCCACCGCCATGGCCATGGCCCGCGACGCCGACTTCGACCCGCGGCCGCTGGCGGTCGACTACGGCCAGCGCCACTCCAGCGAGCTCGCCGCCGCCGCCCGCGTGGCCAAAGCCGCCGGTGTGCCGCTGAAAGTGCTGCCCATGGACCTGCGCGCCATCGGCGGCTCCGCCCTGACCGACGACATCGCCGTACCCGAAGGCGAGTCGCTCGAAGAACACGGCGACATCCCGGTCACCTACGTGCCGGCCCGCAACACCGTGATGCTCTCGCTCGCACTGGGCTACGCCGAGGTCCTGGGCGCCGGCGACATCTTCATCGGCGTCAACGCCGTCGACTACTCCGGCTACCCCGACTGCCGCCCCGAATACATCGAGGCCTACGAGACCATGGCCAACCTGGCCACCAAGGCCGCCGTCGAAGGCCGCCGGCTCAAAATCCACACCCCGCTGATCGACCTGACCAAGGCCGAAATCATCAGCGAAGGCACGCGCCTGGGCGTCGACTACGCGCTCACCGTGTCTTGCTACCAGGCCGACACCGACGGCCGCGCCTGCGGCCGCTGCGACTCCTGCCAGATCCGCCGCGCCGGCTTCGAAGCCGCCGCCGTACCCGACCCGACCCGCTATCGCTAGCCGTTACTCGAAATCCAGGTGCTTGCCGAAGAACGGCATAACGGCATCGCGAAACTGCTCCGCCACGCGGTTGACATGGTCACCGTCGTAAACCTGGTACTGATGTTCAATCGCGTTATCCGTCAACACTTTATGCATGGCCTGTGCGCTCGGCATCAGCCAGTCCTTGTCACCGACATCAATTGCGATGCCCTCGTAACCCCGAAGCTCAAACATGTACTGGTCCGCCATGGCGACCGGCGCGTTGGCCTGCCAGCGGGCCATGACGTCCGCGGCCTGCTCACCTGATGGCAGGTCCATGTAGAAGGGCGGATTGTTTGGGTTTGGCGACCAGGCCGCCCCGGTAGCCAGTGTCGCGCGTTCCATGAACCCCAGGTCCAACGAGTCCTCGGGCTTCTCAAGCGCTTCAAGTTTCGCCACCAGTTCAGGGGCGGGCATTTGCGCCGGCGTCAGGCAGCACGGGCTCATCGCGTACAGGCTGGTAAAGACATCCGGCCGCTTCATGCCTATGCGCAACGCGCCGTAACCGCCCATGGAGTGCCCCACCAGCCCGCGGCTCTGGCGAACCGCAATGGTCCGGTAATGGGCATCCACGTAGCCCACGACATCATCAGCAATGTAACTCTCCCAGTCACCGGTGGTGACCGATGCGCCATACATTGAACCGTTGTTCACCGATTGCGCGTCGGGCATGACCACGATCATCTCCGGTGTGCCTGACCCGAACGCGGACTCGATGGCATTGGTGCGGGCCAGGTCTTTTTCAAACGCGTCGTTGTTGGACGAGTAACCATGCAGCGCGTAGACAACCGGGTAACGCCGCCCCGGTTCCTGGTTGTAGCTGGGCGGAAGAAAAACAATGATGTCGCGCGTCGTGGCATTGCCTTCCAGGTTGCCAACAAGCGACGGACCGGGAATATCCACCTGCTCCCGGGTAACTTCCTGCGCCATTACGGGAAGCGAAAAAGTCGCAGCGAAGGCGGCCATTAAGCCGGAAACCAATAAGCCAAAACAGGAACGATCAGATCGCATCAGGCGCTCTCCATGTTGTTTTTTTACAGGTACCAGCCCCGCATTACCTGGCGCGCTGGCTGTGCCGGAAAAGACTAGCGCATGGCAGATGGCGAAAAAAGCGATATTTCTCCGCCTGTTTCCTTGTAAGGCACGGATAAATCCCATAAAATCCGCGCTCCGCGACGAAAGGCGCGCCCGCGCTCCACAAGCGCCGCGGAATTCCCCCCGGGGGCCGTTAGCTCAGTTGGTAGAGCACCGGACTTTTAATCCGATGGTCGTTGGTTCGAGCCCAACACGGCCCACCATTTAAATCAAAGAGTTACGCGGATATTGAGCACCGGAAGGCGTTCAATTTTGGAAGTATTTTGGAAGACTTCCAAAAAAAACCGCTCAGAGACCCTTCACGACCTTCGGCCGCCGCCGGTAAATTCGTTGCAGGGTCGCCTTCGAGGCGTGCCCCAGGTGCTCGCCGGTCTCGTGGTCTGAGCCGGACTTCGCGCGGATATCGTGGAAGGTGAACCGCTCGCCTTTCCAGGCATTCATGAGCCGCTGCCAGGCGGAGCTGATCCCGTCCGATGTGTATGGCCGGCCGTTCGCTTTGCGGATGACGTACAGGCCGCCGGTGCCTTTCCTGCAGCGGCGGATCACGTCGCGGAGCATGGGGCTCCACAGCACCACCAGCACCTTGCCGGTTTTGCTCTGGGTGAAGTGGATCCCTTCATCGTCTAGCTGGGACCACTGCAGCCGAATCAGGTCGCCCCGACGTTGGCCGGTGCACAGCGCCAGTTCCATGAGCAGCTGCACTGGCTCGGTGGCGCGCTGGTGGACGGCCCAAAACTCCTCGTCGGAGATGTAGCGGCTACGGGGGCGTTCCTTGTTCTTCTCGACGCCGGTGCAGGGGTTTTCCTCGACCACCTGCCAGCGGATCAGCTTGGTGAATACGTGCGAGAGCAGGGCGATGTGGCGATTTGCCTGGACGGGAGCCGGGTAGCTGTCCAGGTAACCGGCAACGTCACGCCGCATGATTTCGGACGGCGCCATGTGTTCGAACGCCAGGCGGAGATACTTCAGCTGGCTGGTCTGGTCGTCGCGTGTCCTGGGCGCCTTCTTCGCCAGCACTTCGCGCTCGTAGCGGTCGAAATACTCTTTCATGGTGCCGAGCTGCTCGCCCAGCAGCTTGCCCAGGGCCTGGTGCATGTCCGGTTCGCTGCGGCCGAGCTTGTGCCACTTGCCCTTGTAGTCCACGTACCAATAGGTTCCCGAGCGGAGATAGACCCGCTTTGGCAGACCCTTGTCGTGTTTCCGGTTGCGTCCCACGGGCATGAGTCTACCCCGCTTTTCTGAGATGTGAGAAGTTGGGCCTCGATGTCCGCCCGCCCAGCAGGGCTTCTTCATAGACGCGCCAGGTCAGCGATGGCCAGCCGTCAGGCCGAGTACGGAAGGGGATTCCGTTCTCGGCCAGCCAGTCGCGGATCTCCTTCTGACGGGTGTAGCCGGTCAGCGCCTGGAGTTCTTCGCGGGTAATGAGCATGTCACCAACTCAACCATTCATCGAGGCAGGCAAAGCACATTCGCCATTCACCCCATGAGCCCTCACAGAGGGCTTTCTCGTGGCGATATCGGTCGCCTGGCTTGATGTGATGGCCAACGCAGCAGTCACCGAGTCCGTAGCATTGGTGCTCCTTACGAGCCGTTTTGATGCTAACCGTGCGGCACTGAATTGCCGTGTCATCTTGAAACGGGTCGGTATCGATATAGGTTTCGTCGCTATGAATCGCGCTCATGGATTGTTTTGACTCCACAGCTCATAGTCGGCAGGTGAGAGAAAGAACACCTCACCGCCGTGACGGGGATCGGTGGTTCGTATCACGATGCCGCGGGGAACGCAGTGGCTGGGCCTGACATCTGGCAGGCTTTTTTTAAGTGCGGCTATCGCTTCCTGCACATCCTCAAGGGTTATCGTTGTCGGAACTCCAGACGTGACGGTGCAGTTGTTCACCGGACCACCACACCCTGGTCACGAATGCCGATTTTTAGGACCAGCCAATTTTTCAGAGAATGGCCGTAGTTGATCCACCACTGTTTCACCGGATCCAGCCCCTCCGCGTCTGACGATTTCACCGGTGTCGGTGTCTACGATTTCCATGCCGTCGAAACTGCGCTGGTTAGGATCCTCGCGCACCAGTTCGTCGTCATGGGTGTAAAAGAGGGTGGTGGCCTTGTCCGGCTCTGGGATGGACAGCTTCACGTTGTCCAGCATTTCAACCTGCAGCCCGGCTGTGTGCGGCCGCGGCTTCAGCTTCAACGTGATGGTGATGCCACCTTCCTTCCCAGTGCGGGCCACGGCCTTCACCAGTTTGCCGAACTTGGTGTCCAGCTCATCAACGAGGCGCCCGTTACGGTGCTCCCGCAGTGCGTCGATAATCGCTCGCATCTTTTTGTCTCCTGCTTTGGTTAGCGAGTGCGGGGCCTAGTTGCCGGCACACTCTGGTTCTTGTGGGTCGACACCACTGCCACCCAGGGTGGCTTCACCCCGCCTGTACTGGGTGTACTCGATGCCCTTCATGGGCGCGTGGATCCACCGCTCCCACCCGCAGCGGGTGCACTTGTGGATGGATTTCAACGAGGCGCCCTTGCCGATGATCGAGCGGCCCGACCAGCGGTGCCGACTCACGCCGCCACCCGCTTGTCAGTGCCGAGCCGCAGCTGCAGGTCGTTGAGCAGAAGCCGGGCTTTCACCAGGTCACCGTTGCCGATGGCCACGGCGCAGCGCATGGAAAAGAACGCTTCCGGGTAGAACCCACCATGGATGAGCGTCGAGAGCGCCTCGGCGCGTTTGCTGTCGCCGGATCCAGCCGCCTGGATCGCGCGCAGGGCGTCCGGGCAGTTGTCGGGCCACTCGGCGCGCTTGGCCAGGCCGAGCAGCTCGGCGGCGTAGTGTTTGGGTTTCTTCATGGGGCCTATCCTGTTCCGTGACCTTCGATAAAAGACGCCGGGCGCCGCCCTGTAGTGGGGGGATTGAGGGGCCAGGGACGGCGCCCGACGGTCCGGGAAACGTGTGGGGCAGGGCGGGTCATGCGGCCTGCCTGGTTTCGAAGAAATCGGTCTGGGTGATGGTGTTGTAGAGCCGCGCCAGGCCGCTGGTGTAGTTGTTGTTCAGCTTGAATGTGACTTCGGCGTCGGTGAGCGCGGTGTTGAAGCGCAGCACCTCCATGATGCCCTTGGCGCCGTAGTGACTGCGGCCGGCGGCGCGCAGCTGCTCGGCGGCGTCGTAGAACGCCAGCCAGACGTGTTCGTTTTCACGTAGCCAGCGTTCAGTGATGCGGCAGAAACCGGCCGGATCCCGCTGCAGGGCGATAGCAGCCCTGGCGGCGGGTCCGGGCTCGGTGGGGGTGGCGAACTGAAGAGGGACCTGGTTCATGAGGCCACCTGCTCAATGACCAGGTCGACCAGGGCGAAGATCCAGCGGAAGGCGGCGGGCACCGCATACGGCAGGAGCAGCAGCATGACGCACCCGCCCAGGATCTCTGCCAGGTAACGGCGCAGCGACATGGCGCGCGCCTCGGGGACCAGGATGAACCACTCTTTCGTGTGCGGGCTCATGCCATCAGGTCCTTCACCAGCATGAACAGCTGAATCACGAACCACCCGGCCAGCAGCAGCAGTGAGCATCCGAGCAGCTTCCAGAAATTCATTGTCATTTCGCCCTCCGGAAAAAGTGAAGTGACCCCGCCGGGATGCCGGCATGGGTGTAGATCGGAACGGTCTTCATCTCGATGTCGCCGGTGTGCACCAGCGTTTCGAGCACGACGAAGGGCGCCCGGATCTTGCTGGCGGGCGTCCATGCGTCAGGTACGTGATTCAGGAAGGTCCGGGCGTGTGCGCCCTGGCCCCACTCGTCGCGGCTGGCCGGGATGGCGTTCATCGGCGCCACCTGGGCAGGAATCGGGAGAACACACCCCGGGGGCCAAGGTCACGAGGGGGGGAGTCAACCTCGCTCTCTCGGGGTGTGCTCTCCGGATTCGGTAGGTCGCGGTTGGAGTCAGGACGGCGCAGCAGCCAGATGGCCGCGCGCTGGTTGTTCGTCAGGGGACGTGTAGACGTGGTGATGCAGCCGAAAAACTCCGGCTGCGGGTCGAGTACGAATTTGCGTCCCATGAGGTCCATGGAACGAGATATTAGTGATACTAATTCTTCATGTCAACAGTAATACTAATATTCAGGGGCGCAACCAATAGAATTGCTTATTTTTTCAGCTGCCCATTAAGGCAGTGCAGTTAGCCGTGGTGCCACCAAGTGCGAATTTTCACGATGATTGCCCAGACCAGGCCGAGCACGATGACAACAGGAGCCCAGATAGCTGGCTCGTCGGTTTGGAAAGATGTTGCCATCCATATTGCGCCGATGAAAATCAACAGCACGGCAAATAGGTATTGCCGCTTGAGCTTCTTGCTGGTTGTTTGAGTTGTAGTCAGGTTCGTGTCAGTTGCCCTGGATTCGAGCGAAACTGGCGCCCCGCAGCGGGGGCATGAATTAGCCTTATTAGAGACCTGTGAGCTACATTCAGCGCATACGATTAAAGCCATAGCTATCTCCCTCTGGTAAACGTTACTTTTTCACTATCCGCTCAACCAACGCCTTGATGAACTTCAAATCTTCAGCGTCAAGTGTTCCATCGTTGAGCCCCTTTCGAATCAAACTGACAATTCCGGTAACCCCTTCATCACTTCCGTAAGTCGGCGGCTGCTCCGCGACGTGGAAAGTCGGGTCGACCTTTTGCTGAGACACCCGATAAGGGACGCTTAAATCCTGAAGCAACTCTGGATAAATGGATTCAGGCTCTACCTCCAGAACCTGCGCGAACTTGATAACCGCATTCAGGTTGAGTGGGATCTTGCCATTTAGATACTGGCTAACCGCACTCTGTGTCTCCCACCCTAACCGCGCCCCAACGCGCTCCTGGGTGAGCCCCAAGCCAGTTTTCTTTTCATCCCAGATCTTGCGTAACCGTGATGCTGCTCGCTGTTGATCGGAGGATAGCCTCTTGTCAGTCATGAGTCGCATTTGACAGCACTCCTTGCGTATACGCTATTAGCGTTACTGTTGACATCGAAAATTAGTGGCACTAATATCCGCGCAAGGAGATGCCTACGTGAAAGAGATCACACTGAAAGAATTCCTGGAAGAGAACACCCAGAACGCGGCAGCAATCGCGCTCGGGGTGGGCCAAAGCGCGATCGCGCAAATGGTCTCTTCCAACCGCGACATTCGCTTCGTGATGGACGCTCGCGGTGAAGTGATAAATGCCTATGAGCTCAAACCGCTTGGGAAGCAACCGGCGAGAGCTTCACAACGGGCCGCCTAACAGTTACCCAAAGGGTCGGCCCCGGGCGTTACCTGTCCCAGCCCGGGGGCGGCCCGACCACCAGACGACCTGGTGCCGGTGGTCCGCCCACCGCGAATTTTTACAACAACGCTGCGACAAGTAGCGACAACAAGAGTTATCAGGAGTTATCGGTGAGCCCCAAACAGCTGACTCTTTCGTTTGAACCAGGCGTGGCCCGCAGGTATCGCAACCTGCTGGATTGCTGCGCCACGGCGATCTACCGCGCCGGGCACGGCAACGTGGCGCCGGCCATCGACATCGCGCCATCAAACCTCACTAGGGCGCTGACTGGCGATGACCGCAAGCTGGGCGTCGATCACCTGGAGAAGTTCCTGGACGAGTTCGGCGACCTGGAGCCTGTCTACTACCTGGTCGACAAGTACCTGCACGAAAAAGCCGATCTGAAGAACAGCCGCCTCATCGAGGAGGCCGAGGTGTTGATGGGTCGGTTCAGCCAAGTGATCGCGGAGATCCGGGCGGGGGAGGGGGCGTGACTCAGGATATCGTTGAGAAGCTCGGGTACGCCGTCACGCTCGAACCGAATGGGATCCGAATTCTGCATGTATTTGCAGGCGGGAAATCCAGCTCCATAACCCTTAGCGCCGAAGAGGCGGCGCGGCTCGCCTGTCTTCTAACTAACGGCCCCGATGCTGGTGATTATCGTGATCTTTGAGCCGGACTCCGGAGGCTTTTTTTCAGAGGCCAAGAAACCGTGAATCGCCTGGCGAATTTCATCATCGGAAAGCTTTCTATAGGCCACCACGTCGTAGAACACCCCAGCCTCAGCGATCCTGACTCTGTTGTGAACATTCGGCCCCTTCATTTGCTTGGGAGGTCCATGAAGGTGCTCTCTTTTCCGCAGGATTCGCAAGAAAAGACCTGCAGTTTCACGCCCAACCGGCCAAACCCCGGATCGGTTCGGTTTCCAGTTCTCTTCAACTCCGTGCTACCACAATGATCACACGCGAATTTCGCAAAATTGCCCTTGAGACGATCCAGGTCCATGCGGAGTTGATCTGCATCAGCGCGCGCGTTCTCAAGATCCGCTTTCAACGCGCCATTCTCGCCTTGAAGCTCCGCGTTCCTTTTTTCTACATCCGCGTAAGCGTCTTTCAGGATCGAAAGTCGTTCCTTGAGGATCGCCGACGAGCCGTGCTCATTGATGATTTTTTCAAACAGTTGAAGCATCTCGAACCCCTTTTCGGCAAGAGAGAGCAGCGGTAGATCCGCAGCGAAGTATAGCAACCACAACAACGAGCGGGCCCCAGCCCGTTGGAGAGGATGATGAACAACGAGAGCATGGCAGAGACCATCGCCCAGGTCGCAAACCTGAATATCTTGGATATGTACCGGCGAGGGCAGACAGTGTTCTCGCCCCGCGAAGTTGACGGGCTAATGTTCAGCCTGGCCGCCGAGATCCTGCAGGAAACCGGCCTGACTGACGCAGTGACCAACAAGAAAGGGACCGGCGACGCAGCGGAGGCCCCGGCGGGTGAGAGCCCGTCATCCGCCGCGGGTTCCCCTGGGAAAAGCGAGGAGCCGGGCGTCGCCGCACCTACCGAATCCGTCGCCAAGCGCGAACCTCCCGCCACCACGGCCCAGGACGGGCCAGATAAGCCAGGGAGCAATAAGAAGCCTGAACCGGCGGCTGGTGGCGCCGGTAAAGGTGACGGCGACCCAGCGGTCATTCGCGGCCGCGCCGCCCGGATCCGCGACCGTGTGACGCTGTTCATGACGCAGCACAGCCTGAACGAGCACCGTGCCGCCGATCACTTCGATATCGCGCACCCGACGCTGGCCGGGTTCCTGGCCGGCACCACCAGCCCACGTAAGCCGACCCTGAAGAAGATCGAGAAGGGCCTCGGCCGCCGCCCAAAGGTTAACCGAGCGGTGCCGCCCGCCACGCTGTTGAAGAACCGCCTGGAAAACTGGTTCGAGGAACACGAGATAGCCGGAGATCCTGAAGGCTGTCAGGCCGCGCGAGAGCTTCTCGGAGTGAGCGCAAAAGCCCTGTCGATGATCTTGGCTGGCGACCTGGTGCACGTCAACGTCATTGACCAGCTGCGTGACAAGGGCGTCCTGACCCAGGCCGAATGGTGCCCGATCCGCAACGCTGCCAAGCAGCTGCAGTCGAGGGCTGCCTGATGGCAAAGAAGTACCGGAAGATCGACCCGAGAATCTGGAACGACGAGAAGTTCTACTCGGCGTCACTGTCCTGCCAGCACCTGTTTCTATTCATTCTGACCCACCCGCAGATGACGCCCGTTGGCGCAATGCGAACGTCACCAGGTGGTATCGAGGACGAACTTGATTGGGAGCAGAAAGGGTTCCCGCAACCCTTCCGGGAAGCCTTTAAGGAGGGTTTGCAGAAACGTTTCTGGGAGTACGACAAAACCGCCAAGTTTTTGGGGGTCCCGAACTTCACCAGATACAACCCACCGGACAACCCGAACGTGCTCAAGTCATGGGTCGGTTGCTGGAATGATCTGCCCGAGTGCGACCTTAAAAACAAGCTGTATCAACGCTTGAAAGAGTTAGCCGAAGGGTTAGGGGAAGGGTTCTATAAAGGGTTCGCCGAAGGGTTCCCCCAAACGTTCGGGGAAACAGGAGCAGGAGAAGGAGCAGGATCTACAGCATCTGCAGGAAGCGCGGAAAAGGCCGAATCAGACCCCGACGAACCCGGTTGGCTTGTGGCCGGCCGTGAAGCCAACCCGAAGCTGAGCGACGAGCAGATCCGTGGAGCCTGGGGGAAATTCAAAGCGCACAAGAATTCCCGCCAACCCAACCCGCGGTTCCAGTGGTTGAAGTGGATCCAGAACGAGTTCGACGGCCCGCCTCCGCGGCGGCGCGCCCCTGGGCGGTCCACTGGCACGAAATCCAGCGATGAGTTTTGGAGCGCCTTCGAGGCGTCCAGGGAGGCAAGGGCATGATCGAGCTACGAGAGCTGTGGGCGGTGATGAAAACCATGTACCCCCACGCATTCAAGGAATACGGCGGGGTCGATGGGCCGACATTCCGGTACTGGGAGCGGGAGCTGAAGAACTACAACCTCGCCGCCGGCTACCAGTCGCTGCAGCAGCGCAGCAGCGAGTTTCCGCCGACGCTGCCCGAGTTCAAGCAGCTGTGCCGCGCCGGCAAGGGTTACCACCACCCGCAGAACTGCTCCGACCAGGACAAGGCTGCCATCGAGTCCAGCGCCCGGAAGTTGCTCGCCGGCAGCACCGGCAGCAGCCAGTCCCGCATCATCACCCGCGGCCAGATCAAGGTTTTCCAGAAGAAGCGCGGCGAGCACTGGTACGACCAGTACCCGCAGGGGCTCACGCGCTACAACCTGGACGAGATCTACGGCGCGGATCTCGAACTGATCCGCCCCGCAGTCGCCAGGCACGACGACGACACGCCCGTAAGGAGCGCGGCATGACCTGGGGCGCAGCAGAAGCAGCCGTTCCGCTGGAGCCCTGGGAGACCGTCAACAGCATGTGGGCGGCACACGTCGAGGTCGAGGTGATGGCCACTCTGGGTGACGAGCCGATCACGACCAGCGAGATCAAGGCCCGGACGGGATTCCCGCGTGGCTCGATTGAAAGTGCGCTGAAGCGCTGCCGCAGCGCCGACCTGGTCAAGTACCGGGCGCACACCGGATGGGTGCTGGCATGAGCGGGCGCCATCTGTGGGTTCGCAAGGCCATCGAGAAGGGCGTCTCTCCGCATGTTCGCCTGGTTCACCGCTGTCCGCATTGCGGCTGGGAGCGCCAGATCCTGCGCGCGCCCCTGGGTGGCGCCAGGTACATCCGCGGCTCCCAGGTGATCGGCGGCCCGGGCAAGATCGCCAAGCGCCCGCCATGCACGCCGGAGACGGCCGGGGTGGCGGCATGAGGCGCTTCTACAGCTGGCTCATCAAGCGGGTCTCGAAACGCGCCCCGGATTTCGTCGTGGGCGGCCACGAGAATCCGTACCTGCTGCGCTGGTGGGTGATCCCGCGCAACCGATTTTTCAACGTGTACCTGCACCTGTTCCTGCGCGATGACGACGACCGCGCGCTGCACGATCACCCCTGGGCGAACTGCTCGGTGCTGCTGCGCGGCTCGTACACCGAACACACCATCGCCGCCGGCGGGATCCACCGCCGCGAGGTGCTAAAGCCCGGCGCCGTCCGGTTCCGCTGGTCGGGCAAGTTCGCCCACCGCGTCGAGCTGCACGACGGATCCTGCTGGACACTGTTCATCACCGGCCCGGTCTACCGCCATTGGGGCTTTCACTGCCCCGAGAAGGGCTGGGTGCACTGGAAGGAATTCACCGCGGCCGAGGATCCCGGGTCCGTCGGCGCGGGCTGTGACTGAGACCCGGAAATTACTTAGGAGAACCAGCATGAGCGACAACGAACGCCCCTTAACGCTTGGTGAAAAGCGCGTCCGCATTAACTTCAACGTGACCGAGAACAACGACATTGATCGCCTGAAGATCCTCGCCGCCAACTTCATTGACGAAGTCGCAAGGGTCACACGAGACAGCAAGGATATTGAGGTTCCGCGATTGGCGGCTTTGGCAATGACCAAAGCCGAGGAGGCGGCGATGTGGGCCGTAAAGGCGGTAACGGCCCCGTCCGCATGAGCGCCGAAAAAGACCAGGCGATGCTGGCTCACTTTGAGCTCACCCAGGACGATAGCGGTAACTGGTTCTGGGTCTTCCGTTCGACGGCCGGCCATGTGATGGCGCGCTCGGCTGTGCCGCACCATAGCAAGCGCGCAGCCGCCGAGCACTTCAACGAAACCGCCCATGAGTTTTGTGAGTTCGTCCGGAAGGTCAACGAGGCATTCGCCGCCAGCCTGGCCGAAGAAGAAGGCGGGAATTGCTGAACCATGGAAGTCGTCCAGCCCGTCCGCTCGAAGCGCAAGATCCGGCAGATGTTCGAGTGGCTGGACGAGCGCAACCCCCGCGACAGCCTGATGTGGGCCTTGGGCATCAACACCGGCCTGCGCGTGAGCGACCTGCTCGCGCTGCGGGTCCGAGATGTCTGGTTTCGGGGCGCCGCAGTCGAGCACCTGAAGCTCCGCGACAAGAAGACCGGCAAGCTCACCCGCCGCTACCTGGTGCCCTCGGTGCGCGAGCTGGTGGCCAGCTACTGCGACGGTCGCCGGCCTGAGCGCTACCTGTTCCTGAGTCGCCAGGGCCGCAACCGTCCGATCACGCGCAGCCGAGCTGACCAGGTCCTGAAGAACGCCGCCAAAGCCTGCCGTGTGCCCGAGGTGGGCACCCACTCGATGCGCAAGACGTTCGGTTACCAGCACTACCAGCAGCACAACGATCTGACGCTGCTGATGGAGCTGCTCAACCACGCCAGCGAGAAGGAGACGCGCAAGTACATCGGCATCACCCAGGACGTGATGGATGACTCATTGAAAGGCTTCGACGCCATGGGTGGCGACGATGACTGATTTCAGGAAAACCAAAAAACCCCGGAAAAGCGCGAGGGCAGGGCATTTGACGCTGATTACTCGCTTCATTCCGGGCGTTTCAAACTCAAAACGCGAAATCCTCGAAACCCGCATGAATACGTGGTTTCAGCGGATTGGCCAGTTTGCCACAACCTGCTTGAAGCGAACTGTAGGGCGCAAAGCCATACGGCGTGAGGCTTTGAGGGCTGTTGAGGGGTGGCGTCCAACTGTCAAGGAATCCTTGTCAGTTCGCATCGAACACCCTGGTCTGCACGACCTTTTCCAGAAGCTCGAAGCTATTCGTCGAACCGGGAGTCATTGGTGAACAGCACTGCCCAGGCCATCCGCCGAAGAATCAAGGAGCGCCGGGTGATTGCCAGGGCGATCCGCTACCAGGCCGACCGCCTGGAGGAGCCGGCCGAGATCCTCGCCGGTTACGTGGTGGCCAAGGCGGTCAGCGACCTGATGACCGACGTGGACCATGCGCGACTGCGGGATCGGGTACGGCGCGCCGAGGATGTGGTGCGGGCCACGCTGACGGTGCCGCCAGGGCGCCGCAATTCCGCCGACATCGAGACGGCCTGCCATCGCCTTCGAGCTGTGCGCGGGTTCGTCATGGACCAGGTCGCCCAGGACAGCGCCCCCGACTGGAGGCTGGCCATGGACACGTTTGGCCTCGTCGACGGCAAGCCAACGCTGCGGACCTGGTGCGCACTGGCTGATATCAACTTCGAGAACCTGGTGGCCAGGCTTCAGGCCGCCGAGCTGCTGCCGCCCTACAAGTGCGGCAAGGCAGCATGACCATGTCCCGCAATACCGCGCCCGCGCATCCGCGCAATACCCTCATCGGCAACATCACCTATCAACCAGCTGATGAAAGGGCCAACACGCATGTCGACAAAAACGGTGCTCCTCGAACCGAGCGCAACGCAGGCGGCTGTCGCCAAGGGAACGACACTCGCCGGCTCCGGTTCGGCGGTGTTCTTCGGGCTTCACGCCAACGAGTTCGCCGCGATCACCGGCGCCCTGATAGCCATCCTCGGCTTCGCTTACAACATCTGGGTGCAGGAGCGCCGCTTGAGAATCGAGCGCAAAGCAGCAGAGGAAGCTGCACGCCGCGCCGCCGAGGCGGCCGTGGAAGAGGCCACCCAGTGACAGCCCCGCGGGGAATCCGCAACAACAACCCGATGAACATCGAGGCCGGGGCCGACTGGCACGGCCTGGCCGCTGACTGGGAACGAACGCCCGAGCAGATCCTGGAGAACCGGTTCGCCGTGTTCCACGCCCCCGAGTGGGGCATCCGCGCCGGGGTGAAGGTGCTCATCACGTACCAGGAGCGCCACGGCCTGGACACCATCCGTGAGATGATCCACCGCTTCGCCCCCCACCACGAGAACAAGTCCGACCGATACGCCGAGTTCGTGGCCGAGCGGGTGGGCGTGGACCCTGACGAGTCCATCAACATCCGAGACCTGGACACCGCACGCCGCATGGTCGAGGCCATGATCGAGATGGAGAACGGATACCAGCCCTACGACAGCGTCACGCTCGGGCGTGCGTTCTACCTGGCGGGGCTGGCATGAGCTGGCGTGAGCGGATCCGCATGTCGGTCCTGGTCTGGGCCTGCATCTTCGTCACGCTGTTCGTGGCTGCTGCATTCCGCTGGCCCGACCGGGTCACCGGCACGCTGGCCACCGTCATCAAGACCGTGTTCGATTTCCTGGGCGGCGCGCTGTGATCCTTCGAGTGGTCATCGGTATCGCCATCGCCCTGGGCCTGGCACTGGCCTGGCAATCGTTCAGCGTCTGGAAGCTGAAGGTCGAGGCCACGTCCGCAGCTGAAACCATCGAGAGATTCCGGCAGCAGTACGCCGAGCTCGAAAGCCAGAACGACGGGCTGGCTGCCAACCTGGAACGACTGAGGCAGGACCGTGCCGCCATCGAGGAGGTGCGGCGACTGCTCGAACAACAGAGAGCTGACCATGAACGCGAACGTATTGAGTTCACCGCCGAGCTGCGCGAGGCCCTCGCCGCGGATCTCGCCGACACGCCTTGTGCTGTTGTGCCTGTGCCTGACGCTGCTGCTGACCGCCTGCGCTCCGCGCGAGATCGTGCGAACAGTGCGGGAGCCCTACCCAGTTCCCCAGTACCTGGCGATTGACGGCGAGCTCACCCGCCCGCTGTACGTCGCCCCACTCCCTGACCCGCTCACCTTCGGTCAATGCACGGCCGCCCTGGCCGATGCGTACAGCCTGATTGAGTCTGCCAACTTCGACCGCGCCCAGGTGCGCGAGATCGAGGGGCGGGCTGTAAGCGAGCTACCACGCGGGTCTCAGAGATGAGCGGGTCCTTTCTGGCGAGGGGGCTGACGGGTGCGGAGAGGCGCGAAATATCGCTAGGCACGTCGTAGCGCAATAACTTCCTTCCCAAGCTGGGCGGCAGGATGGTGTGGCAGACCACCACAACCACACCCGAGGGCCCAGCCAATGAACACGCTTTTACGCTCCACTTCTGCTCTGCTCGTTTTCATCGCTATCGCTTTCAGCATCAACTGTTTCGGGTCGCCACCGGCTGGCGCCGCCGAGCCGAGACCCGGCCCGCAGCTGACCGAGTGTGAGAACGGATCCTGGTATGACCGGGAGCGCTCCGGCGAAGGAATTAATTTGGAAGTTCTCGACGAGAATTTCGTGGCTTACTTCTATACCTACGAGCCCCGCGGGGAGATCGCCGACCAGACCTGGTTTCTCATTCTTGGCGACAACGCCGACGGCAAAGCGACCGTGCATGACGTGATCGCCGGGTATGTCGATGACGGCCTCGATGTCGCCGTGATGCCAGTCGGATCCGCCACCTTCGAATACGCCGGGCCTGACCGCCTGGCGTTTTCCTGGCGGATGGATCTCGACCTGAATCGACTGGGTGACGGCACCGTCATTCCCTGGTGCCTGTCCAGCTGCAGCGGGTCGTTGAGTCTGAGCCGGCTGACGCGCCCGCATCCCTGCGCGTAACCCGGACGGTATAGGCCCCGATGCCGTCCGGACCCGTTTACCTGACCAAGCCCCAGGTCGCCGCCATGCTCGGCGTCGACGTGCGCTCGGTCACCACCTACCAGGCCGACAAGCGCGACCCGCTGCCGGTCGCCAACGAGCCAAAGCGCGGGATTCCCAACAAGTACGACCCGCGCGCCGTCTTCAACTGGGCGCTCCGGCGCCGCCTGGGTGAAATCAACGATGACGACGACCAGCAGCTCGACCTGGACTTCGAGCGCGCGCGGAAGACCCGCGCCGAGGCCGATCTTCAAGAGCTGAAGCTGGCCGAGACCCGCGCCCGGCTGCTCGATGCCGACCTGGTGCGCAAGGCGTTCGTCGTCCTGCTCGCCCGTTTCCGCGCCCGAATGCTGGCCATCCCCCCGAAGGCCGGCCCGCTGTGCGCCACCGCTGACGCGAAGAAGAGCCGCGTCATCCTGAAAGACCACATCTACGAGGCCCTGACCGAGCTGTCCAGCGATGAATTTGCGCGAGCAATTAAGGCTGATATCGAAGACGATCTCGAAAGCAACGAAGACAGTAAGGCCGCCGCCTGATCTGACCGTTTCCCAGTGGGCTGACGCCCACCGAATGCTATCGAGTGAAGCATCGGCCGAGCCCGGCCGGTGGTCGACCGACCGCGCCCCGTACCAGCGCGGGATCATGGACGCGCTCAATGACCCGTCGGTTGATGAGGTGGTGTTCATGGCGTCCGCCCAGGTCGGCAAGACCGAGGTGCTGCTGAACGCCATCGGCTATTTCTCGGAGCAGGATCCGAGCCCGATCATGCTGCTGCAGCCGACACTGGAGCTGGCCCAGGCGTTCTCGAAAGACCGAGTCGCGCCGATGATCCGCGACACCCCGCGGTTGACCAAGACGTTCCCTGATCCGAAGAGCCGCGACGGCGACAACGGGCTACTCTACAAGAAGTTCGCGGGCGGCCATCTGACCATGTCCGGCGCCAACTCACCGGCGTCCCTGGCATCGCGCCCGATCCGCGTGGTGCTGGCCGACGAGATCGACCAGTACCCCACGACCGTCGGCAAGCGCGGCGACCCGCTGGCGCTGGCGTACAAGCGCGCGAACAACTTCCACAACGCTGTGCGGATGTGCATCTCGACGCCGACCGAGTCGGGAAATTCGCGCATCGAGATGAAGTTCCTGGAAGGCGACCAGCGGTACTTCCTTGTGCCGTGCCCGCACTGCGACCACGCCCACCGCCTGATCTGGGACAACGTCCACTGGGACACAGACGAAGAAACCGGCGAGGTGTCCGAGGATGTCTGGATGGTCTGCCCGGAATGCGGCGGCGTGATCGAGGAGGGCGACAAGGCCCGCATGATCGCGCGCGCCGACCAGGAGCCGGGCCTGGGCTGGACCGCGAGCAAGCGATTCCGGGGCATCGCCAGCTTCCACATTTCAGAGCTCTACTCGACCTGGCGCACCTGGCGCGAAACCCGCGACGATTTCCTGACTGCGAAGGTGCGCCCGGACCTGTTGAAGACCTGGGTGAACGAAGCCCTGGGCGAGGTCTGGCAGGAGGCCGAAGAAACCACCGACCCTGATGCCATCGCCAACCGCCGCGAGCCGTTCGACTGGCGCGAGGAGCTGCCGCGCCAGGCGCTGCTGCTGACCGCGGGCGTTGATGTCCAAGACGACCGACTGGAGTACGAGATCGTCGCCTGGTCTGAGGGCTGGGAGAGCTGGGGCATCGAAACCCGGGTGCTCACCGGCGATCCAGGCAAGGCCGAGCTGTGGAAGCGCTTGGAGGACGAGCTGCTCAACAGCAGCTGGACCCGAGACGACGGCACAACCATGAACATCCCCGGCATCGCGGTCGATAGCGGTGGCCACTACACCACCGAGGTCTACACGTTCGCGAAGAAACACCCGGGCCGCGTGTTCGCCATCAAGGGCGCCGCCGGATCCCGCGAAGTGGTCAGCCGGCCGACCCGCAATAACAAGCTCAAGGTTCCGCTGTTTACTCTCGGCGTTGATGCGATCAAGGAGCTGCTGTTCTTCAGCTACCTGAAGACGGTCGTGCCGGGCCCTGGCTACTGCCACTTCCCGGCGCATTACGACGACACGTACTTCGACCAGCTGACGAACGAGGTGCCGGTGAAGCGCTACAAGAACGGTGTTCCGGTGCGGATGTGGAAGGCAGTAGGGCGAAACGAAGCGCTCGACAACCGGGTTTACGCATACGCAGCGGCGCGGATCCTGAACCCGAATTTCAGGGCCATCGCCAAACGCCTGGCACCCGACGACGGCGGAGAGGAACAGGAGACGGAGAAGCAGGTGAGCATCAACAAGCAGCGCAAGAAAGCCAAGCAACGCCGCCGCCGTCGCGGTGGGTTTGTGACGAATTACTGAGGATGCCATGCGCCTGATCCCCAAATGCTTCACCCAGGGTGTCACCGTTTCGACGTCGGCATCGTTGTCGGACTACCCGGCCTCGACCTGGACGCTGACCCTGGTGCTCGTGCAGGCCGATGACCAGCGGACCATCACCGCCACCGCCGATGGTGACGACTACCTGGTAGAGATCGAACCCACGGACTCGGCCGACTACCAGGTTGGCACCTACAGCTACCAGGCTTTCGTCACCGACGGAACCGACCGCTACATGGTCCAGGACGGCACGGTCGAGGTGCTGCCCGACTACGCCACCGCGTCCAGCGGCCTGGACACGCGCACCCAGATCGAGATCACCATCGACGCTATCGAGGCGCAGCTGGCCGGCAATGCGACCGGCACCCAGAAACGCTGGAAGTACCGCGACCGCGAGATCGAGCAGTACGCCCCGGCTGAGCTGATCGAGATCCTCAACTACCTGCGCCTGGAGCTGCGCCGCCAGAAACGGCGCAGCGGCAGCAATCGCATTCAGGCGTCGTTCCGATGAAGTGGCCCTGGCAGAAGCGCACCGCCAAGCGTAACCCTCGGAAGAGCTCGGCCAAACGGTTCTATGATGCGGCCATGGCCGGCCGGTTCACCATGGACTGGGTAACCGCGCCGATCCCTAACGACGTGGCCATTGATGCCGGCCTGTCCGCGCTGCGAGCCCGCGCCCGCGAGAAGCACCGCAACAACGGCCACATCAAGGCATACGTCCGCGCCTGCCACACCAACATCGTCGGGCACCGGGGCGTGATCCTGCAATCCCGGGTGACCGACCGCGGTGGCCTGAAGCCAGACCGGTTGGCACGCCAGGCCATCGAGGCCGGCTGGAAAGACTGGGGCCGCAAGGGTGGTCCGGTCGATAAGGCCGAGCGCCGCAGTTGGCGGCAGTTCCAGGTGGACGTGATCACCTCGTGCTGCACCGACGGTGAGTTCTTCGCCATTATCGACGGTGACCGTGGCCACCCGGTGCGCCTCACCACCGTGGATCCGGAAACCATCCCGGTCAGCTACTCCGAGGACCTGGGCAACGGGCGTTACATCCGCCAGGGCATCGAGTTCTACGACAACGGCCGCGTGCGCGGCTACTGGATGAGCCTGGCGGATCCGAAGAAGTCCCGCCACGGCTACGCGGCCGCCTACGGCAATGGCACGGCCGACCTGAAGTTTGTGCCGGCCAAGTCGATGATCCACGTCTACCTGCCCGAGTTCGCCATCCAGAATCGAGGCGTGCCGTGGGTGGCGCCGGGTCTGCTGGCGCTGGGAATGCTGCACGGCTACCACGAGGCCGAGCTGATCGCCGCGCGGATCGCTGCCAGCCAGATGGGCTGGATCACCGAGGCGGCGTCGGGCGACACCTACGAAGGTGACGACCCGGACGCCGACGATACCGACGACGGCCTGGACGAGATCATCTCGGATCCGGGCACATACCGGCGCCTGCCCTATGGCGTCGACGTGAAGCCCCCGGACACCAGCCGCCCGAACAGCGCGTTCGAGGGGTTCGTGAAGGCCAACGTCCGCGGACTGGCCGCCGCCTGGGGCGCCGGTTACGCCGAGATCTCCGGCGACTACTCCGATGCCAACTACAGCGCGCTGCGCGCGGCCGCCCTGGTCGAGCAGGAAAGCTGGAAACTGCTGCAGGAGTGGCTCATCGAGTCATTCCACGAGCCGATCTTCCGCCAGTGGGTCGAGCTGTCCATCGACATGGGTTACCTGACTATCGCCGGAGCGCAGCCGGCTGGCCCTCTGACTGATTACCTGGCGCACGGCTGGCAGCCACGGCGCTGGGCCTGGGTGGATCCGCAGAAGGAGATGGCCGCCCAGGAGAAGGCCCTGGCCAACGGCCTGAAATCCCGCAGCGAGATCATCCGCGACATGGGCCGGGACCCCGACGACGTGTGGCAAGAGATCCACGACGAGAACGCAATACTTGAGTCCCTGGGCATCGTGCTACAACCAGTTCAGTCCACGGAATCGGCGCCCGAACCGGCGCCCAACGACGAGGAATAAACGGATGCCACAGGGCAAACGAGACGGAAACCACGGCCTGAATCACTGCCGCGTTCTGGACAACGCGCAGATCCGCGTGCTGGAGCGCGCCGAGGGCGACGAATACGACCGCATTGAGCTGTCGTTCTCCAGCGAGTACGAGGTCGAGCGGTGGTACGGCGTGGAGATCCTGGACCACTCGGACGGCGCCGTTGACCTGGATCGCCTGAATAACGGCGGTTCATTCCTGGTGAACCACCGCTGGGACGACCAGGTGGGTGTGATCGAGGAGGCCCGCGTCGAGAACAAGCGTGGCATCGCAGTCATCCGATTCAGCCGGTCGGATCGAGGCCAGGAGATTTTCCAGGACATGGCGGACGGGATCCGCACCCTGGTGTCGGTCGGCTACCGGATCCGCGAGATGGTCCTGGAAAAGCACGACGACGATGAAGGCGAAACCTATCGCATTTTGCGCTGGGAGCCCTTCGAGATTTCGACGGTTTCCGTGCCCGCTGACCCGACGGTCGGCGTGGGGCGGGAATTCGAAGAACGGTTCGGCGGCGAAGCTGAACAGAAACAGGCGTTCCGGTCCCTGGTGGGCCCGGGCGTCGAATCAGACTCAACTGAAGAGGACAAGGCTATGCCTGAGAAGCGAAAAGACGCCGCCGGTAACAACGACCCGGTGGACATCACCGCCGCCGAGAACCAGGCGGCCACCCAGGAGCGTGCTCGCGTCCAGACCATCATGCGTCTGGGTCACAAGTACGACATGAACGATGACGCCGAGCGCGCCGTCCAGGATGGCGCCAGCGTTGGCGACTTCCGGGACAAGGTTCTGGGCAAGATCGAGCGTGACGCCAACAAGGCACCCGCCACCAGTCTGGACATGGACGAGAAGGAAACTCGCCAGTACTCCATCGTCCGCGCCATTCAGGCATCGATCTCCGGAAACTGGAAGAACGCCGGTCTGGAGCGGGCCGCGTCTGAAGCGGTCGCCAAGCAGGTGGGCGGCGACGCCCGCGGCTTCTTCGTCCCGCACGACATCCAGGTGCGTAAGCAGCAGGTCGCAGTGGCCGGTGACGGTGGCAACCTGGTCGCCGACAACCTGCTGGCCGGCTCGTTCATCGAGCAGCTGTACGCTCGCAGCGTCCTGGTCAGCCGCGGCATCACCACGCTGCCGGGCCTGGTCGGCGATGTCGACATCCCGCGCCGGACGGAAGGGGCGACCTTTTACTGGCTTGGCGAAGATGACGACGGCACCGATAGCGATTCAGCCTTCGACCTGTTGAGCTTGTCGCCGAAGACGGTGGCAGGCGCTGTGCCGATCACCCGCAAGATGATCAAGCAGGGTACCCCGGGCATCGAGGCGCTGGTCATGTCAGACCTGTCCAAGGGCGCCGCCCTGGCCATCGACAAGGCTGGCCTGGAAGGCACTGGTTCCGGTAACGACCAGCCGCTGGGCATCGTCGGCCAGTCCGGCGTTAACACCGCGACCATCGCCTCCGCAGCGGCGCCGACCTTCATCGAGATGGTTGGCTTCGAAACCGCACTCGACGCGGACGACGCGCTGATGGGCGACCTGTCCTACATCACCACCCCGGCGATGTACGGCACGCTGCGCACCACCAAGGTGGACGCGGGCTCCGGTGTCCTGGTGGCCGACAAGCTCGGTTACGACATCCACCGCTCCACGCAGCTGAGCGCGAACCGGATCATCTTCGGTGACTACTCGCAGGTCCTGATGGGCATGTGGGGCGTGCTGGACGTGATGGTCGATACCGCCACCAAGGTGGCCGCCGGCGGCCTGGTGCTCCGGGTGTTCCAGGACATCGACATCGGTGTCCGTCACCCCGAGTCCTTCGCCATCAACAACACCCCGTAAGCGGGAAGGCGCCCCGGGCCGCAAGGCCCGGGGATCCACCACCAGTAGAGGACCCCAACCATGTCGAAGTCGAAATACACCTTCACCAAGGGCTGCGTGTTTGATCGCAAGCCGCACGCCAAAGGCACCGACGTTGCAGTCGACCCGAAGAAGGACAAGGACGCCCGCTACCTTGTAGCTACTGGCGCACTCGCCCCTGAGGGCTCGGACGCGTCGAAGGCCGCTAAGGCTGAGATTGCCGCCGCTGCGAAGGCTGAAGCGAAGGACGCCAAAGCCACCGCCAAAACGTCTGACGAGAAAGCCAAGACAGACGCCAAGGCGAGCAAGTAACGCCAGGCCGCCGCCATGGAGGCCGCCACCAGCTACGCGGCGTTCGACGCCTGCGCTGTTGACGCCACCCTGGCGGGCTCCCCGGTCACCGTGGTGCTCGACCGCGATGTCGAGCTCCAGGACGTTAACGGCGACATTTCTGGTCGAGTCACCACGGCCGACTTCAAGACCAACGTGGTCACCAGCTGGACCGAGGGCCAACTGCTCACGGTCGGCTCGGAGAACTTCCGCCTGGCCGAAGAGATCGCCAATGATGGCTACATCATGTCGATCCTGTGCCACCCGGTCACGGTGTAGTCATGGCGACCCTTCGTTTCGAGATCGAGAACTACGAGAAGATCCGCCGCCAGCTGGGCGGCGAGATCGTTGAGAAGGCCCTGGCCATGGCGCTGCAGCGCGTGGCCATGAAGGCGCGCACGACGGCGTCGAAGGAAGTCCGGCAGGTGTACAACATCAAGGCCCGGGACATGGGGCGCGCAGTACGCCCCCGCCGGATCCGTCACGGCGGCGCCACGGTCGCCTACATGCTTGAGTACACCGGCAAACGCCTCGGCCTGGACAAGTTCGGCGCGCGCCAGGTCAAGGTGCGGTCGAAAAAAGGCCCGCGCCGGGGCGTCTCCGTGCAGATCCGCAAGGACCGCCCCCGGTTCGTGTTCAAGGGTGGTTTCGGCGCTGACATTCACGGCCTAAAGGTGTTCACCAGGAAGACCAGCGCCAGGCTCCCCATTCGCCGCCGGTACTCGATGTCGGTGCCGGAAATGCTCCGCCGCGCCGAGGTCATGGACGATGTTCTGGCCCGCGTGCGGCGCGAGACACCCATCGAGTTTGACCGCGCCATGAAGATCACCATCGACCGAGCAATTCGACGCCTATGAGCCACGTAAACGCATTCGTCAGCCGCATTACCAGCGAGGCTCTGGCCTTTGCTACCGTCCGAAAGGCATGGACGACGAAGCCGATCTCGGACTTCAAAGCACAGCTTCCGGCGGCCCTGGTATACCTGGCCGGAGTTGATTCGGACGAGAACGGGCTCGACACCGGGTTCCGCCAGGAACAGACGATCTCCATCGGCGTCCTGATCGTCTGCGATGCAGACGACCTGGAAGCCCGCCGGGCGGAGCTGGAAACAGCACTGTGCGGATGGGAGCCCGCCGCCGGTGATGACCTGGTCGAGCACGAATCGGCGGCCGTCGTCGAGATCGAGGGCGGTATCGCCTGGTGGCGAGAAACATATTCATTCCGAAGTTGGAAGGAGATCTGAAAATGGCACGCGAAGGCGGCAGTTACATCATCGAGGACGGCAAGCGCGTCCTGAAAGAGCGGACCCAGTCTGCGCCGCCGAAGGGCAAGGCGGCCGGCAAGGGCAAGACTGCGGGCAAGGCAGCAGCCAAGTCCACGAAATCGAAGGAGGGCTAAGCCATGCTGTTCCGCAAAAAGCGAATCCTTGCGAAGATCGAGTCGGTCTACGGCACCGATCCCACGCCCGATGGCTCGAACGCCATCCTGACCCGGAACCTCGATATTCCCGAGGTCTACGGCGGTGAGAAGGTCCAGCGTAACCTGGACCGCGAAACCCTGGGCCACGACGAGAGCATCAACGTCGAGCCGCAGGTGCAGGTCAGTTTCGAAGTGGAACTGGCCGGCGCCGGATCCGCGGCGGTCACCGCCGGCACGGCTCCGGCCTACGGCCCGCTGCTGCGCGCCTGTGGTTTCGCCGAGAGCATCACGGCCACCACTGACACCCAGTACGACCCGGTCTCGGCCAGCTTCGAGTCGGTGACGCTGTACTACATCATGGACGGGAATCTGCACATCCTGACCGGTTGCCGAGGCAACGTCGAGTTCATGTTCCCCCGCCGCGGCTTCCCGTACATGCGGTTCACGTTCTGGGGCACCTACGCCACTCCGACGGCGGCCGGCGCCTACACCATCGACACCAGTGCCTTCATGACGCCGCTGCCGGTGAACCAGGCGAACACCACGCTGGACCTGGACAGCTACAGCCCGCGCGCGGAATCGCTGTCGCTGAACATGAACAACGAGGTGGTCAACCGCAACATCATCAACTTCGATGAGCGTTTGATCGTGGATCGGGCGCCGTCCGGCGAGATCGCGTTCGAGGTGCCCGAGGTGGGCTCGAAGGACGTTTACTCGGACCTGATCGAGAGCCACTCGGGCGTCAACAAGGGCCCGTTCAACCTGGTGCACGGTACGGCCACCGGCAACATCATCGAGCTCGATGTGCCGCTGGGCCAGTTCACCGACCTGAACGTGTCTGACTCCGACGGCGTGGCCCTGGGCACCGGACCGTACAACGCGCTGCCCAGCGACACCGGCGACGACGAGGTCAAGCTGACCGTTCGGTAACCGACGGCCAGCTCTTCGTTCGGCGTCTGCAGCGCCGGCACCGAAACCCCGCCTGGCTGGGGCCGTTAGGCGGGGTTTCCTTTTCTCGCAATACCAGCACCACCGCCCGTGAACGTACCTTGGTCGAGACATTGGCCCCCACAGGAAAACGTTCATGGGAAACATCCATTTCAAAGGTGCACGCGACACAGTCAGCGTGAAAGTGACGGCAAAGCTCCCCCAGGACCTGGGGAAGACGATGAGCGTGCCGTTCCACTGCAAGTTCAAGGTCCCCGACCGCCCCACAGCGCAACAGATCACGAAAGACGCTGCCGCCGGAAAGCTCACTGACGACGAAATCATTCGCGAGTACCTGGTCGGCTGGGATCGGCTGCTCGACGCCGACGAACAGCCAGTTGAGTTCAGCACGGAGAACCTGGACGAGCTGCTGACTATCGGCCCCTACCAGGCCGCCATCGTGAACGGATTCCTTGAGCTGCTGTATGGCCGGGAGGCTCTGCGGCAAAAAAACTGATTGAGGCCGGCCAGGTCTGGGCCGGCCCTTTGATGAATGACAACGGGGCTCCGGATGACGATGACGACCAGCATTTCATCATGGACCAGGCTGAGCCGGAGCCCCAAGCGCCAGATCCTTGCGAGCGATTCGAGGTCTGGCCTGAGAACTGGCCGGCCTGGGTGCTGTTCTGCCGTGTATCGACTCAATGGCGGCTGCGCCCGGACGGCCGAGCTTGTGGGCTGGAGTACAGCTCGATTGGCCTGGTGATGGACAGCGAGCGAGTCCATAGCGCCAGGCGCCGCGGGGAGCTGTTCCGCGACGTGCAGCAGATCGAAGTAGGCGCCCTGAACGAGTGGGCGAAGCAGGCGAGGAAAGATGGCGCGTAACTTCAAGACAGGCATTCTGATCACCGGCGACGCCAAGGGCGCCGTGAATGCCATGCGCCTAACCCAGGCGGAAATGAAGAAGTTGCGCCTGGAGCAGGCGAAATCGAACAAATCGTTCGGTGACGGCGTGCGCCAGCTTCGAGGTGTCGCTATTGGAGCGACGGCGATAGTAGGCGCCGCGGCGGGAGCAGTAGGCGCCATCGGTGGGCTGGCGAAGATGATCGCGGATGTGGGTGATAAGACCCACAAGATGAGCCTGCGGTTGGGGGTCTCCGCCAAGTTCCTGTCAGGCATGGACCACGCTGCGAGCCTCGCCGGCACATCGCTGGACACGGTCGACAAGGGCATGCGGAAGATGTCCAAGACCATCGCCGATGCCGAGTCCGGCATGACCACCTACAACCGGGCTTTCGACCGTATCGGGCTGAATGTTGAAGAGCTGCGCGGCCTGAACCCTGAGCAACAGTTTCTGAAGATCGCCGACGCGATCAAAAACACTGAAGATCCGACTCTCCGGCTCGCAGCCGCCCAGGATATCTTCGGCGCCCGCCAGGCCGAACTGATTCCTTTGCTCATTCAGGGCGCTGAAGCCCTGGAAGAGCAGATGGAATTTGCTGAGCGTGTCGGCGCAGTGATGTCCGACAAGCTGGTGAAGGCGTCAGCGCAGTACAAAGATGAGCTCGAAAAGCTCCGAAAAGTGGGCGAAGGCGTCCGCAACCAGTTCGGTGAGGGACTTATTCCGGAGTTGGTCGCGCTAATGCAGCACTTCAATGAGGGCGCGAAAGCATCCGACCGCTGGGTTACGGCTGGTGAGCGGGTGGGCAAAGTCGCCCGGACCATCGTTTCTGCGTTCGTGGTGGTGCGCGAGACCGCAGGCTTCGTTGGCGAAGCCATCGTCGGGCTGGGTGCTTCGGTACTGCACTCGCTCCAGGCTCTCGCGGCGCCGTTCACCGAGTTCATCCGCACCATGGCGGCGGCTGGGGCGGCCCTCGCAAAAGGCGAGTTCGCAGCGGCCGCTGACGCCTTTGATGGAATGGGCGAGCGGATCGTTGCCAGCGCGAAAGAGCACTCTAAGGCTGCGGTCGATGCAATGGGGTTCGTCGGCGAGTCATTGAAAACCCGCGTTGGGAACGTCGTCGAAGAAGTCGGCGACATCATGACGCGTCAGGCGAAGATCACCCAGGACCTGGGCGGCGAGGCAGAAAGCACAGCTGAAGACATGGAACAGCTCGCCAAAGCCATGGAAAAGGTGAAATCAGCCGCCCAGTCACACCTTGACCGCTTGTTTCCGCTGTTGCGCATCGAGCGTGAATACGCCCAGGCGAAGGCAGAGCTTCAGGCTGCTTACGATGGTGAACTGATTAGCGCGGAGCTCCTTTCGGAAGCTCTTCGCCTGCTGAAACTGGAGTACATCGACGCAACACTAGCAGCCGGCGGACTGGAAGAGATCACCGTTAAAACCGCCCGCAAGGCGATTCCGGAGTTGACCAAAAAGGTCAACACAATGAACACGGCCATAGAGCGCGGCGTTGAGCGCATCGACGATCTGTTCGCTGATCTCTGGAAGGATCTCATCAAGGGCTCCAGCGACGCCTTCGACAAGATCCAGGATTTCTTCGAAGACATGCTCGCCGAGATGCTGCACGCCGCGACGACCCGCAACATAGTAGGCGCGATCACCGGTTCTTTCGCTGCTGGAACGGCGAATGCTTCGGGCGGCGGCAACCAGGCAGCGGTGCAGCAGGCGTTTCAGATCCCCTACCTGAACGGCCAGGCGCCCGGCGCGGCCGGCGGTGGATTCTCTTTCGCTGGCTTTTTCGGCCAGCAGAACGGCGCCTCCTGGACGGGCTTTAACGAGTCCGCGGGCGGCACAGCCATCGGCGGCGCCATTGGCTACTACGGCGGTTCAGCCCTGGGCAACCTGATCGACAACTCCAACCGACTCGACGGGCCGGATTACGCGGGTATCGGCGCGGCTGCGGGCGCCATCATTGGCACGTTCATCCCGGTGATCGGCAATCTCCTGGGTGGCATCATCGGTGGCGTCCTGGGCGGCCTGTTCGGTAAGTTCTTCGGCCGAGACTTCGAGGGCGCGTTCGGTGGATCCGGCGCCAGCGGCGCGGATCCGGAAGACCAGCGGTTCACCACGCCATTGGGTGAGGTGGTTAGCCTGTTCGGGCGTGGTGGGTTCGGCCACGTTGACGAGTCGGACACGTTCGCCGGCGGCGTCCGGCAGTCCATCGAGGCCATCGACACGGCCGTGGCCGAGTTCCTGGACAATGACCAGCTGGCGGCAGTTCAGGATGCCCTGGTGGGGTGGCGTGCCGAGGTGAACAACCCGGCCAACGCGGCCGAGGAGATCATCGGCTCGCGCGTGGACGCCATCGTGGGTGTGTTCGACGAGCAGGTGCAACGCTTCGTTAACCAGGCTGGAAGCATCGAGGAGCGCATCGAGCGCCTGAACGTCGGCCTGACCATCGAGCGGCTGTTCGAGGCCCTGGGCGACTCCCTGGCGGGCCGCTCGTACACGGAGCTGGCCGCGGTCATCGAGGGGATGCGCCAGAACGGCGAAGACTGGGGCCAGGTCATGGACCGATTTGCCCAGGACTTCGAGCGCGTCACGGCCGCCACGGCGTCGCTGGAAGCGTTTGCCGGCTCGGATCCGTTGTCCGACTACGCCCAGATCATCGCCGACAACAACCGCACGCTTTTCCAGTCCGCCAACGCGCTGGGTGATGCCATCCGCGACATGGCGGCAGACTTCGACGGCTCGGCCGAGTCGGTCATGGCCCTGGGCGACCTGACGCTTGCGCGCTACCACGCCGAGATGCAGCTGCTCGGCCAGATCGACGACGTGGCCGCCCAGGTGGCCGGCACCTTCACTGGCCTGAACGACCAGTTCGACCGGATCCTGCTGGGTGACGACGGCTTCTACGAGAAGCTGCGCAGCCAGGCCAACGACCTGAAGGACTCCCTGGCCACGATGACCGACCCCGCGGAGATCTCCGCGACGGTGCAGGAGATCCAGCGGCTGACCGGCCAGGCGTGGGGTTTGCTGTCGGCCGAGCAGCAGGCGGCCCTGGTCGGCGAGTTCGCGGCGTTCACCGGCGGCGTGACGGATATTGCCGGGTCCAGGCTCTCGACTGTGCGTGACTCGGTCGTCGCGGAGGCTGACGAGCTGCGCTCGCTCATCGGCGCCATGACTGAAGACATCGTCGACCCGCTGGCCCTGGTCGCCTCGATGCACGAGGGCGCAGCGGAGGCGTTGCTGAACGCCGCCACGGCGCTGGAACAGGCGGTATCGCCCGACCCCGTCACCGGCGACCCCATCAACACCCAGCCGGGCGGACCGGGAACGGGCGACGACAACATCCGCCCGCATTCGGATCCGGCCCAGGTCGCCGCTGACGTGGCCACGGCCTCCGCCATGGCCATGTCAGACGCCGTCGACCGCATGGGCGACAAGGTCGCTGCTGCGGTGGCCAACGCCGTCCGCGGCATCCAGTTCAACGTCCGTGTGAACCAGCAACCTGACCTGGTGAACGACTGATGCCGCGCACGCTCTCAGGGACCATCGAAGCGGCCATCGCCGAGGATCTCACCACGCCGGTCTACCTGGTCGAGGCGGACCTGGACACGCCGGTGTACTGGACCACGTCATTCCAGGTCGTGTGGAACGGCCAGAACTGGCTGCCCGTGGGTGTGCGGGTAGGGCGGCTGAACGATGACACCACCACGCTGCAGATCCCCAACCTGGACAACATCGGCGTCGGCCTCATCCTGGTCGACGGTGTTCGCGACCGGCTGTTCAAGATCTACGAGTACCACGACGGCGACGCGGTCGAGGTTTACCGCGGTTACGGCGGCGAATCCACGCTCGACATCGAAAGCGCGTCTCTGACGTTGCACAGAACACGTCGAGACCGCACCCACGCCCCTCGCACGCGCGTAGCGCCACCGCTTTTTACGCGCCTGCCGCGCCCCGGTGCGAAGATCACCTGGGGCGACACGATCATCACCGTGGAGTCTGAGTAATGGCCGACTATCCGGGGTACGCGATCTCCAGGGATTCGAGCGCCACGCCCGACGCTGGGATCCTGACCGACCTGGCCGAGGACCTGACCATCAAGCAGCGGCGTGACGCTGCCGGCACGCGCTATCGCATCACCATCATCGAGGAGTGGATCTCGCTCACCGAGTTTGCTGCGCTGGTGGCTGCCTTCGAGGCGTCGCTGGGGCCTTACGACCTGACGCTGCACGGCCTGGACTACGTGGTGAACTTCGTCGGTGAGCCCTACGTCATCGAGCGCCGCGGCCAGCGCGTGCGGGTGCAGTGTGAGCTGATCGGAACGAAGGCCACTCCGTGACCACGAAGACCAAAGACCCGGTACACCGCAACCCAGTCGAGCCAGACAAGCGCCGGTTCACGAATCCCTTGCCCACCGGCCCGGATCTACCGCCCTGGCTGGAGATCTCCGCCAGCAACGTGGTGACCGCCTCGAACACGTCGACGAGCCTGTCAGAGCGCACGCTGACGGTTTCACGCGTGGGTTCGGTCATTCGGGACGTGTACGGCCGCGAGCGTGTGGGCGCCAACATCGTCCGCGCGAAGGTCAGCGGCGGCAACCTGGTCCTGGTGGTGGTCTGGTGCACCGGCGAGGTGGAGGCCATCGAGCGGGTGATCCTGAACGGCGCCACCTTCAGCGGTACGGCCACCCACTACATGGGCACCGCCGCCCAGACCGGAGACGCCACAGTGGCGGCCGTGTGGGGCCAGGCAGACGACCTGCCGGGGATTTGCTACTCGGTGCTGACCATCCCGCCCGGCGAGGACCTGGCGCTGGAAGCGATCATCCAGGGCCGCAAGGTGTACGACCCGCGCACCGCGACGACCATCTACAGCGAGAACCCGGCCCTGCACCTGGCGGACTTCATCGACCGCTACACCGACCACTCCCCCAACTGGGACAGCGTCGAGACCGCCGCGGATCGCTGCGACGACGTGGTTTATGGCCAGCCCCGCTGGGCCATCGGGCTGTCACTGGAGGACCGGCGCCCGGTCAGCGACTGGATCAAGACGCTGCGCGAGTACGCGGCCGTGTTCCTGGCGCCGGACGGCGGCGAGATCCGGTTCATTCCGGACGCTCCGGCCAGCGTCGACCATGCGCTCACTGACGCCAACGTGCGGCGCGGATCCTTGCGCCTGAAAAAGCGCGGCCTGCGCGACGTGCCCACCCAGGTCGAGGTGACCTGGACTTACCCGGGCGCCGGTGACTGGCGCGAATCCACCTGGTGGACTGACGACCCGCCGGCCGGCACGCCGCTGCGCGTGACGCGCCTGCAGCTACCCGGCTTCAAGATCGCCGGCTGCGCCAGGCGCAAGGGCAGGGAGGTCTACAACAAGGCGAACCTCACCGACCTGGAATGCCAGTTCGAGACGTTCGACTACGGCCTGAAAATCACCGTGGGCGACGTGTTTTCGCTCACGCACCCCATCGGCCTGACGGCCAAGCAGTTTCGCGTCATCGAGGCCGAGGCCATCGAGAAGGGCCGCTGGCGGATCCTCGGCTGGGAATACGACCCGGCGGCCTACTCGAACAGCACCCAGGTGGAGCCGACATTCCCGGACAGCTCGCTGCCGAGCCCCGGCGACATCCCCAACGGCCCCACGCCCACGCTCACCGAGACGCTGTTCGTGGACGAGGGCGGCAAGACGTTCAGCCGCTGGGAGGTGTCCTGGACGGGCGTGGACTGGGGCTGGGCGCTGATGTACCGCGTGCGGGTGAAGACAGGCGCTCAGGTCGTCCTGGAGACGACCGTGAGCCACCAGGGGCCGGTCGCACACCTGGCGGTGACGCCGCCCATCAAGCAGGACCAGGAATACACAGCGGAGGTCTGGGTCATCAACGTGCTGGGCAAACAGGGCGCCTCCGCCGGCACGGCCACGGCCACCGCCCTGGGTAAGCTGCTGCTGCCCACGGCGCCGACCAATGCCCAGGGTTTCGAGGCGGGCCAGTTCGTGAACCTGAGCTGGAGCGCATCCATCGACATCGACCTGGTTGGCTACCGGATCAAGCGGATCCCGAAGGCTGACTATGACGGCAACGTAGCAGGCGCCTGGGGCCACGCCAACGCCGTGCTCATGGCTGACCGCCACGATGCACTGCGGATCCTGCTGAACGCGCAGCCGGTGGGCACGTTCGTCTACATGGTGAAGGCGCTGGACTCGCTGGGCCAGGAGTCGGATGGCGTGACGGCGCCCTACGGCCGCGCCGACACCGTCATCAACGTGACGGCCGACCAGGCGGGTGGCCTGGTGCTGGAGGAGATCGACGCCGACACCGTGGTCAACATGCGCCGCTTCGAGGTCCACGGAGATGCCGTCTACTACGTCACCGACACCGGCGACGCCTGGACGGACGACGGCCCGGCCACGGACGCCTGGACGGACGATGGCGCCGGCACCGAAACGTGGATCGAGAACCAGACGGCGGGCGCGTCCAGCCTGGAAACCGACGAGTGGGACCTGGGCGTCGACAAGGACGCCAACTGGGCCTGGAACGCCCAGATCACGACATTCCAGGGCACGGTCACCCAGACCACGCGGTTCGCGAAAGGCGCGGACTACCCGACATTCACCGACCAGGGCGGCACCAGCTTCAACGGCGAGGCCCGGTACATGAAGGCGCTCATGGAGTGCACCGGCGCCGCCGGCGACGGAATGCTGATCCGGATCCCGGTGCTGGCCAGCCTGCAGGGCAATCCCCTGGTCGAAACCCAGACCGTCAGCGTGCCAGGCGCCGGCAGCCAACCACTGGCCGTCACCTGGACGAAAGACTTCGTCACCCCGCCGAAGGTCACGCTCACCGTGATCGGCAGTACCTTCCGCCAGGCGGCAGCTGACAACATCGACGAGGACGGCTGCGATCTGTACGCCTGGGACGAAACTGCCACCCAGGCCGCCGCAACCGTCGAAATCACCGCACGAGGAGTTTGATCCAATGGCTGCACCCACACTCGACACCAGCCGCCCGAACTATGACGGCACCGGCAAAGGCGTAGATCTCGACCAACTGCGCGACAACATCACCTGGATCATCGCCATGCTCGCTGGTGGCGTGTTCATCCTTCCCGGCTGGGCCACCACGGCCAGCGGTTCGGATCTGTCCGAGCCGGACTACATCGAGCTGGTCAATAACGACAGCGCCAGCCTGAAGATGAAATTCACCTTCACCTGGTCCAGCGGCAACCTCACACAGATCGTCTGCCAGTACGACAAGGGGCTGGGCGCCGGCTACGAGACCTTCGACGACGGCACCATCGCCATCAGCTACGACGGCAGCGGCAACTTTTCAGGAGCGACCACATCATGAGCGGCTTAATCAACTCCGGCAAAATCTCCACGCTGCTGGCGCGGCTCACTGAAGATCGCGCCGAAGCCCTGGACAACATCGACGGCTCCACCACGCTCGACGAGCTGGCCGCCACGCTCGCGGCGGCGGATCTCGACAACCTAGCCAACCTGGACGCCGCAGTGTCCACCCTGGGCGGCCAGCTGACCCGCGAAGAGATCACCAGCAGCCAGACCCTAACGGCCCCGGACAACGCCACCTGGGCGCGCGTGATCCTGGTCGGCGGCGGTGCTGGTGGCTACCCGAACAGCGGCGGCATGGATGGCCCAGGTGGCGAGGGCGGCGAGATCATCGAGTCGACCGTGGCGGTGACCGGCGGCGGGTCCTACCCGGTGGTGATCGGCGCTGGTGGCAACACCGGATCCTCGAATGCCGGCGGCAACACCACCGGTTTCGGCCTGACCGCCCGCGGCGGCCGCCAGTGGACGCAGATCGAGGACGACCGCTGGGGCGAAGACTCGCGGCTGTTCTTCGAGCGCTACATGGGCGGCGGCCCAGGTGGCGGCGAGCACACCGGCGTCAGCACTGGCACGGTCACGAAGGGTGGCGATTCTCGCGGCCTGGGTGGTGCGGCCTACGTCACCGGCGGCGCCGAGGCCGGCGGTGGTGGTGGCTCCTGGGGCAACGGCGGCACTTGCAATGGCGCCACGCCTACAGCCAACGGCGGCGGTGGTGGCGCTGGTGGCACGAGCGCAAGCGGCGGCGTGGCGCCGCAGTCTGGCGCCGCGGGTCGGGTGATCGTGGAGTGGTTGGGGTAAGCGCGTGAGGACGAAAGCGCGGTTTATGGTGCCGGTGCTGACCCGGCGCGGCGTGAACCTGCCGACAGACAACCTTGTGCCGAACGTTCCGGGCCTGTCGGCCATTGGCGTGGCCGAGGACACGATACGGCTAACCGTGACCAGCGCATACCCGACCGAGGTGCAGGTCAGCGAGGACGGTACAACGTGGGCGGCGCTGACTACTCTGGCGGCGAACCCGGACGATTACGACCATGTGATCGACGGATCGCCTGACGACCCCTATTGGGCCGACGTGGCGTTACTGCTCAAGGCCGAAGGCGCCGACGGAGGCACGGACATTGTTGATCGGAGTTCACACGGCCACGCGCTGACCCTGAACGGAAGCGTCGAGGTCGATACCGGACGAACCCGCAACGGCGACGCATCAATCCTGTTTGGCGGCACCACGTCGGATTACATCAGCGGCCCGGCTGACAGCAGTTTCATTGTCGGAACCGACGACTACACATTCGAGTGCTTTTACTATCAAGATTCTTACGTGGGCAACCAACCGCCGACATACTTGTTCGCAACGAACCCGAGTGGATGGGCGGCGAATTTCCACGGCATCATGGCCGGGCATTCAAACGAATCGAACAATTTTGTCGATTTCACTTACAACTACAGCAACACGAACCCCATTGTCGAGGACACGCGGCCGTCCGAGGATGCATGGCATCATGCGGCGATTACTCGCGAGGGTGACGTGTTCCGGCTGTTCATCGACGGCGTGCTGGAAAACAGCAGGACATGGGCGGGAAGCGTAGACGGCGGCGTGGCCGGGGCGCTGGATTTGGTGGGGCGTCGCCTCGACGGGAATATCGAGGACTTGCGGTTCACCACCGGCGTTGCTCGCTACACGGCCGCGTTTACCCCGCCCGACGAACCATTCGAGTTTGAAGGTTCGCCCCCCTACACCCGCCACTACCGCGCCCGTGCCGTGAACGGCGGGGTTTATTCGGATTGGTCGGGGGTGGTGGAAGTCGTTACGGCACATGAATACGCTGACTTTGAGGCGGCCGAGGCCGAAGGCGCATCAGCCGGCGGGTGGGCGAACGGTGCGATCGTCATCGCATCCGATACCGGCCTCCATTGGAAATACTTTTCGGTTCTGGAAAAGGTCGGCCATTCAGGTCTGATTCACCGTTACCCGTTTAATGACGCATACGAGATCACCGAGGCCGACGCCCGAGAGTGGGTATCTGAAAATACCGACCCGGATTCGTGGGGCTGGACTGAAACGTCGACAGGATCACAAGGCGCTGACTACGAACTCGATACAGACGGCGGCGAGTCGCGCATCAGGTCGCCCAGCACGAACTACGCGAACGGGCTAAGGCTGGACAGCCCCGAAACCCTGACAAGCACGGACGTTGAAACATTCGCCATCATTGACGGCATTCGGTCAGTCAATATCTCGGCCACGCTTTCCGGCTACAATTTCGGCCCGGTTCTGCAAGCGTATTCCGACGGCTCGAACGTGTTCGTTTTGAACCTGTGGCGAAACATGAGCGTGGCGGACGGCTCGGCAATGTGGGGCGCTTATGGCCCGTCAAGCTGGAACGCGACCAGTTTCCCTGCCGGGTCTAATAGCCGAATGTGGCTTTACCTGAAGGATGGCAAGGGCGTAGTTTGGCAGGACGATGACGACACACCGAGTGAGGTTGTGCCATTTGAAGGCAGTAGCGGAACGCAAACATTTGCGCGATTCGACGCCCGTTCTCAGCGCACGGGGGACCTTTACGTTGGCTACCACTTGCATGGCGCCATGACTACGGAATAGCGCGACGATTTCCTACAGACACGCCGCCCAGGGTGGCCTATCCTGAAAATGATCCCCTAGTCCCCGGCCAGCTCGTCCCCTTCGAGCGGCCGGGGGCGCTTTTAGGCTCTCTCGAATACCTGCTTGGAAGTTATACCGATGAACGTCCCGTCCTTTTGTTCGTTCACATCTTCGCCCGTGTCTGCAAGCCGGTACTCTGGCAGTGCCTTCATCTTTCGGGTCATCTTCCCGTCGTAGTAAGAATTGAACCCCTGAATCACGTCGACGTACCTGATCTCGGCGTTGGGCTTTCCCTGTTCACGGACTTTGATTTTCATAATATTCCCCTGTTTGAGTGAGGCCCTACTGTAAGCCACGCTGAGCGCACGGTGGTGTGGTCGCGATTCTTTCCAGCAATATCTCCCTGAACGGCACCCGGCGCACCATGAAGGCATTCGCCGGGGGCTAACCGTCCACCCTGGCCACGCCGGCCACCTGGTCGGCGTTTTCTACTCGGCCACTCTCATCAGCTGATCCCGCGTGTAGTCGGCGGGGTCGATGGTCACCACGCCGGCAGCGGCCAGCATGATCCGCCAGGCGGCGTAGGGGATGCCTCGGTGCTCGGACGAGTCCACCGGCGTCCGCCATTTGCGGACGGTCGTGGATCCTTTCCCGGCTTTGAAATTGACGCCGGCGATCTTCGCGGTTTCGACCTGGGACCAACCCGCAAGCTGTATCAGGGCGTCGATCTCGGATGGCTTGGGGGCCGTGTATCCAGGATCGTGAAAGGGCAGGGCGCAGGGCCGCGACTTGAACGCTTCGAGGCTGTCTGGCGCCGCCCGGTCTACTCGGTAAATGGCGCGTTCTTCACTCATGTTCGTCTCTCCGAAAAAGCCGGCAGGCGGTGCGCCTGCCGGCAAAGTGTGAGGGGCTAAATCATGCCCCTCGATGCCATGCTGGTGAAGCCCTGGCCCGACACCACGAAATGGTCGAGAAGGCGGATCTCCAGCAGCGTCAGCGCATCTTTCAGGCGGCGCGTGATGGCCTGGTCGGCCATGCTTGGCTCCGTCACTCCTGAAGGATGGTTGTGCGCGACGATCACGGCAGCGGCGTTGTTCATCAACGCTGCTTTCGCGACTTCGCGGGGGTAGACGCAGGCACCGTCGATGGTGCCGCGGAACAGTTCCTCAGCGCCCCGCACACGGTGGCGGGTGTCGAGGAACACCACCAGGAACACTTCGTGCTCCCGGTCACCGAGCCGCAGCTGGCAGTACTGGCCTGCAGCTGCTGGATCGGTCAGCTCGACACCGACGGTGCCGAGTTCGTCACGCAGGATCTTGAGAGCCTGTTCGACGATCACGCGGTCTTGCTCTTTCATGGATTTCTCCCGTTTCGTGGTCATGGCGGGATGCCCGACCAACGATTACAGTATACCGCCCCATTGGGGCGGTAGTCAACACTTTAATCAATGCACGGCGCCATTCTTTTTGTTGCCCCCCACCAGGAAGCAATTACCTAAACAGCGTCTAAAAGTTGGTGCGGAATTTGTTCCAAAAACCGGGGATCCGGTCTATGAAAAACAGCGGGTTACGCGGGTGTGTTTTTTGGAAGAAATCGGCTGAAACGTAGCTGTGACGCCAAAACGCTCCAGTCTTTTAATCCGATGGTCGTTGGTTCGAGCCCAACACGGCCCACCATTTAAATCAAACACATACGGCGATTTTGCCGACCCCTGTGAACGTCCATGTATGCAAATGCGCTTGCATTTTCGCTTTGTCGCATATCGGGGACTTTTTGGAATCCCTAGAAGAGTTTTCGGAACCATCCGAGCGTGCGTGTAAGCTCTAGTAGCGCGTGTTTCTTCAGCACAAATAGGGGCGCGGGTTGCCCATTTCTATTGTTGTACGGACACCCCGGCTGCGCGGGGCGTTATTATGGTTTGAGGAGAGATTGGAAAGGGGGGGATATGGAAGCTTTTATTCCGATTCTGATCGTCGCGCTTGTGGCCTATGGTGTATGGGCGTTATTGAAACGGATCACGGGATCCTCGCGCCAAAGCGATGATGCCGCTACCCTCCAACGGCTTATTGGTAAGCAGAACGAGCCCAGCGAGAAGTTGAAGGCTGAAGATTCGGCAAGCGCCGTGAAGATCGCCCGCGAGTTGTTAGCGAACCCAGATAGCCTTGCTATTCTGGATACAGAAACGACTGGCATTGGCAATGATTGCGAAATCATACAAGTCGGCATCATCGACGGCCATGGCAACACGCTGCTCGACACTCTCGTAAAGCCTTCAAATGCCATGTCCTGGCCAGATGCGGAAGCGATTCACGGCATATCGCCGGAAGCCGTTGCAAACGCCACCGGCTTTGCCGAAATTCAGGATAAGATTCAGGCAGCGGTATCAGGTCGGCAAGTTGTGATATTCAACGCCAAGTATGACACCCGGTTGATACTACAAAGTGCGAAAGCAGCCGGTTGCCCAGCGCCCGAATTTGAATCTGCTTGTGCCATGTTTCTGGACAGTCTGCACAGAGCAAAATGGGACAAACGGCGGGGGCATTACCGCTGGTACAAATTGCGGGGTGGCGACCATACCGCCATCGGTGACTGTCAGGCCACGTTACGACTCCTTACACGCATCGCCAAATAAATTGCCCCCGGCGCGGACTAAAGGGGGATTACCGTGCCTACGGTACTTTCGATCCCGTGCCGTCGACTTGACCCGTATGCTTCCCTTGCCAGCGTAACTGGTAGCAACTAGGGTTTTCTAACGACTTCGCTTGATTAACCCTTGAAGTTCAGGTGCTTATCCTGAAAAAAATCCCTGAAACTCTATAATGTTTTTATTGTATGTGAGAAACGTTATGGCAATCATAGAAAAGTTAGCTGTTCGAGTTGGATGGATTTTGGCGAGTGTGGCTGTTGTGATGTGCTGTGTGCCATTAACTGTTTTGGCGGCTGAGCAGAACCGAGTTGTTGTATGTGATGACTGCTCGCTTGAAGAAGCTCGCCGAAAGGCGATAGGTATGACACAGCAAGGAACTGTGTACGTTTTAGATTATGTGAACGCCAGTGTGCGTGCTTTTGTGATTAGCACTGAGCAGGTTTCTTCAAACCCGTTTACGTTGAAAACAACAGTTGAAACTGAAAAGCCGGATGAACAGATTGAAGCGGCGTTCAAGGGGTTCATTCGTTCGGTTGACGCTATTCCTGGCACCAAAGTTAAGGGCACCCCTTCTACAAATTAGTCTGCTGACTGCCAGTTAGCTAAATCGAATTGCGCCAGAAATCTGGCGCAATTCGGTGCGGCTTGATTTCAAGGTGCCCTATAGAGGGTACACACGACCCTGTATTGGTCGACTTTGCAGACCATGTAGGAATAGTTTCCGAGCGCTCGCCGGTGGCGCATTTCCACATCCAAAGCATTGGCCCAACGTTGCCACTCAAAAAGTGCACCGTAGTCATCATCAAATCGCTGCTCACGGAACGAGCTGTCGCTTGTTGGTGCCGGATCTCCGTTCGCGAGTCTGGCGTTTCCGGCCGGCTCAATCTCGATTGAAAGATCGTTGTTCACATGGTTCATTTCGTATGTGAACTCGAAATCCATGTATGACCCATCGGGAAACTCAACGGTCATCGTGAACTCTTTGGTAACGCCAGTTACGTCAACGTAAGGGATGCCACGGTCTAGTAGGTTACCTAGAAGCTCGGAGTACCAACTAACAGACGCCTGTGGCGATTCCAGCTGATACATGTGGGATTCCAACAATGTTGTCGTATATGCAGGGTCATACAACGCCCCTGCAACAGAGCGAACGTCGAACGTGTCAGGCAAGACAAGTCGCTCCCCTAAAATATCGTTAACCGATTCAATAAAATTATGAAACGGGTCGCGAATTTTCGGTTCTACGTCAAGTCGTTGGGCAACTTTTCCAGTGCGGCCTCTTGGATCATCCCCTAGAAGTTGGTCATAAATGCGAAACTTCTTCACATCTATCTGTAACGCATCAAATACATAGACGTATCCTTCGGTTACAGCTTGTTTCGCACGGTTTGCCTTTGTGGTGTACGTGCAACCGTCGCAATTAATTGCTCGGTTGGATGCTTCTGCAGCAGGAACGGTTATTACAGCGAGTAATACGCATAAAAACTTTAGGCTGGAATTCATGGTGACCCCCAATCGGTTGAAGTTGAATGGGGGTAACTCCGAGATTAGTTGCAAAACCCGGCTAAGGCATCAGTCGATTACTGATGTGTTTGAAGGAAATTTTCGTCTTAGTCTGTATTCCGCCGCGAAAACCAGTAAAGCCCGCACCCCAGCGCAAAGAAAATTCCCGTCACCAGCCAGGCGCGGGGGCCGGCGCCGGTGAGCAGCCACAGGCACAGTAGCAGTGCGATGCCGGGGATGAGCATGCCGCCGGGGATGTTGAATTCGTCGGCGTGGGGTTCGGCGCGTTGTTTCAGGCGGGGGAGGCCGGCGATGACGACCATGTAGGCGATCAGGCGGACCAGGGTGCTCATCATGGCGAGCCAGACGAAGCTGCCGGTCAGGGCCATCAGCAGGCAGGTGGCGCCGTAGAAGAGCACGGAGTGGTGGGGGGTGTGGTACTTGTCGTGCACGGCGGCGAACCAGGGGGGGAGGGCGCCGTCACGGGCCATGGCCCAGGTCATTCGGGGGGCGGACAGGACGCTGCCCATCAGGTTGCCGCCGATGGAGAACACGGCGCCCATGGTCAGCAGGGCGGCGCCGATGGAGCCGAAGAGCACGCTGGCGACGTCGACCAGGGCGCGTTCGCTGGTGGCCAGGTTGGGTAGGGTGGCTTGCGAGACCCATTGCACCAGGAAGTACAGCACGGCGATGAAGGTGATCGACTGGATCAGCGCGCGCGGCAGGTCGCGGCGGGGGCTGCGGGCTTCGCCGGCGTTGACGACGGTGCCTTCGAAGCCGACGAAGGCGTAGAGCAGTACCAGCACGGTGCTGCCAAAGCTGCCCAGTTCGGGCATGTCGGCGCCGAACAGGGCGCCGACGTCGACCTTGCCCAGGCCGAACAGCACGAGCAGGCTCAGCGGCAGCAGCTTCAGGATCGTGAAGGCGTAGATGGCGGCCATGGAGTTGCGCACGCCGGCCACGTTCAGCCAGGTCATGCTGCCGATGACCACGGTCAGCGCCACCTGGCGCCAGGGGCTGTCGCCCAGCGGCGCCCAGAACCACGCGGCGTAGGTGACCAGCAGGTTGGTGTTGGCGCCCATGGCCGCCACGCGGCTGAGCCAGCTCAGCCAGCCGGTCTGGAAGCCGACGAAGGAGCCGAAGGCCTTGCGGGCGTAGAGCAGCGCGCCGCCGGTTTCTCTCACCAGCGAGGCGGCGCGCGCGAATGACAGCACCAGCGTGAAGGTCAGCAGGCCGCAGATCACGAACATCCAGGGGCTGAAGTCGCCGGCCCGGGCGGCGGCCACGGCGGGCAGGCCGAAGATGCCGGCGCCGATGACGCTGTTGATGTTGATCGCATTGAAGCCCAGGCGGCTGATGTCGCGTTTCAGGCGGCCGTCGGGCAGTTCGGTGGTGGTGTCGTTGTTATTGTCGTTCATTGTTTGATCAGCCTCCCATGGCCGCGATCAGGCGGTCGGTGTCCTCCGCCGTGGTGCTGTGACTGAACACGAACCGGCCCAGGTCGTCCTGGCCGGGCCAGGTCAGGAACTCGATGCCGGCGCGTTCCAGCGCCTCGAAGCCGTCGGTCGACCAGCGCACGAAGACCTCGTTGGCCTCGACAGGATACTCCAGCTCGGCTTCGGCGTGGCGGGCCACCATCGCGGCGAAACGCGCGGCCTGTTCGTTGGCGTTGCCGGCCAGCTCCAGCCACAGGCCGTCGTTGATATAGGCCAGCAGCTGCGCGGACACGTAGCGCATCTTGCTGAACAGGTGGCCGCCGCGCTTGCGCATGCGCTCGGCGGTTTCGTAGCGGCTGTCGCGTTCGTCACCGAAAAACAGCAGCGCCTCGGCGGCCATGCAGCCGTTCTTGCTGGCGCCGAAGGACATCATCTCCACGCCGGCGCGCCAGCTGGTGTCGGCGGGCGAACAGCCCAGGCGGACCACGGCGTTGGCGAAGCGGGCGCCGTCCAGGTGGGTGGCCAGGCCATGGCCGCGGGCCTGTGCGTTCAGGGCGGCCATGTCGTCGGGCTGGTAGACCGTGCCGGACTCGGTGCTCTGGGTCAGGGTCATGGCCGACGGCACGTAGCTGTGCACGCCGTGGCCGGCGCAGCCCGCGTAGGCGTGGGCCAGCGCGTCCGGGCTCATGCGGCCCAGCGCGCCGTCGACAGGTACCAGTCTCAGGCCGTGACCGTAGAACTCCGGTGCGCCGGACTCGTCCGAGTAGACGTGCGCCTGGCGGTGGCAGAGTACCGATCCCCAGGGCGGCGTGACCGTGGCCAGGGCGATGGAGTTGGCGGCCGTGCCGGTGGCCATCGGCAGCACCCGCGTCGGGGTCTCGAACAGGTCCGAGAAGGCCTGGTCAAGGCGCATGGACCAGTCGTCCTCGGCATAGGCATGCGCGGCCCCTTCGTTGGCGGCCACGATGGCCTCCATGACCGGGCCGGCGACGGCGGATTCGTTGTCACTGCGGAAATTGGCGGTCATGCGGGCTCCCTTGAGAATGCTGGCGATTATACGGTTTTAGCGTTTTTTTCGACTTTTTTTGTCCGTTTGCAGGGGCCGAATCGGGCGCTGGCGACTAGGTTTGGGTCACGCACACTCACGAGGACAACGTCATGCGCACACTGAACCGAGTAAATATCCTGGCTGCGGCCATTGCACTCGCCCTGCCTGTAGCGGCAGCGGCAGGGCCTGCCTATACGGACTGGGGCGACCCTGTGCCAGCCAATGATACCGACAACAGCGTCCAGGGCGGCTGTCCCTTCGAGTCGCGTGATGGTCACTCGATCTACATGGCCACACCGCGTGCTGGCGGCCAGGGGGCCCTGGATATCTGGCGCGCGTGGCGTCCTTCCGTCGAAGAACCGTTCGGACCAGCGGAGAACTTGCCCGCGCCGGTGAACTCGAACGCGGACGACTTCTGCCCGACATCGATTGGCGGCAATTACCTGTTTTTCGTCTCGCGCCGGGGGGGCGAGGATGCCTGCGGTGGTGGCGACATCTTCCTGACCCGTGACAATCCAGCCCATGGCTGGCAGGAACCGGTCCGGCTCGGCTGTGCCGACCTGGGTGAGGGCCCCAATTCCGCCGGCGAGGAATTCAGCCCGTCCTATATTGAAACCCCGGCCGGGGCGTTCCTGTACTACTCAAGCACCGGCAGCGGCAACCACGACATCTACGTCAGCGAACTGGGGCCTGACGGTTTTGGCCCGGGCGTTCCGGTAGACGGCCTGAACACGGAGTTTGACGACCGGATGCCGAATGTCAGCAAGGATGGGCTGGAGGTGGTCTTCAGTTCCGATCGCGCCGAGCCGGGCAACCAGGATGTCTACATGGCAACCCGTGACAGCATCCATGATGCGTGGTCGGCGCCGGTGCAGTTGCACGAAGGCATCAACACACCGGCCGGTGAAACGCGGGCGTCGATGTCCTGGGACAGGACGCGGCTGTACTTCGGCCGCTCGGGTGAAATCTACGTCAGTGAGCGGGAGAAGGCTCGCGGGGGAAATTGAGGGCGAGTTCGGGCAGCTCCAGGGCGTCGGCCTCGGCCGCCAGGCGCTGCACGGCCAGCCGGTCCAGGGCCACGACTTCGGCGTGATGTTGCCTGAAGTCCGGGTGCCCGCTGATACGGCTGAACAGCGTTGAGGACAGGAGTAGCTGGTAGCGGGACCAGTTTGTGGGGGCGTCGGCCTGGGCCATCTGCAGGGCATCTCGCAGATGGTCCAGGGCTTCGTTGGTGGCGCCGCGCCAGGCATGGACGGAGGCGATGGCCAGCCTGTCCTCGTACGTTGTCGCGCTGTTCACAAGTTCATTGAAGGCCAGGCCTGCACCGGCCGAATCGCCGGCCGCTTCGAGCGCCACGACCTGGACGGCCTGCGAGCCTGGATCGGTGTGCCCCACGGCCGCCAGCACGCTTAGCGCGCGCTCCACGTTGCCCAGTGACAGCAAGGCGATGGCCGCGTCATTGGACACTGCGGCCGCCGAACCGGGGTTCATGGCATGCAGCGTTTCGTAGAGGTCCAGCGCCGCCTGGTAATTGCCGGCAAAGGTTTCCATGACGACCAGGTTGTACATCGTGGACATGGCCAGGGGGTTGAGGGCTGCGGCGCGGCGTTGCAGGTCCAGCGCCGCGTCCATGTCGTTGGACTCGAACAGCCGTCCGGCCTGGACGGCGAGGAGCAGCGGGTCGTCGGGGGCCACCTGGCGTGCGTGGTTGAACAATGCGTCGGCGCGAATCCAGTCGCCGCGCTTGATGGCCGCACAGGCGGCACGCATCAAGACAGTCGCGTCATTGGGCGCCAACTCCAGCGCGCGAGACGCCGTTTCGGCCATCATGCGCAGTGACCGGGCCGGGTGTTCACCCGAGTAGATCTCAAGGTGGTGAATCGCCGAAATGCCGGCCCAAGACAGGCCGTGACTGGGGTCAGCCTTGATCGCGTTTTCATAGGCCTGCCTGGCCAGCTCGAGGTCGCCGGGGTTCCGGCGGTTGTACAGGAACAGGCCGCGGCGATAGTGGGCCCATGCTTCCGCCGCCATGGCGCTGGTGGGTTGGGCCTGCGGGTCCAGAAACTCGAGTTCCAGCACATCTGCGAGCGACCTGGCGATACCTTGCTGGACGTCGAAAACATCGTCCATGGTGATGTCGAAAGTCTGTGACCACAGGTGCCTGGCGTTGTCACCGTCAATCAGCTGGGCCGTGATGCGCGCCTGGTCGCCCACGCGCCGGACGCTGCCTTCCAGGACATGGCTCGCGTTCAGCCGATCCGCGATCTGGCGGACATCCAGCGGCTGCCCCCTGAGCGAGAACGACGAGGTGCGGGCGATGACATGCACGCCCTTGAGCCGCGTCAGGCTGTCCAGCGTCTCCTCGGCCAGGCCGTCGCCGAACCAGGCATCCGAGCCTTCTGGCCCAAGGTCCTCGAATGGCATGACCGCAATGACGGGCGTGGTGGGCGAAGCCGGAACGGCCGGTTCCTCTCGCGGCGATGACAGCAGCGCCAGCGCGACAGTCATCGCCAGCGCGGCCCCCAGGCTAGCGGCTCGCCGCACCCTGGGTACACGTGCTTTGACGCCCGTTGCGGACTCAAGCGGGCTGACCGGCGTTTCCAGCAGGTAGCCGCGCCGGGGGATGGTCCGCAACTGGCTGCGTTCGTCATCGCCCAGCGCCCTGCGGATGTCGACGATGCACTGGGTGATCGATGCCTCGGTGACAACGCTGTGCCCCCAGATTGCCAGGCGCAGGTCATCCTTGCTGACCAGGCTGCCGGCGTGCTCGGCCAGGTAGCGCAGCATGTTCCAGGATTTTGGCCTGAGCTCGATCTCGCCCCCTGGGCCGCTGAGTGACTGTCGCTCAAGGTCGAGGATGAATTCGCCGAGACGGTAGGCACGGATAGTTAATGTATCGGTCATACGCTTAATGTTAGCAAGCGGCTTGCGTCCTCGCTGATGGCCGGGCGGAACGTATAATCCGCGCCCATGGAAACGAGCGCGGACAAACGGGAACAACGGCGGGCGCTGCGGCGCGCCGGGGCGCCGGTGGCGAAGTATGACGACGCGCTGCCGATCACGGCGCGGCGCGAGGACATCATTGCCGCCATCCGCGACAACCCGGTGGTGGTGGTCGCCGGTGAAACCGGCTCGGGCAAGACCACGCAGCTGCCGCGTTATTGCCTGGAGGCCGGCCGCGGCATCGATGGCCAGGTGGCCTGCACGCAACCGCGCCGTATTGCCGCCCGCGCCATGGCCACGCGGGTGGCCGAGGAACTGGGCGTGAAGCTGGGCGAGCAGGTGGGCTACCAGGTGCGCTTCCGCGATCATGCCTCTAAGGACGGCTACATCAAGTTCATGACCGACGGCCTGCTATTGGCCGAGGCCATGGGTGACCCGCTGCTGCGCGCCTACGACACCATCCTTATCGACGAGGCCCACGAGCGCAGCCTGAACATCGATTTCCTGCTGGGCTACCTGAAGCGGCTGTTGCCCAGGCGGCCGGACCTGCGCGTGGTAATCACCTCGGCCACCATCGACACGGAGAAGTTCTCGAAGCATTTTGGCGACGCGCCGGTCATCGAGGTGTCCGGGCGTGGCTACCCGGTGGACATCGTCTACCAGCCGCTGGACGAGTCTGACGGCGGCCGCGACGACGACCGCGGCCTGTACCAGGGCATCCGCCAGGCCGTGCAGCGCCTGGATCGCATCGACCCGCGCGGTGACATCCTGGTGTTCCTGTCGGGTGAGCGCGAGATTCACGAGGCGCGCGACTTCCTCAATCGCGCCAGCCTGCGCCATACCGAGGTCCTTCCGCTGTACGCGCGGCTGTCCGGCGCCGAGCAGCAGCGTGTGTTTCACCCCGGCCCGGAGCGCCGCATCATCCTGACGACCAATATTGCCGAGACGTCGCTGACGGTGCCGCGCATCAAGTTCGTCATTGATTCCGGCCTGGCCAGGATCAGCCGCTACGCGCACCGCTCGCGCACGCAGCGGCTGCCCATCGAGCCGGTGTCGCAGGCCAGCGCCAACCAGCGCGCGGGTCGTTGCGGGCGCCTGGGGCCAGGCACCTGCGTGCGCCTGTACGACGAGGCCGATTTTGAGTCCCGCCCGGAATTCACCGAGCCGGAAATCCTGCGCACCTCGCTGGCGTCGGTGATCCTGCGGATGTTGTCGATGGGGTTGGGCGAGATCGAGGAGTTTCCGTTCCTGGAGCCACCGGCGCCGCGCATGATCAACGACGCGCGCCACCTGCTGTTCGAGCTGGGGGCGGTCGACGCGGCCCGCGAACTGACCCGCACCGGTGACCGGCTGTCGCGCTGGCCCGTGGACGTGCGTTTCGCGCGCATCATCGAGGAAGGCGCGCGCCTGGGTTGCCTGGAGGACACGCTGGTGCTGGCGGCCGCCCTGAGCATCCAGGACCCGCGCGAGCGGCCGCTGGAAGCCCGCCAGGCGGCCGACGAGGCCCATGCGCGCTTCGATACGCCGGGCTCCGATTTCGCCGCCCTGCTGGCGCTGTGGCAGCACCTTCGCAAGCAGCGCAGGTCGCTCACCGGCAACCAGTTCCGCAAGGCCTGCCGGCGTGAGTTCCTGGCCTGGCAGCGGGTGCTGGAGTGGTTCGACCTGTACCAGCAGCTGCGCGACCTGGCGCGTGAAGCCAGGCTGCCTCTGAAGGGTGGCCATGGCGACGACGAAAAACTGCACATCGCGCTGCTCTCCGGCCTGCTCAGCCACGTCGGCCTGAAACACCCGGAAGGACACGGCTACGAAGGCGCCCGCGGCCGCGGCTTCCACATTTTCCCGGGTTCGGGGCTGTTCAAGGCGGCGCCGAAGTGGGTCATGGCGGCCGAGATCGTCGAAACCACTAAGACCTGGGCGCGGGTCAACGCGCGGGTGAAGCCGGAGTGGATTGAGCGCCAGGGCGCGCACCTGCTCAAGCGCACGCATTTCGATCCGCACTGGTCGCGACGCCGGGGCCGGGTCATGGCCTGGGAGCAGGTCACGCTGTACGGCCTGGTGCTGGCCGAGAAGCGCCGCGTCGACTTTGCCCGTATCGACCCGGCGGAGGCGCGGCGGATCTTCATCATGGACGCGCTGGTGCGCGGCGAGCTCGACACCCGGGCCGGTTTCGCCAAGGCCAACCGTGCCGCGCGCGAGGCCGTCGAGCGCCTGGAGCACAAGCGCCGCCAGCGCGATGTGCTGGCCGACGAGCGCGACCTGTTCGAATATTTCGACACCCGCGTGCCTGACCAGGTGAACTCGGCCAAATCGCTGGCGAAGTGGCTGGACGGGCTGGGCGAGAAGGGCCGCGACCAGCTGGTGTTGGGCCAGGACGTGCTGTTGCGAGACGATGCCGGGCGCGCGCCGGAAGACCTCTACCCGGACCAGCTGGAGGTTGCCGGCCGGCGCTTGCCGATGACCTACCTGTTCGAGCCCGGCAACCCCAACGATGGCGTCACCGTCACCGTGCCGCTGGAACTGCTCAACACGCTGGACGCGGCGCGGCTGTCGTGGACGGTGCCCGGCCTGCAGCGCGAGAAGCTGGTCGAGATGATGCGCACGCTGCCGAAACCGGTGCGGCGCGCGCTGACGCCGCTGCCGCAGTTTGCCGAGGCCGCCGCCGGGCAGCTGGGCGAGCCGGGGTCACGGTCGCTGGCCGAACGCCTGGCCACGGTGCTGTCCGACCTGGGCGGGGTGAACATCAACGCGGCCGATTTCGATGAATCCCGCCTGCCGGACCACCTGCGCATGCGCGTGGTCGTGCTGGGTGAAGAGGGGGAAACCGCGGCCGAGGGCCGTGACCTGGATGCGTTGCAGGCGAAGTTTGGCGCCCAGGCACAACGACAGTTCATGGATCGCCAGGGCGAGGGCTTCAACCGCGATGGCCTGCTTGAATGGTCGGTGGGTGAGCTGCCCGTGAAGGTGCGTGGTCGTGACCGTGTCGATGCCTACCCGGCGCTGGTGGACCAGGACGACGCGGTCGGCCTGCGCCTGTTCGACACCGCCGACGAAGCCGCCGCCTACCATGTCGAGGGCGTGCACCGGCTGCTGGCCCTGGCGCTGGCCGACAGGCTGTCGTCGCTGCGCAAGCACCATGGCGTGGCGCGCGATGCGATGCTGGCATGGACGCCCTGGGGTGATGCGCTGGCGCTGGTCGACGACCTGGCCTGGCACGTGCTCTACGGCGCAGCGGGCGACGAGGCCGTGGCGGTGCGCGATGAGGCCGCGTTCGTCGCGCTGGCCGACCGCGTACGCCGGGACATCGGCCCGCTGTTCCAGCGCCAGGCCCGGCGCCTGGGCGAGGTGCTGGCCACGGCCGCGGCGATCCAGGGCGCACTCGATGGCAAGGCCGGCGCGAACCACCCCGATGCCGCCGCCGACCTGCAGGCGGCGCTGGACGACCTGGTCTATCCGGGCTTCCTGCTGGACCTTGGGCCGAAACGGCTGGCCGAGTACCCCCGCTACCTGGAGGCCACGTCCATCCGCCTGGAACAGCTGCGGCTGGACCCGCCCCGTGACACCCGGCTGCAGGCCGAAATCGCGCCCTTGTGGGACCGTTACGCCCGCCACCTGGAAGCCGGTGCGGCCTACGACGAAGCCGTCGACCGCTATCGCTGGCTGCTGCACGAATACCGCGTGTCCGTGTTCGCCCAACGCCTGGGCACCGCGGAGAAGGTATCGACCAAGCGCCTGCAATCCGCCTGGCGGGATGTGACCGACGCCACCCCCCGCTGAACCCGGCCTGCGTTATTCTTTGGGTATGACCGCCGTTGCCGACACACGCGCCCGGGTGCGCGACTGGCTGGACCGCTATCACCGTGAAGCCGGTATGCCGGCCGACGACGCGCTGAGCCTGTTCGACGGGCTGGCCGGACAGGGGCTGAAGGGCGCCGCCGCGCTGGAAGAACTCGAGCCGCTGCTGCACGAACTGGCCGGCCTGGCCGCCGACCCGCGCACCCTGTGCAGCGCCATGCTGTTTATCGCCGGCCGCCATGGCGAGGACATGGCCCGCTGGCAGGGGCAGTTGCCCGAAGGCGTCCAGCAGCAACTCGACAGCCTGTCGAGACTGCATCAGGTGCAGTCGGAAACCGCGGTCGGCAGCACCGGGCGCAGCGCCGAGGGCCTGCGACGCCTGCTGCTGGCACTGGTGGTCGATGTGCGCGTGGTGCTGATCGCGCTGGCCTGGCAGCTGGTGCAGTTAAGGACCGCCAAGGACGACCCGGAGCGCGCCGCCGAGCTCGGCCGGGAGACCATGCTGATCCACGCGCCGCTGGCCAACCGCCTGGGTGTCTGGCAGCTGAAATGGGAGCTGGAGGACCTGGCGTTCCGGTTCCAGGAGCCCGAGGCCTACAAGCGCGTGGCCAAACAGGTGGCCGAGCGCCGGGCCGACCGCGAGCGCTTTATCGCCACGTTCATCGACCGGCTGCAGGCCGTGATCACCGAGGCCGGTATCAAGGGCGAAGTGGTCGGGCGGCCCAAGCACATCTACAGCATCTGGAAGAAGATGCAACGCAAGGGCCTGGATTTCCACGAGTTGTTCGACCTGCGCGCCGTGCGGGTGCTGGTCGACGACCTGCCGGCCTGCTACAGCGTTCTCGGCCTGGTGCATACGCACTGGCAGCCCATCCCCGGCGAGTTTGACGATTACATCACCACGCCCAAGGGCAACAACTACCAGTCGCTGCACACCGCCGTTGTCGGACCCGAGGGCAAGGCCGTGGAGGTGCAGATCCGCACCCACGACATGAATGAGCACGCGGAGCTGGGCGTGGCCGCGCACTGGCGCTACAAGGAAGGCGGCCCCAGCGACCCTGCCTTCGAGCGCAAGGTCACCGCCATGCGCCAGCTGCTCGACGGCGATGATGGCGCGCTGGATGACGAATCGCTGCTGGAAGGCTTCCGCTCACTGACCACCGAGGACCGGGTCTACGTGCTGACCCCGCGCGGCGAGGTCATCGACATGGCGCAGGGCTCCACCGTGCTGGATTTTGCCTACCACGTGCATACCGAGGTGGGGCACCGCTGCCGTGGCGCCAAGGTCAACGGCCGCATCGTGCCGCTAACGCACCAGGTGTCGAACGGCGACCGGGTGGAAATCCTGACCGCGAAGGAGGCCCGGCCCAGCCGTGACTGGCTGAACCCGCGCATGGGCTACATCAACGGCGCCCGCGCCCGCAGCAAAGTGCGGCAGTGGTACAAGAAGGAATCACACGAGGAGAACCTGGCCCAGGGCCGCGAGCTGGTCGAGGGTGACCTGAAACGCATGGGCCTGGCCGTGGCCGACCTGGCCGAAGTGCCGGAGCGCTTCGGGCTGAAGTCGCTGGACGACCTCTACGCCGCCGTCGGCAATGGCGACCTGACCGTCGCCCAGGTGACCAGCGCGGCCGAGCGCCAGCGCACGGTGGACGTGGAGACCACGGCCGAGGACCTGCTCAGCAAGCCGTCCAAGCGCGCCCGTACCAGCGCCCGGGCCGGCGGTGAAGGTGGCATCGTCATCGAGGGGGTCGGCAACCTGATGACGACCATCGCGCGGTGCTGCCAGCCGCTGCCGGGGGACTCCGTGGTCGGCTATATCACCCGCAGTCGCGGCGTAACCATCCATCGCGACGACTGCGCCAATGTGCTGCGCTGGCAGGCCCAGGAGCCGCACCGGTTACTGCAGGTGCGCTGGGGGCAGAAGTCCGACCATCGCTACCGCGCGGACATCCTGGTGCGCGCCTATCACCGTCGCGAGCTGTTTCGTGACATCTCCGCGGTCATGTCCTCGGCCGAGGCCACGGTCATGGATATCGATGGCCACCGCGACCGCGACAGCGACATGTCGGAGATCCGCATGCAGGTGGATGTGCGTGGCTACGAGCAGCTCAGCGAGTTGCTGAGCCGCCTGTCGGGTGTTCGCAACGTGATCGAGGCGCGCCGTCTGCGCGAGCCGCCGGCCGCGCGTAAGGACCCGGGTTAAGCGTCCTGCCCGGCAGGCTCAGGCCTTGTCCAGGGCGCCGAACAGCGTTTCCACGTCGCGCCGGGCGGCCTCGGTACTGAAGTTGGCCTCGACATTGGCGATGCCACCGTCGGCGACGGACTGCCACAGCGACGGGTCGCGGTAGAGCCGTACTACGGCTGCCGCGAACGCCTCGGCATCGTCGGCGACCAGCACGTCACGCCCGTCTTCGGCATGAATGCCCTCGATCGCCACCGACGTGGCCACCACCGGCTGGCCATGGGCCATGGCCTGGTTGACCTTGCCCTTGACGCCCGCGCCGTAGCGCAGAGGTGCCACAGACAGCCGGCAGCCGTCCAGGAACGGGTCCAGCGAGTCCACGAAGCCATGGAAACGGACGCCCTCGTGGGTGCCCAGCGCCTCGACTTCCGGTGTGGCCTTGGAGCCGACCAGGTGGAAGCGCACATCGGGCAGCTCGGCGCGCACCCGTGGCCAGATGTCCTCGACGAACCAGGTCGCCGCGTCGATGTTGGGCGGATGCTGGTAGCCGCCGACGAAGTACAGGTCTTCGCGCGCCTCGAAGCCGGCACCGTGGCCGCGCACCTCGTGGATGTTGGAGAGGATGAACACCGGGCAGCCCGGCGCGTCTTCGGCCAGCACGCCGCGTTCGACATCGCTGACGACGATGGTGGCATCCGCATCACGGATAACCGCCAGTTCGGCGCGCCGGGTCATGCGCGCCGTTTGCTTCAGCGCGGTGCTGTCCTCAAGCTCCGCCAGTCGCTGCTCGCGCAGGTAGTGCAGGTCGACGGTGTCGAAGATGAACTTCGCCCCTGGCGCCCATTTGCGACAGGCCGCCAGGTAATGCACGGCCACGTAATGCCGGCTGACGATGATATGGCCGAAGTCTGCGCCGTGCTCGCGCAGGAAGTCGCCCGGCGAGCGCAGCCAGGGGTCGTACCAGGTCTCGATGCCGTCGGCCTGCAGGGCCTGGGTGTAGCGCCCGGCGTGGGCGCGGTTGTCGGCGAAGAAGGTGACGCCGTAGCCCATGTCCCGCAGGCAGCGCATCAGCGCGGTCAGGCGCACGCTGCCGGAATCCTGGTCCGGTTCCGGGGTGTAGGCGTCCACCAGCAGCACCCGGCCGCGCAGGCGGTGGTCGCGGGCGCGGCGCAGGCCGGCGCGGTCTTCGGGCCCGGACAGCGGCGCCGGCAGCTGCGCGAGTTCGTCCGCCCAGCGCTCCAGGAACTTCTCCCGGTTGACGGCCTGGTAGCGCTTCACGCCGCTGCCGATATCGGTACCGGAGCTGACGCCTTCGTGGTGAATCACCGTGGCTGCCGGCTGCACGTAGACCTTCAGGCCGCGCTCACGCACACGGAAGGCCAGGTCGGTGTCCTCGTAATAGGCCGGCGCATAGTGGCTGTCGAAGCCGCCGAGCTCCTGCCACAGGTCGCGGTGGACCAGCAGGCAGGCGCCGGACACGTAGTCGCATTCGCGGGGGTACTGGTACTCGGGCCGCGACGGGTCGTCACCACGGCCGTAGTTCCAGCCGGATCCGTCGCTGAAGATCAGCCCACCGCACTCCTGCAGCGTGCCGTCCGGGTAAACCAGTCGGGCGCCGGCGATGCCGGTGTCCGGAAAGCGCTCGAAGGTGTCCAGAAGGGCATCCAGCCAGCCGTCCAGCACCTCAGTGTCATTGTTCAGGAAGCAGACAAACTCGCCGCGCGCCTGCTCGGCGGCGCGGTTGCAGTTGCCGATAAAGCCCAGGTTGTCTTCGGCGGCAATCAGCCGCAGGCCTTCAACCCCGGCCAGTTTATCGACACTGTCATCGCCGGACGCATCGTCGGCGACGATGATCTCGATGGCGGCATCACACCGCGTCTCCGCCAGGCTGGCCAGGCAGGCCGCCGTGGCCTCGAAATGCCGGTAGGCCGGGATGATGATGCTGACCCTGGGCGTGTCGCTGCAGGGCACGGCCGCCGGTGCGGTAACAGGCTGACTGGTATCGGTCACGGGCCGCAGCGGTTTCACGGTCGGCGGGGCAATCACGGGGGCAGGGCGCGACTCGAAATGCTGCATCCGCCGCAGGGTGCCGCCCAGGCCGGCCGTCGACAGGTTGCGCCACAGCTGCGCCGTCAGCCACGGCCAGCGCGCGGGATTCCAGGCCCGGGCGCGCCTGGCGTTGGCCAGCACCCGGCGGCTAACCCGCAGCGGTGCGGTCAGGCGCCAGCTGTGGCTGCCCAGAACGGCGGCGTGCTCGTCGCGCAGTTGTTCCAGAGACTGGGTCAGGCGAACGATATCCCTGTCCAGGAATTCAATGTGACGGGCGCGGGTGATGAGTTCATCTTCCGCCTCGGCGACCTGGCGCGCACGGGTATCAAGTTGTGCCTGCAACTCGGCGATCTGCTTCTTGAACAATACGGCTTCGGCCGCGCGCTGGCGTTTCTCGGTTTCCGCCCAGGCCGTGCGCTGCCTGACTTCGTCCGCGAGGGCCTGGCGTTCTGATTCCGTTGAGGCGATGTCTGCAGAACGGCGGCCCGCCAGGTCTCGCCACGCGCCGGCCTCGATGTCTGCAGGTGTCGCTGGGCGGGTTGAGCGCTCATGGTGGCTTGGCATGCTCGCCGGCAGCAACGCGCGATAGTCGGCGACCATGGTCGTCATCGTCGTTGGCGAAACGTTGACAAGATTGGCGCGTACGGCGTCAATCGCCGATCGGTCCGCCGCCAGCGACTCGAGTTGCTCAACCAGGTCGTCGGCACTGGGTCTGAACAGCCAGCCCGTCTCCCCGTGAATGATTCGCTCCGGGAAAGAGCCCAGGCGCGTCGCCAGTGTGGGAATACCCAGGGCCTGCAATTCCGAGAGCGTGTAATTGAATGTTTCTGGCACCACCGAAGGCAACAACGCCAGGTGTGGGCCAATATCCGCCATCAGCGTGGGCAGGTCTTCACGCCGATAATCAATGATCACGTTGACGCCGGCGCGACCAAAAAATCGCTCGCCGCCCTTACCCGTGCCAACAAGGTACACCTGCGCCAGTGCTGTCAGGGGGGCAATCGCCTGTTCGAGCAGGCGGGCGCCTTTGCCATCCTGTACCCGGCCGGCAACCACCAGCCGCAGGCGGCCGTCGCTCCGGTCCCTGGGTGCGACTGGCGCGGCGCCGGGCAGCGGCGGCATGCCGTGTCCGATGACGCGGATATCGCGCTTTGCCCATGTCGCGTCGAGGCTGGACTGGATGTCCACGACCGACTGGCTGGGGGCGACCAGCGTGGCCGTTTTGGAGCATTGCGCGTAGGCCCAGGCCAGGTCCCGCCAGTCCTCGGCAGGGATGGCGCCAAATGGCTCTGTCGCCCGTGGGTCTTCCAGTGCGGCTTCCAGGTCGCCGTCATACTGGTTCGGGTGTACGGCCAGCAGTGGCCAGGCCGGAAAATGGTCATGCAGCACCTGGATCGTGGGCAGGCCGGTGTCGAACGCGTCCAGGCTGTGGCCCACCAGCGACGAGATGATGACCCGGTCGATGCCGAAGCGCCGCATGATGTCGTCAAGGATCGCCCGGTACTGGGGATTGTTCGTGTCAGTGACATGAACCGCGGGTTGTAACCACCACTCGTCAAGCGCAACCGCCAGGCGGTTACCCAGGTATAAGCCCAGTTTCTGCCCCGCGCCCTGGCCACTCTCGGCGGCCTCGGAACGCAGCTGCAGGTGCACGCCATCATCCGATTGGATCATCGCGGCAACCCAGGTGGCCACGCCGCCGCCCCAGCTGTGGGTGATGTGGAGCGTTGTTGGGCACGGCTGTCCGGGCAAGGGCAGGTCCAGGAGCTGGTCGGCTCCTGCCCAGGCGCGCAACCGTTCGCCCAGGTGCCCCCAGGCGGCGGCCCGGGGTGTTTCGTGCGGCTCCAGGTCATGCCCGCGTGACAGTGGGCGCGCCGTGTCGCGAACGAACCATGATTCGAACAGTTCCAGGGTGCCCCCGGCGCGATTCAGCCGACCTACAGCGGTCCGGGTATCCGTTCCGGGTTCAGCGAGTTGCCTGACGGCGGCAGCGGAAAGCGCAGCAAAGTGCGTGGGCCACTCATTCAGGCGGTAGCGGCGTGGACGCGACAACAGGGCGATCGGCGCGGCCGCATCGTCCAGTTCATCAACGCCCGGCAGGCCGGCGTATGGGTTCAGCCCAGGCCTGGCGTTGCTGAACGCGGTGGCCACCTGCAACTGTTCGCTACTCCGGTCCAGCTCCGCGGCAACGGTTTCGAGCAAATGGGCATCGATCTGCAGGCCGGCGGTCATGATCACCAGGCCACGCCCCGGGGCAACCTGGCCGATGTGGGCGCAAAGGTCGGAAAGCGAGCTGGCGCTGATGCCGGTTGCGGTCGAACATCCCACACCGTCCGTGCTGAAGACCTCGACACCAAGCGCTGACAGCGCCTCCACCATGGGGGCAGTCACGGCCTGGCCGCCGCCGTGGATGAAAATCACTGGCAGGGCGCTCGCGTTGGGGGCGGCGTCAATGGAATGGTCGGATTCGGGCATATCGGGTGATGGCGCACAGGGGCGCGGGCTGGCTAGAATGGGCCCACGTTCCCTTTATCTACACGCATGGGTGGCGGCTGAAACCGGGCCATTATGGTCGCTGGGGACCCGCTTGTCACCCGCGAGAACACCCTGACACATGGCCAATAAGAAAACCTCCGGAACCCGAAAGAAGACCGGAAAAAAGACCGCGTCCAAACACGGCAGCACCGGCACGACACGAAAAGCCAGGCGACCCGGCCGCAAGGCGGCACCGGCGAAGAAGCGCCCGGGGCTGCTGGCGCGACTGTGGCGCTGGGGCCTGCTGGCCATCGGCCTGGGGCTGGGGCTGCTCATTCCGTGGACACTCTGGCTCAACCACGTGGTCGTGGCCGAGTTCGAGGGCCGAAAATGGGACCTGCCCAGCCGCGTGTATGCGCGGCCGCTGAGCCTCTATTCCGGCCTGCGCCTGTCACCCGGGGCCCTGCAGCGCGAGCTGGATGCCGCCGGTTACCGGCGCGTGGACAACCCGGACGACCCCGGCGAATTCAGCAGCGCCGGCGGCCGTTTCGAGATTCATCGCCGCCAGTTTCGTTTTGACGACGGGGTGCAGGAAGCGCTGCGCTTCCGCGTCAGCGTCGCCGATGGCCAGGTGACGGGCCTGGCGTCACCCGCCGGTGGCGCCGAGCTGGGGCTGGTGCGGCTGGACCCGGCCGAGATCGCGTCCATCTACCCGCTGCACGAGGAAGACCGGTCGCTGGTGTCACTGGCCGATGTCCCCGAATTGCTGGTCACCGGGCTGCAGGCGGTCGAGGACCGCCAGTTCAAGCACCATTACGGCGTTGATCCGCGGGGTATCGCGCGGGCGATGTGGGCCAACCTGCGCGCCGGCGGCGCAGTGCAGGGCGGCAGCACGCTGACCCAGCAGCTGGTCAAGAATTTCTACCTCAGCAATGAGCGGACCCTGCCGCGCAAGATCAACGAGGCGCTGATGGCGCTGTTGCTGGAGTGGCATTACGACAAGGCCGATATCCTCGAGGCCTACCTGAACGAGGTGTTCCTGGGCCAGCAGGGCAACCTAGCCATCCATGGCTTCGCCCGCGGCAGCGAGTACTACTTCGGCCAGCCGCTGGACACGCTGCAACCGGACCAGGTGGCCCTGCTGGTGGGGCTGGTTCGCGGCGCCTCGTACTACAACCCGCGTCGCAACCCGGAGCGGGCGCTGGAGCGGCGCAACCGGGTGCTGGATGTCTTTGCCGAAACCGGCCTGCTTGCCGCCGACGAGGCGGCCCGCTGGAAGGCGCGGCCACTGGGCGTGACCGACACCCCCGGCTTTGGGCGCAACCGTTACGCCGCGTTTGTCGACCTGGTGCGGGACCAGCTGCAGCGTGACTATCGCGAGGACGACCTGCGTAGCGAGGGGTTGAGGATCTTCACCACGCTGGCACCGTCGGCGCAGGCCGCGGCCGAGGACGCCGTCAGCCGCGGCCTGGATGACCTGGGCTCGCGCGGATTGCCCAACGACCTGCAGGGCGCGCTGGTACTGGCCGACGTCGACAGCGGCGAGGTTCGTGCGCTGGTGGGTGACCGCTACCCGAACCGCCGCGGCTTCAATCGCGCGCTTAATGCGCGGCGCCAGGTGGGCTCGGTGATCAAGCCGCTGGTGTACCTGCTGGCGCTGGAGCACCCGCAAAGCTACAGCTGGCTGACCCGGATCGAGGATGAGCCCATTTCCCTGGTGCAACCCGACGGCAGCCGCTGGACCCCGGACAACTACGACAAGCAATCGCACGGCGAAGTGAGCCTGCTGGAGGCGCTGACGCGGTCCTACAACCAGGCGACCGTGCGGCTGGGCATGCAGATTGGCGTCAACCACCTGGTCACGCGCCTGCAGCGCCTGGGCATCGAACACCCGGTGCCGGCGGTGCCATCGACCTTCCTGGGCGCGGTGGAACTGACGCCGCTGGAAGTGACGCAGCTGTACCAGTCCATCGCCGCCGGCGGCTACAGCGTGCCGCTGCGCGCGGTGACCGCGGTGCAGACGCCGGCGGGTGAAACCCTGAACCGCTACCCGCTGCGACTGACCCCGCAGGCGCGCCGCGACGCCATCGCCGTGCTCAACTACGGCCTGACCCGCGTGGTTACCGACGGCACGGCCAGCGCCTTGCCCGCACTGGTCGGCGCCGAAGGCATGGCGGGCAAGACCGGCACCACGAATGAACGCCGGGACAGTTGGTTTGTCGGATATACTCGGGACCTGGTCGGCGTGGCCTGGGTGGGCCTGGATGACAACCGGCCCGCGGGCGTCACCGGCGCCAACGCGGCCATGCGTGTCTGGGCCGGATTGTTCCGCCAACTCCCCGTGGATCCCGTCAGTTTTGACCTGCCCGAAGGGGCGTCGTGGCGCTGGGTGGACCCGGTGGCCAATACGCTCAGCGAGGAGGGCTGTGATGGCGCGATCCAGATGCCGTTCGTGGCCGGCTCCGAGCCCGCGACCGCAGTCTCCTGCGGTGGTCGATACGAATCCGAGGAAGAAAAGAGTTTCTGGAGGAAATGGTTTGACAAGGATTGAAGCATTCCCGCTGCGGCCGCTGCGCAATGGCGCCGGCCTGGTTGCCCTGGCCCTGCTGCTGACGGCCTGCGCCGGTGGGCGCAGCACGCCCGCGCCTATCGAAGAGCGTGATGTCGATGCCGAAGTGCGTGCGCCCGCGAAGGCGGAAAGCGCCGGCGTGCAGGTCTACCCGCTGAAAAACCCGGCGGTGGCCGAACTGACCAGCCAGGCCGATCGGGCCGAGCAGTCCGGCAACTACGACCAGGCGGCCATCCTGCTGGAGCGCGCGCTGCGTATCCAGCCGCGTGACCCCGAGTTGCTGCAGCACATGGCCGAGGTACAGGTGCAGAAGCAGGACTACGCGCAGGCGCTGAGTTTCGCCACGCGCTCGTTCGACATCGGCCCCCGCGTGGGCGAGATTTGCGCCCGTAACTGGCGCACCATCGGCCTGGCCCGTGAGCAACTGGGCGACAACGCCGGCGCCCGCGAGGCCAGTGGTCGCGCCGACCAGTGCATGGTCACCAAGCCGCAGGGTCTCTGAGCCGGCATGGGTGCTAGCGCCGCGTTACTGGGCGCCGAGGGGCCGCTGTCGCAGCGCCTGACCGCATTCGCACCGCGCGCGGCGCAGATCGAACTGGCGGAGGCGATCGAGGACACGCTGGCCGACGGCGGCGTGCTGGTGGCCGAGGCGGGTACCGGTATCGGCAAGACCCTGGCCTACCTGGTGCCGGTCATTGAGAGCGGCAGCCGGGCGATCCTGTCGACCGGGACCAAGACCCTGCAGGACCAGCTGTTTTTCCGTGACCTGCCGCTGGTGGCCGAGGCCCTGGGCAAGCGCCCGAAGGCGGCGTTGCTGAAGGGCCGCGCCAACTACCTGTGCCTGCACCGCATGGAACTGACCCGCGAGCGCGGCGAATTCCCCAGCCGCGAGGCCCCGGCGCAATTGCAGCGCGTAGTCGACTGGTCCAGCCGCACCCGCGACGGCGACCTGTCGGTAGCCGACGTGTTGCCCGAAGACAGCGCCCTGTGGCCACTGGTGACCTCCACCAACGAGAATTGCCTGGGCACCAAGTGCCCCGACTATGACGACTGCCATGTCGCCCGCGCGCGCCGCCGCGCCCAGGAGGCGGACATCGTCGTGGTCAATCATCACCTGCTGTTCGCCGACATGGCGCTGAAGCAGAAAGGCTTCGGCGAGGTCCTGCCCGGCGCCGAATTGTTCGTGGTCGACGAGGCACACCAGGCGCCGGAACTGGCGTCGCGGTTCTTTGGCGTCAGCCTGACCGCGCGCCAGGTCGACGACCTGTGCAAGGACATCCTGGCCGAGGCTGGCGAAGTGCCCGGCGCGCTGGGCGCGGTGCGGACGGAAGTGGCGGCCTGCAAGGACGCGCTCGCAGTTCTTCGGGCGAGCCTGGCCGAACGCCTGCCCGACCGCGGGCCCTGGCACCGGCTGCTGGAGCACGCCGAGATTCGCGAGGCCCTGCAGGGCCTGGACCAGGCCGTCGCCGACCTGGCCGCGCCGCTGGCGGGGCTGGAGGGTGTCAGCCGCGGCCTGGACGGCTGCGCCGACCGCCGCGACGAAATGCAGGCCAAGTTCGACCGGCTCGATTCGGCCGGCGCCGGCGAAGTGCGCTGGTTCGAGCGCCGGGGCCGCGGCTTTGGCCTGCATATCACGCCGCTGGATGTGTCCGAGGCCTTCACCGGCTACCGCGATGAGCTCGATGCCGCCTGGGTGTTTACGTCGGCGACGCTGGCTGTTAACGGCGACTTCCGCCATTTCACCCGCGAGATGGGGCTGGACGACGCCACGACGCTGGCGCTGGGCTCGCCGTTTGATTACCCGAACAACGCCTTGCTGTGGACGCCGGCGCTGCGCGTGCAGCCCAATCACCCGGGTTACACCGAGGCCGTGCTGGAGACGGTGGAACCCGCGCTGCAGGCCAGTCAGGGCCGTGCTTTCCTGCTGTTTACCTCGCATCGCGCGTTGCAGGCGGCGGCACACTGGCTGGCGCAACGGGTCGACTTCCCGTTGTTCGTGCAGGGCACGGCACCGCGCAGCAGCCTGCTGAAATCGTTCCGCGAATCCGGCAACGGCGTGCTTCTGGGCACCGCCAGTTTCTGGGAAGGCGTGGACGTGATGGGCGAGGCGCTGTCACTGGTGGTGATCGACAAACTGCCCTTCGCCGCGCCGGATGACCCGGTGATGGAGGCGCAGAGCGCGCGCCTGCGTGACGAGGGTGGCAACCCGTTCATGGACCTGGCCGTGCCGCGCGCCGTGATCGCACTGAAACAGGGCGCCGGGCGGCTGATCCGGGATGTCGCCGATCGTGGCGTGCTGGTGGTCTGCGACCCGCGCCTGACGACGAAGGGCTACGGCGCCGCTTTCCTGCACAGCCTGCCGCCGATGCGGCGCACCGACACGGTGGACGAGGTCATCGATTTTTTTGCCACACCCGGGGTCGCGGCGGCGGCCTCCTGAGGACTGAACATGAAACTGCTTGCCATTGAAACCGCGTTTGAGTCCTGCTCCGTCGCCCTGTCCCTGGACGGCCAGGTGCTGCAGCGCTACGAGCATGCGCCGCGCGGGCACGCGGAGCGGCTGCTGCCCTGGGTGCAGGCGCTGCTGGCGGATGCCGGCCTGGCGCTGCCGGCGCTGGACGCGGTGGCGTTCAGTCGCGGGCCCGGCAGTTTCACCAGCCTGCGTATCGGCATCGGCGTGGTCCAGGGCCTGGCCTGGGGCGCCGACCTGCCGGTGGTGCCGGTGTCATCCCTGCAGGCCACTGCCCAGCGTTCGCTGCGGCAGGTGATCGAGGATGGCGGCAACGCCCGGGCCTGTGTCGTGGCCATGGACGCGCGCATGGACGAGGTCTTTGCCGCACGCTTCGAGCAGGTCGATGGCTGGATGCTGCCGGTCGGGGCCGAACAGGTGTGCGCGCCGGCCGTTGCCGCCGGTCTGCTGGCCGATGGCGACGCGGCCTTCGGTAATGGCTTCGAGCGTTACCCGGAACTCGCCACCGCCGCAGCCAACCAGCCGTTGCGGGTGAACCACTGGCCGGATGCCGCCGTCATTGCGGCGCTCGCGGAGCCCTGGCTGGAGGCCAGTCACGGCCTGCCCGCCGAGCAGGCGCAGCCCGTGTACCTGCGTGACAAGGTGGCTGACAAGCCCGGTGAGGGCCGGCGCCCGGCCTGAGATTCGCGGGAATCCTTGCGCGCGAGTAGCGCTTGCAGGCTGGATTAGCGCAGGGTCGACTGGATCGCCAGGTATCGGCGGGCGATCTCGCTCCAGTCCAGGGATTCGGCCAGTGCCCGGCCGCCCGAGCGCAGGCGTTCGGCCAGTGCCGGGTCGGCGGCGACATTGGCCACAGCGGCGCACAGCGTATCCCATTCATCACGAACCATCGCCTCGCGGCCATCGACGACCGGGATCCCCTCGATACCCTTGGCGGTACTGATCACCGGCAGCCCCGCGGCAAAGCAATCGACGATTTTCATGCGCGTGCCGCCGCCGTCGCGCAGGGGCACCACGGCCATGTCGGCGGCCTTCAGCCAGGGGGGCACGGTCTCGACACTACCGGTGCAGTGAATCTTCGGGTGCAGGCCGCTGGGTGGCGAGTGGCCGATGGCCAGCACGTGGGCGTCGATGCCCTCCGCCTGCAGCCGCGGCAGGATCTCGTCGGCGAACATCTGCAGCGCATCGCGGTTGGGCGGATAGGCGAAGGTGCCGTGGTAAGCCATCAGCAACGCGTGATCCGGGATACCGAACTGCGACCGGGCGGGCGCCGCGACCGCGCTGTCGAAGGCAACCAGGTTGATGCCATGCGGCACCGTGTGTAGCAGGCCCGGGTGAACACCGTCTTCGGCCAGCCGCTGGCGGTCGTTGTCGGACACGCAGATCACCGCGTCGGCACGGTTGCAGAGGTCGATCTCGATGGCCCGGAGGCGCCGGAACTGGTCGTCGCTGAGCTCGGGCACCTGGTCGCGCAGGCGTGCGTACTCGACATTGTGCTCGACCAGCACGGTGGCGGCGCCCAGCACATCGGCGGCCTGGCGGCAGGGCAAGGCGTAGGCGGGGAATTCGGCCTGCAGTACGCCGGCGCCGGTCCGGCCGGCGACATGCAGTACGCGCCAGAACCAGCTGCCGTCGGTCATCGGCAGGTACAGGAAGGCGTTGCTCTCCGGAATGTCGCGGGTGTAGTGGTCCAGCTTGACCCAGGGCAGCGGCCGCGCGAACAGTTTCAGCCACCAGGGGTAGCGGACTTTCTCGAAGTGGCCGTCCTCACTCACCCGCAACCAGTGTTTGCGGTCATCGGTGACCAGGGCGACCTCGCGGTCATGCGAGGCCAGGCCACGAGCCGTCTCGACGATCTTGACGGCCGCGCCGTGGTCGGTGGGAAACAGGTCGCTGCGCGTGACCATGACGATGGCATCGCCACATGGCTTGCGCCCCAGCATCCGCGCCAGCAGCACGCGCCGGGCCAGCCGGTAGCGGCGGGCCAGGCGTTCACGTAATGGCGGCACGCCGATCACCGGCGGGTCGGCTTCCGCCACGCCATGCACGGCCAGCCGGGGCGCGGGCCGCGGCGACGCCATCCAGCGCAGTAGCGGCGCGGCCGCGGTGTCCGGTTCGAACCTCTCGGTGGCCAGGCGCAGCGCGTTGTCGCGGCAGCGGCGCCATGCTTCGGGGTCGCGCCGCAGCCTTTCCAGGATGGCTGCGATATCGGCCGGGTCGCTGACCACCCAGCCCGCATCATAGGCCTCGACCCACCGGGCGATGGGCAGGTGGTCGCTGCACAACAGCGGCAGGCCGTGTCGCAGGAAGTCGATGGCGCGAAACGACAGGCTGTGGCGGCGTTCGATGTTGGCATGGCCCAGTTCCACGCCGATATGCGCCTGGCCGGACAGCAGGGCCTCGTAGTCGCCGTGGCTGAGCAGGCCCGCACGGCCGTCCGGGCCCTGGTCACCCAGTCGTACCAGGGCCAGCCGGCCATCCGAGCCGGCCACGGCGGCCTCGATCGCGTCGAGATAGTCACCGGCGTCGCGCCACGGCCAGTCGACGCCCCCGGCAACCAGGGTCAGCGGCGCGGTGCCCGGTTCCGGCGGCTGGCCTGGACAGATATCACCGGCCATCGGCACCACGCACACGGGGTTGGCCTGGCGCAGGTCGAACCCGGCCTCGATCAGGGGGTAGTGGAGCAGGCCGGCCTGGCCGGCCGTGCCCACCAGCACCAGGTCGACGCGCCGCAGTGCCAGCCGCAGGCGACCCATTTCGGCCGCCACGCGCCCAGGCGTTTCGAACAGGCTCTCCAGCGGCCTGGGGGCAATGAAGTCCAGCACCACCGGGGCGTCCAGCTCGTAGGGCAGTAGTGACAGCAGTTCCCACCAGCCCACCAGCAGCACGTCCGGGCGTTCGCTGCGAATGATGCCGGCCAGCTGGTCCCTGGTGTGGAACGCGCCGTCGGCCCGCTGCCCGCGTGGCGCCAGCCAGGCCTGCGTGGTGTCATGTCCAGCGCCTTCCAGAGCGCGCCTGAGCTGGCGCGTACGGACGGCATTGCCGCTGGCCACCCGGCCGTCGTCCAGCGGCGCTTCGAGACTGATGATCAGGACGCGCATCGGTGCCGGTTCAGGTGCCGATGATCATGTAGGTCGCCAGGCCGACGAAGCTGAGGATGCCCACCACATCGGTGACCGTGGTCAGTGCTACGCCGCCGGCCAGCGCCGGGTCGATGGACATGCGTTTCAGCGCGATCGGGATCAGCACGCCGGAGATGGCACCGGCGAACAGGTTGAGCAGGATCGCGAACGCCATGACGAAACCGAGTTCCACGTCGCGATACCACAGCCAGGCGATCAGGCCGATGAGTACCGAGAACACAAGCCCGTTGAGGATGCCCACGGCGATTTCCTTGCGGAACATGAAGGCCATGTTGCTGGCGTTGACCTGGCCGGTGGCCATGCCGCGGATCATCAGTGTCAGCGTCTGCGTGCCGGCGATACCGCCCATGCTCATGACGATGGGGAACATCACCGCGGTAGCGACGATCTGCTCAAGGGTCGGCTCGAACCAGGACAGCACCAGCGCCGCCAGCAGCGCCGTGACCAGGTTCACGCCGAGCCAGATCCAGCGGCGGCGGGCGGAGTTCACCACCGGCGCAAACATGTCGTCTTCCTCGTCCAGGCCGGCCATGGTCAGGACCGAGTGCTCGGCCTCTTCGCGGATGACGTCGACCACGTCATCGATGGTGATGCGCCCGACCAGCAGGCCGCCGGCGTCGATCACCGGTGCCGACACCAGGTCGTGGTGCTCGAACTCGGTGGCCACCTGTGCGGCCGGCATGTCGACCGGCAGCACGGCGGGGGAGGGCTGCATCAACTCGGAAACCAGCCGGTCCGGGTCCTGGGTCAGCAGGTCGGACAGGCGGATATCGCCCAGGTAACGGCCATCGCGGCTGACCACGAACAGCACGTCCAGCAGGTCGGGCAGTTCACCGCGGGCGCGCAGGTAGCGCAGCACCACTTCCAGGCTGACGTCACGACGGACGGTCAGCACGTTCGGGTCCATCAGGCCGCCGGCGGAATCCTCCGGGAAGGCCAGCACCTGGTGCAGGCGCTCACGATCCTGCCGGGTCATCGACGACAGGACCTCGCGGATCACCGTGTCGGGCAGGTCGTCGAGAATGTCGGCCAGGTCGTCGATATCGAGGTCGCCGACCGCGGCGGCCAGCTCGTCATCATCGGTACCGCGGATCAGGCCCTGGCGGACCTCGTCGTTGACCTCGACCAGCACTTCACCGTCGAGTTCGGTGTCGACCAGTTCCCAGACGGCGATACGCTTGGCGGGGGGGAGGGACTCCAGCAGGTCGCCGATTTCAGCGGCCGAGAGATTGTTGATCAGCTGGCGGACCTGCGCCCGCGTGCCGCTGCCGAGCGCCTCGGAGAGCGACTCGTGGTGCCGGGCGATTTTTTCTTCCAACACCTTGTCGCCCATGGGAGCCTCCCCGTTGCACCGGCCCACCGGCTGGCGGGCGCCCTCAGTGGCCTATTATCAGCGAAGGGGCCGGGCCTTCCAAGCACCGTGGCGCAATGGGTTGGCCCTGGCAGGAACGGATCAGCCGTGCAGCTGGGCGTGATCCAGGTACTGCACCAGCGTCGGGAAGCGCGGGTCCTCGCCCTGCTCACGCCAGCGCGCCATGGCACCGCGCATGCGTCCGACATCGGTTTCGTTGATGACTTTCTTGACCTCCAGGACCGCGCGCGGCTGTACGCTGAACTCGGTCAGGCCCAGCGCCAGCAGTAGCCGGGTGTAACGGCGGTCGCCGGCAATCTCGCCACACACGGCCACCGGCAGATCCAGCCGGTGGGCGGTCTCGAACACGTGCCCGAGCAGGTGGATGACGCCCGGGTGTTGCGGGTCGTACAGGTGCGCGACGTGCTCGTCGACGCGGTCGGCGGCGACCATGTACTGGATCAGGTCGTTGGTGCCGATGGAGAGGAAATCCAGCTCGCCGGCGAAACTCTCCAGGCTCAGGGCCGCAGCGGGCACCTCGATCATGCCGCCCATGGGCATGCCGGCGTCATAGGCCTGGCCGGCGCGCTCCAGCTCGCTTCGGGTCTCGTCGAGCAGCGCCCGCACGGCGCGCGCTTCCTTGGCCGTGGTCAGCATCGGCACCAGCATGCGAACCGGCCCCCGCGCGCTGGCGCGCAGGATGGCCCGCAGCTGGATCTTGAACAGCTCCACCTCGCGCAGGCACAGGCGCACGGCGCGCAGCCCAAGCGCCGGATTGGGGTTGCTGCGCAGGGCCTGGAAATCGAGCAGGTGGGCGGTCTTGTCGGCGCCGATATCGAGCGTGCGGATGGTCAGTGGCGCGCCACCCAGGGCCTCGATGGCCTCGGTGTAGTAAGCCAGTTGCTGCTCTTCGTCGGGCGGCTCGCCGGACATGAACAGGAACTCGCTGCGGTACAGGCCGACGCCACAGGCGCCGTCCTGCAGGGCCTGGCGCATGTCGTCCGGCCGTTCTGCATTGGCCAGCAGGGCAATCTCGCAGTGGTCGATGCTGGCGGCCGGGCTGGCGCGCAGCGTGTCCAGCGCCTGGCGGAAGCGTACCGATTCCGACTGTTTCTGCAAGTAGTGCCGCAGGATGGATTCTTCCGGGTCGGCGAAGACCACGCCGTAATGGCCGTCCAGGATCAGCTGTTCGCCCTCGGTAATCAGCGACTGCGCTCGACGCACACCCATGACCGTGGGGATGCCCATGCCGCGCGCCAGGATGGCGGTGTGCGAGTAAGGGCTGCCGTGCTCCGTCACTACGCCGGCGACACCGCGCTCGTGCAGCACCGCCATCTCGCCGGGCGTCAGTTCCGTGGCGATGACCAGGGTGTGACCCAGGCGGTCGGGAACGTCACCCAGGACTTCGCCGCCGCCTTCCTCGGCGAGGGTCTTCTGTACCAGGCGCACGACCTGCGCGGCGTCGTCGGCGCGGCTGCGAATATAGTCATCGTCGATGGTGCGAAATTCCGCCAGCAGGGCTTCCAGCTGCAACTGCATGGCCCACTCGGCGTTGCACTGGTCATTCTCGATATGGTCAATGGCGCCGTCCAGCAGGCTGGAGTCGTCCAGCATCAGCACGTGGGTGCGGATGATTTCGCTGGCCGAGGCGCCGGCCGCGGCCTGCAGCCGTTCGGCCAGGGCACTGAGGTTGGCGCGGGCATCGACGAAGGCCTGGCGCAGGCGCTCGATTTCCGTGGGAATCCGTTGGCTGGCGATCTTGAACTCACCGATTTCGATCTCGTTGCGTTGCAGCACGTGGGCGCGGCCGACGGCGATGCCGTCCTCGACGCGATGGCCGGAGAGCGCCAGGGTCATGTCAGTTTTCCCCGAAGCCGTTGTTGACCAGCTCGCCCAGCGCGTCCAGGGCGGCGCCTTCGTCGGCGCCGTCGGTGGTGATGGTGACGGTGGTGCCGCGCGCCGCGGCCAGCATCAGCACGCCCATGATCGACTTGCCATTCACCGTTCGGTCACCGTGGGTCAGGTGCACGGCGGCATCAAAGCGGTTGGCGCACTCGACCAGCCGCGCCGCCGCACGGGCGTGCAGCCCCAGTTCATTGCAGATGACGGTGTCCCGGGACGGCATCAGGAGACCATCCCGATGGCGTTGCGGCCGCCATCGACGGCGATGACGGCGAGTTCCTCCAGTGGCCGCTGGTGGTAGTTCCAGGCCCGGATCAGCATCGGCAGGTTCAGGCCGGTGACGACCACGCGGTGCTTGCCTGCGGCGGCCACCTGGGCCAGGTTGCTGGGTGTGGCGCCGGGCACGTCGGTCAGTACCAGTACGCCGGCGCCGCTGTCGGCGCAGTCGATGCGGGCTTCCAGCGTGGTGCTGCCGATGTCTTCGTCATAGCCGACTTCGACCACCACCGTGCCCTCGAGTTCGTCCGCCAGGATGCGCCGGGCCTGGGCCAGCAGCGTACTGCCGATACCCTCGTGGGTGACCAGCACCAGGTTGACGGAACTCATGACGACAGCTCGCGGTGATGGAGGACGACTTCCGGGTAGTCTTCGGACAGTTCCCGTTTCAGGCGCTCGGCCAGGTAGACCGAACGGTGACGGCCGCCGGTGCAGCCGATGCCCACCGTGACGAAGGCCCGGTGCACGCGTTCGAACTCCGGCAGCCAGGTTTTCAGGTAGGCAAGGATGTCGTCACCCATCTTCTGCACCAGCGGTTCCTGCTGCAGCCATTCGGCGACGCCCGCGTCACGCCCGGTCTTGGGCCTGAGCGACTTGTCCCAGTGCGGGTTGGGCAGGCAGCGGGCATCGAACAGGAAATCGACATCGGTGGGCGCGCCGTGGCTGAAGCCGAAGGACTGCAGCACCACGGTCATGTCACGGCTGTCCCGGGCCACGCACTTCCAGGTCTCGTGGGTGAGTTGGTGAATATTAATGGTGCTGGTGTCGATGACGTGGTCGGCGGCGTCGGCCACGGGCCGCAGCAGCTCACGCTCATGCGCGATGGCCGACTTCAGCCCGCGCTGGTCCTGCGACAGCGGGTGGCGCCGCCGGGTCTTGGAAAAGCGCTTCACCAGGGTGGCGTCGTCGGCGCCCAGGAACAGCAGCTGCGCGTTCAGGCCGCTCTCGCGCAGGCCATCGAGCCAGCCCGGCACGTCGTCGAGTTTGAGCCCCGGGGCGCGCGCGTCGATGCCCAGGGCGACCTTGCGGTACAGCTCCCGGTCCTCACGCACGTGGTTGGCGAAGTCGTTCATCAGCCGCGCGGGCAGGTTGTCGATGCAGTGGAAGCCCATGTCTTCCAGGGCCTTCAGCGCCGTCGATTTGCCGGCGCCCGAGAGGCCGCTGACGATGACGATCTGTGGTTGCGCCTCGGTGTTCACCTCATTCCTCCCAGGGCGATAGCTGCCCACGCAGGATACGCGAATGGCGCTCGATAAAGGCCGCCGTAGCGTCGTAGCCCTTCATCCGCAGCATGAAATCACGCACCGCGGCCTCGGCGATGACGGCCATGTTGCGGCCGGCCAGAACGGGCAGGGTGATCTGCGGGATGTCCAGGTCCAGCACCCGGCGCGTGGTCGCGTCACCGCGAAGGCGGTCCACCTCGGGCGGGCGGCTGGCGTCTTCGGGAATCTTCAGGTGGATAATCAGGCGCAGGAACTTGTTCAGCTTGATGGTGGCGTCGCCGAACATCTCCCGCACGTTGAGCACGCCCAGTCCGCGTACCTCCAGGCAGTCCTGGATGACCTCCGGGCAGGAGCCATCGATGATTTCCGGCGAAATCTGCGTGAACTCGGGCGCGTCGTCGGCAATCAGCCGGTGCCCGCGGTTGAGCAGTTCCAGCGCCAGTTCGCTCTTGCCGCTGCCGGCATCGCCCGAGATCAGCACGCCGATTGTGAACACCTCCATGAACACGCCGTGCATGGTGCAGCGGCGGGCCAGGACTCGTGAGATGTGGTACTGCAGGAAATTCACCAGCTCGTAACTGGACTTGCCCGACGCCAGCAGGGGTTTGCCGGCCTGCGCGGCGGCCTCGGCCAGGTCATTGGGGATGTCATGGGCGCCGCCCACGACAATGGCCAGCAGGTCGGGCCTGAAGATCGCGGCGATGGTATCGCCGCGGCTGTCTGCGGGCAGCGAGGCCAGGTAGTCGAGTTCCTCAACGCCCAGCACCTGCACCCGGTTCGGGTGAATCAGGTTCAGGTAGCCGGCCAGTGCCGGGCGGGCCGACATGTCGCGGTCGGAAAGCACCGCGGCGTCGTGATCGCCCGGCTGGGTCACCCAGTGCAGGTCCAGCCGCTGCCTGAGCTTGTCGAACAGGTCCTGGGCTGTGAGCGTGCGGGTCACCGTTCCGCGGTCAGTGCCGGGTTCGTGACAGGAGCTGCGCGAGCTCGGTGGCGTCTTCGGTGTTACGCAGGCGTTCCAGCAGTTCCTGGTCGCTGAATTTCTCGGCGATCTCGGCCAGCAGCTTCAGGTGGTCACTGGTGCAGTGTTCCGGCACCGCCAGCGCGAACAGCAGGTCGACGGGTTTGCCATCGACGGCATCGAAGGCCAGTGGCCGCGCCAGGCGGATAAACACCGCCTGGACCCTGGACGAACCGCTGACGCGGCCGTGCGGGATGGCGACGCCATTGCCCAGCCCGGTGCTGCCCAGGCGTTCCCGGGCACACAGGCTTTCAAAGATTTCCCGCGAACTCAGGCCTTCGTCTTCGTTGGCCAGCGCGTTGCTGATGACTTCCAGCAGGCGTTTCTTGCTACTGGTGCGGACGGCGGGAAGTACGCTGTCCGGGCTGATCAGGTCGTCGACAAGCATGGGGTTTGATTCTCGGTAACCGGTCTTTTCAGGCGCGGGTCAGATGTTCTCGGCCGCCTGGTAATCAGGCTTTTCGTGGTGGTGGTCGCGCAGGCGATCTTTCAGGCGCCGCACCTGGCGGTCGATCTTGTCGGCCAGGCCGTCGATCGCGGCATACATGTCGTCTGCGTTGTCATTGGCGAACAGCGTACGTCCGCCCGCGTTGACGGTGGCTTCCGCCAGCTGCGTGTGTTTCTCAACGTTCAGGATCACATCAACGGTCACGACCTTGTCGAAATGCCGCGACAGGCGCTGCATTTTCTCGGTGACATAGGCGCGCAAGGCGGGGGTGACTTCGACGTGGTGTCCGGTAATCGTCAATTGCATTTTCCTTCTCCTGGTTTCGAGATGGAAAGGGACCGGCCCGCTGGGGCCAGCTTCAGGGTCAACTCTGGAGTTCGAACCGTCCGTAGAGTCCGCACAGGGTTCGCGGCGGGCGGCTTCGCAAAGAAACTGTCATGAGCAGATTCTATACCCGGCGACGCCGCTTTCCTAGTCCACCGCGCGCGCGGCCAGTCGACGGTAGGCACGGCGCCGCTCGCTGCTTGAGCCGATACCCAGGGATTCCCGGTACTTGGCCACGGTCCTGCGGGCCGCGCGGATGCCGGCTTCGCGCAATAAACGGGACAGTTCCTGGTCACTGAGCGGTTTGCTGGCGGGCTCTGCCTCGACCAGTGACTGGATATGGGCCTTGACCGCGATGGCGCTGATGTCACCGCCGTCGAGCGTGCGCACGTGGCTGGAGAAGAAGTACTTCAGCTCGAACAGGCCGCGTGGCGTGAAAATGTACTTGCGGGTGGTGGCGCGCGACACCGTGGATTCGTGCACGCCAACCTGCTCGGCAATGTCTTTCAGGATTAGCGGCTTCATCGCGATATCGCCGTCGTCCATGAAGCCGGACTGGTGGTCGACGATGGCCTGCGACACGTTCATCAGCGTGCGGTTGCGCAGCTCCAGGCTGGACAGCAGCCAGCGTGCTTCCTGCAGGCGGCCCTGCAGGTACTTGCGGTCCTCGCCGCCGGACTGGCGCAGCAGCTGGACGTAGTAGGTGTTGAGCTTCAGGCGCGGGTCGTTGTCCGGGCTCAGGTAGGTGACCCAGCGGCCCTCGACCTGGCGGGTGTAGACATCCGGCACCAGGTATTCCTGCTGGCGGTTGTCGTAGCGCGCGCCGGGGCGGGGCTCCAGCGAACGGATCAGGTCCAGCGCGGTTTCGAGGTCGTCGTCACCGGCACCGGTTTCGCGCTTCAGGCGTTCGAGCTCGGCGTCGGCCACCAGGTCGATGTAGTCCCGCGCCACGCGCTGGGCCAGGTCGCGGCCGGGCGTCGAGGCCGGCAGCACGGCCAGCTGCACGCGGATGCATTCGGCCGGGCCATTGGTGGCCACGCCGACGGGCTCCATGCGCTGGACGCGGCGCATGACCGCGCGGATCTCGGCCTCGTCGGTTTCCAGGTCGGGCAGCAGGGAGTCGCGGATATCGTCGATGCTGTCGAGCAGGTAGCCGTCTTCATCGAGCGCGAAGATGATCGCGGTGGCGATGGCGGCGTCGCGGTCATTGAACTGGCCCAGCTCGACCTGGAACATCAGGTGGTCGCGCAGCGAATCGCCGGACTCGTCGGCGATCTGGTTCTCGCGCTCGACGCTGAAGCCGGCCTCGGCCCACTGTTCGCCGCCGCCCATGTCTTCGCCCCACTGGTCGTCGTAGTCGCCGTAGGGGTCATCGGCCGCGGCGCTGCTGTCTTCACCCTGGGAGGGCGTGTCCCAGTCGTCCGCGCTGTCGGCCGCGGCCTCGCCACCCGGCTCGTCGAAGTCCAGCAGCGGGTTGGCCTCGACGGTGGCCTGCAGGTGTTCGCGCAGCTCGATACGGGTGAGTTGCAGCAGGCGGATGGCCTGTTGCAACTGCGGCGCCAGCGCCAGCTTCTGGCTCAGGCGTAATTGCAGTGAATGATCGACCATGACGCTTCGTACCCCGCCTACAGCCGGAAGGCCTGGCCCAGGTAGACGTTGCGCACGTCTTCGTTGTCCAGCACCACGTCCGGCGCGCCCTCGGCCAGGATCCGGCCCTCGTTGAGAATGTAGGCATGGTCGCAGATGCCCAGGGTCTCACGGACGTTGTGGTCGGTGATCAGCACGCCGATGCCGCGGTCGGTCAGGTGCTCGACGATGTTCTGGATCTCGCCCACGGAAATGGGGTCGACGCCGGCGAACGGCTCGTCCAGCAGGATAAAGCGCGGCCGCGTGGCCAGTGCCCGGGCGATTTCCACCCGCCGCCGCTCGCCGCCCGACAGGCTGATGCCGGATTGCTCGGACAGGTGCGCCACGCCCAGTTCTTCCAGCAGCGACTGCAACTGGTCCTCGCGGGCCTCGGCGTCCAGGTCGGGGCGCATCTCCAGGATCGACAGCACGTTGTCGCGCACCGACATCTTGCGGAAGATCGAGGCTTCCTGCGGCAGGTAGCCAACGCCCAGGTGTGCACGGACGTTGACCGGCTCGTGCGTGATATCGATGTCGTCGACCTTGATGCTGCCGTGACTGGCCGGGATCAGGCCGACAATCATGTAGAAGCAGGTGGTCTTGCCGGCGCCGTTGGGGCCCAGCAGCCCGACCACCTTGCCCGGTTCGACGCGCATGCTGACGCCGCGGACGACTTCGCGCTTGCGGTACGACTTGTGCAGGCTCTCGGTAACCAGCACGTCAGTGGCCGTCGTTCCCGTCGTCCGGGGTCGCCGGTGAGGCCGCGGCCTCGTCGGCCACTTCCGGGTCCATGCGAATGCGGATGCGACCATCGCCGGTATCGCCGCCCACGCCCTGGAAGTGCTGCTTGTTCAGGTCGTAGGTCAGTGCGTCGCCGGTAATGTGGTATTGCGGGTGAGTCACGTCGGCCTCGCCATTCAGGTTCACCAGGCCGTCACCCACCTGGTAGGTGATGGTCCGGGCCTCGGCGCGCACCAGGCCCTGTTCCTCGATTTCCTGTTCAAGCACGGCCGGCTGGCCCTGCAGCGTGACCAGGCGAACCTTGCCGTCGAGTTTCTCCACCGACGCGCGGTCAGCGGTGATGTGCAGGGTGCCCTGGTTGACCTCGACATTGCCACTGAGCACGGTGACACCGTCACCAAACGTGCCGTCGCCGGAGTCCGCCTTGACGTCGAGCGGCTGCTGCCGGTCGGTCTGCAGCGCGGCGGCATTCAGGGTGGCCAGCAGCAGGGTGGCCGCGGCCCATCGATCAATTCGCCTGGATCTCATACGTTCCTGTAATTCCGCTCTCAAGATGGTAATGGTTGGTCAGCATGTCGACACTGAAGCCCAGTGCCCGCATCTTTCCTGCCGGGTCGGCGACATCGACCCACTGGTCCGATGACGCCAGCCGGGGTGTCACTTCCAGCATCACTTCACTGGATTCGATTTCCAGGTGGTCGGATGGTTCGCCGGATTCCCTGACCATGCGTACGTTACCGGAAAACTGGATGATCTCACGGTCGCTGGATATCGTCGCGTGTTGCGCGTCAATGTTCCAGCGGAAGCCCTCGTGGTGCAGTTCGGCGCGGGGCGAGTCGAGTTCGCCGATGCCGGTGGCCGCGTCGTTGGCCAGCCGCGGCGCCCACAGCGTCACCACCGGCGTGCCCTGCTCATCGTAGGCCAGCATCCTGAAGTTGCCGAGGGCGTAGTCCAGGCGCGTGTCCAGGCCCTTGATCGGTCCGCCTTCGCCGTCCGTGTCCTGGCGCGACGCCCAGAAACTGAGCAGACAGAGGCCGCCCAGCAGGATGATGCCCCGGCGGGTGCGCGGTGACATCATGATGGCAGGTACCGGGCGATGGCGGGGTCGAGATGGCCTTGCGCGGCCAGCAACAGGTTGCAGATATCACGTGCGGCGCCTTCGCCGCCGGCCCTTGGCGTCACCCAGTGGGCGCGCTTGCGGACCGCTTCGTCGCCGTTGGGAACGCTGATGGCCAGGCCCACCCGCGAGAGGATGGGCAGGTCGATCCAGTCGTCGCCGGCATAGGCACAGTCATCGTCGGCGATGCCGGTGGCGGCCTGCAGATCGCGCCAGGCGTCGAGCTTATTGTCGCTGCCCTGGTAAACATGGCGGATGCCCAGCGCCGCCGCGCGCCGGGTGACGATGTCCGACGAACGCCCGGTGATCAGCGCCAGCGTTACGCCGGTGGCCTGCAGGGTTTTCAGGCCCAGGCCGTCACCGGTGTGGAAGGCCTTCATTTCGTTGCCGGCGTTGTCAAAGTACAGGCGGCCATCGGTGAGGACACCGTCGACATCCAGTGCCAGCAGCCGGACCCGGGCCGCGCGCGCCAGCAGTTGCGGGTCATAATTGGGCACTCAGACCACCCCGGCCTGCAGCAGGTCATGGAAGTTCAGGATTCCCGCCAACCGGCCGTCATCATCGATGACGAGCAGGCCCTGGATCTTGTGATCCTGCATGATCTGGACGGCGTCCACGGCCAGTGCATCCGGGCCGATCGACTTGCCGTTGCGGGTCATGACTTCGTCGATCAGCGCCGTGCGCGGGTCGATGCCTTTTTCCAGCGCCCGGCGCAGGTCGCCATCGGTGAACACGCCCTGTACCCGGTCATCGTTATCGACCACGGCGGTCATGCCCAGGCGCTTGCCGGTCATCTCGACGATGGCCTCGGTCACGGTCGCGCCGGGGCGGGTGACCGGCATGGCGTCGCCGCTGTGCATCAGGTCGGAGATACGAATGATCAGCCGGCGGCCGAGTTGGCCTGCCGGATGCGAGCGGGCGAAATCCTCGCGGGTAAAGCCGCGTGATTCCAGCAGTGACACCGCCAGCGCGTCGCCCATGACCAGCGCGGCCGTGGTGCTGGAGGTGGGCGCCAGGCCCAGTGGGCAGGCCTCTTCGGCCACCGACACGTTGATGTTGATGTCCGCATGCGTGCCCAGGAACGAGGCCGGGTTGCCGGTCAGCGCGATAATGCCGACGCCCAGGCGACGCAGGCCCGGCAGCAGCTGTTTGACCTCGTCGGTTTCGCCGGAGTTGGACAGGATCAGCAGCACATCGTTGCCAGTGATCATGCCCAGGTCGCCGTGGCTGGCCTCGGCCGCGTGGACGAAAAACGACGGTGTGCCGGTGCTGGCCAGCGTGGCCGCGATCTTGTTGCCGATATGCCCGGACTTGCCCACGCCCAGGACCACGACCCGGCCGGTGCAGCCGAGAATGATTTCACAGGCGCGCGCGAAATCGTCATCGACATGGTCGACGAGCGCGCTGACCGCGCGGGCCTCGGTTTCAATCACGGCCCGCGCCAGGGTCTTGATGGCGTCGCTGTTCATCAGCCGTAGTGTACTCCGGGTACGCGGCCGGTTCAGGCCGCGGGGTCGGCCCCCACGGCGCCGGCGATGACCATGACCTGGTAGCTGACGAAGATGACCAGCAGGACCACGCCCGCGCCACGGCCAATACGCCCCGGGCCCCTGAAGTCGGAGGCCATCAGGAACATCAGGCCGGTCAGCAGCAGCATGACCGGGAAGTCGCGGGTGATGAACACCGGTTCCACCGCGATGGGCCGGATGGTGGCCGCGATGCCGAGCACGCCCAGCAGGTTGAACATGTTCGAGCCGATGATGTTGCCGACCGCCAGGTCATCTTCACGCCGGACCGCGCTGGTCAGCGCCGTGGCCAGTTCCGGCAGGCTGGTGCCGAAGGCGACCACGGTCAGGCCGATGACGATATCCGACACACCCCAGATCCGCGCAATGCCGATCGCACCCTCGACCAGGAAATGCGACGCGGCGGGCAGGGCGACCAGGCTGATCAACAGCCAGAACACCGCCACGCGCGTGGGGATGTCGGTGGGGATCTCCTTCTCCAGTTCCTGCGCGTACGGGTCCGTGGCCGGCCGCCTGGTGCCCAGCCGAACGAGCCAGGCGACCATCGCGAACAGGCCGCCCAGCAGCATCACGCCTTCCAGCCGGGTGTACTCCAGGTTCAGCGCCATGAACAGGCAGGTGAGCATGATCAGCAGCAGCAGCGGGTATTCGCGCTTCAGCGTGCTGGACTCCAGCCGCAAGGGGTAAACGATGGCGGTCAGCCCCAGGATCAGGCCCATGTTGGCGATGTTCGAGCCGATGGCGTTACCCACCGCCAGGCCGGCGTTGTTGCGCACCGAGGCCACGCCGGAGACCACGAGTTCCGGTGCGGAGGTGCCAAAGCCAACGATGACCAGGCCGATGATCAGCGGCGAAACGCCCAGGTTCCTGGCCGTGGCCGAGGCGCCGGCGACCAGCCGGTCCGCAGCCCACACCAGCAGCAGGAAGCCGCCGATCAACTGGATGATGAAGGTCAGCATGGCATGGTCCAGACCGGGTCGAGCGGGGTGACGCGGGTGTGTCCGTTGCCGCAGGATTCCATTATGATGGCGCGCTCCATTTTGAGCGCTAGTCTATGGACAGCAAGACGATTGAGCAAATGATCCGCGCGGGCCTGCCGGGCGCCGACGTGGACGTCCGCGGCGATGACGGCACGCATTTCGACGCGGTCGTGACCAGCCCCGACTTTGCGGGAAAACCCACCCTGGCGCGTCACCGCATGGTCTACGCCACGCTGGGCGAGAAAATGGGTCGCGAGATCCACGCCCTCGGGCTGCGTTGCCTGGCCCCGGGGGAAGCGGGCGACTGAAGTCCGCACGGTCAGCATGCCGCCCCGGCGGCCACTGACTGGCCCGCCACCTTCAATTGGGTGATCCGCGTTTCGATGTGATCGCCATCCTTTTTGCCGTGGGTCGCGCGCACCGGCGCGAAGCCGTGTGCCGTGGCGTACCAGGTGCGGGTATAGCGGGTGCTTTCCGGCCCGCGGTCGCGGTCCACGCGAACGGTCTCGATACAGCCCAGCGCGGTATCCAGGCGCTCCGGCGCGTGGGCCACGAAGCGCTGCGACTCGATTTTGTCCTCGTCGACCACGTCCAGGGTCCACTCACGCTCACCGGCGATCAGGCCGGTACGGATTCTGAGGGCGATGGTGCCCGGGTCCAGCGTGCCGGCCGTTAACGGCAGCGTGTCCTCGCCGTCCTTGTGGGTCGACACGACCGTGCCGGCGTCCCAGTCGAACCGGGCGCGGGTTTCGACGGTCTTGACCGCCACCTTGACGGACTGGTCATAGCGATCGGGGCGTGGCGCGCCGTCCAGCCAGGTGCCTTCGCTGACGGTGTGCTCTTCCAGGCCCAGGAACCGGGCCAGCCCACGCGTGCCCTCGCTCTTCGATGACAATGACCAATGCGCGCCTGCGCCGTTGAAGGTCGCGGTGGACTCGCCGGCCAGCTTGTCGTTGCGAACCAGTTCGAACGTGGCCTCGAAGTCCGCCGGGCGGCCGTCAGCCGCCAAATGAACGGCGGTGACCGCCAGCAGGGCGCCGGCGATAAACTGGGCGAGGCGATGGGGGATCAAGCCTGCCATCCTTCCGGCGTCCATTGCAGCGGCTGATCGATGTTCCGGTCGTCGACGCGGACACCTTCGCCGTCCATGGTCACCCGCCGTTGCGTGAACAGGGCCATGACCTCTTCCAGCAGGCGGTGCTCAAGGGGCCGCAAGCGCGCCGCCAGCGACGTGGCGTCGTCGTCCGCCTGCACACCGATGCGGACCTGGGCGATGACCGGGCCGCCGTCCAGTTCGGAAGTAACGAAATGCACGCTGGCGCCATGTTCACTGTCACCGGCGTCGAGGGCGCGCTGGTACGTGTGTAAACCCTTGTACTTCGGCAGCAGCGACGGGTGCTGGTTGATCATGCGGCCTTCGAACCGGTCTACGAGTTCTGCGCCCAGGATGCGCATGTAGCCCGACAGCAGCACCAGGTCCGGCGCGTCCGCGGCCAGGGTGTCGCCCACCACGCGGTCCTGGCCCACGTCACCGGCACTGGCCTTGTCGATCACCGACCACGGGATGTTGGCGGCGCGTGCGTGCGCCAGCCCCGGCGCGTTCGCCCTGTTGGAGATCACGCGGACGAAATCGAGATCCAGGCGGCCGGCGTCACGGGCGTCGAGCAGGGACTTCAGGTTGGAGCCGGTCCCGGAAATCAGGACGGCGACGCGCAGCGGTGAGCTCACAGGTAGCGGACCCGCTCGCCATCGTCGGCCACGGTGACCACGCGGCCGATGTCGAACACGTCCTCGCCCATGTCCTGCAGGGCGGCGCTGACGGTATCGGCCTCGGCACCATCCACCAGCAGCACCATGCCGATGCCGCAGTTGAAGGTGCGCAGCATTTCCGTCGCCTCGATGCCGCCTTCGCGCTGTAGCCAGTCGAACACGTCCGGACGCGGCCAGGCCGCGGTGTCGACCTCGATACCCAGGCTGTCACCCAGCACGCGGGTGATGTTCTCGGTGATGCCGCCGCCGGTGATATGCGCCAGGCCGTCGATGGCGTGGTCTTCCAGCAGGGCCAGCACGGTGCGCGCGTAGATGCGGGTGGGCGCCAGCAGGGCCTCACCCAGGCTGTGATCGCCCAGCGCCATGGACGGGTCGGCGCCGGAGCGCTCCAGCACCTTGCGGATCAGCGAGTAACCGTTCGAATGCGGCCCGGAGCTGGGCAGGGCGAGCAGGCGATGGCCGGCGGCCACGCGACGGCCGTCAATGATGCGGTCACGTTCGACCACGCCGACGGCGAATCCGGCCAGGTCGTAGTCGCCGGCGCCGTACATGCCGGGCATCTCGGCCGTCTCGCCGCCGAGCAGGGCGCAGTTGGACTGGCGGCAGCCCTCGGCAATGCCCTCGATCACCTGTTGCGCCTGGTCCAGTTCGAGCTTGCCGGTGGCGAAATAATCGAGGAAGAACAGCGGCTCCGCGCCGCAGGCCAGGATGTCATTGACGCACATGGCGACCAGGTCGATGCCGATGGTGTCATGCCGGTCCAGCAGTCGCGCCAGCATCAGCTTGGTGCCGACGCCATCGGTGCCGGACACCAGCACTGGGTCGCGGTACTTGTCACGGTCGACGCTGAACAGGCCGCCGAAGCCGCCGATGCCAGTCTCGACGCCCTTGCGGAACGTGGTTTTCACCGCGGGCTTGATGCGTTCAACCAGCGCGTTGCCGGCGTCGATGTCGACACCCGCGTCGCGATAGCTGAGCGGTTGGTCGGGGTTGGTGGCGTCGCCCATGGGCCGGCTCCGTGCGGTTCGTGGAAATGGCCGCATATGGTATCGTATTTGCCGATTCCGGAAGACCACTCTGCCATTCCCCCGGGGCACCAGCCGCATGAGAATTCTCCATTTGTCCGTTCTGGCGTTCGCCATCGTGTTCAGCTCAATGGCAACGGCGGTCGATCTTTACTCCGGCGCCGCCGAGGTGCCGGCGCAGGGTGATGCCGAGCGTCGCACCGCCACGCCGGACGCGCTGATCAACGTGCTGCAGAAGCAAAGCGGGCGCTGGGACATTCCCCTTGAGCCCGCACTGGAATCGGCCCTGGCCGATCCCGATGCCCTGCTGGTGGCCTTCCAGTACCGCGAAGACCAGATCCTGCGTCCCGGTGGCCTGACCGAGGACCGGCTGATGCTGGTGGCCAGCTTCGTGCCGGCGGCCGTCGACCGGCTGGTGCGCGAGATGCAGCTGCCGCGCTGGCGACCGCAGCGTGAGCCGGTAGTGGCCTGGGTGGTGGTCGAGGACAACGGCGGCCGCGAGTTGCAGCCGGTGGAATACGAAGATGCCTGGGCCGCGATGGCGCGGATTGCCGAGCTGCGCGGCCTGCCGCTGGCGTGGCCGGAACTCGACGAGGAACTGCGCCAGTCGCTGGACCTGCAGCTGCTCTGGGGCGGCTATGCCGACCAGTTGCTGGCCTCGGGCGCGGCCACCGACGGTGTGGTCATCATCGCGGCGCGGCGCGAAGGCACGGAATGGAACGTGCGTTTTAACTGGGAAGACGGCGACAACGTGGCCGCCTGGCGGACCCGCTCCACCGACCTGGTACAGGCGCTGGTCGATGGCACGCACCAGCTGGTCGATCACGTGGCCGCCGCGCATTCCATCGGCCCCGCCGGGTTGGTGGCCACTCGCACCAGCATGAGGGTGACCGGGCTGGAAAGTGCCGACGATTACGCAAAAGTCCTGTCCTACCTCCAGGACCTTGGCCTGGTCGACGACCTGCGGGTGATGGGCGCGGGGCCGGACGGCGTCCGCCTGGACGTGGCGCTGAATGCCGATGCCAGCTACCTGGCGCAGGCGATCCGCAGCGACGGGGTGCTTGAGGCGGGTGATCAACCCGACCAGTACCGTTTGCGGCGGCCGGAGCGTGAGCCTGCCGTGCCGCTCGAGCCGGGGTCCATTGACGCCCCACCCGCGGACGAAGCGGGCGAAGACAAGGCGCCCGGCTCATGAACAGTTCCCGCGGCTGGTTCATATTGGCGCTGCTGGTCCTGGGCGGCTGGCTGCTGTGGCGGCTGGCGCCGGTCATCACGCCGTTCGCGGCCGCGGCCGGCATCGCCTACCTGTCCGATCCGCTGGTCGACCGCCTTGAGACGGTCACGATCCGGCGCTGGACCCTGGGCCGCACCCTGGCGGTTGTCATCGTCTTCGCCGGCCTGGTGGCGCTGTTCACCGTGGCCCTGCTGGTGATTATCCCGGCGCTGGTACGCCAGGCGCGGGAACTGGTCGAGCAGATGCCGGAATACCTCGACTGGATCACGCACACGGCGATCCCGTGGGTCAGCACGCAGCTGGGCCTGGAGGGCACGCTGCCCGATACCGGCGACATGGCGCAGTTGCTCAAGGACTACTGGAAGGAAATCAGCGGCGCCGCCGTCGGCGTGATGGGCACGCTGGGCAAGGGCGGCCAGGCGGTCATGGGGCTGGTCACCAACCTGGTCCTGATCCCGGTCGTGGCCTTCTACCTGATGCGTGACTGGGACCGACTGATCGCGGGTATCCAGAGCCTGCTGCCGCGCAGCCGGGTGAACACGATCAACACGCTGGCGCGCGAGATCGACGAGGTGCTGGGCGCGTTTATCCGCGGCCAGATGCTGGTCATGCTGGGCCTGGGCGTGATCTATTCCATCGGCCTCTGGGCCATCGGCCTGCAGATGGGCTTCCTGATTGGCATGGTCGCCGGCCTGCTCAGTATCGTGCCCTACCTGGGCTCATTCGTCGGCATGGCGCTGGCCGTGGGCATCGCCCTGTTCCAGTTTGGCGACATCCTGCACGTGGTGCTGGTCCTGGGCGTGTTCGCCGTCGGCCAGTCGCTGGAGGGCATGGTGCTGACGCCGTTCCTGGTGGGTGACCGCATCGGCCTGCACCCGGTGGCGGTGATCTTCGCCGTCCTGGCCGGCGGGCAGCTGTTCGGCTTCCTGGGCATCCTTCTGGCTTTGCCGGTGGCGGCGGCCGGCAATGTCATCGTCCGTCACGTGCACGACCTTTACCAGCATAGCGCCTGGTACCGGGATACGGGCACGTAAATGCTGTTCTCCCCGCAGATGCCCCTGCCCCTGGAGCCGAAACGCGAGGGGCGGCTGGATGATTTCGTTATCGGCCCCAACCGCGCCGCCGTGGACGCGGTGCGTGCCGTGGTGGCCGAGCCCGACTCCAACCTGTTCCTGCGCGGCCCCGAATCCAGCGGCAAGACCTTCCTTCTGAACGGCGCCTGCCTGGCGGCCCGCGAGGCCGGCATGACGGCGTTCTACCTGGGCCTGAAACGCGTGCCGGAGGGCGGGGCAGGGGCGCTGGACGGCCTTGAGGGGATCGACCTGGTCTGTGTCGACGACCTGGACCGGGTGGCCGGCGATGACGACTGGGAAGAGGCGCTGTTTCACCTGATCAACCGGGTTCGCGCCGATCACGGCCGCCTGGTCGTGTCTGCCCGCGAAAACCTGGGCGCTCTGCCCATCCGCCTGCCCGACCTGGTCTCCAGGCTGGGCTGGGGCCTGCGGGCCGAGCTGTTGCCGCTGGACGATGCCGACAAGGCCGAAGTGATGATCCGGCACGCCCGCGCCCAGGGCGCGGACCTGCCGGATGATGTCGTGGATTATCTTTTGCGCCGCGGCAGCCGGGATCTCTCCCGGCTGCTGGATGCGGCGGACCGGCTGCGGCAGGCCGCGTTTACCGACAAACGCCGGATCACGGTGCCGCTGGCCCGCCAGGTGCTCAGCGGAAGGTCTGGTGCTGACGGAACCTGATGCCGCGGTCATCGTAGATGACCTCGACACGGGTGCGCCCCATCATGGCCTCGTAGGCGCGCATCAGCTCCGCTGACGTGTCGTTGCCGGTCTCGGCGGCGTAGGCCTCCAGGCTGCTGTTCTGCAGCTCCATCAGCGAGGCGGTGTCGTACTCCGCCGAGAAGACGACGCCGTCAGGGTCGTTGTCTTCTTCCAGGAAGTCCACCAGCTGGCCGGACTGGTCCTTGCCGAAGGACAGGCCGATGGCGTCGCGGCTCATCACGGCATGCGCCGCGAACTCCGGCGTAACCACCGTCATCAGCTCCTGCGGCAGTTCCACCGGGTCGCCGCCCGGTTCCAGGTCCAGCTGGTCGAAGCCGGGGATCATCATCTTCGCCATGCCCACCAGCATCTGCGGGCTCTCGACCTCCAGTGACGCCAGGCCGGCCAGGTTCGCCAGGTCGAAGTCGCCCGTGGACAGTCCGGACAGGTCGCCCAGGTCCGCCAACTGCAGGCGCAGGCCTTTCAGGTTGCCGATGAACGGCATGACCGGTTGGTTGAGCTGCGTGTACAGCTGGTCGACGGACAGGTTCAGGTCCTGCAGCGCGGGGCAGCCGAAGGGGTTGGCACGGTAGGCTTCCAGACGCTCCAGCGCCCAGGCCCGCAGGCGGCCCACGTTGACGTTCAGGGACAGGCTGGCGAACAGGCTGTCATCGTCCGCGGCCGGCGGCACATCGGCGACCAGGGCGGCGAGCCCGGCGGCGATATCCGGCGCCAGCTCGATGCGTGACTCGTTCGATGAGCTGTCCGCCGTCAGTTCGGTCACGCCGGTGATCATGCGCGGCATCGCGGTGCTGATGCGGTCGGCATCGGCACGGCAGGCCGGGTCGGTGCTCTCCACCGGGGTGCCCATGGCGTAGCCCAGCAGATTGTTGGGCGCCGTGCCGGTGGTGTAGATGGTCTCGACGACACGGGCCGTGTCCAGGTAGCCCGATCCATAGGCCGTGTAGCCGTTCTCGGCGTTCAGCGAGGCCAGCGCGTCGCCATCGGCGAAGCTGGTAGCCGGCATGTCCAGGCCAAGCAGGCGGCGCAGCTGCGGCGTGGACTCGCCCGCCGTGTTGGCCGGCAGCACGCTGGCGGCCAGGTGATCCTCGACAATCGCGAGCGCGATGGAGACCGGCCATTCTTCATTGGCGATATGCCAGTAGGCGCGGTCATCGACCACGTATTCGGGAATGACCATCCCGGCTTTTTCCTCGACACGGCCGATCGTGGCGCGCAAGGCGTCCGGGTCGGACAGGGCGACGCGGAAGACCGGCAGCAGCTCGTCGGCGTAGATGGCCTGGTAGGAGCGCATCGACAGGCCAATGGATTCCAGGCCCTCGCGGTTGATCTTGCCATCGAGCTCGTCGATCACGGCCAGAGCCAGGTTCACCAGTTCCTCGTCGTCGGAATCGACCTGGCCGGAAGACAGGTCAGCGCGGGCCTGGGTCAGCATCTGCTGGATCTCGTCCAGTAGCGGCTCCGCCCGTGCCAGCCAGGCGTTCAGCACCTCTTCGGGGGGTGGCGCCAGGTTGGCGACGACGTACTCGGTATCAGCCGGCGCGTAGGCCAGCAACGGGTTATCGGCATCTGAGCCGGCCGGGGCGCTGTCTTTCGAGCAGGCTGAGACGGCCAGGGCAGTGGCCGCGGCCAGGGAGAACAGTCGGGTTCGGGTCATGGTGTGTGGTTCCGGTGAGTGCATGGTTAGGTGTTATACCACAGTACAACACCATACACAAGTCCCCGGGCCGTTTGACCCGGGGACATGCGCTTCAGGCTATCGTCAGCCGACGCCCTTGGGGTTGGGGCCGTACTGGTTCGTGCCCGGCTCGCTGTCGATGCAGTAGAACACGATCAGGACGATCCAGCCGACGAACGGCACCAGGCCAATCAGGATCCACCAACCGGTCTTGCCGGTATCGTGCAGGCGACGCACGCCGACGGCAATGCTCGGAAGCAGTACCGCCAGGGCGTAGATCGTGCCCAGGATGCCGTAGCCGCTGGCGTTGGTGGTGCCCGTCACGTTATCGATGATCGACAGAACGATGGTCACGATGATGTTGAACAGGATGAACCACCAGATTTCCGACCGCCGTGAGCGGCCACTGAACTGCGCGTATTTCTTCAGTACGGTCAGGTACCAATTCATAGCACTCCTCCTCTTTTTTGACGGCCCCCCAAAACCAGTGAGCCGCAACATAAGTTAGCCGTTTTCTTCCGTGCTGGCCAACGACTACAGCCTCCGGCCACGCAACCACAACAAAGCCCCCGACCAACGCCAGGGCCTTCGCGACACCAATGCAAAGGCCCCGACTTACGCCAGGGCCTTCGCGATACATCAAAATAATTCCGCCAATTTGCGCAATTTGCGAAATCTGCGGTAAAAAAGCCCGCCCTAAAGCGACTTCACCCCAGCAATGAACTTCTGCGCCACATCCTGCGCATCCCCATAGCACATCCGTGTATTGTCCTCGAAGAACAACAGGTTCTCGATGCCGGAAAAGCCCGTCCCCTGGCCACGTTTCACCACGAACACGTTCTTCGCGTGATCCGCATCGAGGATGGGCATGCCATAGATTGGGCTGGACTTGTCCTTGCGCGCCGCCGGGTTGACCACATCGTTGGCGCCGATCACCAGCGCCACGTCGGCGGTGCCGAACTCGTTGTTGACGTCTTCCAGGTCGTAGATCATGTCGTAAGGCACGCCGGCTTCGGCCAGCAGCACGTTCATGTGGCCCGGCATGCGCCCGGCCACCGGGTGGATGGCGAACACCACCTTCACGCCCTTGTCGACCAGCAACTGGGTCATCTCCCAGATCTTGTGCTGCGCCTGGGCCACGGCCATGCCGTAACCGGGCACGATGATGACCTTGTCGGCGTAGGCCATGGTGATGGCCGCATCCGACGGGTCGATGGCCTTCATGCTGCCGGTGACCTCAACGCCTTCGCCGCCACTGTCACCGGTACCGAAGCCGGCGAACAGCACGTTGGTCAGCGGCCGGTTCATGGCCCTGGCCATCAGCTGCGTCAGCAGCGTGCCGGCGGAGCCGACCACGATGCCGGCGATCATCATTGCCGGGTTATCCAGCACGTAGCCCTCGAAGCCGACCGCCAGGCCGGTAAGCGCGTTGTACAGCGAAATGACCACCGGCATGTCGGCGCCACCGATGGGCACCGTCATCAGCACGCCGAACAGCAGCGCCAGGCCGAAGAACGCGATGAAGTGCCAGGCCGTGAAATCGGTCAGCGCCAGCATGAAGCCCAGCACGATAATCGCCACGAATACCAGCGCGTTGAAGACCTGCTGGCCCGGGAAGCGGTAGACCTTGCGCATCCAGCCCTGCAGCTTGGCAAAAGCGATCAGCGAGCCGGAAAACGCGATGGTGCCGATCAGCGCGCCGATCACCGCCAGTTCACGCGCGGCCGGTATGTCGTGCGACAGGCCCTTGCCGGTCATCAGGCGCAGCAGCTCCACGGCCGCAATCGCCGCGGCCGAACCGCCGCCCATGCCGTTGTACAGCGCGATCATCTGCGGCATGTCGGTCATGGCGACCTTCTTTCCGGTCCACCACGCCAGTACACCACCGACGAAGATCGCCGCGGTCATCAGCAGGTAGTTGTGCATGTCCGGCGTCAGGTAGGAAATCACCGTGGCCACGACCATGCCGATGCCGGCCCAGACGATACCGCCGCGGGCGGTGGTCGGGTGGCTCATTTTCTTCAGGCCGAGGATGAACAGGATGGCGGCCAGGAAGTAGGCCGCGTCGATCAGCCAGCCGGCCAGTTTCGGGTCCAGGAACTCACTCATGACGCGTCACCCTTCTTGTCCTTGTTGCTGGGCTTGAACATTTCCAGCATGCGCTCGGTGACGACGTAACCGCCCACCGCGTTGCCGGCGCCCAGCAGCACGGCGATAAAGCCGATGACCTGCTCGGTGGTGGTGTCGGCGTGGCCCAGCGCCACCATGGCGCCGACCAGCACGATGCCGTGGACGAAGTTGGAGCCCGACATCAGCGGCGTGTGCAGGATGACCGGGACCTTGGAAATGATCTCGTAGCCGGTAAAGGCCGCGAGCATGAAGATATACAGTGCGATAAAGCCTTCCATGTGAGCCTCCGGTCAGCCGTTCGTGGTGCGGCCGAGCTGCTCGGCCGTGCGCTGGTGGACGAGCTGGCCACCGTGGGTGAGTGCGGTGCCGTCGACGACCTCGTCTTCGAAGTCGAAGCTCAGCGAGCCGTTGCCGCCGTCTTCACCCAGGAACAGGTCCATCAGGTTCAGCAGGTTGCGGGCGTACATCTCGCTGGCGTGGCGCGCGGCGCCGGAGGCCAGGTTCAGCGGCCCGTCGACGGTGACTGCGCCGTGCAGGACGCTCTGGCCGGGCTGGGTCAGCTCGCAGTTGCCGCCGGACTCGGCGGCCAGGTCGACGATGACGGCGCCGGGCGCCATGCCCTCGACCATCGCCGTGGTGATGATTTTCGGCGCCGGGCGGCCGGGCAGGGCGGCGGTGGAGATCACCACGTCGGCCTTGGCCAGGTGTTCGGCCAGCTTGTCGGCCTGCTGCTGTTTTTCCTCGTCGGTGAGCTCGCGGGCGTAGCCGCCTTCACCCTCGGCATTGACGCCGGTGTCGATCATCTTGGCGCCCAGTGACTCGACCTGCTCACGCGCAGCGGAGCGGATATCGTAGGCCTCCACGCGCGCGCCCAGGCGACGGGCGGTGGCGATGGCCTGCAGGCCGGCGACGCCGGCGCCGATGACCACCACCGAGGCGGGGCGCAGCGTGCCGGCCGCGGTGGTCAGCATCGGGAACAGCTTCGGCGCCAGCGTGGCGCCGCGCAGCACGGCCTCGTAGCCGGCCACGGTGGCCTGCGAGGACAGCACGTCCATGGACTGCGCGCGGGTAATGCGCGGCACCAGTTCCATGGCCATGACGGTCATGTTGCGACCGTTGAAGGCATCGACGAGGGCTTCGTCGCGGTGCGCGAACACCTGCCCCATGCCGAGCGCGCCGTCCTTGGCCGCGGCGACATCGGCGGCGACAGGCGGTGCGACCCACAACCAGGCGTCGGCCTGGCCCAGGGCGGCGGCGCGGTCAGTCACCACTTCGCATTGATCATATTGGGCGTCGCTGAAGCCCGCCTGGGCTCCCGCTCCCGCTTCCACCAGGACCTTGAATCCACTGGCGGCAAGCTTGTTTGCGCTGGCGGGGTCCAGCGCGACACGACGTTCACCCCCGGCGGTCTCTTTTAAGACCGCGACACTGATAGGCATTGGCAGATCTCCCAGAATCCAATTTCCGGCGCGATACCTGGTCGCGCCAATTTATTTGTTCTGGACGGGGGCATGACCCGCCCGGGTGAGCGCCTATCTTGTAGCCGTGCGACCCGTAAAAATCAAGCGGATAAGCCTATGCAACCGATTGCGTAGCGGTCTGCATACGCTTGCATACCTCGGCACGCAGGCGCTCCAGCCTTTCGGGTGAGCCGGAATCGAACCAGGCGCCGCGGTGGCGCTGGCCGGTGACCAGGTGCTGGTCGATGGTGTCGCGCAGCAGGCCGGTGATGCGCCAGCGACCGGGCTGGCAGCCGCTGAACATGCGCGGGTGGTAGACGGCGATGCCGCCGAAGGTCAGGCGCGGCTCGCCGGTGGTGTTCACGCGCCCGCCGGCCAGGGCGAAATCGCCGTCCGGGTGATGTGGCGGGTTATCGACCAGCACCAGGTGGGCGTAGTCGCACTTCACCGCCCGCAGCGCGGCAAAGGAAAAATCGGTCCAGGTGTCGCCGGACACCACCAGGAACGGGCCATCGCCCAAAAGGGGCAGGGCATGGTGGATGCCGCCGCCGGTTTCCAGCGCCTCGGCCGGCTCCTTTGAATAGGTGATCGAAAGGCCCCAGCGCTCGCCATGCCCCAGCGCGGCTGGAATCTGCTCGCCCAGGTGGCCGGTGTTGATGACCACGTTGCGGAAGCCTGCGCGCGCCAGGTTGTCCAGGTGCCACTCGATCAGCGGTTTGCCGCCCACATCGATGAGCGGCTTGGGCGTCGTGTTGGTCAGGGGCCGCAGGCGCTCACCGGCGCCCGCCGCCAGGATCATGGCGCGCATTTGAGGCGCTCCAGTAGCTCGGCGAATTCGGCGAACTCGGGGTAGCGCGGCAGCACGTCGCCCAGGTAGCGCCAGAACATCGGGATCAGCGGCAGGTAGCCGGCCTTGCCGTCGCGGTGGTGCAGCCGGGCGAAGATGCCGACGATCTTCAGGTTGCGTTGCAGGCCCATCCAGTCGCACCAGCGGACCCAGGTGGCGCTGTCGGTATCCGGCGCCAGCCGCTGTCGCGCGGCCTCCATCCAGCCCTCCAGGCGTGATCTCGGCCAGTGGATATAACGGTCCCACAACAGTGAGGCCAGGTCATAGGTGACCGGCCCGCGCACGGCGTCCTGGAAATCGATGACGGCCAGGGTGTCGTCCGGCTGCACCAGCAGGTTGCAGGAGTGGAAGTCGTGGTGGACAAACACCTGCGGCTGCCCCAGCGCCGTGTTGATGACCCGGGTGCACAGCGCCTCCCAGATATCCCAGTCCTCGCAGCTGAGCCGGCAGGCCTTGTGGCGCTCCAGGTACCAGTGCGGAAACAATTCAAGTTCCACAAGCAGCTGCTGGCGGTCATAGGCCGGCAGCCCAGAGGCGTCGACCGACGAGGCGAAACTTCCGAGCATGTCCAGCAGGGGCGGAAACCAGGCATCGGCGTTGTTGGTGGTCAGTGCATCCCGCAGCAGTGTGTCGCCCAGGTCGTCCAGCAGCAGGAAGCCGGCGTCCAGGTCGGCGGCGATGATCGCCGGCGCGGGCAGGGCGGCGTCGCGCAGGCGCCGGTCGACGTCGATGAACGGGGCGCAGTTTTCACGGTCCGGCGGCGCATCCATGACCACCCACGACGATGCGTCGTCACGGAGTCGGAAATAGCGACGAAAGCTGGCGTCACCGGCCAGCGGCTCGATGGCCAGCGCACGCTGTAATTGGGCTTCCGCCCAGGCCAGGGCCTGGCCGGCGCGGCGGTCGGTCTGTGCCAGTGATGCGGATGATACGGTCATCGGCGCATTCTAACCGCTGCGACCGTCATTGGGATGTCATATCTCCGTCACGGGGTGGTCATTGGCCGGCGCTAACCTCGTCCGGACCCGTCGGTCATGGGTGCCGCCGGGACCCCTGTTCGAGGATAGTCTCTGATGCGTTCCCTGGTTGCCTTCACCGGGCTGATGTTGCCCGTCATGATCAGTTTTACTGCCGCCAACAGCCGCCTGGACGACCGGGTCGCCCTGGCCGAGCCGGCGTCAGATGCGGCGTTGCACCAGCAGATCATCGACCGGCTGAAGCTGGATGACAGTGTCATTCCCTGGACGCCGGACCGTTACGGGCCGCGGGTCACCTATAACCGCGAGGCCGTGATCCCGCCGCAGTGTTACACCCGCACCGAGGGCGTGTTCAACCCCTGTTACGTGTGCCACCAGGCCGAGGTCGAAGGCCACGAGAACCGCATGAATGATGGCCACCTGCAGCGCGCCTACAGCTTCAGCGAGCAGGGCATGACCAACCACTGGGCCAACCTGTTCGAGGACCGCAGTGAACGCGTGGCGGCCATATCGGATGAAGAGATCCTCGACTGGATCGCCGAGGACAACTACTCGGCCCTGCCGGAGCGACTGCGCCAGGCGGAATTCCGCGGCTGGGTGCCGGACCTGGACAACCTGCAGCGGGGCGCGGCGGCTTTCGACGACGAAGGCTTCGCCCTGGACGGCAGCGACTGGGTCGCCTTCAACTACAAGCCGATGCCCAGCACCTTCTGGCCGACGAACGGGTCCACCGACGACGTGATGATCCGCCTGCCGGAGCCGTTCCGCCGTACTGCGGACGGTGCGCCATCACGGGATGTCTACCGCGCCAATCTCGCCATCCTGGAAGCCAACATCAAGGCGCTGGACGAGATTGATGTGCGCCCCGTCGACGAATCCGTCGTCGGCGTCGACCTCGATGGCGATGGCTTGCTGGGTCGCGCGCGGCGCATCGTCGCCATGGACCAATGGGTGGGGCAGGCGAGCGACTGGTACAAGGCCACGCACCTGTACCCGCTGGAAACGGAGTTCCTGCACACCGTGCGCTATGTCGGTTTCGACGCCGAGGGGCGGATCGCGCCGTCGACGCGAATGAAAGAGGTGCGCTACATGCGCAAGCTCTACGTCATGCCCAAGTTCGGGCTCTATAACGCCTACCTGGAAGAGGGCTATGCCAAGGACCAGGGCTACATGCCGGGCTATATCTCGATGGGCCCGAACGGCCTGGCCAACGAGATGGGCTGGGTATTGCAGGGCTTTATCGAGGGTGTGTCAGGCCAGCTGCGCGCGGCCACCTATGAAGAGAACCTGTTCTGCATGGGTTGCCACTCGTCCATCGGCAGCACCACGGACAAGGTCTTCAGCTTCGCACGCAAGGTCGACGGCGCCGAGGGCTGGGGCTATATCAACCTGGCCGGCATGCCGGACGCGCCCAATCACGGCGAAACACGCGGTGAGTACGAGGTCTACCTGGAGCGTGTCGGCGGCGGCGGTGAGTTCCGCAGTAACCCGGAGATGCAGGATCGTTTCTTTAACAAGGCCGGCGAACTGGATATTGCCTCGGTGCGCGCCGCCGGCGATGTCTACGGCCTGATCACGCCCTCGCGCGAGCGCGCGCTGGTGCTGAACAAGGCCTATCGCGTGATCGTTGCCGACCAGGATTTCGTGTTCGGCCGCGACGCCACGGTCACGCCGCCGGTCAACGTGCTGGAGAACGTCGACAACGAGGCCGCGACCACGCTGCCCGACGAGCGGGTGTTTGAGTGGGACATGCGACTCGATTGGCGTAACCGCGCCGCCTCCGGCAGCGCGGTGACCTCGGCTTCCCCCTGAGCCGGCATCTCACGTGACAGCAAAGAGTCGGCTTTAAGCCTACGGCCCTTTTTGTCACGAAACTGTCCGCAAACCGTCAAAGATTCTGCGTCCTGCTGTCATGAACGCTTCCTAGACTGGCGGGAGGCAGTGGGGCGGTCGCATCTGCCAGTCCGTCAGCCCCCTGCTTCCCCAACGGCCCGTGAATGGGCCCCAATTTCCAGAGGAGCTACCGATGTTCAAGACGATTAAAGCGCCCGTTGCGGCGGCTGTCGCGCTGGCCCTGGCCCCCGCGGCCTTCGCCGGCACCGATACCTGGTTTACACCGTTAACCGAGTCCGCTTCCGTCACCCTGCCGAATTCGGCAGAAGAAGCCAGCCAGCCGTGGGTGGCCCCCGCTGGTGTGACCCAGGCTCAGCTGACCAGCCTGGCCGAGGTCGAGTCCGCGGCCGGTCAGTCCGTGGTGCGCGTTCCCGGCCTGGGCCGCAACGCGTCCATGTTCGACATGGTCGCCTACGATCCGACCGGCCGTTACGTGTTCATCCCGCACGAGACCCTGGTGGGCGCCGGCGTGTCCCGGTATGACACCGTCACCGACACGACCATGGTGCTGTTCGCCGGTGACCTGGCCGGCCTGGAAGGCGACTGGAGCAACGACTACGCGGCATTCGACCCGTCCACGTTCACGCCCGAGGGCACGCTGCTGCTGGCCGAGGAATGGGCAGGCGAAGGCCGTGTCATCGAGGTGCTGAACCCGCTCGCCCCGGTCGAAGATATCAAGATCCGCGAACTGGACAGCATTCCCAACACCGCCCACGAGGGCCTGCGCTTCAGCGCCGACGGCAGCGCGCTGTACTTTGTTGACGAGTGGAACTCCGGCGCCGTGTACAAGGCGGTCTGGCCGGGCGAGGGTCGTGGCAAGGGCAAGAGCGGGCCCGCCAGCCACTACGACAAGAAGGCCCAGGTCTTCGTGCTGGTCGTCGACGATTACGCCGGCGAAGCCAACCTGAACTGGAACGAAGGCAGCAACGCCACCGCCACCCGTACGGGCCTGGCGACCTGGGTGCCGATGACCAACCCGGGCGGCAAGCCGCTGACCCAGGTCAGCCCGTTCCGCAATGGCCCAACCAACGACCCGAACTCGGCCGACGATACCCGTGGCGGCCGTCCGGCCGCGGACGAACTGGGTGCCACGCCTTACGGGCGCCCGGAAGACGCCGAGGTCGGCAAGCTGGCCAACGGCAACGAGGTGCTGTACTTCGCCGCGACCTCCGAGCGCATCGTCTACTCGGTCGAGGAACTGGGCGATGACAAGGCCATGGTCCGCGTCTTCGCCGGTGATGCCGAAACGCCGAAAAACGTCGGCTACGCCGGCACCACCGCGGCCATGAACTCACCGGATAACCTGGCCCAGGACGTCCACGGCAATATCTACATCATCGAGGACGCCCCGAACGGTTCGTCCACCGGTGGTGATGTCTGGTTTGCCCGCGACGTGGACGGTGACGGCGTGGCCGAGTCCGTCGACCACTTCCTGTCGCTGCGCGTGGCGCAATCCGAGGCCACCGGCCTGATCTTCAACCCGGTGGTTCCGACCGAGTTCATGATCACGGTGCAGCACCCGGAGAGCACCGATCTGGACAACGTCACGGACGGTATCGGTGATTCACTGTGGAAGTTTGACCTGAGCGGGGCTGGCTTCCCGACACCCTGAACCCCTTGGTTCCAGGAACCCGCGCGGCGCAGGTCGCGCGGGTTTTTTTGTGTCCGCAGGTTTAAAGCGTACTGATCTGGTACTATATATATCCCTGTACGGCCACGTGGAATCCAACGTGCTGCGAATCAGCAAACTTGCCGACTACGCCATCCTGTTGATGGTGGAACTCGCCGCTTCCGGCGACGAGGTGCTCAGCGCACAGGCGCTGGCCGACCGCGCGGGCATCGAGCTGCCGACCGCCAGCAAGATACTGAAGCTGCTGGCCAGCAGCGGCGCCGTGAGTTCGTTCCGGGGTGCGCGTGGCGGTTACCGGGTCGAGCGGCCGGCAGCGGAGATCAGCGTGGCGGAGATCATCGCCGCCATTGAAGGCCCCATTGCCATGACCGAGTGCAGCATCCACGAGGGGCTGTGTTCGGTCGAGGCCAGCTGCAACGCACGCGAGAACTGGATGAAGATCAGCCGCGCCGTGACCACGGCACTGGAGCAGGTCAGCCTGGCCGACATGGCCGGCGCGCCGGACAGTTCGGCGGGTATCGGTGAGTTGCCAAAGCTTCGCATAGCGACGTTGGTCTAGGTAGGAGGCAGGAGATAAGAGGTAGGCGAAAGGAGCGTGTGTTCCTGGAAGGGGTTCCGACTCACTCCTCCCTCCTTACTCCTCCCTCCTCGCTCCAAACCCACCGTCCGTAACGAGTGAGATTTTTCGAGAACGAAATGAGCACAGCAAATTCAGAAGTCGAACGCAGACTGGAAGGCCGTTACAAGCACGGCTTCGTCACCGACATCGAGGCCGATTCGTTGCCGCCCGGTCTGGACGAATCCGTTATCGCGGCCATTTCAGCGCGCAAGAACGAGCCGGAATGGTTGCTGGAGTGGCGCCTGGGCGCGTATCGCAAGTGGCTGAAGATGCGCCCGCCGGAGTGGGCCCACCTGGAGATTGAGCCGATCGACTTCCAGGCCATTTCCTATTTCTCCCAGCCCAAGTCCGACAAGGACCGGCCCAAGAGTCTGGACGAGGTCGACCCGAAGCTGCTGGAGACCTACGACAAGCTGGGTGTGCCCCTGCATGAGCGCGCCCGCCTGGCCGGCGTGGCCGTCGATGCAGTGTTCGACTCCGTGTCCGTGGGCACCACGTTCAAGGACGAGCTGAAGAAGGCCGGGGTGATTTTCTGCTCATTTTCCGAGGCGGTACAGGACCATCCTGAACTGGTTCGCAAATACCTGGGCAGCGTCGTGCCCCGAGTCGACAACTACTTCGCGGCGCTGAACTCCGCGGTGTTTTCCGACGGCAGTTTTGTCTACATTCCGAAGGGGGTGCGCTGCCCGATGGAGCTGTCGACCTATTTCCGCATCAACGCGGCCGAGACCGGCCAGTTCGAGCGTACGCTGATCGTGGCCGAAGAGGGTAGCTATGTCAGTTACCTGGAAGGCTGCACGGCGCCCATGCGCGACGAGAACCAGCTGCACGCCGCTGTGGTGGAGCTGGTGGCGCTGAAAGACGCCGAGATCAAGTACTCGACGGTGCAGAACTGGTACCCGGGCGACGAAGAAGGCAAGGGCGGTATCTACAACTTCGTCACCAAGCGCGGAGACTGCCGCGAAGACAACGCGCGGATCTCGTGGACCCAGGTGGAAACCGGGTCCGCCATCACCTGGAAGTACCCCAGCTGCGTGCTGCGCGGCGACAACAGCGTCGGCGAGTTCTATTCGGTCGCGTTGACGAATAACTTCCAGCAGGCCGACACCGGCACCAAGATGATCCACATGGGGCGTAACACGCGCTCGAAGATCATTTCGAAAGGCATCTCCGCCGGGCGCGGGCAGAACGCCTACCGGGGCCTGGTCAAGGTGGGCAAGAAGGCCGAGGGTGCGCGCAATTTCACCCAGTGTGACTCGATGCTGATCGGCAAGCGCTGCGGCGCGCACACCTTCCCGTACATCGAGGTGCAGAACCCGACGGCCAAGGTCGAACACGAGGCCACCACATCCCGGATCGGCGAGGACCAGCTGTTCTACTGCCTGCAGCGCGGCATCTCGGAAGAGGATGCCGTGAGCATGATCGTGGACGGTTTCTGCAAGCAGGTGTTCCGTGAGCTGCCGATGGAATTCGCGGTGGAGGCGAAGGCTTTGCTGGAGATTTCCTTGGAAGGGGCGGTGGGGTAGTTGCCGGATTGGGGCGTGGGTTCCACGAACTTTTTACCGCAGATTACGCGGATTGCGCAAATTACGCGAAAATATATTCGTTAATAAATATTCGCGTTAATTTGCGGCATTCGCGTCATTTGCGGAAACTAGAATGCACTTAAGGTTGGTATAACGTTATGTTGAGTATCAAAAACTTACACGCTAGTGTTGAGAGCAAATCTATACTGAAGGGCCTTGACCTGGAGGTTGGGGCGGGTGAGGTTCATGCCATTATGGGGCCGAATGGCTCGGGCAAAAGCACGCTGGGGAACGTGCTGGCGGGCCGTGAGGGTTACGAGGTCACGGGCGGTTCGGTGACCTACCAGGGCAAGGACCTGCTCGAGCTTGAGCCGGAGGAGCGGGCCTGCGAAGGCGTGTTCCTGGCGTTCCAGTACCCGGTGGAAATTCCCGGCGTAAACAACACCTATTTCCTGCGTGCGGCACTGAACGCCCAGCGCAAGTACCGCGGTGAGCCGGAGCTGGATTCGGTGGGCTTTTTGAAGCTGGTGCGGGAGAAGCTGAAGGTGCTGGACATCAGCGACGACCTGCTGCATCGCGCCGTCAACGAAGGTTTTTCCGGCGGCGAGAAGAAGCGCAACGAGATTTTTCAGATGGCCGTACTGGAGCCGACGCTGGCGATCCTGGACGAGACAGATTCCGGGCTTGATATCGACGCACTGAAAGCCGTCGCCGAGGGCGTCAACCGGCTGCGATCGCCAGACCGCTCCATCGTGTTGGTCACGCACTACCAGCGCCTGCTGGACTACATCGAACCGGACCGCGTGCACGTGCTGTCGGCCGGCCAGATCGTCGCCAGCGGCGGCCCGGGCCTGGCCAGGCGGCTGGAAGAAGAGGGCTACCAGTGGCTCGAGGACGGCGGCATTGGTGGCCTCGACGAGGCGGCGGCGCCCGCATGAGCACGCTGGTCGACCAGCTCCAGGCATTCGCGACCAACGTCGCGGACGGGCCCGAGTGGGCGCGACAGTTGCGCGAGCGCGGGGCTCAGGCCTTCAGCGTCAGTGGCCTGCCCACATCCCGGGTCGAAGCCTGGAAGTACACGCCGCTGAACCGTCGACCCATTGGGCCTGTTGGTGATTCACCAGCGGTAACGGCCGGGTCGTTGCCTGCGAGTTCAAAAGCGATCGCGGGCGCCGTCCGTGTTGTGGTGGTGGATGGCGCGCTGGCGGGTATTGAAGGGGTGCTGCCGAATGGCCTCGAGCTGGTCTCGCTGGAGCAGGCCATCGAAGCGGATGACGGCGCGCTGGCCCAATGGCTGGCGGAACCGTCCGCCGATGGCGCGGCCGATGCCCTGGTGGCGCTGAATAACGCGACGTTGGGCGCCGGCCTGGTGCTGCGGGTGGCGTCGGGGGTCGACGCCGGGCGCGTGGCCCTGGAGTGGCGCGGCGTTGGTGGCGCGGATGCGCGACTGCGTAACAGCCGCCTGTGTATTGACCTGGGTGAGGGCGCGAGCCTGTCGCTGGTCGAATCGGATGGCGGCGAGGCTTCGGCGCAGCTGGACCTGAATATCGTCATGCAGGCACGGCTGGCAGCAGGTGCCAGGCTCAACCACGCACGGCTCCAGACGACGCAGGAGGGCACTATGCAGGTCGCCCGTACCCACGTCGAACAGGCCGGACAGAGTAGCTACCAGTACGATGGCCTGGATATCGGCGCCGGGTTGGCGCGGCATGAACTGATCGTTCGCCTGGCCGGTGAAGGCGCGAAATGCGCATTGAACGGTGCCTACCTGCCGCGCGGCGAGGCCCACGTGGATTACCACCTGGCCGTCGAGCACGCGGCGCCCGGTTGCACCAGCGAGCAGTTTTTCCGCGGCGTGGTCGATGACCGCGCCCGGGCGGTGTTTTCCGGCAAGGTGCATGTCGCGCCCGGTGCGGACGGCACCGAGGCGCACCAGTCCAATGCCAACCTGCTGCTGTCGGCCGATGCCGAGGTCGACACCAAGCCGGAACTCGTGATCGAGGCCGATGAAGTAGTCGCCAGCCACGGCGCCACCGTCGGCCAGTTGGATGACACGGCACTTTTCTACCTGCGCAGCCGTGGCCTGGACGAAGCGCTGGCGCGCGAGGTGCTGATCGGCGCGTTTTGCCGGGCCGCCGTTGACCGCGCCGGTGACACCGCGGCCCGCGACTTGCTGGCCACCGAGCTTTCGCGCTACACCGGGGTCGAGGAATGAGCGACCTGGCCGCCACCGGCACGGCGCCGGCGCTGGACGTCGAGTCGATCCGCGCTCAGTTCCCGATCCTCGAGCGCCAGGTGCATGGCAAGCCGCTGGTGTATTTCGATACCGCGGCCTCGGCCCAGCGCCCGCGCGCGGTCATCGATGCCGTCAGCCGTTTCTACGAAACGCAGAACGCCAACATTCATCGCGGCGTGCACCTGCTCAGCCAGGAAGCCACCGACGCGTACGAAAGTGCGAGGACACGGGTCGCGAAGTTCATCAACGCGCCTTCACGGGACGAGCTGGTCTTTACCCGTGGCACCACCGAGTCGATCAACCTGGTGGCGCAGGCCTTCCTGCGACCGCGACTGCAGCCGGGCGACGAAATCGTCGTCAGCGAAATGGAGCACCACTCCAACATCGTGCCCTGGCAGATGCTGTGCGAGCAGGTGGGGGCGACGCTGAAGGTCATCCCGTTCAATGACGCGGGCGAGCTCGACCTCGACGCCATGGACGAGTTGCTGGGGCCGCGCGTGAAGCTGCTGGCGGTGGTACACGTGTCCAACGCGCTGGGCACCGTCAACCCGGTCGCCGAGATCTGTGCGCGGGCAAAGGCAAAAGGCATCCCCGTGCTGCTGGACGGCGCACAGGCGGTGCCGCACCAGGCCGTGGACGTGCAGGCGCTGGGCTGCGACTTCTACTGTTTCTCCGCGCACAAGATGTACGGCCCCACGGGTGTCGGCGCGTTGTGGGCGCCGATGGCGACGCTGAAGGCCATGGCGCCGTACCAGGGCGGAGGCGAAATGATCCTCAAGGTGAGTTTCGACGGCACCGAGTACGCCGCGCCGCCCAACAAGTTCGAGGCGGGCACGCCCAACATCGCCGGCGCCGTCGGTTTCGGCGCCGCCGTTGACTGGCTCGACGGCCTGGGCATGGACCGCGTGGCGGCCTACGAGGCGGCGTTGCTGGCCGCAGGCACGGAGCGCCTGCAAAGCGTGCCGGGGCTGAACATCGTCGGTACCGCCAGGGCGAAGGCCGGCGTGATCTCGTTCACGCTCGATGGCGTCCATCCCCACGATATCGGCACGATCATCGACCATTACGGCGTTGCTATCCGTACGGGGCACCATTGCGCCATGCCGGCGATCGCCCGGTTCGGCCTGCCGGCCACAGCGCGTGCGTCGCTGGCGGTTTACAACACCGTGGCCGAGTTTGATGTTCTGGTCGAGGCGCTGCATGGCGTCCGCGAGATGTTTGGCTGAGCATTGGCCATGCCGAAGGACGTGGTGATCGAAACGCCGGCGCTGATCCATATCGGCGCGCAGAAAACGGCGTCGACCTGGCTGCACAAGGCGCTCCGGCAGCATGACGCGTTCCAGTTTTCACCGTTGAAGGAAGTGCACTTCTTTACCCAGGTGGCAGGGGGAGAGGCGTCCGATTACCTGGTTGGGCGGGTGACAGAAAGAGTCGACCTGGCGCTTGAAAACTCGAGAAGGCTGGCATTTTACAAGCGGGCCTATCTGCGCCAGTTGGGGGACACCGCGCGTGTTGGCAGCGACGCCTGGTATCGCGACCTTTTTCTGAAGAACCCAGTCATCCGTTCGCGCTTGCGGCGCGGCCTGGACACGGTGCTGTGCGATTTCACACCGCATTACATGACCATGGGGCGTGAAGGTTTCGAGCACATCAGGCGCCTGTTGCCCAACGCTCATGCGATGCTCGTCATTCGCGACCCGGTCAGGCGTATGGTGTCCGGGTTTTCAATGACGATTAACCGAAAGCCCGAACTCGCGAGCGCAACGGCCCGGCAACGGATTGAGTGGCTTGAATCATCGCAGCCGCCCCGGGGTGACTACCGGCATGCACTTGAACAGCTGGACGCGACGGGCATCCCTTACAGCGTTTTCGCGTTCCGTGACCTGGTGGGCGACCCGGCCAGCGTGGTGCAACTGTTGGAAAACACGTTTGGGCTGGATCACCAGTCGATCGATTTTTCGCGCGTGCCAAAGGCCAACAGCCACAGTGGTCGCCAGCCCATCGAGCCGGAATTGATGGAGCGGATCGAGGCGATTTGCGCCCCGCAGTACGCTTACCTGCGGGCGCGTTTCGGAGAGGCATTCCTGGATCGGATCTGATCAGGCAGTCTGCTCACGTCAGGTTCGCGAACGCGTCTCCAAAACGGAGCCGAATGAATTCCCTTTCACGCGCGAAAATCTCTCGTGCCGCCTCCTCGGCGGCCGGTGGAATGGGCAGCGGTCGCAAACGGTGAATCCGTTCATTGGCTTTTGGGTAGCGATTGTGCGCTCGCAACCCAAGGAATGACTCCACCTCGGCCAGTACTTTGAGCGGCTCTTCACCAATTCGGCCATAGGGAAGGTAAAGCATCCGCTCAGGAGCGAACTGTCGGTCCCACTCCTGTACGTAGGCCGAGTAGTGGCCGCGCTGATGGATTTCGTCGTTGTCCAACTCTTTGCGCCACCGGCGCAGCGACCAGCGGGATGTTTCAGGCTCGGCCTGGTCGCCAAAGCGCTTCAGCAGGTTCATTCGCATTTGTGACATCGCCCGGTCCGCAGGGTCGCGGATGATGTAGATCAGCCTGGGTTCCCCCAGGAGTTGTCGCAGATAGGCGATGCCATCGGCCGGGATGGTCGAATACTCGGGTGTGGTTTCACCCAGGCACTTGCCGTCGCCTTTCTTCCAGCTGAAGGCGCCCCGGTACCAGCGCTCTGTGAACAGGTCCTGCGTCGCCAGCGTGGTCAGGTAATGCAGGAAGTCGAGGTCCGGAGATTCGTTGTTCTTCAGGTGCCGGCGTATGGCCTTGTCCACGTGATTGTGAATATGCCGGCGGGTCCAGGTACGGAATCGCGGGATAAACAGGTGATCGAAAAAATGGAGTTCCTTGATGGGCGGAATCCAGATGTCCGGGTGGCGCATCAGGTTGGCGTTCAGCCAGGACGTCGCCGACTTCTGCGCCCCGATGCAAAGAAAATCGGGCAGTCGGCCCGCGGGTGTATTCATGATTTCACCAGTCCTGCCAGCCGTGCGCGGGCCTGTTTCAGCCGCCGCGGCCAGCGGTGTTTTTTCCATTCGGGTGATCTGAGCAGGCCGCAGTCGACCAGGTCACCGGGCGATGTGTATCGTCGTGAGCCGTCGAAGGCGAGTGAAAGCGCGGGGTCGTCAGCGAACGCGGCCTGGTAGGCGCGGTACTCGGCGCTGTCGTTCCAGTAGTTTTTCTCTGCGATGGCGTTGCCAATTTTCTCCCTGAGCCCCGCACCAAATTTGTAGTGCAGGATGCCCAGGTAACATGGCGATTTGAAGTTCTCCTCGTACGGCCAGTGATGATGCGGATTGGCCATCAACTCGCCCTCGGCCAGTTTGAACAGTGGGTACTTGCTGAGTTCCGGGTCGAGTTCGATACCGTCGGCCCGAAAAGCACGGCGGCGCGGGCCGCCTTTCACCGACACCATCTGCCCGGTCAGGGCCTCGTGATAGCCCTCCGCATCGAACAGCGTGTGGGTGCTCTCGAGTGGGCCTTCGGGCGCTTCCAGCAACGGGCCGGGCCCGTACATGTCCACCAGCACGCCGCGCACGCGCCACTGGCCTTCCAGTTCCATGTGGGCGGCCAGGCTGGAAAACGAATAGTGGTCATCGCCGCTGAATACAACCCGTTCGTCGGCGTCGACCACCAGGTACCAGCGGTGAAAGCCGATGGTCTCGATGACGCGCATGATCCAGGCCTGCTTGGCGGTCCAGTGAAATGGCCGGTCGACCGGGGTGACCGTAACGTCGTCCTCCGCGGCCAGCATGTCGGGTGTTCCATCGGTAGATCCGTTGTCGATGACCACGAACTCGCGCACGCCGCGCTGGCGGTAGTGTGCGAGAAAACCTTCCATGGCCGATCGTTCGTCGCGTACGACGGTAATCAACACAGGGGCCAGGCGGTCGGCTGCTGCGGGTCGTGGTGACTGGACCTCGAAATCCAGTTGTCGGGCTTCTTCGAGGACGGCTTCAACGTAATCGGGGCGCATGGCGGCAATATTGCCGAATCCGCCGTCGAGGGCAACCCGCCGGGGCGGTATGGGGTAGAATCACGCGTTGATTCACCTCCGTCTCTACCCGAGGGCTACATTGAATATTCTGGTTACGGGCGGCTGCGGCTTTATCGGCTCCGCAGTGGTGCGCCACATCATTGAGAACACGACCCACTCTGTCGTCAACCTGGACAAACTGACGTACGCCGGCAACCCCGAGTCGCTGGCGGATGTTGCGGACTCGGATCGGTACGCGTTTGAGCATGCCGACATCTGCGACCGCGACGCGCTTACGGCCATCATGGAGCGTCACGCCCCGGATGCCGTGTTGCACCTGGCGGCGGAGAGCCACGTCGACCGGTCCATCGACGGGCCGGGCGACTTCATCGAGACCAACCTGGTCGGCACCTACCGCCTGCTCGAAGCCGCGCGCCAGCACTTTGCCGGCCTCGATACCGAGGCCCAGTCCCGGTTCCGCTTCGTCCATGTGTCCACCGACGAGGTCTACGGTGACCTGGAAGGCACCGACGACCTTTTCACCGAGGACACCGCCTACGCGCCCAGCTCGCCATACTCGGCCACCAAGGCCGGCTCCGACCACCTGGCGCGCGCCTGGGGTCGGACCTTCGGCCTGCCGGTGCTGGTGACCAACTGCTCTAATAACTACGGCCCGCGCCAGTTCCCGGAAAAGCTGATCCCGCACATGATCCTGAACGCGCTGGACGGCAAGCCGCTGCCGGTCTACGGCGACGGCCAGCAAATCCGTGACTGGCTGTTCGTGGACGATCACGCGCGCGCTCTGGTACGGGTGCTGGAGCAGGGCGTCGTGGGCGAGACCTACAATATCGGCGGCTGGAATGAGAAGGCCAACCTGGCCGTCGTGCACACGCTGTGCGACCTGCTGGAAGAGCTTCGGCCGGACAAGCCCGCTGGCGTTGCCGCCTATCGCGACCTGGTGACCTTCGTGAAGGACCGGCCCGGCCACGACGTGCGCTACGCCATCGACGCCAGCAAGATTCACCGCGAACTGGACTGGAAGCCCGAAGAGACCTTCGAAACCGGCATGAGAAAGACCGTCGAGTGGTACCTGGGCAACGAGGCCTGGTGGTCACGCGTACTGAGTGGCGACTACCGCCTGGGCCGGCTGGGTTCCGGGGAGAAAGTGGCATGAAGCGTAAGGGCATCATCCTGGCCGGCGGCTCCGGCACGCGCCTGCACCCGGTCACGCTGGGCGTGTGCAAACAGCTGCTGCCGGTCTATGACAAGCCGATGATCTACTACCCGCTGACTACGCTGATGATGGCGGGCATACGGGACATCCTGATTATCTCGACGCCCGCCGACACTGGGCGGTTTTCCAACATGCTGGGCGACGGCAGCCAGTGGGGCATCAACCTGGAATATGCCGTGCAGCCGTCACCGGATGGGCTGGCACAGGCGTTTATTATTGGCGAGGACTTTATCGGCAACGATCACAGTACGTTGATCCTGGGAGACAACCTGTTTTTCGGGCATGGGCTGCAGGAACAGCTTGAAGCAGCTTCAGCCCAGGCCGATGGTGCGACGGTGTTCGCATACCGGGTGAGTGATCCGGAAGCCTTCGGCGTGGTAGCGTTCGATGAGGCGGGTGTCGCTACCTCGATCGAAGAAAAACCTGCAAAGCCCAAGAGCCACTACGCGGTGACTGGCCTGTATTTCTATGACCAGAACGTCGTCGATATCGCCAAGGACATTAAGCCGTCAGCCCGGGGTGAGCTCGAGATTACTGACGTCAACAAGCGCTACCTGGAACAGGGCGACCTCAGTGTTGAGCGGATGGGGCGAGGCATGGCCTGGCTGGACACCGGCTCCTTTGACGCGCTCATGGAGGCCGGGCATTTCATCCAGACATTGGAGAAGCGCCAGGGGCTGAAGGTGGCCTGTCCGGAGGAGATCGCGCTCAACAAGGGATGGATTGATGACGAGACCGTTCGCAAACTGGCGGCTCCGTTGATCAAGAGTGGTTACGGTGAATACCTCGTAGGCCTGTTGGAGCGCGAACTTTGAAGATTGTTGAAACCAAACTGAAAGGTGTCGTCGTTATCGAGCCACGTGTTTTTGAGGATGAGCGTGGATTTTTTCTGGAAACGTTCAGGGAAGACCGCTACGCGGACGTGCTCGGCCCTAACTTGCGATTTGTCCAGGACAACCACAGCAGGTCAAGCCGGGGCGTACTGCGGGGTCTCCACACCCAGACACGCAAGCCGCAGGGCAAACTGGTACGTTGTATTTCGGGCGAAGTGTTTGATGTTGCCGTAGATATCGATCCGATGTCAGAGACTTTCGGACAGTGGGTGGGCGTTTATCTCAGCTCGGAGAAGAAAAACCAGATTTACATCCCGCCCGGGTATGCCCATGGGTTTCAAGTAATCTCGGCAATAGCGGATATTGAATACAAGTGCACCGACTATTACGACCCTGGAGGAGAGTCTGGGTTGAAGTGGGATGACCCAGATGTCGATATTGCTTGGCCACTGAGCGATGCGTTGTTGTCCGATAAAGACAATGCGCTGCCAGCGCTATTCGCAATTGGTCGGACGTAACATGGTTATTGGTGATCAGTTTGTTTGGGCGCACCTCGGCAAGGCCGGTGGAAATTCTACCCACAAAATGTTCGAAATTATTGATAACGGCACGCTTATTATCGACCCGGTATCAGAACCCCGAAAGCACAGGGCTTTCAGTCCTTCACTAGAGGGCAAGGTCCGGGTTCTGAATTTCAGGCGACTCCACAAGTGGATTGCGAGTCACAATGCACACATGGCCCGACATCGCGGACTCGAAAACCCCGATGAAATTACGGAACAGGGATTGGTTTGGTGGCCAACCAAACCGCCGACCCCTGCGGATTACTGCCTTGAGTTATTTGAATATCAGACGATTAAACATTGGATTCGTGTTGAGTTCATGGCGAACGATTTTATAGATGTCGTCGGTCGGTTTTTGCCCATTTCAGATGGACAGAAAACTGCATTGTTTAATGTGCATGAAAACAAGGCGCCAAAGAAAACAATTCCACCTGACAATCAGTCAACATTGACGAAAGAAGCCTACGAAAGGAATCCTGTCTGGGTCAGTCTCGAAAAGCGGCTTTACGAAGCGGATTGTGGTTGATCGGCGTGGGTTTTGAGCGGAATTTGATTGAAGTCGTTGTTGGCTAATTCGAACTGCGACGCCCAGTCGCAGTTTGGACGTGTGGCCGTGTCGAATGAAGGAGAGAGTTTGTGAAAAAAATCCATGTTGGCTGTGGTCCTCATAACCTATTGGAGGGCTGGACCAATGTCGACATTCGAAGTTTTAAGGGCGTCGATCAAGTACTTGATGTCACCAAAGAATGGCCTTTCGAAGACGTTGACTTTGTCTATGGTGAACACTTTATTGAGCATCTTGCCCTGGAGGATGCAATTGCGTTTCTCAGGAATGCGGGGCATTCCCTGCGGGACGGCGGGACCATCAGGTTGACCACGCCCAACCTGGAATGGGTGATGCTCAGTCACTACCCCCTGGCTCGGGAGTTTGCGAGTGATGAGCGTGTCATGCATGTCTTGCGGACTAACCGCGCTTTTCACGGCTGGGGACACCAGTTTCTATACGACCACGATTTTCTGGAGTATTTGTTTGATCAACTCGGATATACGGATATTCGTTTTGAGGACTATGGGTGTTCCCGCCACGCTGAACTGTGTGACATTGAAAGACATGGTAAGTACAGCAAAGGATCAGGGGTTCCTAACCTATTGATTATTGAGGCAACCCGATCGAGGGATATTGAGATCAATCCTGCTGCCATGGAATTATTTCAAACGGAGTTTCTGCGGCATGTAGCTTCCGGGCACTGACACGGGCAATGTCATGAAGATGCCTGTTTATTTCGACATCAAGAAGCCTGCAGCCTATTCCAGATACCTGTATAACCTTGTCAAGTGCCTGGATTTTGCTGGTCACCGAGTCTTCTTTAATCCAGACAAGACCACAGAGGATGAATTGGCGTCGAACCGGTTCACGGAAATGCTGCTAAAGGAAGATATCGTCAGTTTGGCGCATCCCCCTGTTGGCGACCATTTTCACGTCACTGAGAACCTGCTGAGCCCACGATACTACGATCACATTGTGTTGGATCGGGCTGACACGGCTGGAAAGAATGACTACTACGTACCGATAACGCCTCATCCGGCTGTCTTTCAGTTTGGTTCCAGGGTGTCTCGTCAAAAGGGCACCAGAAGAAATCAGTCTGTGTTCATGATCGGATCCATGAACGCTGAACTCTATCAACGGATTGAGAATTTTCCGCCATTCAAGACCCCCAACAGATACAAAATTTGCCAGCATTTATTGGATCGGCAACTAGCCGTTCAATTCTCGAGCCTTGATGCGTTCCAGGATCGTCTGGAACGTCAACTGGATCGACATTGCGTTGTGCTGGACAGCGCAAACTTTAAGATTCCTCGCGATGGGTTATTGGACGTACTTGCAAGATTTGATTTCTACCTTGCTTGCCCAGGTGTATACATGCCCTTTTCCCACAACGTTGCTGAAGCAATGTCGGTCGGGTGCATTCCTGTTATCCACGCATTTTATGCTCAGCTCTTTCACCCGGGACTCAAGGATGGTCACACGGCGGTGATTTACGAATCACTGGATGAACTGGAGTCAAAACTGCAGCAAATCTATCGGGCTCCCAGGTGGAAGATCTGGTACATGCGGCGCAAAGTTGAGCGCTACTATCAGCGAATCATGTCTCCCGCAGCGATAGCCAGAAATTTCGTTTCCGGCCGATTCACAAAAATCTACATGCTCTCTGAGCAACGCAGTGCGCGATTAATGCGGGAAGCCCAGAAACGGGTAACGGCCGTGACGAATCACGATTGAGTTTTGGTTGAACAGGCAGCCGCATTGCGCCAGTTCATGGACATTTATGGAGGTGGAAATTGTTTGATCAGTTCAGTGTTGCGATGACCAGTGCGTGCAAGGCCTATTTGGAACAGTCGTACGCAGAAGCGGGTGTCGTCGTCGAATACGGCGCGGGAGGCAGTACACTTCTTGGCGCGCGCCTTGGAAAAACAGTGCTATCGGTTGAGTCAGATCCCAAGTGGCTCCTGGGGATCATGGGTGCGTACAAAGAACAGGACTTGCCCGGAAAAGTCGTACCAATTCACGTCGACATCGGATTAACTGGAAAGTGGGGTTATCCAGAGGACGAAAAGGCCTTTCGTGCCTGGCCTGATTACGCCTTTCGACCATGGGACTACTGTGAAGAACATGACCTTTCTCCCGACCTGGTTCTGGTCGATGGTCGGTTCCGTCCGGCCTGCTTTTTGGCAACATGCGTTTGGTCTCGCCGACCGATCCGGTTGATTTTTGATGACTATGCTGAGCGGTCCGAGTACCACGTCGTTGAAAACTTTACAAAACCCTCAGAAATCGTCGACAACCGTATGGCTGTATTCGAGATTGAGCCTGGTCTGGTTTCAGCGCGCGCGTTGGCCAAGTACATGGGCCTGTTTCTGACGCCTCGTTGAGCACAGCCCTGAGCTAAGCGGTTACTCATGACAAACGAAAGAGATACGGGCCAAACGCTGGACGGTCAAGCGGTTTCCAAACCAGTTGTGCTGGTTCTTGGAATGCACCGATCTGGAACCTCTTTGCTTTGTGGATTGCTGGAATCCGCAGGCGTCTATTTCGGCGAGCCATCAGATTTCATGGCGCCAAACGAGGAAAATCCAAAGGGTTTCAGGGAGCACCTGAAGCTTCGTCATCGCAATGACGAATTGTTGTTTTCCAAACAGTGTGACTGGGCGGAAGTGTCGGGTTTTGATGACCGGACATTGACCGCAGAAGACGAAGCAACTCGTATCTACAGTGAATGGATTAGCAGGTTTATCGCGTCGATTGACTCAAATTCAGGTCATGATTTGATCGGCGTCAAAGATCCCAGGCTCTGTCTGCTGGCTCCCTTGTGGTATCAGGCACTGGGTCAGCGTGTCGTTACTGTTTTCGTTAACCGGATGCCGGAAGAAATCGCGACCAGCCTGGCAACTCGAAACGGTTTCGCTCCTGAATTTACCCACTTTCTGACCGAGCGGTACCTTCATCTCGCAACTAAGGCGGCCAAAAAACGCCCGCACATTGTGGTTAATTTTGAAGATCTCGTCCTTCGGCCAGTGGAGCCTTTGGTGCGAATCCAGCAGTTCGTGGAAGCCCAGACAGGGCAATCATTGAAAATTGACGAAGAGCGTCTGAACGCGTTTTCAGACAAGGGCCTGTACCGGTCACAATTCGAAGGCGAGCGATTGCCCGCAACGCATCATCTCGCCGCCTGGTTTACCGAAATGCAGGGTGGGGCGCTACCGGACGTTCCGGAGTACATCGTCGAGCCAACGGCAGAAATTCTTCGCCGGGAACATGAAATCCGCTTCAATCGATGGGAGCAGATGCGGGGAAGATTCCAGTCCATCGAATCACGATATGTTGCAATTACCCGGCCCGAACTGACACTCGAACGCCATGAAATTCCCGTCGGCTTCGAATCGCTGAAGGGCATTGGGGAGAAGAGCATAAAGGTCGGCCTGGATGAAGTCCTGGTGGAGAATGTGCTGGCCCACCTGTATAGGCAGAAAGAGGGTCAGCATAGCCTGGTGGCTGCCGAGCTTCGCAACATGCGTGGACTGTTAAGTAGTGTCAACGACCAACGGCATGCGCTGGATCAGCTGCTTGACGGATCAAAAACACTGTTGGAGCAAATGGCAGTGGAGCTTCCGCGTGCTCGAGAAGAGACCGAAGCGCTTAGGAAGCAATTTGATTCGGCCCGGAAAGTGGTTGAAAACCTGGAGTTCGAGTTAAAGAGCGCAATCACTGAAAAATCGTCTTTCCAGTCAGCCAATATCAAGTTGCAGGATCGCCTGGTTCATGTCGAGGCTGAGTTCGCAAGCCTCAGCGAAGCGCACAAGACCTGTTCGGAACTGGTGTCCAGCGTAACCTCGGGGCTCCGAGCCAAGAACCTGGCTGCCATGGACATGGTGTCCGTCGCCGTTTCCAGTATCACTGAAGTTTTGGCCCCCGCCAGGCAACTGGTCCAGTTGCTGGGTGACATTCTTGATAGTAAGAGCTGGAAGCTAATTGAGCCCCAGCTCAGGCTGTTGATGGCACCTGCGACAGCCGGGTTCGGTGAGACATCCCTTGACCTGCTCAAACAAGAGTTTCACCGTGTTCGCGCAAGTCTCAAAGCCTGTGAAGGAGGCGCGACGGAACAGATCGAGAGGATGGCGTCAAACGCACAGTGGGCCGCCTGCTCTCCAGAGACCAGCATCATTGTGCTTACCAGGAATGGCGCCCATCATCTGAAAAACCTCTTCACCAGCTACCTTGAACACCATCGTCGCGAGCTGGCGGAGTGGTTGATTGTCGATCACGCCTCGGACGACGAAACTGAGGCCCTGGTTGAGTCGCTCGGGTCGCGTTTGCCGTTGCGTTATATCAAGCTTGACCGCAATGACACCTATTCAAGATCGAACAATCTTGCGACGGTGTTCGCGCGTGGCCGACACATGGTGTTCTGCAACAACGATATTATTTTCGACCGCCCTGTCATCCAGCAACTTACGAAAGCGTTGGATGATGATTCGGGCATTGGCGCAGTTGGTCTCAACCTCTATTACCCATCAGAAAACCCTCATGACAGACAGCTTCAGCATGGGGGCATCAATTTCCGTTATGACGAGCAATTCAAATTTCCCCGTCCGTACAACGTCACGCAGGAACGAAATACGCCAGGAAATTTCGAAGTGCCAGCGGTAACTGCCGCGCTGATGGCATGCAGATTTGAGGATTTCTGGGCAGTCGGTGGATTTAATGAAGGCTACGTCTATGGTTACGAGGATGTTGATCTTTCATTGACCATCCATCGGAACCTCAATAAGAAAATTGTGCTTAATGCGTCCCTGTCGGCAATTCATGATGAGAGCGCCTCGCAAAAGAAAGATGATAACAGGGCGGTCGCCAAGCGGCGGTTGGGAAATATAGAACTGTTCCGAGAGCGGTATAACAGATACGTCACCAGAAACTATCTCAAGCTATTCCCTGGCGCTGGAAACAACGCACCATTCAGGCTGGGACTCGTCGTCACAGACGATGACCCGAATACGACGGCGGGGGACTATTTCACCGCGTCGGAACTCGCTTCGTCGCTGACTGAACAGTATGGGTGGGAATGCCGTTTTCTTCCTCGTTTGAGTAAAACGACTAATTGGTACGACTGCCGCGGGCTTGACGGTGTGCTCGTGCTCATCGATGCCTATGACCTGCGAAACATCAAGAACGCGGCACCTGGCCTGGTCAGGATGGCGTGGTTGCGAAACTGGTTCGATCGCTGGGTCAGGCACGACTGGTTTGACCTGTACGACATCGCATTTTGTTCTTCCGAAAAGTCCGCAAATTACGTTTCGCGGTTAACGCCAGTTGCAGTAGAAGTAATGAAAATCGCAACTAACCCCAAGCGATTCGATGTGCAAGGCAGTTCCCACGATAAGTACGAGAGCGACTATTGCTTCACCGGAAGCTATTGGAACGCCAGGAGAGACATTGAAGACTTCGATCCGAACGAGCTGTCGTGGCGCTTCCAACTGTTTGGAAGCGGATGGGACGACCATGAGCAGTTCCAGGGCAGCTGGTTCGGCCCCGTGCCTTATGACGATATTCCTGCCGTGTATGCAAGCACCAAGCTCGTCATTGATGATGCCAACCACGTCACTCGGCCATGGGGATCAGTCAACAGTCGCGTGTTCGACGCATTGGCATCAGGCGCGCTCGTGCTCAGTAATGGACAGCGGGGCGCTGCCGAAACGTTTGATGGCGAATTACCGACCTGGGACTCCGCGGATGAATTAACCGAGTTGGTGGACTATTACCTGTCCAACCCTGGTGAACGGGAGGCGCTGGTCAACCGCCTACGCGGCTTAGTGCTTGAGAGGCACACGTACGACAGGCGAGCCAGGTCACTCAACAGCATCCTGGAAAAGTTCGCGGAAAAGACCCGGGTTGCGATCAAGTTGCCCGTTCCTCGTTGGGACCTGGCCAATGAATGGGGCGATTACCACCTGGCCTCAGCACTAGCGCGTTCCCTGCAAAAACTGGGCTACCGCGTGCGCCTGGATGTGCTTTCTGACTGGTATGAACCGCGGGCAGAGCAGGATGATGTCGTCATCGTAATGAGGGGGTTGTCCGAGTACGAGCCGCGCTCACACCAGCTCAATATCATGTGGAATATCAGTCACCCGGACAAAATTGAGTCGGCGGAATACGAGCGCTATGACCTGGTGTTCGTCGCATCTGTCGCGCACGCGCACAAACTGGACGAAGAGCTGAGTCGCCCTGTACTGCCCTTGCTCCAGTGCACAGACCCTGCGCGGTTCAACTGGCGTGATGACAGGGTCCGCAATGAGGACGTCCTCTTCGTTGGCAACTCCAGGGGCGTACTGCGTGACATTGTCAGGGACGCGATTGAAGCGGGTATCAATATCAAGGTGTATGGAACGCATTGGGAAAAGCTGATAGACCGCAAGTACATCGCCGGCGAGCACATTGACAACGCTGAGCTCGCGGACGCCTATGCCAATTGCGCAGTCGTCCTGAACGATCATTGGGAAACGATGCGCGAGTACGGATTTGTTTCAAACCGCCTGTTTGACCTGGCGGGTTGTGGCGCTGTTGTTGTTTCCGACTCGGTACCGGGAATTGCCGAGCTCTTTGGAAACCTGGTCTACGAATATGATGGTACACCGGCCGGTTTGAAGGCCCGTGTCGAGCAGGCGAAGACTGAAGCGGAATCTCGGATGCCGGACCGAAAAAGCCTGGCAGAAGCTGTAGCCAAGTCACATTGCATGGATGCTCGGGCTGGGCACTTCCATCAACACATTCAGAGATTGTTGAGTGAACAGAAGAAACCCGGCCAGGGTAAGTAATCCCCTGGCCGGGTGATCAGTGGCTTATTGCTTAACCAAGAGTGGCTCGGTGTTTTGCCCAATCAACATGGACTCAACCAGTGCGAGTCGACCTTCAACGGACTCAATTCTTTCCAACTCTTCACGAAGGCCAGCAATTTCAAGCTGCTGGGCTTTGAGTGCTTCAACCAGGATCGGGATAACGGCAACATAGCTCATGCCAGCCACTTCGCCGGTATCCTTGTCATGGGCAGCAATGTCCGGAAGCACTTCTGCAACTTCTTCAGCGATGAATCCCAATGCCGGCTCACCCGACTCAATCCAGTCGAATTTCACGCCATGGAGTCGATTGACAATTCCGATCGGGTCGTCGATATCCTCAATGTTTTCCTTGAGCTTCCTGGAACTGGGTGAGATGAAATTGGGTGCGGAAACAACGCCTGTAAATACGACCGACCCGTCATTCTGAATGGTCATCCGGCGAGAACCAGGGCCGCCAACAGCGGTACCCAAATCGTTGATGACAAATTCTCCGTTGTTCACATCAGACGCATTGGTGCCAAGCACATAGGTCTTCATTGGCGTGCCGCCGCCGTCTGTCCTTACGATCATGAACGCGGCAGTGTTTGAGGGCCGGTCCATCCGAAATACGGCATTCGTGCCTGACAGGTGAACTTGACGTGCTGGATTTCCCACTCCAAATCCGACATTCCCAGCATTATCGACTCGCAATGCGTTCGACGGCGCTCCCGATTCAAGTACGAAAGGTGATGTGCCAGCTGTCGCATTGGCGATATCAAAAATCGTACTGTTGGAGTTGCTGTTGATCTCCCACGTGACGCCATCAACGTCGAAAAGTGCGATTGTTGGGTCAAAGGAAGAGATTTCCAGTTCTTCGGTGGGTGCGCTTGTGCCCATACCGATTCGCCCACTGGAACCGATGTACAAGGAACGATTGGGCGCATTTTCTTGAATCACAAACGGATAGGCTTGGTAATTTGTGCTTGGGTTAGGCGTTCTGCCAATTGCGAAACTACCGCGTGGAAAGTACGAACCGGTTGCATCCCAGTCGACCAACAGGCTCCAGTCCGTGTCTCCGTTGTCCTCCAGGTAAATCATCGGATAGTCGTCCTTGGCCTTGAAATCGGCATTCAGGCTTGGACCCGTCGGGTAGGATTCCGGATTAGTACACAGGTTTGATTGTGAAGCGCACAATTGCCCTTCAACGATATGATCGCCGTTAAGCACCTGGGCGTATGCACTGGTTGCGCCTAACCCCATGGCCAGGGCAATCGATGAGGCAAGGAATTTTTTGCTGGGTGTTCTCACTGCAGCACCTCCGCTGTGTCAAACGCTGAAGTGTCATCGACGTAAATCAGTCCACGGTCAACCTGGAACTGGCCGCTTTGAATGTAGGAAACGCTTTGCTCCAGGTCCAGGGATTCATCCCTGACCAGCCGTAGTTCATAACTGCAATTGGCGTCGCTCATGATTTCGCCATTTTGACTCAAGGGGATGAACCAAGGGTTTTCTCCCTTCTTGAATTTGTGTCGCGAGACTTCGCCATTCGTGCAACTGACCGTCAGGAAATGTTCCGATTCCTGGTCCAACGTAGAAAAACTGACCTCCCCCGTCCCAATACTCACATCTGCGAGTGTGACGTCTTCCACAGACCCTGCCATTGCCGTGCATGTCCCAAATGTCAGCAATATCAAGGCCCCAAGCTTCAATCTGTCCTTTCCAGACATGGTAAACCTCCGTTTTCGTGATTAGATTGCTCTTGGTTAGCAATAGGAAGTACGCACAATCTTCAAGAAAGTTGCGCCTGCCTTGCACTAAACATAGCAGTGGCGAAAAACTTTGCTGGAGGCAATACAGTGGGACTGGGGATTCTTGTGTCTAAATGCTGACCATCCTCTGCTGCACATTGCCCGGCACCGGGTCGTAGTGGCTGAGTTCCATCGTAAAACTCCCCGCGCCCTGCGACAGGCTTTTCAATTCCGTGTGGTAGTCCGACAGCTCGCTCAGCGGCACATCCGCCTTGATCGTCATCAACCCGCCACGTAAAGACTCCGTGCCGTTGATCCGCGCCCGGCGCGAGGCCAGGTTGCCCGTCACGTCCCCCATCACCGCGTCCGGCACGGTCACGTCCACGGAGACGATGGGCTCCAGGATCTGTGGGCCCGCGTGCTCGATGGCGTCCAGCAGGGCGTGGCGGGCGGCGGTGACGAAGGCGACTTCCTTGGAGTCGACGGGGTGGTGCTTGCCGTCGTAGACCTCGACTTCCAGGTCCTGGAGCGGGAAGCCGGCAATGGCGCCTTCGTCGAGGATCTGGCGGATGCCTTTTTCCACGGCCGGGATCAGCGAGGTCGGGATTGAGCCGCCGACGACCTTGTTGATGAACTCGAAGCCCTCACCGCGGCCGCGGGGGCGCACGCGCAGGAACACCTCGCCGAACTGGCCGGCGCCGCCGGTTTGTTTCTTGTGGCGGTAGTGGCCTTCGGCCGGGCGGGTGATGGTCTCGCGGTAGGCGATGCGCGGCGGACGGGTGTCGACGTCGACATTGTAGGTTTCCGCCATGCGTTCCAGCATTACCCTCAGGTGCAGTTCGCCCAGCCCTCGCATGACGGTCTCGTTCAGTTCCTGGTGGTGCTCGACGGTAAAGCAGGGGTCTTCTTCGGTCAGCTTGTGCAGCGCCGTCGACAGCTTTTGCTCCTGGCCGCGCTGGGACGAGGTCACCGCCAGGCCGTACATGGGCTGGGGGAAATCCAGCGGCCGCATACGGTAGCCATCCTCGTCGTGGGAGTCGTGCAGCACGGCATCGTAGTGAATCTCGTCGTGCTTGGCGACGGCACAGATGTCGCCGGGAATGCCGGCGTCGACCTCTTCGTGTTTGCCGCCCTGCAGGCGGAACAGGTGATTGACCTTGAAGGCTTTGCGGTCGTCGTCGATGAACAACATCGAGTCCGGTGTGATCGTCCCCTGGTGGACCCGGAACACGCACATCTTGCCGACAAAAGGGTCGTTGGTGATCTTGAATACGTGCGCCAGCGCGTGGGCAGCCGGGTCGGGTTTGCATTCGGCTGGTTCGCCGTCGCTGCCGCCGCCTCGCTGGTAGGCGGGCGGGTTGCCCTCGGTGGGGTTGGGCACCAGCCGTTTGCACAGCTTCAGCAGTTCCGGAATGCCCGCGCTGCTGGTGGCCGAGGTAAAGCAGATGGGTACCAGGTGCCCGCGGCGCAGCGCCCGTTCCGCGGCATCATGGAGTTCGCCACGCTCCAGCGGCTCGCCTTCCAGGTACTTCATCATCAGCTCGTCGTCCATCTCGACCACCTGGTCGATGATCTCGTCGTGCGCGGCAGACAGCGAAAAAATATCCGTATCGCCGTCGGTTTCGAAGAAGCAGTCGCGTACCGTGGTACCGCCGTCGGCGGGCAGGTTGATGGGCAGGCATTCGGGGCCGAACTCGTCGCGAATTTCCCGGACCAGGGTCTCGAGGTCGATTTCCGGCGCGTCGATGCGGTTGATGATAATCATGCGGCACAGGCGGCGGCGCTTGGCACGACGCATCAGGCGGCGGGTCGACAGCTCGATGCCGGCGCTGGCGTTGATCACCACGGCGCTGGTTTCAACGGCGGTCATCGATGCCAGCGTGGGGCCGCGGAAGTCGGGGAATCCGGGCGTATCGATGATATTGACGTGAATGCCTTCGAAATCAAAGCTGGCGATGGCGGAATCCAACGAGTGACCGTGGCGCTGCTCCAGCTTGTCGTGATCGGTGATGGTGCTGCCGCGCTCGACGGTGCCGGCCTCGCCGATGGTGTCGGTGGCGGCCAGCAGGGCCTCTGTGAGGGTGGTTTTGCCACAGCCGGTGTGGCCCACCAGCGCGATGTTGCGGATGTCCTCGGTACGATAAGACGGCATACGGAACTCCTCGACGGGGTCCGGGTCGCCGGACCGGGACACACCATCCTAGACTTCGCGCCGGGGGCGGGCAAGTTCAGCCGGCGTTCAGGCACGCGAGCCTATGATGACCCCGACACTCCACTCCCTCCCGGGGAGCCACAAAGTGGCGACCCGTACCCTGGCGCGGCGCTTCGGCGCCGCGCCTTTTTACACGCCGGCCCACGGTCGCTGCCCCTTGGCCCTTGCACCCGCCACCCCCCACCCGTCACCATTCACCACTCACCACTCACCACTCACCACTCACCACTCACCAAATGACCAGCCCCCAAACCGCCGAAACCTTCCATTTCCTCGACTACGGATACGATCCGGCGACGGGTGAACTGCGCATGAGCTGGTCGTTTGATGACGGCCCGCCACTGGTCGAGCGACTGGTTTTTCCGTGGGCGCCGTGGCCATCCGATGCGTCCCGCCAGGCCGCGTTTACCCAGGTCATGGGGCTGTTACACCTGGTCGCCGGCGTCAGCTACTACAAGGCCGGGCTGCCGCCGGTGATCGACACCGGCAGCCATGCCATCGACGCGTCGACCGCGGTGTTCCTGGAGACACTCTACTCCCGTGGGCTGGCGGAATTCGCGCATGTTAACGAAATCGATCTAGACGGCCGGATCCGCTTCGGGATCACCAGCGAGTACCCGGAACGGGTCACGGACCTGGCACTGCCGGACCGTGCCCTGGTGGCCATGGGGGGTGGCAAGGATAGCCTGGTCAGCCTGGAGATGCTGCGCGGGGCCGGGATCGAAATCCAGCCCTTCGCGGTGGGTGGTTCGGCGCTGATTGCCGAGACGGTCGCCGCGGCCGGGTTGCCGTTCATCCGCATCGAGCGCCACCTGGCCCCCGAGCTGCAGCAGATGAACGCGGCCGGCGCCTGGAATGGCCACGTGCCGATCACCGCGATCAACTCCCTGGTCGGGCTGTGCGCGGCGCTGCTCTATGGCTATCGCTGGGTGGTGTTCTCCAACGAGGCCTCGGCAGACGAGGCGACCCTGGTCGATGACCATGGCCGCGCTGTGAATCACCAGTACGCCAAGAGCCTGGATTTCGAAACACGCCTGGCCGACCTGCTGGACGATCGCCTGGGTGACGGCGTGGGGTACTTCTCCCTGCTGCGCAGCATGGGGGAAGTGGAAATCGCACGCCGGTTTGCCGGGCTCGAGCGTTACCACGAGGTGTTCTCCAGCTGTAACCGGAACTTTCACATCGACGGCCCCCGTATCGACGGGCGCTGGTGCGGCGACTGCCCTAAGTGCCGGTTCACCACGCTGGCGCTGGCGCCGTTCCTGCCGCCGCCGGCGATCGAACGGATTTTCGGCCGGGTGCTGCTGGATGACGATGCCCAGTTGCCGGGCTTCCAGGCCCTGTGCGCGCTGGAAGCGGATAAGCCCTTCGAGTGCGTTGGCACCGCGGCGGAAAGCCGTGCCCTGGCCACCGCGCTGGCAGCGCGGGAAGAGTGGAAGGACCGTGCGGTGATCCGGCACCTGGCACCGCGTGTGGAAACGGGTGACGACACGCTGGAAGCGCTGTTGGCACGGCGTGGCCCGCATCACGTACCCGCGGACGTGGCCGCGCGTGTCCGTCTCTGATCCGCCGCTGACGCTCGACCGACTGGGCGCGCTCGATGTCGGCCTGGTGGGTGTCGGACGGGAGGGGCGTGCGACCTGGGCCCGTTTCGTTGAGCGCCACCCCGGGCGGCCGTTGACGCTGTACACGGAACACGCGCCGGAACCGGCCTTCATTGAGCAGCTCCGGCCCGGCCTGGACCGGCTCGTCTGCGGCCCCATGCCGTCGCGGGAGCTGTGCCGCCATGACATCCTGGTTCGCTCCCCCGGTGTCAGCCCGTACCGCGGCGCGCTGGGCGAGGCGGTAGCCGCCGGTTCACGGACCACGAGTGCATCGTCGCTGTGGTTTGCGGAGCATGGCGGCGACCGGGTGATCGCGGTGACCGGCACCAAGGGCAAGAGCACAACGACCGCGCTGGTGGCGACCTTGTTGCGGGCAGCGGGGCACGCGGTCACGATGGCGGGCAACATCGGCCGGCCGCTGTTCGACCTGGACCCCGGCCACGATGGCTGGGTGGTCTTGGAACTGTCCAGCTACCAGCTCTGCGACCTTGAGGGGGCGCCCGCCTACGGTGTCCTGCTGAACCTGTCCGACGAACACCTGGACTGGCACGGCGGCGCCGCCAGGTATCGGGCGGACAAGCTGCGCCTGGCCGGCCTGGTCCGGCCGGGCGGGCTGGTCGCCAATGGTGCGGACACTGCGTTGCGCGCGGCGTTGGCGGGCCATGACGACGTCCACTGGTTCAATGTCGATCATGCCGACCGGGTGGGGCAGGCCGGGGTCGAGCTGCTGGGTGGCGGCCTGTTGCAGCCGACGGCGGCGTTGCCGGGCCGTCATAACCTGGCGAACCTCGCCGCCGCGGTCGCGGTGACCCGCCTGGCGGGTGTGCCGCCGCCAGACCCACAGTCGGCACTGGAAAGCTTCCAGGGCTTGCCGCATCGCCTGCAGCGGCTGGGCGAGTCCGGCGACGGCCTGGCGTTTGTCGACGACAGCCTGTCGACGACCCCCGTCGCCACGCTGGCGGCGTTGCAGGCCCTGGCAGGGCAGGCCGTGACCCTGCTCGTGGGTGGGCTGGACCGCGGGCTGGATTGGCGCCCTTTCGTTGCGCCGATAGCCGAGACCGCGCCGCACGCGGTCATTGGCCTGCCGGACAGTGGCGAGCAGCTGGTGGAACTGCTGGTCGCCGGGGGGCTGCAATGCCCGGGCGGCCTGCATGTGAGCCGGGACATGGCCGACGCGCTGGACATCGCCCGGGCCGTGAGCCGGCGACCGGGCCTGGTCGTGCTGTCACCGGGGGCGCCCAGCTTTCCGCGCTACCGTGACTACATCGAGCGGGCCGAGGATTTCGCCCGTCATGCGGGGCTGGTGTTGCCGGCATGAAATGCGTGGTCCTGGACTCGATTGACGCCGTCTACGCGCAGGCCTGGGACGGCCTGTTCCCGCAGTACGACGGCATGCGCAACCCCTTCATGCGCCATGCCTTCCTGCATGCGCTCGAAGCCTCGGGTTCGGTGTCCAGCGAAACCGGCTGGACGCCCCGGCACCTGGCCCTGTACGACGGCGATCGTTTGATCGCGGCCATGCCGATGTACCTGAAGACTCATTCCAGTGGCGAGTTCGTATTTGACTGGGGTTGGGCGGCCGCGTACGAGCGCCATGGCCTGGCGTATTACCCCAAGCTGCTGACGGCGGCGCCATTTACGCCGTCACCCGGGCCGCGGATCGCTGTAGCACCCGGCATTGACCGCCACGGCGCGGCTTCCGCGCTGCTCGACGGCCTGCGGCAGTTCGCGGAGCAGGAAGGCTGCTCGGGTTGGCACCTGCTGTTTGCCGAAAGGGCGTCGCAGGACCTGCTTGAGGCCGAAGTCACGGCGGGTCACCTGTTACACCGCGAAGACATCCAGTTTCACTGGCACAATCGCGGTTATGCGGATTTCGACGCTTTCCTGGCCACCCTGAAGTCTTCCCGGCGCAAAAACCTGCGCAAAGAGCGGCGCCGGGTCGCTGAGCAGGGCGTGGTCATGGCCCGGGTGGCGGGTCCGGACATCACCGATGACGACTGGGGTGGCTTCTACCGTTGCTATCGCGGCACGTTCGAGGCGCACAGCGGCCATGCCGGCTACATGAACCGGGCGTTTTTTACCCGCCTTCGCCAGGCCATGCCCGAACAGTTGCTGCTGGTCACGGCCCGTCGCGAAGGCGAGCTCGTCGGAAGCGCCTTGTGCCTATATGACCGGCAGGCGCTGTATGGCCGTTACTGGGGCGCGCTCGCCCCGATCAGCGGGCTGCATTTCGAAACCTGTTTTTACCAGGGTATCGAATTCTGTATTGAGCAGGGGTTGCACCGCTTCGATCCGGGCGCACAGGGAGAGCATAAGCTGTTGCGTGGCTTTGAGCCGGTCATCACGCGATCCTTGCACTGGATCGCCGACACCCGTTTTCGCCGCGCTATCGACGACTACCTTGAGCGTGAGCGCCCGGCGGCCCGCCAGTACGGAGAGGATGCGGTCCGGTACCTGCCGTTTTCTACCGGTGCCGACCCGGGCACCAGTGGCGAGGACTAGGCCAGAACAAGGGCGTGGTCAGGGCGCGGCGAGGACACCGGCCAGTTGTGTGAACACCTCGTCGGTCGCCGCCTGGAAGGCCGCGACGATGGTCGGCAGGCGGGTCTGGCTGACCGGTACACGGGCAGTCAGGGCCAGGGGCGTGCGGATGTCATCGCATTGATACGCACCGGCCAGCTCGACATCCACGTGACGGGCCTGGCCGTCGGCGTCCATGCGGACCCAGAACGAACGCGCCTCGATGGCCAGCCGGCACTCGCCCGGCCGGCGGTAGTCACTCATGCTGATTTCACTGAACCGGGGCGCACCTTCCAGCGAGCGGATGGCCAGCGAGCCAAGCAGTTCGGGAAGGTGGTCCGCCCAGTGGGCACCGGCGATGTGATCCAGCCGCGCGTCCGGTTCCAGGGTCAGGATGCGGTCGGTGTCCAGCCCCGGCACGACGCTGATCGACAGTGAAAGTGGCCGGGGCGGACCGGCGATGGTGGTGACATCGAGCGTGGCGGGGGCCAGCCACCAGGTGCTGGGCGCGGGCTGTTCACTGTCCAGCAGGGTGGTGCAGCCCGCCGCCAGCATGGTTGCCAGTGCCAGGCAGGCGCCGGGAAGTGCGCGCAGGGTTCGGCGAAGCAGGGCGTGCATTTCAATCCTCCACGATGACGCCGCGCGGCGCCGGTTTATAGATGACGCTGGACGGGTTGTCCTCGATGCGTTCCAGGAGTTTTTCCAGCTGGCGTGCCGCCGAGCGCATCTCGGTGACCAGCGCCGGCACCTGGCCCAGGCCGTTGGCGGCGAACTCGTCCAGGTCCGACTGGTTCACCGAGGTCCAGCGCTCCAGTCTTTCCAGCGTGACGCTCAACTGCCCCGTGGCGACGGAAAGGTTCTGCAGTGCGGTGACGGCTTCCGGCCCGGCCTGGTCAAGCAGGGCGTCGAAATGCCCGACCGTGGCGCGGAAATCACGCATCGCCAGGTTGAAGGTTTCGGGCAGGTCCGCCAGCGACGACTCCCTTTCCGCCAGTGAACTCGTCAGCGATTCGATATTGGCCAGCACCTGGCCCAGCGCGGCGGCATTCTCCGGACTGCTGAAGGCGATTGCCCGCTCAACAAGGTCTTCCATTTTTGCCACGAGTTGTGGCGCCGTTGACATGATCGCGGAAAAGCCGGAGGAGCGGTAGGGAATCTCGGGCCGGTCACGATGGCCAGCCACCAGGGGATCAAGGCTGCCGGGTTCGTTGGACAGGTTGATTACCGAGATGCCGGTGACACCCTGCGGGGCCAGCGTGGCCCAGGTGCCGGCGTTGACCGGTGTCGATGCCAGCACACGGATGCCAACCCGGATGCGTGGCGGGTCGCCGGCGACGATATCGATGTCATCGACCTCGCCCACGCGGACGCCGAGGAAGTAGACCGGCCCCCCCATGCCCAGGCCGGAGACGTCATCCTCGATGGCCACGGCGTATTCTTCCATGGGCTCCGTGCCCTTGCGCCCGGTCACCCAGAGCGTCAACGCGATACCGGCCAGCAGGGCAACCGTGACGAACACGCCCACCGAGAGATTCCTGTTAGCCGTCATGCCGGTCTCCCTTGTCCATGGCGGCCCAGGCGCGGCGGGCGCGCGGGACACCGAAGTAACTGCGTACCCAGCGGTGGCGCGAGGCCACGATTTCGTCCGCGGTGCCGACCAGCACCTTGCCATCCACCAGTACCGCGATACGGTTGCAGGTATTGAACAGGCTGTCGACATCGTGGGTGATCATCATGATAGTCAGATCGAGGTTGTCGTGCAGGTAGGTGATCAGTTCGTCGAACTCGGTGGCGGCAATCGGGTCCAGGCCGGCCGTGGGCTCATCCAGGAACAGGATCTTGGGGTCCATGGCCAGCGCGCGCGCCAGCGAGACGCGTTTCTTCATGCCGCCGGACAGCTCCGAGGGGTACTTGTCCGCGACCGACAGCGACAGGCCCACCATCAGCAGCTTCAGGCTGGCCAGTTCGTGCCGGGTCTCGACCGGCATGTCCGAGTGCAGGGCGATGGGCAGTTCAACATTCTGCTGCACGGTCAGGTTCGACAGCAGCGCGCCGTTCTGGAACAGCACACCCCACTGCGTGTGCGGGCCGGGCTCCTGGTAGCGGATGCGTTGGCCCAGCACGGTAATCTCGCCGGCATTGGGGCGGTGCAGGCCCAGGATACTGCGCATCAGCACCGATTTGCCGGAGCCCGAGCCGCCGACCACGCCCAGGATTTCGTCCCGCTCCACGTCCAGGCGCAGCTCGTCGTGCACCACCTGCCGCCCGAAGCGGTTCACCAGGCCGCGGACCCGGATGGCCGGCTCGCGCCTCGTATCGGTGGGCGTATCGTTCATCAGAAGCCGATCCGGGTGAACAGGGTGGTGAAAAAGGCGTCGGCGCAGATGATCAGGAAGATCGACTGCACCACCGCATCGGTGGTCTTGCGGCCCAGGACCTCGGCCGAGCGCTCGACCTGCAGGCCACGCAGGGTGCCGACCGCGGCGATCAGCAGGGCGAAGAACGGCGTCTTGACCAGCCCGGCCATGACGTCATTGATGCTGGTGGCCTGGGTCACCCGCTCGATGAACTGCGTCGGCGTGATATCGAGCGCGCCGATGGTGATCAGCGCGCCGCCGGCCAGGCCGGCGATATCGGCGAACACGGTCAGCGCGGGCAGGGCGATCAGCAGTGCCAGCACCCGCGGCAGGATCAGGATCTGGTTCGGGTTCAGGCCCAGCACCCGCATGGCGTCCACCTCTTCGTTCAGCTTCATCGTCCCCAGCGCGGCGGCGAAGGCGCTTCCCGACCGACCGGCCACCAGGACCGCGGCCAGGAGGCCGGCCATTTCCCGCGTCAACGCAATGCTGACCATGTCGACCACGAAAATCCGCGCGCCGAACTGCTCCAGTTGGCTGGCGCCCTGGTAGGCGAGCACGATGCCGATCAGGAAGGTCATCAGCATGATCACCGGAATGGCCCGAACACCGGCCTGGTGAACCTGTTGGAGGGTCTCGCCGATCACCAGCCGTGATGGGCGCCTCAGCGCATCAAACAACCAGCGGGCCCACTGGCCGGTGTCTTCAATACGCTTGAGCGAGTGCTCGCCGACCCGTTCCAGCGCCCGTTGCACGGCGCGCGACCGGCCAGGTGGCTCCAGCCCCTGTGCGGGCTCCCTGAGCGCGGCCATGTTGATGATATGGCGCAGGAACTTGAAGTGGGCGGCGCGAAAGTTCTCGAACTCCGAGGTGACGCCGTCTTCGGTCAGTTGCTGTGAGCGGTCATAGAGCACCCAGGCGCCGGCGATGTCCATGGACTCGACGCCCGAGCAGCGGAACACGACATGCCGCTGCGCCCTGTCACGCACACTTGCACTGGCGCGCTCCAGGGCCGACACGTTCTCGAACACCCATTCACCGTGAACATCGACCAGCAGCGTGTCGTCGCGCGTCTCGAAATCGAGGAAGCTGTCGTCCATTCGGTTCGCAGGTGGCCTTTTCCCTGGCGGGAACTCGCAGTTAAGGTCCCGAGATTAAAGCATATTCCATCGCCTGTCCCGCCCATATCTGTCACCAAAGCTTCACCAAATCGACACGACCCGGACATGTCAGCGGCGCATTATGAGCATCGAGCCATTGCGGAGTCCGCCGCCATGTTCCGACCGATGATGAATGCCAGGCGGTTTGCCGAAATCGACCTGGCCGTGTGCCAGCAGGTCAACCGCGCCTGTGCCTGGCGCGCGGTCCGGCGCTTCTTTCGCGCCATTAGCCAGCTGGGGGATGGCAAGTTCTGGTACGTGCTGATGCTGGTGCTGCCGGCGCTGCATGGTCGCGACGGACTGGTCGTGAGCCTGAGGATGGCATTGGCGGGTGTCGCGGGCGTGGCCATCTACAAGCTTGTCAAGCACGTTACCCACCGGCAGCGGCCCTACGTAAACGATGCCACTATCATGCTGGGCGCCGCGCCGCTGGACCAGTACAGCTTTCCTTCGGGGCACACGCTGCACGCCGTGTCATTCACGCTGATTGTCTGCGCCGCATTCCCGGTGTGGGCCTGGCTGCTGGTGCCATTCGCCGCCCTGGTGGCAGCCTCGCGGGTGATCCTGGGCCTCCATTACCCCACCGATGTGCTGCTGGGCGCGACCATTGGCGCCCTGGTCGCTACCGGCGTCGCCAGTATTCCGCTGCCCACCTGAGCGCGGGTCAGCAAGACCGGGCCTGAACCCGTCACCGCCACCGGCGTTGCCCCGCCTGCCGGCTTGAAGTACTTTTAGGCCACTATGGCGGTCGAACTCGTTAACCTGGGCCAACGCCCTTCGCTGGTCACCTCGCTGGTGGCCGAACTCCGTGATACCAGCATCCAGCACGACCCCTTGCGGTTTCGGCGCAATATCGAGCGCATTGGCGAAATTTTCGCCTACGAGATCAGCAAGCGCCTTGAGCATGTCGAGCGCGAGGTACAGACGCCGCTGGGGCTGGCGCGTCCGCAGGTGCTGGCCCGGCAGCCGGTGCTGGCCACCGTGCTGCGCGCGGGCCTGCCGCTGCACCAGGGGCTTCTGAACGCCTTCGATCGGGCCGACAACGCGTTTGTTTCGGCCTACCGACGCCATGACGGGGATGAAACCTCGTTCGAGGTGGAGATCGAGTACCTGGCCAGCCCGTCGCTCAAGGGGCGAACCCTGTTGCTCTGCGACCCGATGCTGGCCACCGGCACCAGCATGATGCTGGCCTGGAAAGCCCTACTGGCTCGGGGTGAACCGGCGGAACTGCACGTGGTGTGCGTGCTGGCCAGCCAGGCCGGCGTGGACGCGGCGCGGCGGCAGCTACCCGATGGCGCGACATTGTGGGTGGCGGCCATCGACCCTGACCTGGACGAGCGGGCCTACATCGTGCCCGGCCTGGGTGACGCGGGCGACCTGGCCTACGGAACCAAGCTCTAGCGCTGGCCGCGCGGTGCCTACGGGCCCGTAACCGCTTGCCAGACCAGGCGAATCGCCAGTCCCAGCAGCAGGACACCGAACAGGCGGTCCAGCCACGGGCCATGCCGCCGTAGCCATGACAGCCACCGCGGCCGGGTCAGGCCCCAGGCCACCAGCAGGTACCAGCCCCCGTCAATGACCATGGCCGTGGATGCCACCAGCACCCGCTCGGCCGTGGCCGTGTCCGGCCCGACCACCTGGCTGAACAGCGCCAGGAAAAAGATCGCCACTTTCGGGTTCAGGAAGGCCACCAGGAACCCGTCCCGGGCAGCCCCGCGGCGCGTGGTGGCCGGGGTGTCGGCAACCGGGTCGCCCGGCGCGCTGAAAAGCGCCCGTACACCCATCCACGCCAGCCAGGCCGCGCCGCCCCATTGCAGGATGGCGTAGGCGGTGGTGCCGCTTGCCACGAGAACGGCGATACCCGAGATGCTGGCAAAGGCGTAAATGCCGATGGCCAGGGCATGCGCCAGGGCCGCTGCCGCACCGGCCGCCCGCCCGCCCGAGAGTGCATGGCGGCTGATCACCGCCAGCGAGGGGCCGGGCGTCATGGCGCCCAGCGCGCAGATGGCGGCCACGGCCGACCACGCGGCCAGCGTCACGGCTTGGAATATCGGGCGGCAGGCATGGCGCCATGCTACGGCAGCGGCGATGCCCGCCACAAGCCGGCGGATAACCTGATAATCTCGCTGCTTCCCAAGTGGGTCGGATAACGATGACAAGCAGAAAACGGGCCTTCACCATCCATCTCGTCATCAGCCTGGCGGTCCTGGTGCCGGTGCTGGGCTGGATCTTCCATGCCTGGTATCCGTGGCCGTACCCGGTGCTGCAGGGCGCGTGGGTCATGCTGGGCGTGATGGTGCTGGCGCACCTGGCCGTCGGGCCATTGCTCACGGCGCTGGTGTTCAAGCCGGGCAAGCGTGGGCTGGTGTTCGACCTGTGCGTCATCGCCCTGTTGCAGGCCGGGGCGCTGGCGTGGGGCGTGTACGCGGTGGGCCAGCAGCGGCCGGCCTGGCTGGTGTTCGCCGTTGACCGGCTGAACGTGCTCAGCAACGGCGAGATCATGGGCCCGGTGCCGCAGGTGCCGGCCAGCCTCCGAAACGCCGGGCCGGTTCTCGTCTACGCGGAAATGCCCACCGGGGACGCCGCGCAGCAACTTCTGCAGGAGACCATGTTCGAAGGCCTGCCCGATATCGAGCACCGGCCGGAGTTCTGGCGCCCCTGGGTGGCCGGGCGGGGCGTGATATCGCGGGCCACGCGCCCGGTGACAGAGCTGGTGGCGGCCCGGCCGGCGAGCGCGGGCCCTGTCGGGAAAACGGTGACAGACGCAGGCTTGACGCTCGACATGGCAACGTTCCTGCCGGTGATGGGGCGCGAGCGCGATGCCGCCGCGATACTGAACCCGGCCGATGGCACGTTGCTTGGCCTGGTGGTCGTTGATCCCTGGGTCGACGAGGATGCGGTGAACTGAGTTGCGACAAAGCGACGCCCGGCGGGACAAACGCCCCTGGCAGCCCGATGGAAAGACGTGTCATTAAACGCCAAAGCCCTACAATGAGCGGATGATCCCGAATCGAATCATGAAGGACCCGCGCAAGCTCTTCTGGCTGCTCCACCTGGGTGGATGGGGCTTCTGGTGCGTGTTCCTGAAATACCTCTATACCACCCAGATCCTGGGTGAGCAGCCGCCGTATTACTTTGTCTATGTCGTGGTGATCTCGATCATCGGCATGGTCATCACGCTTGGACTGCGTTACCTGTACCGGGCGGTCATCGAACGCGCAGTATGGCTGCAGGCGGTGGCCTTCCTGGTGGGTACGTCCGTGGCCGGTTTCCTGTGGATGCAGGCGCGCAGCATGATCTTCATGAACTTCATCGAGGTGGAGAAGGATTACGACGCCTGGATGGAGAAGATGGGCGCCGCGGCCGAGCTCTACCAGAGCGTCTCCTATATTTCCACGTTTACCTCCGGCTGGACCGTGATGGCGGCGTGGAGCGTGCTGTATTTCGGCATTAAATATCACCGGATTTTCCAGCGTGTGTCGGAGAGCGCGCTGAAGTCGGCGGCAATGGCACACGAGGCGCAGCTGAAGATGCTGCGCTACCAGCTCAACCCGCACTTCCTGTTCAACACCCTGAACGCGATTTCGACACTGGTGCTGGAGCGAGAAACCGAGCTGGCCAACCGCATGGTTAACAAGCTGTCACGGTTCCTGCGTTTCTCACTCGACAATGACCCGATGCAGAAGGTCAGCCTGGCCGAGGAAATGGAGGCCATCGGGCTGTACCTGGATATCGAAAAGGTGCGGTTTGAGGAGCGCCTGCAGTTGCTCGAGGACATCGAACCCGAGGCCCGCCGCGCGTTGATTCCCAGCCTGCTGTTGCAGCCCCTGGTGGAGAACGCCATCAAGTACGGAATTGCGCAGCGCGAGGAAGGCGGATCACTGAGCATTTCCGCGCGCGTGTTCGGCGGCGAACTGTTGCTGGAACTGGCCGATGACGGGCCCGGGGCAGAGATCGAGAACAATGCGATTCCCGGCGCCTGCGGTGTGGGCCTGCGCAATACCCGCGAGCGGCTGTGGGAACTGTACGGCGACCGTCATGGCTTCCGGCTGGGCCAGGCCGACCCGCATGGCCTGACCATCAGTATCCGCATTCCCTACGAAACCTGATGCCCGCCTGAATGTACGTGCCGCCGGCCGGCGGTTAGAATACGCGGTTTCCCCGGGTCTCCGCGTTCCGTGAAAGTTCTGCACATCGGAAAATACTTCGCGCCATTCAAGGGCGGCGTCGAAACTTACCTGCTGGACGTGATGACCGCGTTGTCCCGCCGTGGCTGGGATATGGCCGCGCTGGTGCACAACCACGACCACTCCGTGCGAGGACACAGCGAGACGCATGGAGATCACGGTGCCGAGTTCGCCGTCCGGCGTAGCGGTACGCTGTTGAAACTGTTCTTTACCCCGTTGAGCCCGGCCTTTCGCGCCGACCTGCGTCGCATGGTTCGCGAATTTCGCCCTGACGTGATTCATGTGCACTTGCCCAATCCGTCGGCGCTGTGGCTGCTGAGCCTGGCCGAGGCGCGGTCGGTGCCGTTGGTGATTCACTGGCATTCGGACGTGATTACGACCGAGCAGGGCGCGCTGATGAAGGCGCTGTATGCCATTTACCGGCCGCTGGAGCGCAAGCTGCTGCAGCGCGCCGCGGCCATCATCGCGACCTCGCCGTCGTACCTGGACAGCAGCCAGTCACTGGCCGAGTTCCCGGACAAGTGCCGGGTCGTGCCGCTGGGGCTGGACCCGGCGCGGTTCGAGGCCTATTCCGGAGCACCGCGCCCGCCGTCCTTCCAGCCCGGCAGGATGAATGTCCTCGCGGTGGGCCGGCTGACGTATTACAAGGGCTTTGGCGTGCTGTTGCGTGCGCTGGCGAAAGTCGATGGCGTGCATGTTCATATCGTTGGCCAGGGTGAACTGCGCCGTGAACTGCGGGCACTGGCCCGACAGTTGCGGGTGGCTCGCCGTGTCAGCTTTCACGGCAAGGCCGATGATGCGGAACTTGCGGCAATGCTGGCGCACTGCGACTGCGTCTGCCTGCCGTCCATCGAGCGAACCGAGGCCTTTGGCCTGGTCCTGCTCGAAGCCATGCAGTTTGGCCGTGCAACCATTGCCAGCGCCGTTCCGGGCTCAGGCATGGGATGGGTCGTGAAAGGTGATGTGACCGGCCTGAAGGTCGAGCCCAGGAACGTGACCGCCCTGGCCGGGGCCATGGCAACCCTTCGGGATGACCGTGAATGGGCCGAACAGTTGGGGCGTAACGGTCGTGAGCGGTTCGACGCGCGTTTTACCATTGACCGCTCGGTGGATGCCCTGGTGGATGTCTACCAGGAGGTGGCCGCATGACAGCGGTGCGCAACTTGCGGTGCCTGGTCGTGATCCCCGCGCACAACGAGCAGGGCGATATTGCCCAGGTCGTTCGTGAAGTTCGAGAGGACCACGGGCTGGATGTCGTCGTCGTCGATGACGCCAGCACCGATGCGACCGTCAAAAAGGCCAGGCAGGCCGGTGCGCTGGTCCTGCCGTTATCCATACAACTGGGTGCGTGGGGTGCGATACAGGCCGGTATGCGCTACGCGCTCCGCGCTGGATATCACAACGTGCTGACCATGGATGCCGACGGCCAGCATGAGGCCGTCTGGATCCCCAACCTGCTGGGCCCGGTCGAGTCGGGGACGTCCGACGTGACCATCGGCTGCTGCGTGCGACGTGGCTCGTGGATGCGAAAAATTGCCTGGAAAATACTCAAGGCGGTTTCCGGGTTGACCCGCGAGGACATCACGTCGGGGTTCCGGGCCTATAATCGCGACGCCTTCAGGCTGCTGGCATCGCGCCAGGCGACCTTGCTGGAGTACCAGGATGTCGGCGTGCTGGTTCTGCTTCGCAACGCCGGACTGGATACCCATGACGTGGAGGTTACAATGCTCCCTCGACGCAGCGGTACGTCGCGGGTCTACCATTCCTGGTTCGCCGTGATCTACTACATGTGCCACACGATCCTGCTGGGGTTCAGCAAGCGGCGGGTTCGACGATAACCGGAAGCGCCGCTTCCACGACGGGTCTAACGATGTTTTCTTGGGTATCAGGCGCCATAGGGCTGGCCGCGGCCATCTCCATCATCCTGTTGATTCGCAGGGACCACCTGCATGTCCGATTCGGTATCTGGTGGATCACCGTCGCCGCCGTGTTTGTCGTTCTCGGCTTCTATCCCGGTGCCGTGGACCGGCTTGCATCCTTCCTGGGCATTGCTTCCGGCCCGGTGCTGGCGTTGACCATCGGCCTGACGGTATTTGTCATCAAGATTCTGACCATTGACATTGCGTCTTCGCGAAACGAAACGCGGATTGTCCGGCTGGTGCAGCGGGTCGCCATGCTCGAATCAGAGATTGATCGCCTCAAGCGTGAGTCGCGACCCGAGGGGGCAGAAGTGGTCAAGCAGGCAAGCCGGGACGAATGAGCCTGGGTCTGCTTCCAGGCCAGCTGGTTCCCTGGGCCGCCGGGTATTTCCTTTTTTCCGCCGTTCTCGGCGGGCGTTCGCTGGCCTGGGTCAACCGGAACCTGGGTTATGGCTTCTTTTTTGGTGCGGTGATGGTGTTTGGTGCCGTGCTGGTGAGCCATCAACTGGCGGGTGGACTGGCCTATTGGTCCGCCCTGGCCCTGCTGCTGGTGGTCACGGCGCTGGCCTTTGCCATGTCCAGGCTCAGTCCTGCGGCCCCTTCAGGCGGCCCTGATCCTGTCGCGGCAGCTCCCGGGCGACTGGGCCGAGTGATGACCCGCGTGTTGCTGGCTGTGGCCACGATCCACATCGCCCTGTCTGCGCTGGAAATCATTACCCTGCCGATGTTCCCGTGGGATGCCTGGACTGTTTGGGGATTCCGCGCGAAGGCCTGGTTCCTGAACGGCGAACTCTTCGATTTCGTCGACATGGGCCGCTGGTTGTCAGCCGAAGTGCCTGCGGCCTATACACAACCGGCGTTGAGCTACCCGTTGCTGCCTTCCATCATCCCGTTGTGGGCGGCGATGTCCATGGGACAGTGGCACGATGCGATGGTCAACACCCCGGTCATCTTGTGTGGCCTGGCGATCGTACTGGCGATGCATGGACAGGTCAGGTCGATGGGTGTGGCGGCACCGGTGGCCGCGCTGGGGCTGCTGGTCCTGGTTTCCACACCGATTTTTGCCGCACACATGTCATTGGGAGGTTACGCGGATATCTGGCTGGCGGGTTTTGCTGGCCTGGGCTTCGTCGCGCTGATGGTCGGGGTGCTGCGCTCGGACCGGTCGCAACTGGCGCTGGGCCTGGTCATGCTGCTGATGGGGCTGCTGGTCAAGGCGGAAGGGCTGGTGTGGTTATGCGCCGGGTTCGTGTTCCTCGCCGTCGCGCTCTCGTCTTCGCGGCGCCTGTGGTGGGTGCTTGTCGGCCTGCTGGCCACCGTTCTTGTGTTGCTCTGGTGGCAGCCCGGGATCATTGAACTCCCAATCGTCGGTACGATCGGTATCGCCGAAAATACGCTCCATGTGCCGCTGAAAGGCGCGATTCCCATTGCCCGGCACGATGTCGGGGCCGCTTATGTCCAGAACACGCTGGTGCGTGACAACTGGCACCTGGCCTGGCCCAGCCTGCTGGTACTGGCCTTGCTGGCCGTGCTCAGTCGCAGGGTCAGCGCGCCCGTTCGCCGGGTCGTGTTCGCATTCTTCGGCGTCGTTATTGTCACCCAGGTGCTGATTTTCGGCTTTACCAGCCAGGGCGAATGGGCGGCGGACTACACCGCGATCAACCGCTTGCCCCTGCAGGTTTACCCTGCCGTAGTTTTTGCGGCGATGTTGCTGATCCAGGAGTTGGTTCCCGACGCCAGTGCCGGCAACCCCCTGGCGGGTCAGCGCCTGCGCGTGACAGGGCTGTACGCAGGCGCGCTGCTGCTTTCCGTCGCGGTTCTGTTGGGGGGAATATGGCTCGCAACACCCGGTGATGCCAGGGCACCTGGCATCGAGCCATTCAGTGATATGCAGTTTGTCATGGGAGAAGGGCACCGCGAGGGCGATGCCTACGTCATTGACCGTTACCAGGATGGTGTCGCGCTGCTTACTTCCGGCCCTATCGAGATTGATGCCGGGACCAGCGACCTGCTGCGGCTGGATGTGAGTTTTGCCGATGGCATTATCGACCCGGATGACGCACCGGCGTTTTTCTGGCGCCTGCAGGCACAACCTGGCGAAGTGAGCCGGATTACGCTGCTGGATCACGACGAACTGGTCGACCTTGGCAGCTCGGAAGACTGGTCCGGCACCGTGACCGAGGTCGGGTTCCTGTTCCTCGAAAGCGCAGGGGCGGAGGCTAGTGTGCGCAAAGCGGTGATCGAGGAAAAAGGGGTCGATTCGGCCATGGCCCTGCTGGCAGAAGAGTGGTTCGGGTACGAGCCGTGGACCCAGCGCTCCGCGCATTCACTGGCGGGTGGGGCCGAATCACAGCGACTGGCGCTGCCCACGCTGGTGGCGGCATGGCTGCTGGTGGTTGTCCTGTTGGCCCTGTGGCTCGGTCCTCGCGGCCAGAGGATCAACGTGATCCTGCTGGCGATGCTGGTCGCATGGTTCATGCTGGATGCGCGCTGGCTGGTCAACAGGGTGCAGCGCATGGCCCTTTCAGTGGCTGCACTGTCCCAGCCCGTGGAAAACCGGATGTCAGAGACCGAACTGGGGCGCCTCGACCCGTGGTTGAGCGAAGTGGCAGAAAAACTGCCTTCGGGTGAAGCCGCCCGAATACTGGTTCTTTATGATCGTAACCAGCCCAAGTATTTCGCCTGGCGCAGCAAGTATCAACTGCTCCCCCATAACGCGGCGGTTTACTGGCAGATGCCCACGCCGGACCAGGCCAGTCGCCTCGATTACATCCTGGTGGTTGGTGATTTCGTCGATCTGCCCGCGGAGCAGGTTGATTTGCGCCGGCGTGTTGAAGCGTTGTCCATTCCACCCGAGATTGTCGGCAGCCTGAGCCTGGTGAATATTGACGCTGACGGCATGCTGTTTGCCGTGAACCAAAACGCGGAGGTGGATCGCTAGGGGGCTGTAAATGCGCGAAAAGCCGAGTCAAACGCCGCGACACTGAACCGTTCGGCCCGTACCTCGCAAGCCGCCCGCATGGCCCTGGCGCGGTCGGCGGTCATTTCGTTGATCGCCGCACGCAGGGCCGCCACGGCCGTCGCCCGGTCGGTCGAGAGTCGTTCAGGGCGGACCAGCGTGCCCGTAGCGCCATCAACAACGGTCTCCAGCAAGCCCCCCTCGGCCACGCCGATGACGGGCTTGCCCGCCGCCATCGACTCGACGGGAGACATGCCAAAATCCTCGTCCGTGGGAATGTACAGCGTTGCCCGGCAATTTCCGATACGTTCCCGCAGATCGTCTCGCGACTGCCAGCCGGTAAAATGGATGTTGTCACAGTCACGGGCCATGCGTTTCAGCGCAGGCGCCTGGCTCCCGCCAGAAGCGATGACCAGCGTCTGGCGCGGCAGGCCACGGAATGCGTCAATCAGCAGGTCTATGCGTTTGTAGGGCTCGAGTCGCGCCGTGGACAGGAAATAGCCCTGGCCGGACCGCCAGGCGAACGATTTGGTATCCACCGGGGGGTGGATGATCTCGGTATTGGCCAGGCCCAGGTAGCGCTCCAGGCGGCGTCCTACGTTGGCCGAATTGACCGCGATCCGGTCCATGGCGGCAACGGCGCGTTCGTAGCGATGGCGTACATGTCGGGCGAGCCAGCGCAATGCCGGGCGCTGCCAGGGCCGGGCCTGGTCCAGGTAATGCGCCTCCAGGTCGTAGGCGAAACGTGGTGGCGTGTGGCAATAGTAGAGGTTTCGCTGGCCGGCGCGGTGGTGCACACCGACGGGTGCGTAGACACCGCTAAAGACCGCGGTGTCGTAGGCTTCCAGGCACTGCCCGCGGCGCTCGAACGCGTGCATGGTCTTGAGCCCCTGCCAGCCACGCAGGCGGGAGGGCCCGATCAGCGCCTTGCAGGTGACGCCCTCGAGTATGTGCGGCGGAAAGCGTTGCGGGTCGATGAATCCAACCAGCAGGTCAAACTGGTTGAACCGGCGAGCGACGTCCAGGGACAGGGCTTCCGCGCCGCCTTCGACCAGCAGGAAGTCATAGATAAAGGCGTCTCGGCGTTTCATTGGCCGTCAGGCAGGGGCTCGGGTTGGTCCATCTGCCGGAATCATACCGGACAGCGACAGCCGGGGCTGAACTTGGGACGCCAATGCTGGATAATTCGTCGTTGGAATAATAACCGGGCTCCGGTCCCGGGTGTGGAGATCACGCTTGCTAACCATTACCAGTCGCCAGTTCTGGGAAATCTTTTTCACCAAGCTGAGTTTTAACCTGAAGTCGGAAGGGGCGAAGACCTACCTGGGCTACCTCTGGTGGGTGCTGGAGCCGGCACTGTTTGTAGCCACAATGTACGTGGTGTTTGGCATCTTCCTGGCCCTGCGCTCGGATGATTTCCTGGCGTTCCTGATCTGTGGCCAGGTGGCGTTTTCCTGGTTTTCCAGGAGCATTTCGCATGCTGGAGGGGCCTTGCTGGCCGGTCGCGGCATCATTAACCAGGTAGCGATTCCCAAGCCGTTTTTTCCGTTGTTGACCATCGGCCAGGACCTGGTCAAGCAGAGCCTGGTGTTCCTGATGGCGTTCCTGTTTATGTTGTTCCTGGGGCGCGAAGTGACGTGGGCCTGGTTGGGCGTGTTTCCGGTCATTGCGACACAATTGCTGCTGATCATCGCGGGCGGCCTGTTTGCGGCGGCCATCGTTCCCCCGGTACCGGATTTCAAGTTCCTGATCGGTACCGGGCTGATGGTCACGATGTGGGGTTCGGGCATTTTCTACAGCTATGAGCAGGTCCTGCTCCCGCAGCATCGGGAAATCTTCCTGATGAACCCCATGGCCAACCTGATCAAGAACTACCGCCAGGTGATCCTTGATAACCAGTGGCCCGACTGGACAGCGCTGGCCGTTATTTCGGGGTGCTCGGTGGTTTTTTCGATCGTAATGATCGCGGTTTATCGCCGCTTTGACACGGCCTATGCACGCCTGGTGGTGCAATGAGTACTTCACATCGCAATGTCCTGGAAATCGAGAATGTGGGGTTTTCATACCACACGCGGGCCAACTTCGGTCGCCAGCATCGCATCGAGGCGCTGACCGATGTGACGTTTTCCCTGCGTCACGGTGAAACCCTGGGGGTGGTCGGGCGCAACGGTTGCGGTAAATCCACGTTGCTGAAGCTGTTGTCGGGCATCTATCGCCCAGAGAAAGGCACCATCACGCGGCACTGCAAGAGCGTGTCACTGCTGTCGCTCTCTGTGGGTTTTGACCAGCTTTTGACAGGCTCTCAGAACCTGGTCCTGTCCTGCATGTTCTTGGGGCACAGCCGCAGGGATGCCCTCAGGCACCATGACGAGATCGTCGAGTTCTCCGGTCTGGGCAAGTTCATCGACGAGCCGGTCAAGTCCTATTCTTCGGGCATGAAAGCCAGGCTGGGCTTCGCGGTGGGACTGACCATGAAGGTCGATGTCCTGCTGATCGATGAGGTCCTGGGTGTGGGTGATGAATCCTTCAAGCGCAAGGCAGTCAATGCGATGCGTGAACGGATCGATTCAGACCAGTCCGTGGTACTGGTGTCACATTCGCTGAACCGCTTGAGAACGCTGTGTGACCGGGTGATCTGGCTGGAAGACGGGGCCATCAAGGCCATGGGTGACCCCGAGGACGTGGTCGACCAGTACATGGAGGCCATGGAAGACTCGGAGTCTGTTGGCAACCGCCCGGCGCAGGCTGCTCGCGAGGCCGGTTAAGGTTGCCGCACCCTTGAACACTTCGCGGCCCCTGGTCACCGTGGTGATGGCGACGCTGAACCGGGCGTCCCGCGTCCGAACCGCGGTCGACAGTGTGTTGGCCCAGGATTACCCCGCGTTTGAACTGGTCATCGTCAATGACGGCTCGACTGACCCGACCGCCGAGGTGCTTTCCGGGCTGGCCGGTGACCCGCGCGTCCGGGTCGTCACGCATGAGAAGAACCAGGGTCTTCCGGCCTCGCTGAACCGGGGTATCGCAACCGGCCATGGCGACCTGATCGCCCGTATCGATGATGATGATACCTGGGTTAATCCGACCAAGCTGACTCAGCAGGTCGGCCTGTTTTCGCAACAGCCAAGGCTGGGCCTGGTGGGCACGGCTTACGTTGATGAGCAGGGTGAGGGGGCAACCAATCCGCTCAGTGATGGCGCCATTCGCGCACAGATGTTGTTTCGCTGCCCATTCTGTCACTCCTCGGTGATGATGCGACGGACGGCGTTTGAACAGGCCGGTGGTTACGACGAGTCATTGCCCTATGCCGAGGACTGGGACCTGTGGCTGCGTATCGGCCGGGACTGGGACTTGGCCAACCAGCCGGATGTCATGGTGGCAAGGCACCGGGGTGAATCCACGCTGTCCGAGCAGTACTTCGAACGCCAGTTGGGCATGGCATCGGGTTTTGCCGGACGGTACGCCAGCGACTATCCACGTGCCACCCTGGCGCGCCTGTACCATGCGGGCAGTCGCGGCTTTTTCCGTTGCTTTCCGGTCGGGGGCTCAATGCACCGTGGAATGCAGAAACTGTTTTCCCGGGCGTTCAGCCTGCGACGCGGTAACGACGGCTAGCGCGGGTTCAGGCTTGGCCTTGTTTCGCCTGCCGGGCCTGGTGGAAGCGTGCGGCCAGGTCTGAAATCACGGGCTCGACCCATCGCCGGGTCACGTCCACAGGATCATCAAGGTTAGGTATTTCGTCATTGTTTACGGCCTTCAGCGCCTGCCTGAGCAATTGTCGCTGGCGTAGTGGCAGGGCCCTGAGATCCATCAGGGAGCGTAACCGCAGATCGGTCGAGCGCCCCGTGAGCCCCCGCAGGCGGCTTAGCCACTCCTGTCCATGGGCTTTAAGCCGATGCACGAGCGTGACAGGCCGGCCTCTGCCGTGGCGGCGATGCTCGGCCGCCTGGTCCTGGAGCGACAGGACTCTCCACAGCAGTCTCCGGACCACCGGGTTGACGATCGTGTCGTACAGGGCCGGTACGGCCGGAAGCTGGAACCGGGGTGGCGTCTCATCGGTACCGGGTAAGGGGGCCATGAACAGGGGGGCGCCGTCTGCCCGGCCCAGGTACCGGGTCGCCACTTCCTTGTTCGAATCGGCGAACTGTGCGGCATATTCGCGGCGTACCTTCGCCGGCCAGAAGTGTTTCTCGTGGGCCAGGCCATTACGCCGGAAAATGTTGACGACCGTGCGCACCACGACCAGTCTTTCGTCACCGAGCTTGTCGATGAGTTTCAGGTGGCGCAGGAACTCGATGGCCTCGGGTGGTGCCGAGTCATTGCTGCCGGCAACCGGATCGCCCAATTGACCGGCATCGATACCACAAAGGGCGGCGAAATCCTCTTCGAGTGAGCCGGTGAGCTGTTCGCGTTCGAAGACCCGGATGCGCAGGTTGTCATCGCCAAAAGCGTTGCGCCATCCTGCCAGCAACCAGGCATAGTCAATCCAGTAGAACTGTTCGGCCTGACCAATAAACTCGCCGGCGCTGGCCTGGCTCAACGCACGGTCCCAGGGCCATTTCACGTGCTGGTTGTACCAGCTCTCCAGCCAGCTGTCCTGGCGGCGCAGGTAGCACACGACGGTCACTTCGAAATGATCACGCAGGCCGGACAGGATCGATGGGTCACGCAGGACACAGAAGTCCTCGCCACTGAGTATCAGTGTGTGAACCCGGTCATCGGCCGCATCGCGCAGCAGCCTTTCCGTCAGTGTGCCCGGGCTCAGCTTGCCGGTGTGGAGTTGCCAGGCGATATCCGTGTGCATGCGTTGGTCGAAGGCATAACGAACGCCTTGCCCAAGCAGGGCCTTGCGATTGCCGTGCAACCAGCCCTGGATGCTGGTGGTGCCGGTGCGGTGAACTCCGATATGCAGGATCAACCGCTTCTTCATCGCGGCGATTCCGGTGTGTGACAACCAGGCAGGTGGTCGTTGATAAAACGTGACAGGGCCTGCTCCGGTGAAATCTCTCCAACAGCCGACAGGTCCAGGACAATGTGCGGCGTGGCATGGCTGCGAGCCGCCTGGAGGATATCCCGGGTCGAAGTGCCGTCGGTGTCCGGAAAGACCAGCCGCGCGTTCGGGTCTTCGGCATGCATGAGAGCGAGGTCGGTTCGGGTGGGCTTGCCATGCTTGTGCCGTTCGATCGACACCTGGCCGGGCCGCAGCAACCATGCCACGTGACTGTCGGGCGCGTCGTTGATGAGATCCGCCAGGAAGTCGACCGGCGAATGGTCACGCAGGCCGCTGTCGCCGGGCTGGTAACCGGCGCGGCCGGTATCGGTATCGGCCAGGTCAAGCGGCCCGGGTGCCATCAGTTCACCGTGGCAAACCAGCCCGTCAATGTTGTCGAGGTGTTCTCTCGTGGCGCGCAGTGAATTGGCGCACTCGCCGATAACGACCACGTAAGGCCGCCGGTTCCAGGCCAGGTCGCCGTAGTTTCCGGGGTCGGGGCGAAGCATTCGCCTGACACCCGGCAGGCCACTGGCCCGCTGCTCGATATGCGCGTCATATTCTTCCAGCGGAAGCGCGACGGTGCGGTAATGCCCGGCCACATGTTGGAAATCCGGTCCCGGCGCGGCATCCAGGTGATCGCGAAGCTGGTTGGCGCGGGTTGATAGCTTGCGCGCGAAAAAGTAGGGCTGCGACGCCAGCAGTTCGGCGTGGTCGTCATGAAACACCAGCGGCTGGCCGGTGACATCGAAGCGGTACAGCGTCAGGTGGCGGGAATCGATATTCTCCTGCCGGTCCACGACCTTGCGCACCGCGGTCTGGAAAAACAGCTCGTCCGGCACCCAGGTGGTGCGGAAAAATGATTCGATGGCGGTGTCGCGGGCCAGTTCCAGGATGGCTTCGCAGGTTGGCCAGGTCAGTGTCCACCATTGTGAGCCCATATGCGGTTTCAGCCCGGCCGGCATTTCCCGCCGCAGGCCAAGCAGGCGCTGTAGTCGCCACTGCTTGTCAAACAGCCAGGGATGAGTCCGCCAGCTGACCCAGTGCCGGTAGCGCCAGCGCTCTTCCTGCAGGCCATCGGTGACCCAGCGGTTTTCCAGCGCATTCACACTCTCTATGAATTCGCGGCCGTGATGTTCGCGCAGGAAGGCCCTGAGCTCGTCCAGGGGGCGGACAGGGTAGTCGGCGCCGGAAATGAGGTAAACATAATCCGGGCGGGAGCCGGAGTCGGCGATGGCCTGCAGGCCGTTCAGCGTGGCACGCACCATCGACCACTTGCCCCATTCGACGGTCGTGCGCGGGGCCCAGGTGACCTGGGTCTTATTGGCCTGGAGATGGGCGTTGAACCGCTCGATAAAAGCACTGCCGGCGCGTTCGTCCGCGTGGATGAACACGTCCGCGCCCTGGGCGAGCAGGCGGTCCGCCAGGCGCGAGCACTGCGCCGGCTGGTCGTGGGCGAGAACGAGGAAAGCGATCTTCACCGGCGTGTCCCTAGAACCACCGGCCGGTGTTCATGAAGCCCAGCGAGACCAGTTGCTGCCAGTCGGAGTAGCGAACCGATCGCTCGTAGTACAGCTGCAGCGGCCCCTGTCGGAAGCGTGCGTCGTAGCTGCGATACTCGAAGGAGTTGTCCCAGTGCTCTCCACGGGTCATTTCCTCCTCGATCTTGTCACCCAGCAGGGAGAAGTACTTGAAGTGCAGCAGCACGCCGGTCGGCGAATCATGCGTGGCCGCGTGCGGCACGTTGAGGTAGGCCGGGACCAGCTGGTGCATCGACAGGAAGTAGTTGTCATACCAGCGCCACTTGACGAAGGGGGTCTTGTGAATCGACGGCGACGAGTCCGGATTATCGTTGAAGAACACCCGCCGACGAACGCCGCCCTGGACCTTGATCTCGCTCAGCCAGCCCGGTTGCTGTACGTAGCCGACGCCATCAAAGAACGGCGTGATGGCCAGGGGGTCGTCGCCTTCGCGGTAGTGGGCGTCGCTGATCGGGCCGTCGCTGTACATGTCGAGCATGACGCAGCAGAAACTCCGCCGCTGTTCGGCTTCGAGAAAACCGGCCAGGTCCTCCAGGTTTCGATGGTCGCTGTAGGGGAAGACCAGGAATTCATCGGGGTCGCAGGTCACACACCAGTGACCCCGGCCGTACCGGCGCAGCAGGCCGTTAAGCCAGTGCATGCCGAAGTTCGCTTTCGCGTAGCTGGCCTCCGTGTACCACACCGAGACATCCTCCATGTCGGCGACCAGCTCCCGGAACCCATCGGTAGAGCCGTTGTCGACGAACAGGAAATGGCTTACACCCAGCTTGCGGTAATAGTCCAGGAACCAGGGCATGCGCACGCGTTCGTTGCGCAGTGTGGCGAACAGCAGGATGTCGCCGCGGCGAATGTTCGCGGTGTGATCCTGGCGTCGTTCCAGCGAGAAACCGTGGCGCCAGGCCTGCAGCGTGCGCGTCACCATGTAGCCGGGCACCTTGAAGGGTTGCCTGGCCAGGTTGAGCAGCGTCAGCGGTAGCCGGAGAATGCGTTTCAGAACGTCAATCATTCGACGAAACGGCCGTCCTTGGGCCCAATAACCAGGTTTCCGGATTTGATACAGATCATCATGGTTTGACAGGCAGAAGGCGGGCGCGGTCGGCCCCGGTTCGACGGGGTGTCATTATAGTGAAAACACACACTACCAGCTGTCTGAATGTATCGCCGTTGTCGGCGACCTGGCCGCCAGCGCGCCACGTGGCACAAACTCTCGGGCGATGCCCTCGACGGCATCAATGGCGGCCGCCGACAGGCGTTTACGCCAGCTGGCCGGCATAGACTGGCTATGCCGGCGCGTGCTGCCGCTGTCGGGGCTGTTGTGACGCACGGAAGGAAGCGCACGGCGCAAGGCATTATCGTCAACGTCGAAGTCCAAAGACCGGGCCAGGGCCTGGAACTGTGCCTCGGGCTCGGCGCAGAGACTTTCGTAGGGCCACAGGACCCAGTCCGGATGGTCCATGGACTGGGCAAGGAAAACATGGTGCAGCGCGCCCCAGAACGCCCCCTTGCGCAACCACGGGTCTTTTCCGGCCTGGCGCAGCAGCTGCTCGTGTCTGGAAAGGTGTTTGCGAAGTAACCCGGGTTGCGAAAGTAGCCGGTCGACCCTGAAGTCCCATTCCAGTTGCGACAGGCTGGACGCGAAACCACACGGGTGCCTGAAAATAATTCCTACGCGGATGGGGTAGTGCCGTGCCAGCCATTCGGCCATCAGGCAGGCGGTCGGGTCCTTGACCAGCACGCGCGCACGGCCCGTCATGGCGTTGCCCAGGTAGCCACGGTAGGCGGCACGTGCCCATTGTTTGAGGCCCTGCTGGCCGGCGAAGGCCCGGTCGGCCGCGGTCACAATCTCGGAGCGCGGGCTGGCGTTGGCACCCAGGTAACGGAAGTGGCCCGAGCGGCCCTTCAGCGCGGGTGCCCATTGCGGGTTGAATGGCTCGTAGATGTAACGCGCGCCGATGGCCGCGCTCAGGGCCTGTCCCGCCCACGAGGAACCACAGCGGGGGGCGCCGGTGAGGAACACGTGGCCTTCTGCCCGTGGGCGGGCCGCTGCGGACGTGTGGTTTGGGTCTTGTGTCATCGCGACGAGACAGGGTTAAGCGGCAAAAAGCGCCAGCCCGGTACGAAAAAAGCCCGCCGTGAGACGGGCTTTTTCCTTGGGACCTTCGCCCTTAGTCTTCCTCGTTGACCAGGCCACGACGAACCAGCAGCGGCTGGACGTCGGGCGCGCGGCCCCGGAAGTCCTGGAACAGGGCCATGGCGTCTTCCGAGCCGCCGCGGGACAGCAGCGTCGCGCGGAAGTGGTCACCGTTTTCGCGGCTCATGCCACCGTTCTCCTTGAACCACTCCACGGTGTCGGCGTCCAGCACCTCGCTCCAGATGTAGGCGTAGTAGCCGGCGGAATAGCCGCCCATGATGTGGGAGAAGTAGGTGCTGCGGTAGCGCGGCGGCACAGGGGCGTAGTCGACGCCGGCGTCGGCCAGGGCCTGCGCCTCAAAGGCGAGGGCGCCGTCGGCGTCCGGAATTTCGTCCGCGGTGCGCTGGTGCCAGGCCTGGTCAAGCAGGGCGGCGGCCAGGTACTCGGTGGTGGCGTAGCCCTGGTTGAATTTGCTCGACGCCAGTACCTTGTCCAGCAGTTCCTGAGGAATCGCTTCGCCGGTCTGGTAGTGCACCGCATAGTTGGCCAGAACTTCCGGCCAGTCGGCCCACATTTCGTTCACCTGCGAGGGGTACTCGACGAAGTCACGCGGCACCGAGGTGCCGGAGAACGACGGGTACTTCACGTTTGAGAACAGGCCGTGCAGGGCATGGCCGAATTCGTGGAACATGGTGGTGACCTCGGTCCAGGTCATCAACGTCGGCTCGCCTTCCGGCGGCTTCGGGATGTTCTGGTGGTTGGCGACCACCGGCTGCGTGCCCATCAGGCCGGACTGCGACACGTAGGCGTTCATCCAGGCGCCGCCGCGCTTCGATTCACGGGCGTAGAAATCGCCGATGAACAGACCTAGCGTGGAGCCGTCCGCGTCGAACACTTCCCAGACTTTTACGTCCGGGTGGTAGACGGGCAGGTCGGGGCGCGGTTCGAAGGTCAGGCCATAGACCTGGCCGGCGGCGAAGAACACGCCGTTTTCCAGCACGTTGTTCATTTCGAGATACGGCTTCAGCTCGCCGGCATCGAAGTCGAATTTCTGTTGCCGCACCTTCTCGGTGTAGAAGTCCCAGTCGGCGGCGGTGATTTCGAAGTCACCACCTTCGGCCTCGACCACGGCCTGCAGGTCGGCGGCTTCTTTCCTGGCGTTGGCCACGGCTGGCGGCGCCAGGCTGGCCAGCCGTTCGTTGACGGCTTCAACCGTGCGCGCGGTCTGGTCTTCCAGTTGGTAGGCGGCGTGATTGGCGTAGCCCAGCAGCGCGGCGCGCTCGGCGCGCAGGCGGGCGACCTTCGTCAACACCTCGCGATTGTCGAACTCGCCACCTGAGCTGCCACGGCCCAGCGAGGTTTCCATGATGCGCTGGCGCAGTTCACGGTTCTCCAGCGAAGCCAGGGAAGGCTGTTGCGAGGTGTTCAGCAGAGGAATGACCCACTTATCGCCCATTTCACGGGCTTCGGCGGCCTCTTTCGCGGATGCGATCTCGGTGTCGGTCAGGCCGGCCAGTTCTTCCGCGCTTTCAACGACGATGGCCTTGCCGTTAACTTCCTTCAGCACGTTCTGGCTGAACTCGGTGGTCAGGGTGGCGAGCTCCGCGTTCAGGGCTTTCAGCTGTTCCTTCTGCTCGTCATTGAGCTGTGCACCAGCACGGACGAAGTCACGGTAGGTTTCCTCGACCAGTCGCTTCGATTCGGGGTCCAGCTCAAGCGCGTCGACGTTGTCATGCACGGTCTTGATGCGTTCGAACAGCGGGCCGTTCAGCTGGATGGCGTCACCGTGCGCTGACAGTTTCGGCGCCAGCTCGGCGCGGGCCTCGTTGATGGCATCGTTGGTGTGCGCGGAGACCATGGCGAAGAACACGCGGGAAACGCGGTCCAGGGTCTGGCCTGAGCGCTCCATGGCCACGAAGGTGTTGTCGAAAGTCGGCGCTTCCGGGTTGTCAGCGATGGCCTGGATTTCGACCAGCTGCTCTTTCATGCCCTGCTCGAAAGCGGGCAGGTAGTCGGCATCGTCGATCTTGTCGAACTGCGGGTAGCCCAGGTACAGCGGGCTGGCGGCCAGGAATGGGTTGGCGTCGGTTTCGGTCACGGCTTCGGTCGTCGTTGGGGTTTCAGCGGCCGCCGTGGTGGCGGTGTCAGACTCCGGGGTCGCGGCCTGCTCCTGCTCGGGCTTCGAGCAGGCGGCCGCGCTGATGGCGATGGCGACAGCCATGGCCAGCGGGGTACGGATTTTCATGCGGGTGGAACCTCTGTTATGCGATTTCAGCCCGCTAGCATACCGGAAAGTCGGGTCACCCGGCTGCGCTCAGACCGTCATTGGCTTGATCGGCAGGTCACGGTGGCGCACACCGGAGGCAGCGTAGATCGCGCCGGCAAGCGCCGGGGCAAAGGTCGGCACACCGGGCTCACCCAGGCCGGTGGGGCGGGCGTCCGTATTGGTGAAATACACGTTGATCTCCGGTGGCGCCTCGTTGCTGCGCAGGACCGGGTAGTCATGGAAATTCGAATTGACGACCGCGCCCTCGCGGAAGCTGACCTCCGTGTACAGGGCCAAAGACATGCCCATCATGACCGCGCCTTCCATTTGCGCCGTGGCCTGGTCGGGATTCAGCACCAGGCCGCAATCGACCGCGCAGTCCACCCGGTGCACCTTGATGTCGTCACCGTCGACCTCGGCATGGACCACCATGGCCAGGTAGGACTCGAAGCTGTGGTGCACGGCGATGCCCAGGCCCTGGCCGTCGGGCAGTTCGCGGCCCCAGCCGGCCTTCTCGGCCGCCAGGTTCAGCACGCCCAGCGAACGCTGCACCTGCTCGGCCTGCTCCGGGTTGGTGTTGTTGGCGTAGATCTGCCGGTAGAAATCGAGCGGGTCCTTGCCGGCCTTCTCCGCCAGTTCGTGAGTGAACACGTTGATGGCGTAGCCGTAGAAAATGGCATACACGGCCCGGTACCAGCCGATGCGGGTATGCGCCGGTGACAGGCCGGACTCGACCTGCATGTTGGCGATGCCGTACGGGTGGTCGCTGACCGCCGACAGGTCGTCGGCGGACGGGCGGTCGACGCTGGGGTCGAAGGTCGTGCGGATGGCCGGGAACGCGGCCCGGTGCAGCCAGCCGGTGACGTTGCCCTCGGCGTCCATCGATGCCTCGATATGCTGCGCGCTGAGCGAGTGGTAGTAGCCGGTGCGCGTGTCTTCCTCGCGCGACCAGGTCAGGTGAACCGGCGCGCCGACGGCCCGCGACAGCGCCGCGGCTTCCTGCACGTAGTCACACTTGAACTTCCGCCCGAAGGCACCACCGGCCATCATCACGTGCACGGTGATGGACTCCGGTTCGCGTCCCAGGAACGCGCCCAGGGTGCGCTGGATGCCGGCCGGGTCCTGGGTCGACGCCCAGACTTCGACATCGTCTTCGCGTACCCAGACCGTGCTGGCCATGGGTTCCATCGGCGAATGGGACAAATGTCCGCCCGTGTAGGTGGCCTTGTGCCGCGACTGGGCCGCGTCGAACACGCCGGCCAGGTCGCCGCGTTCATGTGTTTTCTCGCAGGGCTGCTCAACGCGGCTGACCAGTTCGGCCTTGTAGGCGGACGAGTCATAGCCGCCATGCGGCCCGGGCTCAAACTCGACCTGCACGGCGTCCAGCGCCTTGCGTGCCTGCCAGGTGGTATCGGCGACCACGGCGATGCCGCCCAGGCTGCCGTAGGCGTTCTCGAAGCGATCGATGGCGATCACGTCGACGACGCCGGGCATGGCCCTGGCGGCCGTGGCGTCGAAAGACTTCACCGCCCCGCCCATGACCGGGACGTGGCGGATGGCGGCGTATTTCATGCCGGGAATGCGGGTGTCGGCACCATAGGTGCGCCGGCCGGTGACCACGTCGGCCATGTCGTGCCGCGGCAGCGGCTTGCCGATGTAGCGGAACTGGTCGGGTTGCTTCAGCCGCGGCGAGTCGGGCACATCCAGTTTCGCCGCGTCGGCTGCCAGTTCGCCGTAGCCCAGCTGGCGGTCATCTTGGCGGTTGCGGACCACGTGGTTGTCCGCGTAGCAGTCGTCGACGGGCAGGTTCCAGCGTTGCGCGGCGGCGGTGACCAGCATGGCCTGGGCCGCGGCGCCGGCTTCGCGCATGGGGGTGAACATGACGTTGATGCTCTTCGAGCCGCCAGTATTCTGTGGGCCGTACTTGGCATCGCCGTCACCCTGCAGCACGGTCACGCGTGACCAGTCGGCCTCAAGCTCGTCGGCGACGGCCGCGGGCAGGGCGGTGGAAATGCCCTGGCCCATTTCGCAGCGGCCGCAGTAGAGCACGGTGTCGCCATTCGGGGCGATGTGGACGAAGGCATTCAGCTCCGTCGGGTCGGGCGCCTGGGCGCTGCCAAGGGCTGATGCGGTAAAGCCGACGCCCAGGGTCAGGCCGCCGGCGGCGACGCCGGAGGTGCGCAGGAAATCGCGGCGGGTGACGTGAAATACGCTCATGCCATGTCCTCCGATTCCGTGCCAGCGACATCCAGGATGGCCGCCTTGATGCGGTTATAGGTGCCGCAACGGCAGATGTTGCCCTGCATGGCCTGGTCGACGGCGTCGCGGTCGGGGCTGGGGTTGGTGGCCAGGAAGCTGGCCGCATTCATGATCTGCCCCGCCTGGCAGTAGCCGCATTGCGGCACGCGATGCCGGATCCAGGCCAGCTGCAGGGGGTGTGAACCATCCTCGGACAGGCCCTCGATGGTCGTGATGTCGCGGCCAAACGCCGTGCTGACGGGCGTCAGGCAGGAGCGAATGGCCTGGCCGTCCAGGTGCACCGTACAGGCGCCGCACAGGCCCATGCCGCAGCCGAACTTGGTGCCGGTCAGGTCGAGTTTCTCCCGCAGGTACCACAGCAGGGGCATGTCGCCATCCCCATCGAAGGTTTGCGGCTGGCCATTGACGTTGATGGTTTCGGGCACGAAATTCTCCGGCTGGCTGAACAGGGATGACGCAAGTGTAACGCAGGTTCTGCCTTCGCCGGATGCTTCCGGCCGCTAACCAGGGGCGGCCTGTCGCCGCCGGTGTCACCGCTGTGCACGCGCGCGAATCGGGCATAATGTCCGGCGTTCAGGTGAATAGGTGTTTGCGGCATGGCGGACGGCTCAAAGTCCTCGAATGAATTCGGGGCGATCGATTTCCTCTGGCGCCTGGTGGCGTCGTTTTTCCTGGTGTTCCTGACCTTCAATCCCAGCGGCTGGTCGTACTTTCACTGGGTCAAACGGGCCGTGGCTAATGAAGACGGCACCGGTGGCATCAGTGCGGTGCATTTCTTTGTCGGCGCCATCCTGCTGGCCGGCTGGACCGTGTTCCTGGTCTCCACCAAGAACAGCCTGGGCCTGCTGGGGTCGGTGATTGGTGCCCTGATTATCGGCACCGGCATCTGGCTGCTGATTGATATCGGTGTGGTCAGCGCCGGGTCCGCAAACGCGGTGGCCTGGCTGGTGTTGTCCGCGATGGCCATACTGCTGGCCATTGGTTTGTCCTGGTCGCACGTCTGGCGGCGTCTCAGCGGCCAACTGGAAGTCGATGATAATGATTAAAATAAATTAAAAGTGATATTGTTGGCGCATCAATCGCGTATTAACCGTGTAAGGGAGGGAACCGGCGCCTGACGGCACCCGGACCAGGGGGCTTCAAGGACACGGTGCCACGGATTCGGCACCACGCATTAACGAAACCGGGGTCGCAATGCGGCCCCGGTTTTTTGTTGGCCCGGGTGTATTCAGTGCCTGGCGTCGAAGGAAAGCGGTGCGCTGTTCGCGCGGATGGCCTCAAGCGCGTTGCGGCTGCTCTCGACATCCCGGTGACTGGGTGGGTACAGGCGGCCACGGGTGGCGAGCGCCTGCTCGAACAGCGCCTCGGCGCCCTGTGGGTCCCCCAGGTGCCATTTCGCCAGTCCCAGGTAATGCTGGGCCAGGGCCGTACTGCGATGGCCACTGCCCCGACTGCCCGACCATACGTCCAGCGCGGTTGTCAGTTCCACCACCGCCTCGTCAAACCGGCCCAGGCTGCCCAGGGCAAGGCCAAGGTTCAGGTGGCTGAATGCGGTCAGCGCGTGATCCTCACCCAGCCTGGCCTGGCGGGCCTCGAGGAGTTTACGGTGTATGCGTTCTGCGACCGCGGCCTCTCCCTCGTACCAGTTCAACCAACCGATGGCGTCCATGGCGGCCTGGGTCCGGGCGTGTTGCTCGCCGAATTCGGCCGCGGCCACCTGGCGGGCGCGCTCCAGGCTGGCGGCGGCCGCGGTGAGGTGACCGGCGAGCGCCTGGTTCACGCCCAGCGCAATCATTGCGGGTGTGGCGTCGGCCGTTTCGCCGCCGTGCAGCGCGATGCGGTCATCCAGGGCGGTCTGTGCCAGCGCCATGCCGTCAGTGGGGCGCCCCCAGCGCCCCAGCGCCCGGGCCAGTGACTCGCTGGCCAGGATGGGGCGGGGATGAAAGTGGCCGTGGATGGCGTGCCACGCGGCGATGGCGTCGCGGTAGTGGCTCTCGGCGGCGTCGAGTTGGCCCAGCGCTTCTTCCGACTGCGCCAGGTTGTTCAGCGTGGTGGCGGTCTTGACGTGACCATCGCCGTGGATGATCCGGTACAGCCGGGCGGCTTCGGCCAGGTAGGGCTGTGCTTCGTCGTCGCGTCCGCGGGTGTGCAGCATGTTGCCCAGGTGAAACAGGGCGTCGGCCAGCGCGAGTTCGTCGGCCCCGCCCAGCTCGACCTCGCGGATGTCCAGGGCGCGTTCGAGGGCGGCGATAGCATCATCGGTGCGATCCTGGATCCAGTACAGCGAGGCCATACGTTCCAGTGCGACGGCCAGGGCGGCGGGGTGGGGCGGTTCCGCGGCCTCGGCAATGGCCAGCGCTTCCAGCAACAGCGGCTCCGCCTGCTCGTACTGCATCTCGATGCGATGGATGTCGCCCAGCAGGCCCAGGCTGTCGGCGATGGCGGTGTGCGTGGCCGGCAGGTGCTCGCGGCGCAGCGTCAGCGCCCCCATGGCCATGGTCCGGGCCGGTTCGAGCGCATAGACGCGGGTGTAAATTTCGCCCAGCAGTTGCATGAGCCGCGCCCGCTCCAGTGGCGGCAGGGAAGGGTGACCAGCGACCTGTTCGGCACCCAGGTCCAGCAGTTCCCTCGTGGTCATCCGCTGTGGCTGGCCGCTGCGCGTGCCGGTCAGTTCGAACAGGTCGACGACGAAGTCGGACAGCTGTCGCGACTCTGCCAGGGCTTCGCGGGCCTGCAGTGCCTCGCGTTGCGCGCGCTGGGCTTCCTGGGCGGCGCGCCGGGCCTCTTCGGACCAGGCGACCAGGCCGACGCCCATGGCTACCAGCAGCATCGCGGCGGCGATCACGGCCCCGGCCCGGCGACGGAAAAACAGCGCGGCGACATGGGTAAAGTCATTGGCCCGCGCGGTGACCGGCTCATGCGACAGGTAGTGGACCAGGTCCTGGTAAAAGGCGCTGATCGAGCCATAGCGCTGTTCGCGGTCGCGCGCCATGGCCTTCATGACGATCGCGCCCAGGTCGCCGGACAGCGTCCTGACCAGTTGGTCGGGCCGGGCCGAGCGGTTCCCTGCGACATGCCGCGCTTCTTCCGGGTGCAGGCCAGCCACCTGGGCCGCCGGCGTGGGCGGCGTGTCTTCGCGGATCCGTCGCCACACCTCGGTCGGTGCGTCGCCGGCGCGATCGAACGGCCGGCGGTCGCAGAGCAGTTCGTATAGCGTGACGCCCAGCGTGTATATATCCGAACGGGTATCGAGGTGGACGGGCTGGCCATCGGTCGGAAGCGATTCGGGTGGTGCGTAGCCGGGTGTGCCGGCGCGCTGGCCGCGGTGCCGGCTCTCGGCGTCGGTGTCATCGAGCCCCTCAGCGATGCCAAAGTCGATGATCTTGACCATCGGCAAGTCATCGACCGCTGTAACCAGGATGTTCGACGGCTTCAGGTCGCGATGCAGCAGCTGGTTCTGGTGGGCATGCTGGATGGCCAGCAAGGCGTCCATGAACAGGCGCAGCCGCGCATCCACGCCCAGCCGGTGCTCGTCACTGAACTGGCTGATCGATACACCCCGCACCCATTCCATCGCGAACCAGGGGTGCCCGGTCTCGGTGGTGCCGGCCTCGAAAATCTGCGCGATATTCGGGTGATTCAGTCGCGCCAGGGCCTGGCGCTCGGTATCGAATCGCAGCCGGTCGATATCCCGGCTCAGGCCATGGCGCATGACCTTGAGGGCCACGTCGCGCTCGACCGGGGCGGACTGGTGGGCGAGATAAACACGCCCCATGCCACCCTCGCCCAGCAACTGGATGCGCGTGAACGGCCCGATGGTTTCCGGGTCCTCCGGCGTGTCCGGTTCTTGCGCCGCGCGCGCCAGTGCGTCCAGGTCGACATCGACACCCGTGAGTAAGGGCTGGTCCAGGCGATGGCCGGGTGCGTCTTCGGCGGCCGCGAGTTTCAGCACATGGCGGGCCAGTTCGGGATCAGCCTCGCGCGCCGCAAGCACCCGGGCCTGTTCCTCGGGCTCGAGGTCAATAATGACTTCAAGCAGTTCGGCGATGCGGCGGTCGCGTTCGGCGCGGTCATTCATGGCAGCGGGGCGGGGCTCAGGACGCGTCGTCCGCGCTCAGCCACTCGTGCAGCAGCAACCGGGCGATGCGCCAGTCCCTGGCCACCGTGGGCACCGAGACGTCGAGCACCTCGGCGACCTCCTCCTGCGACATGCCGCCGAAGTAGCGCAGCACCACGACCTGCTCCTGCCTGGGGTTGGCCTCGCGCAACCGTTCCAGCGCCTCGTTCAGCGCCAGCACATCGGCCTCGTCGCTCTCGCCGGCAAAGTCGCCTTCCAGCAGGGTCACCCGGTTGACCGGGTCGAATCGCTTCTCGGCCTGTTTGCGGCGGGCATGGTCAATCAGCAGGTGACGCATGGCCTGGGCCGCGGCGGCGAGGAAATGGGAACGGTTGCGGAACGGTGAGTCCGCCGGGTTGCTCAGGCGCATGAACGCCTCGTTGACCAGCGCGGTGGGTTGCAGGGTGTGGCCGGCGCGCTGCGCGGCCATGTAGGCGCCGGCGGTTCGGTGCAGTTCGGCGTAGATCAGTGGTAGCAATTGTTCGAGCGCGGCTTCGTCGCCTTTGCTCCAACGATCAAGTAGCAGCGTGATCTCGCTGTCCGTCATGCGGAAATTGAAACGCCACTGGGGCTTGCCGGTTTCATCCACCCGGATTGTAATGGACGAACCGGGGATTGTCGCATCCTGGCGCAGTGGCACAGGGCGGCATGGCCTGGCAGGGCAGGGTTTTAGCCGCAATTTATTTTGCCGGTTTGGTGACATTTTGCTGCTAGACTTGGACGTCCCCTATGAACAAGTACCTGGAACTCATTCATGTTCGACAAGCGAAAAGACAGCAATGAGCAGGCCCCGAAGGCGCATTTCGACGCCGGCCTGAACGATGCCGCAGCGACTCGTGCGGCCAACCCCTCAAGCGGACGCAGCGCGGTGATCGGCCCGAAAATCCGGATCAATGGTGACGTCAGCGGTGAAGAGAACCTGCTGGTGGAAGGGCAGGTCGATGGCAAGGTCAGCCTTGGCCAGCACCGTCTCGATATCGGCACCACCGGCAAGGTCAACGCCGACATCGAGGCCCGCATCGTCAAGGTTGATGGCGAGGTCAATGGCGATATCAGCGGCTCCGAGAAGGTCATCATCTCCAGCAGCGGCAATGTTCGCGGCAACATCGTTGCACCGCGCATGAGCCTGGAAGATGGCGCCAAGTTCAAGGGCAGCATCGACATGGACCCGGGCAAGCCCGCCGCCCAGCCCGCCAAGCCTGCGGCAGAAGCGGCTTCCGCGAATGGCAGCCGGCCGGCGGACACGGCGAAATCGGCCAACGGCCAGGCACCCGTGCCTGGAAAAGACAAGTCGGCCCAGGAAGGCCTCTCCCTGAAAGCCGATTGAATCGGTTTCCAGGACGACGTACTGACCGTGGCCCCGGTCCCGGGGCCACGGCGTGTTTTCACGGAATCCACCTGTGAGTGAAGTCTTGAATCCAGCAGGCGGCGTCGCCGCTGCCGGCGGAACCCTGCCCAGGCAGCAGAGCCTGTTGTTTCCGGCGGTATTTGAAAAGCTGCGCAAGGGCGATCGTTTTAGCGTGCTGGACATCGGCCCAGCCACGCCGGAGACGCTGCGCTTCTACTCGGCCTATCGTTGCCACCTGCATTTCGCCAGCCTGTTCAGCGAGTCACTGGTGCGCGAAGGCGCCGGTGAAATGAGCCACGAAGAGACGGTAAAGTCGTTCTCGGACGCGCTGGCGATCAGTGACCCGGGCCGCAGGTTTGACCTGGTCATGTTCTGGGACTTTCCCAACTACCTGCCTGACACCGCGTTGCGGGCATTCAGCGATGCACTGTCGCCGTACCTGCACGAAAAGACGCTTGGCCATGGTTTCGCGGTGCGCGCGTCCGGCACCCGGCTGAGCAACCGCTGGTACGGCATCGACCAGCCACACCTGTTCACGGTGCGTCCGCCGCGCGACCCCCAGCCGAAGCTGTACCCGCATGCCCAGGCCATCCTCATCAACCTGCTGACCTGCTTCAGCGTCGAGCGCGGCATGCTGCTGCCGGACGGCCGCCTCGAGGTGGCCATGAACGCCAATATCGATTGAGAACGGGTCAGTTTGGGCCCCCTCCAGCGCCACGATTTTGTAATGGCACGGCCCATGGTGGCTGTGTATCATTCGCCTGTCCCGGCTGGGGCACCGTCAACTTAGCAGCTAGCGAGTCATGTGATGTCTGAAGTGATTACCGGTAAGGTCAAGTGGTTTAACGACGAGAAGGGCTTTGGGTTTATCGAGCGTGAAGGCCAGGACGATGTGTTCGTCCATTTCCGTTCCATCCAGTCTGAAGGCTTCAAGTCCCTGAAAGAGGGCCAGGAAGTGCAGTTCACCATCGGTGAAGGGCGCAAGGGCCCGCAGGCGGAGAACGTCGTTCCGCTGTAATCGGGTCATCAACCGGTCCGATAAAAAAACCCGGCGCTCGGTATCGAGGCCGGGTTTTTTAGTGGCCGGCTCCCGTGGTCGCCGGCGGGTGATTGGCTAAGTTTTAGCGCGCGCGCTTGAACCGGTCCCAGAAGGTTTTCTTGACCAGGTCGGTGAACTCGCCGGCATCCAGGAAGGTGCCGTGCCCGTCCGGGCAGGTCTCGTACATGATGTGCGGCTGGTCGGCGTCGAACTCTTCCTTCATCGCGACACCGCAGTGCGGGCAATTGATCTTGTCGATGCGGTTGTACTTCTTGCCTTCCGACGCGCTGCCGGTGTCAAGAATGTAATCGGCCATCCAGGTGTCTTTGCGCAGTCGCTCGAGTTCGCCGGTATCGAACCACAGGCCCTTGCAGTTGGTGCAGCGATCCACCCGGACCTCATCATAAATTGCGATTTCCATCTCGGCGGAACATTTCGGACAGATCATTATTTTTTGACTCCTCTGGGGGCTCCCCTGGGCGCACCGCACCGCGCGGCCGCCTGCCGTTCTGCATTCTAGGCTGGCGATCGATGGCCGTCAAAGGCCGGTGCCCTGTGCAAGTGGGCAGGTTGTGGTGCGGTGAATATGTTTATTTACTTTAATATTAAACAATAAGTTCTTGTAAACAGGAACTAACTGTCATATGCTCCTGCCACGTCTCGACGCGTTTGAACGACTGGCGCCCGACGCTGGCGGACATGGAGTCCGTTCACCAAAGGGAAGCGTTCGAGGCGATATTTCTGCCCGTGTGCCGGGTAGACTGTTGGGTTAAGGGGTGAGGGTAGGTTAGGCTTTGTACTGCCGCCATCATCACAACAGGATAACCGGCCATGGCGCAGGAACCCCGCAAGTTGCCCGAGAGCGCGCATCGAGAGTTGCGCGAGGGCGAAACCTACACCCCGTATGTCCCGGCGAACCAGTCGCCGGGTGAGTTCACGATCAAGGCGCTGCTGTTCGGCATCCTTTTCGGCGTGCTGTTCGGCGCCGCGAATGCCTACCTGGGCCTTCGCGCCGGCCTGACCATCAGTACTTCGATCCCTGTCGCGGTCATGACCGTCGCGGCCTTTCAAGCCCTGCGCCGTTTTGGCGGCCAGGCCAGCATACTCGAGGCCAACCTGTCACAGACCGTGGGTTCGGCGTCCAGTTCGGTGGCCAGCGGGGTGATCTTCACGTTGCCGGCGCTGTTCCTGTGGGGGCTGTCCCCGTCGCTACTGCAGATGACGCTGCTGGCGATGGCCGGTGGCCTGCTCGGCATCCTGTTCATGATTCCGTTGCGGCGTTTCCTGATCCAGCGCGAGCATGGCCGGCTGCCCTACCCGGAAGGCACGGCCTGCGCCCATGTGCTGGTGGCCAACGAATCCGGCGGACATCACGCGCGCAACGTGTTTATCGGCCTGGGCGCCGGCGCGGCATGGAAGGCCCTGACCAGCTGGCTCAAGGTGTTGCCGGCCGAGGCGCACCTGAAACTGCCGTTCCTGAAGAAGGGCGAACTGGGCATGGACCTGTCACCGGCGTTGTTCGGCGTCGGCTACATCCTGGGGCCTCGCATCGCCACCGTCATGGTGGGCGGCGGGCTGCTGTCCTCGCTGGTGCTGATTCCCGGCATCGCCATCTGGGGCGAGGGGCGGCCGCCCATGTACCCGGAACTGGTCATGACCATCAGTGAGATGTCGGCGAGCCAGATCTGGACCCGTTACGTGCGCTATATCGGCGCCGGCGCGGTGGCCGCGGCGGGTATCATCACGCTGGTGCGCAGCCTGCCGGTGATGATCGAGTCATTCCGCATTGGCGCCGGTGAGCTGCGTAACCGTGTCGGCGACGAAGACGGCGCCGAGGACCTGCCGCGCACGGCCAGGGAACTGCCGCTGAAGGCGGTGGGCATCGGTGTGGTGTTGATCGGCGCGGTGCTGGCTTTCGTGCCCGCGCCGTTTGGTGCGCTGGACAGCGGCCTGGAGCGCGGGGTCGCGGCGATCTGCGTGATCGTTTTCGCCTTCTTCTTTGTCACCGTGGCCTCGCGCATCGTCGGCCTGGTGGGTGTGACCAGCAACCCCACCAGCGGCATGACCATCGCCGCTCTGCTGGGCACGTCGGGCATTTTCCTGCTGATGGGCTGGACCGATATGACCGGCAAGGCCGCGGCCCTGACCGTCGGCTGCGTGGTTGCGATTGCGGCGAGTATCGCCGGCGACACCTCCCAGGACCTGAAGACCGGCTACCTGCTGGGCGCCACGCCGCGAAACCAGCAGATCGGTGAACTGGTGGGCGTGCTGACTTCCGCAACTTTCGTATGCCTGTCCGTGTTACTGCTGGCGGAAACCTTCGGTTTCGGCAGCGAGGAGTTGCCCGCGCCGCAGGCAACGCTGATGAAGCTGGTCATCGACGGCGTGCTGGAACAGAACCTGCCGTGGGGCCTGGTGGCCATCGGCGCCGGTATCGCCATCATCGCCGAGCTGTGCCGTATTCCCTCGCTGCCGTTCGCGGTGGGCGTGTACCTGCCGGTGTCGACGATGACGCCGATCTTCCTGGGCGGCATGCTGAAGCTGTGGCTGGAAAAGAAGGCCGCCAGCGAGGAAGAGGCCGCCGGGCGACGTGACCGCGGCGTGCTGCTGGGCTCGGGTTTCGTGGGTGGTGAAGGCTTGTTGGGCGTGGCGATTGCCGGCGTGGCGTTCTGGCAGGGTGCAAGACCGGCCGGTATCGGTACAGGCTGGCTGGGGCCGGACTGGCTGGTCAACCTGGCCGGCTTCATCTTCTTCATGGTCTTCGCGGCCTGGTTCGTGAAGAGGGCGCGCGGTTGAGCGCCCGGCCCATCGGCATGAAGGTGCCGCACACGCTGGTACTGCTGTACGGGATGATCGTGCTGGCGTGGCTCGCGACGCTTGTGTTGCCGGCCGGTGTGTTCGAGACGGTGACCAACGATCATGGCCGCGAAGTGGTCGTGCCCGGCACGTTCACGACACTGGCGGACGCCAGCGCGCCGTCGTTCTGGTCGCTGTTCACGGTGATTCCGCGTGGCCTGGCCGCGGCGCAGGGCATCATTTTCTTCGTCTTCATCATCGGCGGTGCGCTGGGGGTGATCCGGGCCACCGGGGCGCTGGATGCGGCGATGTCGCGGCTGCTGGAGCGATTCGGTGGCCAGACCGCACTGCTGATCGCGATGGGCATGCTGGCCTTCGGTGCCGGCTCGTCAACCATCGGCATGGCCGAGGAATACATCGCCCTGATCGCCATCCTGATTACGCTGTGCCGGGCCATGCGCATGGATACCGTGGCGGCCCTGGGCATCATGACCGCGGGCTACGCGGTCGGCTTCGGTACCGCCGTCATCAACCCGTTCACGGTGCTGGTGGCGCAGGAAGTGGCCGGCCTGCCGCCGACCTCCGGCTGGGGCTACCGGCTGGTGCTGTTCTTCCCGTTCCTGGCCATCGGTTTTGTCTACGTGTTGCGCTACGCGCGCAAGGTCCAGGCCGACCCGACGGCTTCGCTGGTGTACGACATTCCCGAAGCGCAGCCGCCGGAGTCACCGGAATCGACCGCGCTGACCGGCCGTCACTGGGCTGTGCTGGGCCTGATCCTGGCGACGCTGGTGGCCCTGGTCTGGGGCATCAAGTGGCAGGGCTGGTACCTGGTGGAGCTGGGCGCGATCTTCATCGGCCTGGCGCTGGTCGCGGGCCTGGTCTGTGGGCTGGGTCTCGATGACATGGCGCGCCGGTTTGTCGACGGCGCCGCCGAGTTGACCGGTACCGCGCTGCTGATCGGCTTCGCCCGCGCCATCGAGCTGATGCTCAGCGACGGCCAGGTGCTGTACACCATCGTCAACGCGCTGGCGGTGCCGCTGGAGGCCGTGGGTGGTGAGCTGTCCGCCGTGGGTATGCTGCTGATCCAGAGCGCGCTGAACTTCTTTATCCCGTCGGGCTCCGGCCAGGCCTACGTAACCATGCCGCTGATGGCGCCGATCGCCGACCTGGTGGGCGTGACCCGGCAGGTGGCCGTGCTGGCCTACCAGATGGGCGACGGTTTCATGAACATCATTGTGCCCACCAATGCGGTGCTGATGGGCATGCTGGGCCTGTGTGGCATTCCCTACGGGCGCTGGTTCCGCTTTGTCTGGCCGTTGGTGGCGATGTACGTGGCTGCCGGTGCCGTGGCGATTGTGATCGCGGTCCAGTTCGGCTATTCATAGGCGCATGAGCGATCAACCACGCCCCACGGGGCATCCCGACATTCGTCATGGCAAGGTCGGTGTGCTGCTGGTCAACCTGGGCACGCCCGACGGTTGCGACACGGCCAGCGTGCGCCGCTACCTGCGCGAGTTCCTCAGCGATCCCAGGGTCGTCGAACGGCCGCGCTGGCTCTGGTACCCGGTGCTCTACGGCATCATCCTGACGTTCCGGCCGAAGCGCTCGGCCGAAGCCTACGCCAAGGTTTGGGACCGTGAGCGCGATGAATCACCGCTGCGCACCTACAGCCGTGACCAGGCAGCGCGCCTGGGCGAACGGCTGGCGGGCCTGGATGAGGTCGAGGTCGACTGGGCCATGCGCTATGGCAACCCGGCCATCGAGGCGCGGCTACTGGTCCTGCGCGAAAAGGGCTGTGATCGTGTCGTGGTGGTGCCCCTGTACCCGCAGTACAGCGCGACGACCACGGCCAGCGTCTGTGACGAGGTGTTCCGGGTACTTTCGGCGATGCGCTGGATGCCCGCCGTGCGCGTGGCGCCGCCCTGGCACGATGCGCCGGTCTATATCGACGCGCTGGCGCGCTCGCTGGAGGCGGGCCTGGCGGCGCTGGACTTCGAACCGCAAAAGGTGGTGGCGTCGTACCATGGCATTCCGAAACGCTACTTCGATGCCGGCGACCCCTATTACTGTCACTGCATGAAGACTTCGCGCCTGCTGGAGGCGCGCCTGGGCTGGCCCGGGGGGCGGCTGGTGACCGCGTTCCAGTCAACGTTCGGCCCGGAAGAATGGCTGACGCCTGCGACGGACGAGACCGTCAAGGGCTGGGCGGCCAATGGGACTGACAGGGTCGCGATCTTCAACCCGGGCTTCGTCGCTGATTGCATCGAGACGCTGGAAGAAATCGATATCGCCCTGCGCGAGGACTTCTTCGCGGCGGGCGGCAGGGCCTTCGCCCACGTGCCGTGCCTGAACGCCAGTGATGAGGGCATGGATGTCATCGAGACCATCGTCCGCCGCGAGCTTTGCGGCTGGACGCACACGGACGCTTCGCACACACTCTCATCATGACCTTACTGATTATTTACGTCCTGGTTGCGCTGGGCTTTTCCTTCATGTGCTCCATCGCCGAGGCGGTGATGCTGAGCGTTACGCCGGCCTATGTCGCGCTGAAGCTGGAAGAGGGCAGTACCGCCGGCGCCATACTGGCCAGGATGAGCGAGAAAATCGGCCAGCCGCTGGCGGCCATCCTGACGCTCAATACTATCGCCCATACCGCCGGTGCTGCCGGTGCCGGTGCGCAGGCCACCAAGGTGTTCGGCAGCGCCTACCTGGGCATTTTTTCCGCGGTGCTGACGCTATTGATCCTGGTGTTCTCCGAGATCATCCCGAAGACGCTCGGCGCTCATTACTGGCGCCAGCTGGCGCCGGCCACGGCCTATGTTCTGCGCGTGCTGGTGTGGGTGCTGTATCCGTTCGTGAAGCTGTCCGAGTGGCTGACCGGCGGCATGACCGAGGGGCCGACGCTTAGTGGCTTCAGCCGCCAGGAGTTTGCCGCCATGGTCGAGCTCAGCGCCGAGCAAGGCGAGCTGGGCCGGCGCGAATCCGAAGTGGTCAAGAACCTGCTGGCGCTGCGCATGACCCCGGTCGAGGCGGCCATGACGCCACGTACCGTGGTGTTCCTGTTACCGGATTCCACCACTGTGGAGGAGTTTTTCCACCGCTACGAGCAGGAGCCATTCTCGCGCATTCCCATCTTCAACGAGGACCAGGACAACGTCACCGGGTTTGTGCTGCGTTCGGACCTGTTGCTCGCGCAGGCGCGCGGCAACGCGCACAAGAAGCTGGCCCGTTATCGCCGAGACATGCCGTCCATCCCCGAGAACATCACCCTGGCCCGGGCGTTTAACGTCTGCCAGCGTGAGCGCGCGCATATGCTGCTGGTGGTGGATGAGTACGGCGACATGCAGGGCCTGCTGACGCTGGAAGACATCATCGAGACGCTGCTGGGCCTGGAAATCGTTGACGAGACCGACGACAGCGTCGACATGCAGGCGCTGGCGCGCCGCAAGTGGCGCCGCCGCGCACGTGACATGGGCCTGGATATCGACGAGACGAGCTGATCTCTTACGGCCTTTTCAGTCTTTTTCCCAATTCATCCTTCGTAGCCCCGATATAAGCTGATCCTGCCGCTCCCCCGACTGGCACGACGGACGATGGGGGGCGTATGAACACCAGGGCAGCTCTGGCGGTGTGGTGGACCCGGCGACATGTTCGCAGGCACCGGGCGGCCCGCCGTCGCCGGCCTGCACGGGTCTTGCCGGCCCGCCGCCTGCGTCGCTGGCGGCGCCTGGAGAAGGTCCGCCGCCCCTGGGGCTGGTAGCGGGCGTAATATAATGGGGTGAAACCCGGTCTGTGTATCCGTAACCCAGATGCCGACCCGGCCAGGAGCCCCAATGCTGATTCGCAAGCCCGCCGACATACCCTCCAGCGAGATCACCCCGGAAGCCGTCTGGCACGACCGCCGCCGCTGGCTCAAGCGGGCCGGGCTGGCCACGGCCGGCCTGGCGTTGCCCGGTGCGGCGGTCGGGCAGATGCTGGCGCCAAGCGGGCAGACCCCGCCACTGGAGGGCATTGCGACGACGCCCTGGGGCGATGGCCTGCAGGCTAATAGCTGGCAGGACATTACCACCTACAACAACTTCTACGAGTTTGGCACCGGAAAGGCAGATCCGGCCGAACGATCCGGTGACTTCGAGCCCCGACCCTGGACGGTTCGGGTGGACGGGCGCTGCGGCAAGCCGGGTGATTACCATTTCGAAGACCTGTTCGGCGCGCAGCAACTGGAAGAGCGGATCTATCGACTGCGTTGCGTCGAGGCGTGGTCGATGGTGGTTCCCTGGGTGGGTGTGCCATTGTCGCGCCTGCTGGAGCGTTTCGAACCCGACGCCGATGCCCGCTTTGTGCGTTTCAAGACGGTCATGCGGCGCGAGCAGATGCCTGGCCTGCGCCGTCCAATTCTCGACTGGCCTTACCAGGAAGGCCTGACCATGGCAGAAGCCATGCACCCGCTGACCTTAATGGCCATCGGTGTCTATGGGCGCGAACTGCCCAACCAGAATGGCGCGCCCATGCGACTGGTCGTGCCCTGGAAGTATGGCTTCAAGAGCATCAAGTCCATCAATGCCATCGAGTTCACGAGCCGGCAGCCGAAGACCAGTTGGTCACAATCGGCGCCGCGCGAGTATGGCTTCTATGCCAACGTCAACCCCGAGGTCGATCACCCACGCTGGAGCCAGGCATCGGAGCGACCCATTGGGGCGGGGCTGTTCGCCTCGCGCCAACCCACGCTGATGTTCAACGGTTACGCCGAGCAGGTCGCGGATCTGTACTCGGGCCTGGACCTGCGACGAAACTACTGAAGCATGCGACCCGGCACACAAGGCTGGTTCAACCTGACCAAACCGCTGCTTTTCGTGGTCTGCGCCTGGCCCCTGGTGCGCCTTGCATTGGGCGCGTTTTCGTTGCTGGGCGTGCGCCTGGGCGCTAACCCTGTGGAAGCCATTCTCGACAGCTGCGGCATCTGGGCCTTGCGCTTTTTGCTGATCACCCTGGCCGTCTCCCCGGCATCCCGGTTCACCGGCTGGCGCTGGCTGGTTCGTTACCGGCGCATGCTTGGCCTGTTCGCCTTCGCCTACGCGCTGACGCATTTCATGGTCTATGCCGTGCTGGACCAGGGCCTGGCCGTGCACCGTATCGTCGAGGACGTGGTTGAACGACCCTACATCACCATCGGCCTGACGGCCCTGTTGCTGCTGGTGCCGCTGGCGGTGACCAGCACCCGGGGGTGGATGCGCCGGCTGGGCCGGCGCTGGCAGTCACTGCACCGGCTGGTCTACGCGGTGGCCGTCCTGGCCGTCTGGCATTTCTACTGGCAGGTGAAGCTGGACACGCTGGAGCCACTGATTTACGCCGCCATCCTGGCGGTATTGCTGGGCGAGCGCCTGTGGCGCCGGGCACAGCGGCTGAAGCGGCGCGCCGCCATCCTGGCAGCGGCACTGGTGCTGCCAACGGGTGCCGTGCTGGCGCAGGACCTGGTGTTGACGCCCTTCAGCGATCATGACCGGGTCACCGATATCCGCCATGCCGGTGATGGCAGTGGCCGGCTGTATATCGTCCAGCAGAACGGCCGGGTGGAAACGCTAGATGCCGAAGGGCAACCCCTGGGCCGGTTGCTCGACCTGTCCGACCGGATCAGCGGTGGCAACGAACAGGGCCTGTTGAGCCTGGCGTTTGCGCCGGACTTCGGCGTATCGGGCTTGGCCTATGCCTGGTACACCGATGTGGATGGCACCGCGGTCCTGTCGCGCCTGCGCCGGGATGCCAGTGACCCGGGGCAGCTGGATCCGGCGAGCGAAACCGTCCTGCTGTCGGTTCCCCAGCCATTCAGGAATCACAATGGCGGCCGCCTGCAGTTTGGGCCCGATGGGTACCTGTACCTGAGCATTGGTGATGGCGGCAGTGGCGGTGACCCGATGGGGCACGGCCAGAATTCCGGAACCCTGCTGGGCAGCGTCATTCGCATCGATGTCGACCCTGCCAGCGAGTCATTCACGATTCCAGGCGACAACCCGTTTGTCGGCCAGGCCGGCGCCGATGAAATCTGGGCGACCGGGCTGCGTAATCCGTGGCGCATGAGCTTCGATACGTTGACCGGCGAGCTCTACATCGCCGATGTTGGCCAGGGCGCGCGCGAGGAGATCAATGTTCAGCCGGCGACCGGGGCGGCAGGCAGGAACTACGGCTGGAACACCATGGAAGGGTCGACCTGTTTCAACGCCGACAGCTGCGACACGACCGGACTGGTGCTACCGGACTGGGAGTATGACCATGGCCTGGGCTGCTCGGTAACGGGCGGCGAAGTCTACAGGGGCAACGTCTATCCCGCGCTGCAGGGCGTCTACCTTTACGCGGACTTTTGTTCCGGCACCGTCTGGGGGCTGGATCGCGTGGACGGCGCGTGGCGCAACCGCGTCATGGCGCAGACCGGCATGAACATCACCACCTTCGGCCAGGCCGAGGATGGCCGCCTGCTGCTCGCCGCCGTCGGTGAGGGAGTGTTCGCGATCAGCGATGGTGAACCGGTCGATGAGCCGCCCTTCAGGATCAATGCCGGGCTTAACGACGCATGGTTCGACCCGGCCACGCCCGGGCAGGGCATCCTGGTGGCCGTTTACCCCTCTGTCGAGCAGGTTTTCCTGGCCTGGTTCACCTTCGATGCCGAGCGACCGCCTGAACAGACCGAGAACGGGATTGGCGATGCGGGGCACCGGTGGTTGACGGCATTCGGGTCATTTGACGGCACGGCAGCTGAGCTGGAGATCACACTGACCCGCGGCGGGCGGCTGAACCAGGCTACCCCAGTGCCGGAGTGGCTGGCGGCGGGGACAGGACGGCTGGTTTTTTCAGGTTGTGACGCGGCATCGCTGACCTGGTCGCTCCCTGAAGCCGGGCTTTCCGGGCAGATCACGCTGCGCCGTGTGACCCGGGAAAACGTGCCGTTGTGCGAAACCCTTTCCGCCGTTGACGCCGACTGAGCGCGTTGGTCGCGTGTAGTCCATTTGCCGGGGTCGGTCAGTCTTCCCCGGCCTCCACGCTCAGCTCCAGCGGAACCTCGTTACCATCGCTGGCCTCGGTCGCCTCGACGGCGGCCGTGGCAACGGTCAGTCCGGCTTCGGGGTGGGCATCCTGCAGGGCCGTAATGACGGCGGCGGCGCGCGCCTCGGCCAGCGACTGCAGGTCGGCCGGGGTCACCGTTTGCGCGTCCACCAGGCGTTTGTCCAGGCCGGCGACGTAGGCCGGTTCATCCAGGACGGGCGCGCCGGCATCGGCGGCATCACCCGTTGCCGCGGGTGGCGGGCCGGTGAATTCGGCCTGGACCGCTTCCAGCGGCTGGCCGGGAAACGTTTCCGTGAACAGGGCTTCGAGTGTCCGGCGCTGGCGGGTGGTGGACAGTTCATCGGCGTCACCCGGGTGATCGGCCTGCCAGGCATCGATGCGGGCATCCAGGAACTGGCGCTGCAGGGCCGGGCGGTCCACCGCGTCGGCGTGTACACCGCCCACGGACAGGGCCAGCTCTGGGCGTTGCAGCATGGCATCACCCAGCTTGACCATTTTTTCGCGGTCGGGCGGCGAAAGCTCTGATTGCCCCGGCGTGAAGTGAAGGGTGCCGAAATCTTCGTCCTCGATGCCGACCAGGGCGCCCAGCAGCCGGAACGGCGCGGTCACCGCGCGCGTGATCAGGTTGCCGATGGCGCGCCAGACAACGCCCGCGATGCGAAACTGCGGGTCGTCCAGGTCGCCTTCAACCGGCACGTCGACGTCGATCACGCCCTCGGTGTCTTTCAACAGCGCGATGGCCAGGCCCAGCGGCAGGCTGCCGCCATCCTCGGTCTCGACTTTCTCGCCCAGCTCGATTTCCCGGATCACGATGTTGTTGTCGCCGTTCATGCGGCGCTGGTCCAGGCGGTACTGCAGGTCCATATCCAGGCGACCACCGTCGATGGCATAACCGGCGAACTGGATTGTGTAGGGGGTCAGGCGCGCCATCTCCAGGTTGCGGAAGGTCATGGCGATATCGGTGTTGCGGGTCGGGTCCCAGGCATCGATGGTGCCGCCAATGCGCGCCTCGCCGTACTCGTTGACCTGGCCTTTAAGGTCGACATTGGCGGGTTCGACCGAGACCGTGGACAGCGTGGAAATATCGCCATCCAGGCTGCGTATCGCGGCCTGGAACGGCAACGGCAGTGAAAAATCGGAGAAGTCCAGGCTGGCGTCGTCCAGCCGGATGCCGCCGACAGTGATCGCCAGTGGTGCGGCACTGGCGGGTGCTTCGTCCGACCCGGTGTCAGGTTCACCGGGTGGCGCGATGGGCTCGACCAGCAAGTCGCTGATATTGGTGCTGCGGTCTTCGGCGACATGAACACGGCCATAGAGACGGTCGAACAGCACCTCGGACGTCTGCAACTGCTGCGCCGCCATATCCAGCTCGAAGCGGTCAAGCGTCATCGCCGACCAGCCCAGCAGGCGTTCTTCCTGGTGCGTGTCGACAACTTCAAGCTGCTCGACGCGCAAGGCGCCGGCCAGGTCCAGCAACTGGTCCGGGTTGTGCGTCAAGTCGGCCTGCATATCGACCGTGCCCGACTGCATTTCAATTCGGAGCATGGGCTCGATATAGGGCTGCACGACCGGCAGGGCGACCGCCTGCAGCTCAAGCCGGCCCGTGGTCAGCAGCGCCGGCAGCAGCGTGAGCTCACCGTTGTAGGCGACCCGCCCACCAGATGACAGCGACGTAGCCAGTTCAACCGGCATCGAGGTGCCGGGCCGGCTGTCGAGGCCGGTCAGTCGCAGGTCGAGTTCGACCAGGTCCACTGATACCGGTGGCGACATGGACTGGTCGGTGGCATGGATCAGCGCACCGGGTACCCGGACCTCGGCGACGGTGATCTGCCACGGCGTATCGTCCTCGTCATCCCAGTCCGGCGTGTCGGTGGCGGTGTCCGACCCGGGGACCAGGTCCACCAGGTTAATGCTGCCGTCCGGGCGCAGCTCGGCGGTGATCTCCATGCCCTCCACGGCGACTCTTTCGACATCAATGGTGGCGTCCGGGAGCAGCGCGTGGCCGTTGACGATCCCCAGGCGTGAAGCCGCAAACACCGAGGCATTTCCGCCGTCCGGTGTCACCCGGATGTCGTCCACCGTGCCGGACAGGGCGCTGACTTCCAGCTGCAGGGCCTCGGACTGAAGGTCAAAGGTATAGTCGAGGCCGATTTCGATGTCGCCGACCTCGGTGCTGAACGGCAGGAAATGGTCGGTGTAGCGCAGCGCGTCCTCGATGCCATGGCCGACCAGGGCCAGGCGGCCGCTTGAGCGTAGCGGCACGATGCTCAGGTCGCCCTGCCACTCTACGCGGTTTCGGTCGCCAAAGCGGACCGTGACGGCGTGGTGCCCTTCGTTGTCGGGCAGGGTACGGATGTCGAAGACGTCAACCGAGATCGGCCCGATGTCGGTGGCGAAATCGCCGGCGCTGCGGTCAACCAGGTGAACACGCCCGTCTGCGAGAACGAAATGGCCGACGATGACCCGCGGCGGCGCACTTTCCTCGCCGGGCTCTTCCACCTCGTCGCCCGCCAGGTCCGCGAGCATCCGCGTGAAGCGCGTATCGAGCCGGCCAAAGCGTTCCTCGGTAAGGTGTGGGGACTCGATCCGGACATCCCTGAAGGTCGCGGCCCAGTGGAACAGGGAACTGAGCTGGAAGTTGGCGAACAGACGCCCCAGGGAGACGATCTCGAGCCCGTCGGTATCGTTAATCCGTAGGCCTTCGACATCCATGCTGAGCACATAGGGGTTGGCGCGAATGCGCTCGACGCTGGCCTCGCGGCCGGTGTCCGCCAGGGTGTTGACGAGCTGCCGCTCAACCAGCCAGGGCACACCAAAAAACCCGAACAGCGTGTAGACGATGATCGCGGCCAGCGCCCAGGTGCGTTTGCGCCGCCAATGCAGCCAGTGCCGGGCCAGCGTGTTGAAACGGTTCTCGGTCTCGATTCCGGTGTCAGCCACGTTCCCCCCCAGGGACGTTTTCAGGGCGTGGTCTCCAGTATAGGAAAATTACTGGCCGGGGTGGTCGCCGTTTTGTGCCTCGATGACGTGGATCAGTCCAGCCTGGCCAGCAGGCGCGGATACCAGGCGGCCTGGGCCAGGCCACGCGCGGCCATGAACACAAGCACGGCGCCCCAGAGCCCGACCAGCCCCCAGGCCGCGGTCATCGGACCCAGTACGGCCAGGTAGATGGCGAAGGCGACGGCCATGGTCGCCATCATCGCGGCACCGGCAGTGGCGCCGATAAAGACGCCATCGAAATGAAAGCATGCGACCGCGACGATGGGTAGGGCGATCACCATGGGCATGATGCGGGCTACCAGCGTGCGCACGGTCTCCAGGTTCGTCAGCGTGGCGGTAATGGCATCACCGAATAGCCAGAACAGGGCGGCATAGGCCAAGCTGGCCACCACCGCCCAGAGGCCGGCCAGCCAGACCCAGCGCCGGAACGCCTGGCGGCTGCGTTCGCCCCAGGCCGCGCCGGCCAGGGCCTCGGCCGCGTGGGCGAAACCGTCCAGGCCCAGGGCGACCAGCATCATGTACTGGTTGACCACGTGGCTGGCGGCCATGCCGACATCGTCGAAGCCAGCGGACTCGCGCATGATCATCGCCAGCGCCGTCATCAACAGGATGGTGCGGATAAAGATAAAGCCGTTCAGCGCGACCAGCGAGCGGAAGCGGTCCAGTGTCCACGTGGCGCGCTCGAACAGGGCCCGGGCCAGGCGGCCAAGCCCCGGGTTGCTGGTCAACAGCCACAGGCCCACCACCACCGACCCCCATTGTGCCAGCAGGGTGCCCCAGGCCACGCCCGGTACGCCCATGTCCAGCACCACCACGAACAGCAGGTTCAGCGCGCCGTTGCCCAGGTTCAGCGCCAGTTGCAGCACCAGCACGGCCACGGTCCGGCCCTGGCCGAACAGCGCGCCGGTAACGGCGTAGACCAGCAGGGCGGCGGGCGCGGCCCAGATGCGGATGTCAAAGTACTCGGCCGTGATGGCGGCGACATCGCCGGGTGGCGCCATCACTTGCAGCGACAGCGCCAGGATGGGCCCCTGGAAGACCAACAGGGCGAGCCCCAGCAGCAGCGCCAGCACCGCGGAGCGCACCAGTACACGCGCGACAGCATCGGCATCATCGCGGCCATGCGCCTGCGCGACCATGCCGGTGGTGCCCATGCGCAGGAAGCCGAACGCCCAGAGGATGTAATTGAAGATGACGCCGCCCAGGCCCACTGCGGCCAGGTGCACGGCCCCCGGCAGGTGGCCCACGGCCCAGGTGTCGACCAGGCCCACCAGCGGCGCGGACGAGTTGGCAAGAATGGCGGGGAAGGCGATGGCCAGCACGCGGCGGTGGCCGTCACGGTCACGGAGCCAGGTCGCCGGGCCGCTCACTTCAGTCGCCAACGGCGGCCGGAACAATCGCCTTGCGACGGCCGCGTAGCGTGATCACCAGGATGCCGGAAAGCACCATCGTGCCCCCCAGCAACAGGCGCCAGCCGGGCCGGTCGCCCCAGACAAGGACGCCGAAGATCGTGCCGAACACCGGCATGGTCAGCAGGTAGGGCATGACCGTCGGCAGCGGGTTGCGTTGCACCAGGATGAAAAACACGCCATGGCCGACCAGCGACGCCATGAAGATGCTGTACGCCAGCGCCGCCCAGTGCCAGGGTCCCACCGGGCCCAGTGAGGTCATCGCTTCAGGTTCCAGCACCCACATTGCGCCGACCAGGATGGGCAGCGAAAACACTGACGACCAGGCCTGGAAGCTGAACGTGCTGATGCCCCGCAGGCCGCGCATCAGCACTGAACCGAGCGCCTGGAACAGCGCCGAGCACAGCACGATCATCAGCGCCTTCGACTGTTGCAGCACCAGTGGGTCCAGGCCGATGATGAGCACGCCGGTAAAGGCCACGCCGGTGGCCGTCAGCGTACGCCAGCCGGCGCGTTCACCCAGGAACAGCATGGCCAGCAGCACCGCGAACGGAATACTCATGTTTTGCAGGATGGTCACCGAGGTGACATCGGCGGACAGCTGCAGGGCCCATTGCAGGAAGGTGAAATGCAGCGCGCCCAGGAAGATCCCGGCGCCCGCCAGCTGCAGCCAGTGGCCGGGCGCGGGGCGGCGCAGGAAGGGCAGGGTGATCAGCAGCACGCAGGCGAACCGCAGGGTCACGAACTGTAGCGGGGTAAAGGCCTGCATGCCCTTGGCCCCGGCGACGAAATTGAAACCCCAGACCAGGCTGACGCCCAGCACCAGGAGCAGGTCGCGGGTGCTCAACGCCTGTGCCGCACGGGATCAGCCCGTGTTCTGGATCGCCAGCGCGATGCCGTTGACGGTGGATTTCAGCGCCCGCAGCAGGGTCTCGTCCTCGCGGCCACCGTCGCGCCAGCGCCGCAGCAGGTCGATCTGCAGCAAATGCATCGGGTCCGTGTAGGGGTTACGCAGGCGGATGTTGCGGGCCAGCGTGTACTGGTCCTCGAGCAGGTCGTTCTGGCGCTTGATTGCGAGAATGTGCTTGCGCGCCAGCGCGAACTCTTCCTCGATCAGGCCAAACACCGTGCGGGCCTCCTTGTCGGCCAGCTGCGCGTAGCGGCGGCCGGTTTCCAGCGTCGACTTGGCCAGTACCATCTCCACATCCGAGATCATGCCGCGGAAGAAACGCCACTGGTCGTGGAGTGCGCGCAGGCGGTCGATGCCATGGGTGTTGGCGGCCGCCTCCAGCGCGGTGCCGATACCAAACACGCCGGGGAAGCCCACCCGCACCTGCGCCCAGGAAAACACCCAGGGAATGGCGCGCAGGTTCTCCACGCCCAGGCCGCTGCGGCGCGAGGCTGGCCGCGAGCCGATGTTCAGGCGCTCGATCACGTCAATGGGCGTGGCGGCGCGGAAATACGGCACGAAACGCTCGTCCTCGAAGACCAGGCCGCGGTAGCGCTTGCGGGCGTTGCCGGCCAGTTCCGCCATCAGATCCAGCGCCTCGGGCGTGCCGCCGGCGGCGGTATCCAGGAAGCGGTGTCGCAGCACCGCGCCGGTCATCAGTTCAAGGTTGCGCAGGGCAATCGGGCGGACACCATACTTCTGGTTGATGACCTCGCCCTGCTCGGTCACGCGCAGGCAGCCATCGATGCTGTCCGGCGGCGCACCCTCGATGCCGTTGACCAGGTTGCCGCCGCCACGGCTGACGGTGCCGCCACGGCCATGGAAAAAGTGCACGCGCACGCCGTTGCGCTGGCCAATGTCGATCAGTTTGCGTTGGGCCTCGTACAGGCTCCAGCGTGACGACACGATGCCGCTGTCCTTGCTGCTGTCGGAGTAGCCGATCATGATGACCTGGCGGTTGCCGCGCTTGGCGAGGTGGTCGCGGTAAACGTCCAGGGCCAGCAGTTCTTCCAGGATCGCCGGCCCGGCATTCAGGTCGTCAACAGTCTCCAGCAGCGGGGCAATGTCGAGCGGCACATGGCCGTCCCTTTCCAGCCCCGACATGCGCGCCAGCGCCATCGTCGTCAGCACGTCGTCGGCACCCTGGGTCATGCTGATGATGTACAGCCCGGTGGCCTGCTCGCCGAAGTCCGAGCGTGCGCGGCGAATGGCGCGGAACACGTCCAGTGTGCTGCGGGCCTGGTCCGAGCGCGGGGATGGCCGGCCCTCCATGGGTGCCGCCAGCCACGCGCCCAGCTGTTCGCTGCGCTCGGCGCGGCCCAGCTCCATCCAGTCAGGCTTGCCGAACAGTTCACCCAGCACCTGTCGGTGCAGCAGGGCGTCCTGGCGCGCGTCCAGCGTGGCCAGGTGAAAGCCGAAGGCGCGGATGCGCCGCTCCAGGCGACGCACGCTGAACAGGCCCGCATGGCCGCCGTGATTGGCCTCCAGGCTGTCGCCCACCGCGCGAATGTCATCGAGGAACTCGCCGGGGTCGCCATAGCCGCCCTCGCGGCCGGCCAGGGTCGCGCGCAAGCGCTGGTGAACGAACTGCAAAAAGCAGCGATAGGGCATTTCACGGTGTCGGACCGGGATATCGGCGGCCACTTTAGGCATCTGCTCCCAGTAGGCCTCGAGGCGGCTCTCCAGATCACGGGTAAAGGTGGCCACCGAGCGCGTCTGGCTCAGGTAGCGACCCAGTTGGTACACCTCGGGCAGGTACTTCTGGATGATGGCCGCGCGCTGCGTGGACAGGGACTCCATCAGCGTGTCGGCATTGACGTTTGGGTTGCCGTCCATGTCGCCGCCCACCCACGAGCCGAAGCGCAGCAGTTCGTCCGTTTCGGCCTGTATCGTGCCTTCACCGTAGTGCTGGTCGAGCGCGGCCTGCAGGGACTCGTGATAGGGCGGCACGATGCGGTAGAGGATATCGGTCAGGTAGAACAGGACGTTATCCAGTTCGTCGGCGACCGTCGGCCGGGCGCTGGGTACGCTGCTGGTCTGCCAGGCGGAGTGAATGGCGTCGCGGATGCGGTCCAGGGTCTGGGCTTCTTCCTGCGGCGTGCGGTCCGGGTTCAGGCGTTCGACCAGGCGGTGAACGATGGAGTACTCCTTTTCCAGGAAGCTCCGGCGCGTGGCCTCGGTGGGGTGGGCCGTGAACACAGGGCGGATCATCAGGTCATCGAGCGCGGCCGTGACTTCGGCCGCGGGGCAACCGGCCCGGGCCAGTTCGCCCACCACTTCGTCCAGGCTGCCGCGTTGCGGCGCCGCGCCCAGTTTTACGTATTCCCGCCGCCGGCGAATGCGATGAGTCTTCTCCGCCAGGTTGGCCAGGCGCAGGTATGTGGAGAAGGCTTTGACGATATTAAGGACGTCATCAATGCTGATGTCATCCAGGGCCGCCTCCAGGCGCTCCGCCGCCGTCTCATCGCCTTCGCGAACCAGGATCGCAGCTTTGCGAACGGCTTCCACCTGCTCCAGCAGTTCCGGCCCATGCAGGTCGACCAGGGCCTCGCCCAGTAGCCGGCCTAACAGGCTGACATCGCGTCGAAGGGGCAGGTCTTTTTCCGGAAATTCTACTTGGCGGATTTCACTCATGGGCTGCGTTACTTTTCCTTTGCGGGCGGAGTTTGGGCGTAATTTTGAATCTTAACACCCGCTGTCGCCGTGGCATCACGGTACAAGGCCATGAATTCCAATTCATTTCCCGGGCAGGCCTGAATCGGACGCCGGGCCATGGTTTACAGGGCTTTTAGCCCCGGTTTATTCCTTTAAATTCCTTGTCAGGCGGCTTCAAGGGTAGTAATTTCTATCACTCATTTGCCACACGGGCATTTAGAGCCCGCACATCGATGGGGAGTCCGATGAAAAACGTAAGGAATATTCTGGTACTGGTTTCGATGCTTGTCGTCGTTGCCGGCTGTAGCAGCACGGGTGGAGGCTCATTCACCGACAGTCGCTGGAAATGCGCGGCCGTTCTGGGTGCCGCAGGTGGTGGTTTTGGCGCCATCGATGACAGCGATGCCGCCGTGACCGGCGCCCTTATCGGCGCGGGTATCGGCGCACTGTTCTGTGGTGGCAAGGATACCGATGGCGACGGCGTCAAGGACAGCAAGGATGAGTGCCCCGGCACCCCGCCTGGCTCTCCGGTTGACGAACGTGGCTGTGAATTCGACGACGACGGCGACGGCGTGGTCAACAGCGAAGACCGCTGCCCGGACACGCCGGCTGGCGTGGAAGTCGACTCGCGTGGTTGCGAACTCGACAGTGACGGCGATGGCGTTGGCAACAGCAAGGACCAGTGCCCCGGCACGCCGGCTGGCGCCAAGGTTGATGCCAAGGGCTGTGAACTCGACAGCGATGGCGACGGCGTCGTCGACAGCCGTGACCGTTGCCCGGGTACGGCCAAAGGCACGCCGGTCGACAACAGCGGTTGCGACCTGGAGAAGGAGTACACGCTGCACGGTGTGAACTTCGAGTTTGATTCGGCCAAGCTGACCTCGAACTCAACCCACGTGCTGGATGAAGCGCTGAAGATCCTGAAGCGTCATCCGGACCTGAAGGTTGAGATTGCAGGCCACACCGACTCTGTCGGTTCTGCCGAGTACAACCAGGGCCTGTCCGAGCGTCGCGCCAAGTCCGTCTATGACTACCTGACCGCCAACGGCGCGAAGGCAGCCAGCCTGAGCTACAAGGGTTACGGCGAGTCCGCTCCGAAGGCCGATAACGGCACCAAGGAAGGCCGCGCCGAAAACCGCCGGGTTGAGTTCCGGCACTAAGGCGAACGCCTGATTGAAAAAGACCCGGCGGTATGGTCCGCCGGGTTTTTTTTGCCCGTTCGCCGTGGAATTTGCTGAACGGGACTATGCAGAAGCGGTGAAAACAGGCTAAAATGCCGGTTAACAAGGGTACAATTCTCTTAACTGGTCTGAGTTCAAGGCCTTGAGCAGGGGGAACATCGGCTTCGCAACGCCGGTGTTTAATGTTCAAACAGTGTCCAGGCATGCATCGCACAGCATGTTGCTCCGCTGTTCGCAAATACTCCAGCCTACAGGTCCCAGGCCTTCGGTCTGTCCCAGGACAGAAGCGAAACGCGCACGGATTGGCGCCACGTACCAACTTTTTGTCCGGTCGTCCGTATTCCTACTGACGAACGGAAACTGACAGGGAACCGTGAGCAGGATGCTCATGACAGTCTCCGGAAACAGGTCTGCCGACGAAGGGGAAAGCGTCGCGGCCAGGGGGCCCCGCAGGGGGTCGGAAGAACGTAAGGAGATCGTAATGCTGGAAATTATTCTGTTGGCGTCAGGTTCGTTCCTGCTGGCCATGTTCTGCGTCTGGGCCTACCGCATCGGTCGATCATGGCACGGTTCCATGTACCGTTCGGTCAAGCTCAAGGGGCAGGAGTCCTCACTGAATGTTGGCCGCGAGCGCGGAAACGTCCAGTTGCGTTTCGCGGATTCGACCAGCAACTCGCTGTCGAACGATTCGCGCAAGCCCTGGGGTTGGTGAGCACCCTGTTCTGAATGTCGCGCCACGGGCCTCGTGGCGCTGTAGACCCGGCGGTCGCCGGGTCGAAGATTGTCCCGCCTAGTCGATCAGTGCCGACACTTTCGCGGCACAGATAAAGTCATTTTCCGAGAGCCCGCCAATCGCGTGGGTCGTGAACGTCACGTCGCAGTAGTTGTAGCCCGCGGAGAAATCCGGGTGATGGTTTTCCCGGTTGGCAATCCACGCCATCGCGTTGATGAAGGCCATGGTGCGGTAAAAACCCTTGAATTCGAACCGGCGTACCAGCGCCTTGCCACTGTCTGCAATGTCCCAGCCCGGGACGTCGGCGAGCATCTGCCTGGCCGTGGCTTCATCAAAGGCGTCGACGCCGCCCTCGCAGGGCGCGCAGTGGCGGTCTTCCAGGTTGCATACGGTGCTGGACATCGGGGGTTCCTTGCGGTTCAGGCGCTTTCGCGCTGTGGAAAAGTGGGTGCGTGCATGCCCAGGCGCCGCGCTTCGGCGACCAGGGCCGCCAGGTCGGCCTGGGCCAGTTCGTAGAGTGTATCGAAGCTGTCGATGACAAAGTAAACGGTCTGGTAGATATCGATGCGGTACGGCGTGCGCAGCGCGTCGATCGGGTCGAACGGGCGACGCTGTGGAACCTCGCTATCGAGCGAGTAGGTCAACTCGCCCGGAGACGAGACCAGGCCGGCGCCATAGGAGCGCAGGCCATCGGCGGTATTGATCAGGCCAAACTCCACCGTGAACCAGAACAGCCTGGCGAGCATCGCGTGGTCGCGGCGGTCGGCGGCCAGCCCGGCATTGCCGTAGGCCTCGGTAAACGCGGCGAAACGGTAGTCGGTCAACAGTGGGGTATGGCCGAACAGTTCGTGAAAGATGTCCGGTTCCTGCAGGTAATCCATATCTTCGCGCCGGCGGATAAACGTGGCTGCCGGAAACTGCCGGTTGGCCAGCAGCTTGAAGAACGCGGTGAAGTCGATCAGGGCGGGGACCGGCGCGACCGACCAGCCGGTCTGCTCCTGCAGTACCGCGGAAATTTCCGCCAGTTGGGGCACGCGGTCGCGGGGAAAGTTCATCAGTTCGAGCGCGTGCTGGTATTCGTCACAGACGCGGCCGGGGAGCACCGGCAGCTGCCGGGACATCAAATCACCCCACACCCGGTTTTCTTCTTCCGAGTAGTCAATCACGCCGTTGGCGTCGGCCTGCTTCGAGGTATAGCGGCTTGAGTGACCCATGTCCTGCTCCGGTGTGTACGCGTGTAATTATTCTATGCCTTCGATACGGTCATATATTTATCAATGATTTCATCATAGAGGCAAGAAGTGAAATAAATGTACTGTTTGATCTATATTATAGAAATGAACAGTTCACTCGATGCGATCGACATCCGTATTCTCGACATTTTCCAGCGGGAGGGGCGGATTTCCAGCCAGGCGCTGGCCGAACGGGTTGGCCTGTCCACCTCGCCATGCTGGCGGCGTGTGCGCAAGCTCGAAAAGGCAGGTGTACTGGGGCGCGATGTCACCCTGCTTAACGCCGCGGCGCTGGGTCTGGATGTCATCGCTATCGCCAATGTATCGCTGGAGGACCACCACCCGGACTCGGTGGCGGACTTCGACCGCATGGTCAAGGCCCGCGACGAGATTCAGGAGTGCTTTGCCACCAGCGGTGAGTACGATTACATGCTGAAGGTCATCTGCGCCGATATCGCGGCCTATGACCGATTGCTCAGCGGACACATCATGCGCTGCAAGGCAGTGCACCAGGTTAACACCAGTTTCGTGCTGCGCAGTACCAAGCAAACCACGGCATTGCCGCTCCCGGGTTAAGGCCTGGCAGGCGCTATCGGCCATGCCACGGATGGATACGAATTCATGACGAAACGCCTTGCCATTTCACCCCATTGTCATGAATGAAGGCGATACAATGATTGCTTGTCCATGCCACCTCGTACACTGCCTTGAAGCCTTCAGAAAAGCCCGTTAACCCGAATTTTTCATCGGGGCCCTGCAGCAAGCGCCCCGGATACAATGTCAGTCAACTGAGCCTGGATACCCTGGGCCGGTCGCATCGCTCCGCGCTGGGCAAGGCGACCCTCAAGCGCGCCTGCGAAGACACCGCGGAACTGCTGGGCCTTCCGGAAGGTTACCGGGTGGGCGTGGTGCCGGCGTCCGACACCGGCGCCATGGAAATGGCCATGTGGTCGCTGCTGGGTCAGCGGCCCGTCGACGTCTTCTACTGGGAGTCCTTCGGCAAGGGCTGGCGGGCGGATATCGAGCAGCAACTGAAGGTCGATGGCGCGCGCTTCTTCGAGGCCGGCTACGGCGAACTGCCGGACCTGTCGCAGGCCAACCCGGCACATGACATTGTCTTTACCTGGAACGGTACGACCTCCGGTGTGCGCGTTCCCGACGCCGACTGGATCGCCGCCGATCGCGAGGGCCTGACGCTGTGTGACGCCACTTCCGCCGTGTTCGCCCAGCCGATGGACTGGGACAAACTTGACGTGGTGACCTACAGCTGGCAGAAGGTCCTGGGCGGTGAGGCCGCGCATGGCATGCTGATCCTGTCGCCGCGCGCGGTTGAGCGGCTGGAAAGCTATGAGCCACCGTGGCCAATGCCGAAAATCTTCCGCCTGACCAAGGGCGGCGCACTGATCGAGGGCATCTTCAGCGGCGCGACCATCAACACGCCGTCCATGCTCTGCGTGGCCGATTACCTGGACGCGCTGGACTGGGTCCGCGCCGAAGGCGGGGTCAGCGCCACCATCGCGCGTTGTGACGCCAACCTGGCCGTCATCGATCGCTTCGTGGCCGCCAACGACTGGGTCTCGTTCCTGGCAGAATCCGGTGACACCCGGTCCAACACCAGCGTCTGCCTGTCCGTGGACCTGCCGCCGGAAGGCGTGAAGGCCATGGTCGCGTTGCTGGCGGATGAAGGCGTGGCCTACGATATCGGCGCCTATCGAGACGCGCCCCCGGGCCTGCGAATCTGGTGTGGCGCCACGGTCGAGGCCGCGGACCTGGAAACCCTCATGCCATGGCTCACCTGGGCCTACAACGAAATTAGAGAGTGATGACGATGTACAAAGTCCGTACCTACAACAAGATTTCCGAGAAGGGCCTGGGCCTGTTCGACAGCGAGCGCTACAACATCGGCGAAGGCCTGGAGTCGCCCGATGCGTTTATCCTGCGCAGCCAGAAACTGCATGACGAGGCTTTTCCGGACTCGCTGCTGGCGATTGCCCGTGCCGGTGCCGGCGTCAACAACATCCCGATTCCGGACTGCACCGAGAAGGGCGTGGTCGTATTCAACACGCCTGGCGCCAACGCCAACGCCGTGAAGGAACTGGTCGTGGCCGGCATGCTGCTGGCCTCGCGTGATGTCTACGGCGGCATGAACTTCGTCCAGTCGCTGACCGACATGGACGACGCCGGGGAAATGGCCAAGCGCCTGGAAGCGGAGAAGAAGCGCTTCGCCGGTGGCGAAATCGCCGGCAAGACCCTGGGTATCGTCGGCCTGGGCGCCATCGGTTCCATGGTCGCCAACATGGGCCTGGAACTGGGTATGTCGGTGGCCGGTTTCGACCCGGCGCTGTCGGTGGAAGCGGCCTGGCGCCTGTCCAGCCGGGTGCAGAAGGTCGATAACCTGCACGCGTTGCTGAAAATCTGTGACTTCGTCTCGCTGCATATCCCGGCCAACGAGCACACCCGCGGCCTGGTGGACGACGAGGCCTTCGCGGCCATGAAACCCGGCGGCTGCCTGATCAACTTCGCCCGCGAGGAAATCGTCGACCCCGAGGCGCTGGTCAAGGCGCTGGACGAGGGCCGGTTGCATCGCTACGTGGCCGATTTCCCGCGCCCGGAACTGCTGGGTCGCCCGGAGGCCATCCTGATGCCGCACATCGGCGCCAGCACGGCGGAAGCCGAGCAGAACTGCGCGGTCATGGCCACGCGCCAGCTGATGGACTACCTGGAAAACGGCAACATCACCAACTCGGTGAACTTCCCGCAGACGCGCATGGGCCGCAACGGTGGCTGGCGCATCACGTTTGCCAACCGCAACGTGCCGAAGGTGCTGGGCAGCGTGCTGTCCGTGCTCGCCGACCGTGACATCAACGTCATCGACATGGTCAACAAGAGCCGCGGCGAGATCGCCTACAACATCATCGACGTCGAATCCGAGCCGGGTCCGGGCGCACTCGAGGCCATTGCCGCCGCCGAAGGCGTGATTCGCCTGCGCGTGCTGCCACCCAAGGCCTGACCCCATGGACGTCCTGACCTTCATCATTATCTTCGCCCTGCTGGCCGTGGTCGCCTCGCTGCTGTTCGGGCTGGTGTCGATGGGGCAGGGCGGCCGGTTCGACAAAAAGTACGGCACCGGGTTCATGTGGGCCCGGGTCGGCTTCCAGGCCGGCGCAGTTTTGCTTTTGCTCGTGGCGCTGGCCCTTCGTTCCTAGTCTGGGGCGCCCTGGGCGGGTGCAACGGCCCGGTTTGAGGCAGTTGTTCACCGCGTGGTATTCTCGTTTCCTCTTTGCATGACAGGGCGGTGATCACCGCCACGACGACACAAAAGGACAGCACATGAAATTGAAGGGTGCACTGCTCACCATCGCGCTTGGCGCAACGATCACCTCGGCCGCCACGGCCCAGGACGACGGTTCCGAAGTTATCCTGCCGCTGGAAGCGCAGACCTGCAGCCTGCCTGCCGCGCCGGCGCGTATTCCCGACGAGGCCACCTACGACGACCTGAAGAAGGCCAAGGGTAATATCGGCACCTTCCAGGCAGAGCTCACCAGCTACCGTGAGTGCCTGGACAGCTCAGCAGAGTCAGGTGACCTGACCGATGGCAACGAGATTGCCCTGGGCCAGGCGCACAACTACTCGGTAGAAATGGAAGAGCGCGTCGCGGAACAGTTCAACGAGGCCGTGCGTTCCTACAAGGAGCGGAAGGCCGCCGAAGGGTAAACCTTTTGCTGGTTTGAACTGAAAACGGCGGCCTGCGGGCCGCCGTTTTCGTTTCCAGTCTCCGATCAGGCCGCGCGCGGTACGCGGATGTCCTCGACCAGTTGCCGCACCTTCTCCGGTGGCGGTTCACCCGCCAGGCTGACGGCCCAGGCCACGGCGAAATTCAGCACCATGCCGACCACGCCAATGCCCTCGGGCGAGATACCGAAGAGCCAGTTGTCGACGGTGTTTTCAAACAGCGGTTCGAAGAACACACCCTTGAAGGCCAGGATGTAGGCGAAGGTAAACACCAGGCCCGTCACCATGCCTGCAATGGCGCCCTGTTTGTTCACGCGGGTGCTGAAAATCCCCATCAGGATGGCGGGGAACAGTGACGCCGCGGCCAGGCCAAAGGCGAATGCAACCACCTGGGCGACGAAGCCGGGCGGATTCCAGCCCAGGTAACCGGCGACGACAATGGCCACAGCCGCCGCGACCCTCCCTGCCGCCAGTTCCTGCTTCTCGCTGATATTGGGCGCGATCACGCTCTTCAGCAGGTCGTGGGAAAACGCGGCCGAAATCACCAGCAGCAGGCCGGCGGCCGTTGAAAGCGCCGCGGCGATGCCGCCGGCGGCCACCAGCGCGATCACCCAGTCGGGCAACTGCGCGATCTCCGGGTTGGCCAGCACCATGATGTCGCGGTCGACAGTCAGCTCGTTGCCTTTCCAGCCGAAGGACTCGGCCTGCCGGGCGAAGTCCTCGTTGGCATCGTCGTAGTACTGGATGCGGCCATCGCCGTTGTGGTCCTCGAAGCGGAGCAGGCCGGTGTCTTCCCAGGTCCGGAACCACTGTGGGCGCTCGGCATACACCAGGTTGGCGTCCGCGGCGCCCACTTCGCCGGCCTGGATGGTATTGGTCAGGTTGAAGCGCGCCATGGCCCCCACGGCCGGTGCGGTGGTGTAGAGGATGGCAATGAACAGCAGCGCCCAGCCGGCCGACCTGCGCGCGTCCGAGACCTTCGGCACGGTGAAGAAGCGCACGATCACGTGTGGCAGCCCGGCGGTGCCCACCATCAGCGCCATGGTGATCGCGAAGACATCGATCGTGCTCTTGTTGCCCTCGGTAAAGGCGCGGAACCCCAGGTCCGTGACAATGGCGTCCAGCCGGTCCAGCAGGTGGACGTCGGTGCCGGCCACGGTGCCGCCCAGGCCCAGCTGCGGCAACGGGTTCCCGGTCAGTTGCAGCGAAATGAACACGGCCGGCACGGTGTAGGCAAAGATCAGCACCACGTACTGGGCCACCTGGGTATAGGTGATGCCCTTCATGCCGCCCAGCACCGCGTAGATAAACACCACGGCCATGCCGATCATCAGGCCCACGTGGATGGGTACCTCCAGGAAGCGCGAGAAGACGATGCCGACGCCGCGCATCTGCCCGGCCACGTAAGTGAAGGAGATGAAGATCAGGCAGATGACCGCCACCAGGCGGGCCGCGTTCGAGTAGTAACGGTCGCCGATAAATTCCGGCACCGTGAAACGGCCGTATTTGCGCAGGTACGGGGCCAGAAGCAGCGCCAGCAGCACATAGCCGCCGGTCCAGCCCATCAGGTAGACGGAGCCGCCGTAGCCCAGGAAGGCGATCAGCCCGGCCATGGAGATGAACGACGCCGCCGACATCCAGTCGGCCGCCGTGGCCATGCCGTTGGCCACCGGGTGCACGTGCCCGCCGGCGACGTAGAAGTCCCCGGTGCTGCGCGCCCGCGACCAGAAGGCAATGGTGATATAGACGACAAAGCTCAGCCCTACCGCCAGGTAGGTCAGCGCCTGCAGGCTCATGAACCCACCCCCGGCTCATCGTCGTCGACACCAAACCGGTGGTCCAGGCGGTTCATCCGCCAGGCGTAGAAGAAGATGATCAGCAGGAAGGCCATGATCGAGCCTTGCTGGGCGAACCAGAACCCCAGCTTGAACCCGCCCAGGTGGATGGCATTAAGCGGCTCGGCCAGCAGGATGCCAAAGCCGAACGAGACCACGAACCAGGCCACCAGGCAGCCCAGCACCAGCCTGATGTTGGCACGCCAGTAAGCCTGGCGGGACAGATCTTCTTTCATGGGTTGTTCTCCCTCTTTTTTTAATTGAGCCCTTGTCCAAGCCGGACAATATGCCCGGCAAGCGCCTCGACATCCTCCCGGCGTGTCCGCCAGTTGGAGAATGCAGGCCTGAATATGGTTCGTTCGCCCAGTTTCGATGTGCCGACCAGGAATTCGCCGGCCTCGATCACGGCCTCGCCCAGGCGCTGGTTCAGCGCGTCGAGCTCGGCCTCGTCCAGGCCGCCCGGGTTGTAGCGGAAGGCGACGATGTTCAGCGGCACGTCGGCCATGCGCTCAAGCCCGGGCGTGTGATCCACGACCCGGGCGAAATGCTGCGCGATGTCCAGGCAATGCTCGACGATCTGGCGGTGGCCGTCACGGCCGTAGGCCTTCAGGGTCGCCCAGACCGCAAAGCCGCGACCCCGCCGCGAGCTCTCGGGGCCGATCGCGCCCAGCGTCGGCCGCGGGTCGTCCTCGTCGGGCAGGTAATCGGCGGAGTAGCGGAACGCCCGGGCCATCAGGCCATGGTCGCGGACAAACGCGTATCCTGAGTCATAGGGGACATTCAGCCATTTGTGGCCATCAACGGTGATGGAGTCCGCGCCCTCAAAGCCCGCGACCAGGTGCGCGGTGCGCGGTGACAGCGCCGCGAACAGCCCGAAGGCGCCGTCGACGTGCACCCAGCAGCGATGCCTGCGGGCGATGTCGATCATGGCCGCGACAGGGTCGAAGTGGCCGGCGTTCACTTCGCCGGCGTTGACGACCACCAGCGCCGGTGCGCCGCCCAGTTGTTCCAGGGCGCGCGTGAACGCGTCCAGGTCGACGCCGCCATCCGGGCCATCGGGCACCTGGGTGATGTTCGCACGGCCCACGCCCAGCAGCGACAGGACCTTGCGGCTGGCGGCGTGCAGGAACCCGGTGGAGATTACCGGCATCGGCGGTTGTCCCGCCAGGCCCGTCTCGGAGACATCGAAGCCCAGTTCTTCGCCCCACCACTGCCGCGCGGCCGCCATGCCGACAAAATTGGCCATGGTCGCGCCGGTCACCATCAGGCCGTGCATGCCGGCGGGAATGCCCAGCAGTTGCTTCAGCCACTCCAGTGCCTGCAGTTCCATGCGCACGCCCACCGGTGACGTGACCCAGGTGTAGGTGAGTACATCGAAGGCGGCGGCCACCAGGTCCGCACCGTGCGCGGCGGGCGTGTTGCCGCCTATGACGAAGTGGTAGCAGCGTGGCCCGGCGGTGTTGGTGCCGGCCCGGGCCTGCAGGTCCAGGAGTTGCTCCAGCGCCTGGCGCGCGCCTTCGCCGCGGTCGGGTAGGGGCTCGTCCAGCACCGCGAGCGCGGCGTCGGCGCCCGGGGGCAAGGCAGGGCGTTCATCGGCCTGGGCGATGGCCACGGCCAGCGCGTCGGCCAGGTCATGGACCAGCGTGGACGCCTCGCGCCTGAGCTGGTCGGCCAGCGGCGCGGCTTGATGGGCAGTTTGATTCGGCATGACTGGCAAGCTTGCCGAATCCGCCGGTCGATGTCACGCGCGGAGCCTGCGCGGGTGATATTCTCTCGCAGATGAATACGCTGACACATGGATTGGCACCGGAACAGCTGGGGTGCGAGGAGATCAGTCGCGAGTCGCTGATGAAGATCCTCGAGATCATGCACCGACTGGCCGCGCCCGAGGCCATGCCGGAACTGCTGCGCGAGATTATCGAGGTCGGCAAGCTGGCCATCGTCGCCGAGGCTGGCGTGCTCTGGCTGCTGGACCGCGATGCGGATGAGCTGGTCATGGTGTCGCCATCCAGTGATGCGCCGCTGCGCCGTCGGCTCGGCGATGGCTGGGTCGGTGTGTGCGCGCAAGTCCGCGAGATGAGTAACATCCATGAGTGCCGTGACGACGACCGGTTCCAGGCCGACCCGCTGAACCTGCCGGGATTCGAAACCCGCTCGCTGTTCAATGTGCCCATCATCGGACAGGACGATTCACTGCTGGGGGTCATGCAGTGGCTCGGCGCCCGGCCGGGCCAGTTCGACCATCACGACGAGTGGGTCGGGCCGGCGCTGGCGGCCCAGGCCGCAGTGGCCGTGCAGCACGCCTACATGACCGATGAACTGCTGGCCAACGCGATCCTCGAGCGCGAGGTGGCCGTGGCCAGGGAGATCCAGCTCAGCACCCTGCCAAGCGAATTACCGGAAGTGGACGGCTACGGGCTGTACGGGCACTTCCTGCCCACCTCCCACACCGGTGGTGACCTGTACGACCTGGTGATGCTCGATGGCCAGCTGTTCATGCTGCTTGGCGACGCCACCGGGCACGGTTTCGGGCCGGCGCTGTCGGCCACCCAGATGCAGGCCATGATGCGCGTGGCGTTCCGCCTGGGGGCGGGCCTGGATGACGCCTACCGGCAGGTCAACAACCAGATGGCCGAGGACCTGCCCGACGACCGCTTTATCACCGCCTTCATGGGCTTCCTGGACCCGGCCAGCCACCAGGTGCAGTTCCACTCTGCAGGCCAGGGGCCGATTCTTCATTATCACGCCGCCGAAGACCGGCTGGAGTGGCACAAGCCCACGAGTTTCCCCCTGGGTGTCATGGAGCTGGAAACCGGCGCGCAGCGGGCGAAGCAGCTGCAACTTGCGCCGGGCGATATCCTGGCGCTGGTGTCGGACGGCATCTACGAGTTCGCCAACGCCAACGGCGAACAATTCGGCGAAGCCGGTGTCGGTGACGTCGTACGCCGCTACCGGGGCCGGCCCGTGGCGGAGCTGGGACAGGCCCTGGTCGACGCCGCATTCGCGTTTGGTGGCGATGTCGAGCAGGCCGATGACATCACCCTGGTGCTGGTACGGAGGGATGGCTGAATGACCACGGCCGCTTTCGCAAGGGATGTAGAGTCACTGGCCGGCATCGTCGCCATGACGGCCGATTTTTTCAGCCGCCATGCGATCCCGGCCGGACTGCGCCAGGCCGTGGACCTGTGCCTGGAGGAACTGTTCGTGAACATGGTCAGGTATAACACCGAGACCGACCGGCCCATCGAGATCGAGCTGCGTGCGGTCGATGGCGGCGTCACGGCCACGCTGACCGACCACGATGTCGAGCGCTTCGATCCGGCGCGCATCAGCGCCGTGGACATCCACGCGCCCATCGAGGAACGCGAACCCGGTGGGCTGGGTCTCTACCTTGTTTTCAAAATGGCGGACTCCGTGCACTACGAATACCGCGCCCGCACCAGTAAAATCACCTTCGTCATCGAAGGGAAACAGGCTTGATGTTTGAAATAGAGACCGACGATAAGGGTCACGTCAGGGTTTCAGGGCGGCTGGACGCGGCGCGAGCGCCGCAGGCACAGACGTTCCTGGACCGCGTGGACGGCCCCTGCGTCATCGACATGCAGGGGCTGGAGTACATTTCCAGCGCCGGCCTGGGGGTGCTGTTGCGCACGCATAAGCGCTTGCTGGTGGATGGCCAGGGGGTTCGCCTGGTCGGCGTCGGCACGCACCTGCAGGATATTTTCACCTACTCCGGTTTCGACCGGCTCTTCGACATCGAGGCGGCCACGGATGGTTAATTCACCGCGTATCAACTTTTTTGCCCCACGGCGGTATTCATGAACAGGGATGGTGACGAAGCGCTGATCCGGGATTGCCGGAAAGGAGACCGACAGGCGCTGGGTTCACTGGTCCGCCGGTACGAGCGGCCCGTGTACAACGCGGCCTATCGAATGCTCGGCAACGCGGACGAAGCGGCTGACGTGGCGCAGACGACCTTTCTCAAGGCCTTTGAGCACCTCGACCGCTATAACCCCAAGTACCGGTTCTTCAGCTGGATTTACCGGATCGCGGTCAATGAATCGATTGACCGCCTGAATGGCAGATCCAGGCTGCGTGAACTCGATGAGCCGCCGGCGTCAAATGACCCCGGGCCGGATGACATCGAAGGGCAGCGGCAGTTGAGCCGGCAGTTGCAATCGTCGCTGATGGGGCTGACGGAGGACCAGAGGGCCGTGATCATGTTGAGGCACTTCGTGGAAATCAGTTACCGGGAGATCGGGGAAATCCTGCAGATCCCGGAAAAGACCGTCAAGTCGCGGCTGTTCACCGCGCGACAGCGACTCAAGGACATGCTCGAAGTCGAGGGGGTCCATCCATGAACGAACAACAGATGATCGACCTGGTGCAGGCCGGAATTGACGGCGAACTGGCTGCGGACGAACAGGACGAACTGGCGCAGTTGCTGGAGTCGTCGGCCGAAGCGCGCGAACTTCACGCGCAGCTTGCCGGCGTGGCGGCCGTGCTCGGCCGGGCGGAGCCGCTGGAGCCGCCTGCGGACCTGCACGCCCGGATTATGGGTTCCATTGAGCTGCCGGCACCCCGGCGCCGCTGGTTCAGCTTCGGCCAAGCCGGCGCGCCGGGCCCGTTGGGCTACGGCCTGGCCGCGGTGGCCGGTGCGATCTTCACGTTCGCGGCGCTGACTGTCGTGGACACGCCTTTCGGGCCGGATGATACCCGCGACATGGTCGGCACCATTGCGCCGGTCGCGGCGACCCGGGTGGGCGCGGAACGTTTTGACGCGGCTGCCGGCCGCGGGTCGCTGGAACTGTACCGGCTGGAGGACGGGGGTTACCGCCTGGATGTCGCCGTCGACGCGAGTTCGTCACTGGACTGGCGTATCGACCTGGATGGCAGCGGCCTGGTGCTCTCGGAGCTGACCTCGTTGCAAGGCCAGCCGGGGCGCGTCGACTGGCCCCAGGGGCGCATCCTGGGCGAAGACGACACCACCGTTCGCCTGTCGGCCGCGCTGCAGGCGGACCCGTCCGCAGATGCCGTCAATATCGCCCGGGTGGGCTGGGTGCTCAGCGCCGACGGGACAACCGTGCATCGCGGGGGGCTGACCGCCGACTGAACGGGCTAAAACCGCGCCGGTCCCTGTGAACCGGCGCGTGACTCGTGCAAGATAGGCGTTTCCTTTGCGGGAGCGCCCCCATCGTCCATTCGCAAGACTTCCTGCTGCGCGCGCCGGTCGGCCTGCTGCCGGTGCTTATCTTCCTGGTCGTCCTGGTCTGGATGGACAGCTATAAGCTCGTGACCGTCCGCGCGGTGCTGCTGACCATTCTCGCCGGCGTGATGACGGCCATCGTGGCCTGGTGGGTGAATGGCTGGCTGATGGCACGCGTGCCGGGCGACTTATACTTCTACACCCGGTACGTGTCTCCTCCCGTGGAGGAGTGCCTGAAAGCCCTGGTAGTCATCGGGCTGTTCCGCGCCCACCGCATTGGTTTCCTCGTCGACGCGGCCATCTTCGGTTTCGCCGTCGGCGCCGGTTTCGCGTTGGCGGAAAACCTGTACAACCTCTACCGTGCCTACGATGCCAACATGGCGGTGTGGGTCGTGCGCGGTTTCGGCACCGCGCTGATGCACGGTGGCGTCTGCTCGATCTTCGCAGTGATTTCGCAATCGATGACCGAGCGCAACATGAAGGTCAACCCGGCGCGCTACCTGCCCGGGCTGGCCGCGGCCGTGCTGCTGCACTCGTTTTTCAACCACTTCCTGTTGCCGCCGGTGATGATGGCGTTTTTCTTCGTGCTGGTGCTGCCGCCGATCATGGTGGTGGTGTTCCGGCGCAGTGCCAACCACCTGCATCACTGGCTGCAGCTGGATTTCGACGCCGACGCCAAGTTGTTGCGCCAAATTGGATCCGGGGAGTTTTCCAGTTCCAATATCGGCCGCTTCCTGGGTGACTTGCGGGACAAGTTTCCCGGCCCGGTGGTGGTCGACCTGCTGTGCTACCTGCGGCTGTACACGGAACTGGCGATGCGCGCGAAAGGCGTGCTGATGATGCGTGAAAACGGTCTCGATATGCCGGTGGGTGAGCGCACCCGCGACAAGTTCATCGAACTGGACTACCTGCGCCGCAGCATCGGCCGTACCGGCCTGCTGGCCATCCGGCCATTCCTGCACATGGAACGCAAGGACCTGTGGCAGCTGAAGGTGCTGGCGGCGGGTGTGAAACGCGCCGGGCGGGATGAAAAACCGGACATCGAGGCCTATTCTGGTAGACAACGGGTCGACTGAAGCGGCCTGCCGGCAACCCTCGTGGAGGTGCGCATGAAATGTCTCTACTATCTCGTCCCCGACCTGGAACATACCCGCCGCATCGCCCGTGACCTGCATGACCTGGGCCTGGAGGACTGGTTCCTGCATGTCGTCGCGCGCGACGAGGCCGGGCTCAGGCGCGAGCACATTCACTCCGGCAACATGCTGGAGACCACTGACCTGGTTCGTGACGGGCTGATCGGTGCCCTTTGGGGCCTGGCCGCGGCGGTCATCGCGGCCACGCTGGTGGTGCTGGTTGAGCCTTTCGGGCCCGGCGTGCCCAGCGTTGTCGTCTTCTTTGTCGTCGTGGTGTTCACGATGTTCGGCGCCTGGGTGGGCGGCCTGACCGGGATCGACAGCCAGAACCGCAAGATCAGGCGCTTCCGCGGCGCCCTGGATGACGGCCAGTACCTGGTGCTGGTCTACGCCCGCAAGGAGATGGAAGGGGAGGTCAGGCAGATGCTCAATGCCCGCCACCCGGAGGCGCTGTTCGTGGCCGTGGACCGGCACTTCCTGAACCCGTTCCGCAGGATCGAACGGCGGGGCGCCACCGGTCCGGCCAGCGGCGCGCCATAAAAAAGGCCGGGTGACTCGCGTCACCCGGCCCGGCTATCGACAGGTTGCCCCGCTTCAGGCTTCGTTCTTGATGTAGTCCAGCATGGTCTTGTAATCGCTGACTTCGAACGGGTCGGTCGGGCAGTTGTCTTCCTTGCCGGCCTCGCTGAAGACCTTCACGATCTCGCCGTCGTCGACCAGCATGGAGTAGCGCCATGAACGCGGACCGAAGCCCAGGTTGTCCTTGGCGACCAGCATGTCCATGCCCTTGGTGAACTCGAAAGAGCCGTCCGGCAGCAGTTTGACCTTCTCCACGCCCTGGTGCTTGCCCCACTGGTACATGGTGAAGGCATCGTTGACGCTCAGGCAGTAGATTTCATCAACGCCGGCGGCCTTGAATTCTTCGTAGTGCTCTTCGTAACCCGGCAGGTGGGTGGAAGAGCAGGTCGGCGTGAACGCACCCGGCAGGGCGAACAGCACGACTTTCTTGCCGGCGAAGACGTCGTCGGTGGACACGTCCTGCCAGCGGAACGGGTTCGGGCCCTCGATGGATTCGTCGCGGACTCGGGTCTTGAATACGACTTGTGGGACTTGCTTGCTCATTGGGTTCAGTCTCCGTATGGGTTAGTAAAAAGCATTGTCGCTTCGATGTGATGCGGCCATGTTACAGAAGCCGGGAAATAATTAAAATCGATTGTTATTATGATTGTGATAGTAATTCGCTATTTCAACCCGGCCTACCTGACAAGCTTAGCAAATCCCGTCGCCACTGAACGGTTGCTAGAATGTCGCGATGGTAAACGCCCGCCTGAACAACGACTGGATCGACCCCTCGCTGCCGCTTTGTGAACTCCACCGGCACCTGGACGGCAACGTCCGCCTGGCCACGATCCTGGACCTGGCACGCCAGCACCGGATCGATTTGCCGGCCAGCGATGTCACTGGCCTGGCGCCCTTTGTGCATATCGATGACAGCGAACCCGGGCTGATGGCCTTCCTGGCGCGGTTCGAGTACCTGGTGGCCGTGCTGGCGGACCTGGACGCCTGCCGCCGCGTTGCGCGCGAAAATGTCGAGGACGCGGCCGCCGAGGGCATTGACCACGTGGAACTGCGGTTCAGCCCCGCGTTCATGGCCGAGCGTCATGGACTGGACCCCGAGGCCGTGGTGGAAGCCGTCGCCGAAGGTGTCGCCGAAGGCGCCGCGGCCACCGGCACCTCGGTTGGGCTGATCGGCATCATGAGCCGGACCTATGGCGTCGAGGCCTGCGCGCGCGAACTGGACGCCTTGCTGGCCCGCCGCGAGCATCTCGTTGCAGTTGACCTGGCCGGCGACGAGGCGGGCTACCCGCCGGCACTGTTCCGGGCGCATTTCGACCGCGTCCGCGAGGCCGGGCTGGGTGTGACGATCCATGCCGGCGAGGCTGCCGGGGCGGACAGTGTGCGCTCGGCCATCGACGACCTGGGCGCGCAGCGAATCGGCCACGGCTTCCGCTCCATAGAGGATGATGAACTGATTGATGAGCTGGTTGAGCGGGGAATCGGCCTGGAGTGCTGCCCGACATCCAACCTGCATATCCAGGCCGTGGCCCGCTATGCCGATCACCCCATCCGCCGACTGGCCGGGCGGGGCGTGCATTTCTGCCTGAATACCGATGACCCGGGAATCAGCGCGATCACCCTTGGACACGAATACGCGGTGGCCGCGCCGGCCATCGGCCTGAGCCGTGAGCAGGTATGGCGTTCACAGGCCGATGCGCTGGCGATGGCCTTCCTGGCACCCGAACAACGCCGGGCCCTGGCGTCACGCTGTGGTCACATTTGAGCGCCATCATGCCCGCATGGTGTTCACCGGCATGGTGTAGCCATATCCGACACGGCTTTCTCTGAGCCTTGGCCGCCCGCAGCCACTGCGGGCGGCTTTTTTATGCGCGGCCTGAACGGAATGTCTTGAAGACAGCCCTGTCATGGGGAAAAATGAGGCATATTGGGGACTTAAGAACAGAAAAACCATTGGAATATCGCGCGTGAGGGGGAAAATCAAATGGATCGTGCTGGTCGCGCTGGGCGCGGCCTACCTCGCCGTGGCGATCAGTTACCTGCGCAGCAGCGAAGTCCTCTCCAGGCAGTACCCGGCACTGGAGCGCTCGCTACCGGTGTCCACCAATCCCGAGGTGCTGGCTCGCGGCGAGGAACTCGCCATGCTCTACGGCTGCTACCGGGGCTGTCACGGCCCCGCCATGCAGGGCTCGGTCGTTGAAGAGGGCATGCTGGTCGGGCGCATCGTTGCCCCCAACCTGACCGCGTCCATCCGCAACCATTCCCTGACCACCATCGAGGCCATGGTCCGCCAGGGCGTGCGCCCGGACGGCACCAGCCTGTTCCATATGCCGTCGGCGGGTTACGCGGTCATGACCGATGAGGACTTCACCGCCATCACCAGTTTTATCCGTGCCTATCCGTTGCAGGTCGACCGGCAACCGGCCGGCAAGTTCGGCCTGTCCAGCCGCCTGGCGTTGCTGACCGGGGACCTGCGGCCGCAGGCCACCCAGGTGCGCGACGCGCCCTGGCATGACGGCTACCAGTCGGAGCCGAGGCGGCTGGGTGAGTACCTGGTCCGCAACGCCTGCGTCGAGTGCCATGGACTGGACCCGCTGCGTGACCGCGGCGATGTCACCGCGCTGGTACGCGCGCAGGACTACGACCGCTGGGAGTTCGTCGGCTTCGTGCGCTCGGGCATGGCGCTGGGCGACAAGGTACTCGGCCGCAAGACCGAGATGATGAAGTCGCGCTTCGGTTCGTTGACCGAGAAGGAAATCGAGGCCATCTACGCCTATCTCTCGTCGCTGTAGCGGGGGCCGCCGCTCAGGCGGAGCGCAGGACCCGGATGGGCGGCGTCGCCACCACCCGCCGCGTGGCCAGCCAGCCCGCCAGGCCGACAAACAACATGCCCAGCAGCGGCCCCGCCAGGGTCAGGCCCAGGTTGAAACGGTACTCCAGGTCATAAACCCGCGTCGCCAGCAGGTAACCCGCCAGCGTGGCACCGGCCGTGGCCAGTACCCCGGCCAGCAGGCCGATGGCCAGGAACTCCGCGACCACACCGGCCAGCACGCGTCGCCTTGAGGCCCCCAGTGACCGCAGCAGGGCGCTTTCGAATTCACGCGCGTCACGGGTCGAGTGCACCGCGGCCCACAGCACGGCCAGGCCAGCCAGAAGCGTGAAGGCAAACACGGCCTGCACCGCGAAGGCGGCCCGGTCCATGACCGAGCGCACCTGCGCCAGGATGGCGTCCAGGTCAATCACCGACACCGAGGGGAAGGCGCGCATGACATCCAGCGTCGCGTCCTCGGTGCCCGGCGGCAGGTGAATGCTGTTGATCCAGGTGCCCGGGTAGCCCTCCAGCGCCGATGCGTTGAGCACCATGAAGAAGTTCGGCCGGAACGAGTCCCAGGCCACTTCGCGGATGCTGGTGATGGGCGCCTGCAGGGGCTCGCCGGCGATGTCGAAGGCCAGCGTATCGCCCACACCGACCCCCAGTTCACTGGCAAATTCGGCCTCCACGGACACTTCCGGCGCGGTCGTTCCGGCATCCCAGAACTCACCCTGAAGCAGTCGGTTGCCGTCCTGGACCGCTTCGGCCCAGGTCAGGTTGGCCTCGCGCTGGGCCCAGCGCTCACCCTCGGGATGATCGAAGGTGATATCTCCGATGTCGGTGCCGTTGATCGCGGTCAGGCGCGCGCGCACCATCGGCACGAAGCGCGGTACCTCGATGCCCCTGGCCGAAAGCAGTTCGCGGATGGGCTCGACCTCGTAGGCCTGGATGTTGATCATGAAGCGGTTGGGCGCGTCCTCCGGCAGGCTGGCGCGCCAGCTGTCCATCAGGTCGTCGCGCACCAGGCTCAGCACCAGCAGCACCATGATGCCCAGGCCAAAGGCCACCACCTGCGCGATACTTTCCGGGCCGCGCCGCGCCAGGTTGGCCAGGCCGAAGCGCCAGGCGGCGCCGCCGGTGCCGCGGAACCGATGGGTGACGCGCACCAGCGCCCAGCCGGCCAGGCCCAGGACCGCGAAGGTTGCCAGCAAGCCAGCCAGCACGGCGCCGGCCAGGGCCAGGTCGCGCACCAGCCAGGTCAGCAACGCCACCAGTGCGGCCACGGCGGCCACGTAAGCCAGGCCATGGCGCCACGGCGCCGGTTCGACATCGGCGCGCAGCACCCGCAGCGGCGGCGTGCGGCCCATGCGCGCCAGGTCCGGCAACGCGAACCCGCCCAGGATGCAGGCCGATGTCACCAGCCCCAGCCAGACCGGCGACAGGCCGGGCATGGGTAGGGACTCGCCAATGAAGTCCCGCAGCAGCCAGGCCAGCACCTGCTGGGCAACAAAGCCCAGCACGATGCCCAGCGCACCCCCGGCCAGGGCCAGTAGCAGCACCTGTACACGGTTGACTCGGTCGACGAAGGCCTGGCGTGCGCCCAGGCATTTCATCAGCGCGACGCGATCGCGGTGGCGCAGGGCATAGCGCCGCGCCGACATGGCCACGGCAATGGCGGCCAGCAGCACGCTGACCAGCGAGGCCAGGTTCAGGAAGCGGCCGGAGCGCTGCATGGCGGCCTGGACCTGCGGGCCGGCGTCCTCGATATCGCGAAGGCGCTCGGCCGGGTCCAGCAGGGGCTCCAGCTCGGCTTTGAATCGCGCGACCCGGGCCCGGTCGCCGGCAAACAGCTGTCGCCAGGTCACCCGGCTGCCCGGACGGATCAGCCCGGTGTTGTCGAGGTCCGACACGTTGATCAGCAGCGTGGGCGCCAGGTCGACGAAGTTGAAGCCTTCATCGGGGCGCCGGCTCAGCACCCGGGTGAGGGTAAACGTGGCCTCGCCAATCTCGACCGTGGTGCCGGTATCCACGCCAAGGCGCGCCAGCAGGCCGGGCGCGGCCCAGGCTTCGCCAGGACCGGGCAGGCCGTTGGCGGGTGTGGCATCCTCACCCTGGCGTTCGGCAGTTTCCAGGCGGCCGCGCAGCGGGTAGCCTTCGCCGGCCGCCGTCAGCGCGGCCAGGGCGCTGGATTCGCCGGCGAACACCACGCTGGGCATGGACACCAGTTCGGCCGTCCGCAGACCATGGTCGGCGGCCAGTTGCCGGTGCGATTCCGGCAGCGGCGCGCCGGCACGCAGGCGCAGGTCGGCGGCCAGCGACTCGGCGGCGCGCTGGGCCACGGCCTGGCTGACGCGGTCGGTGAGGAAGCCGACGGCCGTCATGGCGGTGACGGCGGTCACCAGCGCGGCCGCCAGCACCAGCAGTTCACCCGATCGCCAGTCCCGGCCCAGCAGTCGCGTGGCCAGACGCCACGCGCCGACAGAACGACTCACGCGGCGCCGGCCGTGGCGGGATGTTCCTCGCGCTCGATGCGGCCGGCCGCCATGTGCAGCACGCGGTCGCAGCGGCGCGCGAGTTCCAGGTCGTGGGTGACCAGCACCAGGGTCGCGCCGCGCGCGCGGTTGAGTTCGAACAGCAGCTCGATGATGTGCTCGCCGGTGGCCTGGTCCAGGTTGCCGGTGGGCTCATCGGCGAACAGCACGCGTGGCTCGATGACGAAGGCGCGTGCGATGGCTACACGTTGCTTCTCGCCACCGGACATCTGTCGTGGATAATGGCCCGCCCGCTCGGCCAGGCCGACGCTGGCGAGCGTGTCTTCCGCCAGCGCGCGGGCGTCGTCACGGCCGGCCAGTTCCAGCGGCAACATGACGTTTTCCAGCGCGGTCAGTGACGGCACCAGGTGGAAGGACTGGAACACGAAACCCACGTGGTCGGCGCGCACCGCGGCGCGGCCATCCTCGTCGAGAACGGATAAATCGTGATTTTCGAGTAAAACACGGCCTTCGCTGGGAACATCCAGGCCCGCGAGGAGTCCCAGCAAGGTGGACTTGCCGGCGCCGGAGACGCCGACAATGGCCACGGTGTCGCCGGTGGCGACATCGAAGCTGACGTGATCGAGGATCGTCAGCGCGCCACCAGGGCCGTCGACGCGTTTCACCAGTTGTTCGGCGCTGAGTGCCGGCGCGGTATTTGCCAGAGGAGTGTTCATGAGGGCTTTTGTACACGTTTTTGCGTCCAGGTTCCCAGCCTGTGTGCTCGTGTTGCTGATTTCAATGGTTGCCGGCCCGGTTTTGGGGCAGGAGCGGCCCGTCCTGCTGGTGATCGGGGACAGCCTGAGCGCCGGCTACAACATGCCGCTGGATGCGGCCTGGCCGCGCCTGCTCGAACAACGGTTGCAGGACCATGGCCACGATTTCGACGTGGTCAACGCCAGTGTCACCGGCGACACCACCCAGGGCGGCCGCACGCGCCTGCCGCGCCTGCTGGAGCGGCACCAGCCGGCCTGGGTGATCATCGAACTGGGTGGCAATGACGGCCTGCGCGGCCTGCCGCTGGCCACCACCCGTGCCAATCTCGAGGCCATGGTGCGCGCCAGCACCGATGCCGGGGCACAGGTCATGCTGACCGGTATAGTCCTGCCGCCCAACTATGGTTCCGGCTATACGCAGGCCTTCGAGGCCATCTATACCGACCTCGCCGAGCAGCACCGGGCACTGTTGGTGCCGTTTTTCATGGAAGGCGTCGCGCTCACCAAGGGCATGATGCAGGCCGACGGTATCCACCCCAACGAACAGGCGCAGCCGATACTGCTGGACAACGTCTGGGCCGTACTCGCGCCCGCGCTCAGCGATTCATGAAAAACACGAAACACGCCGGGCAGGACGTTCCGGCAAGAACAACAACAGGTCAACGGGCAAAAGGTAAAATGGGATGATGAAGACAAAGACAATTCTGCTGGCGCTGACCTTGTGCGTGTCGGCGCCGGTACTGGCCCAGTTTGGCGACGGACCGCCGGCCGTGGTCGTTAGCGAGGCCGCCATCGAGCCGTTTCCGCTGGCCGTCGAGGCCCTGGGCAATGCCTCGGCCAACGAGGCCGTCAGCATCCGCCCTGTGATTTCCGCCATCCTCACCGGTATCCACTTTATGGAAGGGCAGTACGTGGAGGCCGGCACCATGCTGGCCGAGCTGGAGAACGTCGAACCGCTGGCCGAGGTCGCGGGCGCCAAGGCCGCCTTCGTGGAAACGGAGACCCAGTACCAGCGCCTGGCGGAGCTGTACAAGACCCAGGCCGTGTCGCAGTCGCAGTTGCAGGAGCTCGAGGCGCAGCTGGAGGCCAACCGGGCCTCGGTGGCCGCCGCCAAGGCGCGGCTGGCGCACACCGTGGTCGAGGCGCCGTTCGCCGGCCGCCTGGGCCTGCGCAGGGTCAGTGTCGGCAGCCTGGTGGGCCCGGATACGGTGATCACCACGCTGGATGACACCTCGGTGATCAAGCTCGATTTCGATGTCCCGGAAGTGTTCCTGGCGCGCCTGGACCCTGGGCTGGAAGTCACCGCCCGCAGCGCCGCCTATCCCGATGACGCCTTCACCGGCGTGGTCAGCTCGGTCGACTCGCGCGTCGACCCGGTCAGCCGTACCGTCACCGTGCGCGCGCTGATCGACAACCAGGATGCGCGCCTGCGCGCCGGCATGTTCCTGACCGTGACGCTGCTGAAGCAGGACATCCAGTCGCTGGTGATCCCCGAGCAGGCCATCGTGCCCGACCAGTCCAAGCAGTTTGTCTGGTTGGTGGGCGAGGGCGATATCGCCGAACTGCGTGAAGTCCGCACCGGCCGCCGCCGCCCGGGGCAGGTGGAGATCCTGGCCGGGCTGTCCGCCGGTGACCGCGTGATCACCGAGGGCACCCAGAAAGCCCGGGCCGGCGAGCCCGTTGAAGTGCTGGGGCGCGCGCCGTGATCCTTTCCGACCTGTCGGTCCGCCGCCCGGTCTTCGCCACTGTCATTTCGCTGCTGCTGGTAATCCTGGGCCTGGCGGCGATGATGCGCCTGCCGGTGCGCCAGTACCCGGATGTCGACCGCCCGGTGGTGTCGGTGGAAGTCACCTACCGCGGCGCCTCCGCCGAGGTGGTCGAGACCAAGGTCACGCAGGTGATCGAAGACGCCGTCGCCGGCATCGAGGGGGTCGAGAAGCTCACCTCCAGCAGCGCCGACGAGCGCGCCGACATCCGCCTGGAATTCAACATGGAACGGGACATCGACGCCGCGGCCAATGATGTCCGCGACCGCGTCTCGCGCGTGGTCGACCAGCTGCCCACCGAGGCCGACCCGCCGGAAATCGCCAAGGCCGATTCCTCGTCGCAGTCGATCATGTTCCTGAACCTGCAGTCGGACCGCATGAACGGCATGGAGATCACCGATTTCGCCGACCGCTACATGGTCGACCGGTTCTCCACGGTTGCCGGCGTGGCGCGCGTACGCATCAGTGGCGCGCGGCGCTACGCCATGCGCATCTGGCTCGACCGCGAGGCGCTGGCCGCACGGGCGCTGACCGTCAGCGATATCGAGTCCGCGCTGCGCGCCGAGAACGTCGAACTACCCGCCGGGCGACTCGAGTCTGAATCGCGCGAGTTCACGCTGCGCACCGATACCGGCTTCGCCAGTGCGGATGATTTCCGCGCGCTGGTCATCGGCCGCGGTGCCGACGGCCAGCTAGTGCGCCTGGCCGAGGTGGCCGATGTCCGCGTCGGCGCCGAGAACGAACGCAGCGCCGCGCGCTCCAATGGCGAGCCGGCGGTTTCGCTGGCCATCGAACAGCTCTCCAAGGCCAACAGCGTGCTGGTGTCGAAAGCCGTGCGCGCCGAACTGGAAAACGTGCAGAAAGACCTGCCCGAAGGCATGACGGTGTCGGTCAACTACGATCGAAGTACCTTCATCGAAGCCTCGATGGACGAGGTCTACAAGGCGCTGGGTATTGCCCTGGCGCTGGTGCTGGTGGTGATCTTCGTGTTCCTGGGTTCGTTCCGGGTCATGCTCATCCCGGCCGTGGTGGTACCGGTCTCGGTGGTGGCCACGTTCATCGTCATGGGCGCGATGGGTTACACCATCAACATCCTGACCCTGCTGGGCCTGGTGCTGGCCATTGGCCTGGTGGTCGACGACGCCATCGTCGTGCTAGAGAACATCTACCGGCGCGTCGAAGAGGGCGAGAAGCCGCTGCTGGCGGCGCTGGACGGCTCGAAAGAGATCGGCTTCGCCGTGATCGCCACCACGCTGGTGCTGATCGCGGTGTTCGTGCCGCTGTCGTTCATCGAGGGTGATATCGGCCGCCTGTTCCGCGAATTCGGCATCACGCTGGCCGCTGCCGTGATGTTCTCCAGCATCGTCGCGCTGACACTCACGCCCATGCTGTGCTCGAAAATACTCAGCGGCCGCAAGCTCAAGAAGGGCCTGGCGCTGAAGGTGGACCAGTTCTTCAATGGCCTGACCGCGCTGTACCGTTCCGTGCTGTCGAAGACACTGAAGCGGCCCGGGTGGGTGGCGCTGGCGGCTTTGCTGGTTTCCATCGGCGCCGTCGCCCTGCTGCGCGCCCTGCCGGCCGAGTACGCGCCCAACGAGGACCGCGGTGCATTCTGGGTGTTCATGCGCGCGCCGGAAGGCTCCACGCTGCACTACACCGACCGGCTGACCCGCGACATGGAGGCCGTGGTCGCGGCCGAGATGGGCGAGGGGCCGGACAAGCCCGTAGCCCGTTACCTGACCCGTGTGCCGGGCGGCTGGGGTAGCGCCGATGTCAGCACCTCGCGCGTGATCGTGCTTCTGAAAGACTGGGATGAACGCGATGATGGCGACATCGCCGTCGCCGCGCGCATCAACGCCGGGCTGGCCAATATTCCCGGCGCCCGCGCCTTCGGCCGCACCTCGCGCGCGCTGGGCGTGGGTGGTGGCGGCACGCCGATTGAGATGGTGCTGGGCGGGCCGGACTACGAGGCCCTGAAGGAATGGCGCGACGCGATGCTGGCGCGCATGGAAGAGATGCCGGAACTGCTCGACCCCGACAGCGACTTCCAGGAGCGCAAGCCGCAGATGAACATCAGCGTCGACCGTGACCGCGCCGGCACGCTGGGCGTGTCGCTGTCGGCCGTCGGCCGCACGCTCGAGACCATGCTGGGATCGCGCATCGTCACGACCTATGTCGACCGCGGCCGCGAGTACAACGTGGTATTGCAGGGCCAGGATTCCGACCGCGCCAGCACCGAGGACCTGACCAACCTGTACGTACGCTCCGCGCTCACCGGCGACCTGGTGCCGCTGTCCAACCTGGTCAGCATCGACGAGGTGGCCGGGCCCGGGCAACTGAACCGCTTCGACCGCATGCGCTCGATCAAGCTGAGCGCCGACCTCGCGCCCGGTGTGAAGCTGGGCGAGGCCATCGACGCCCTGAACGCCGTGGCCGACGAGACCCTGCCGGCCAGCGCGCGTATCAGCTGGGACGGTGAAAGCGAGGATTTCCTGGAATCGGGCTTCTCGCTGTACATCACCTTCGGCCTGGCACTGGTGATCGTCTTCCTGGTGCTTTCCGCGCAGTTCGAGAGCTTTGTCAACCCGATGATTATCCTGGTGACGGTGCCGCTGGCGCTGAGCGGCGCCCTGGTCGGGCTGTGGTTCATGGGCGGCAGCATCAACGTGTTCAGCCAGATCGGCGCGATCCTGCTGATCGGCCTGTCGGCCAAGAACGGCGTGCTGATCGTCGAGTTCGCCAACCAGCTGCGCGACCGCGGCGAGGATATCCGTAAGGCCGTGCTGGACGCCTCCGCCGTGCGCCTGCGCCCAATCCTGATGACCAGCGCCTGTACCACCTTCGGCGCGCTGCCACTGTTGCTGGCCACCGGCGCCGGCTCCGAGGCGCGTGAGCCCATCGGTGTCGTCATCGTGTTCGGAGTGACCATTTCCGCGTTGCTGACGTTGTTCGCCGTGCCGGCCCTGTACCTGTTGTTCGCGAAGAACACGCGCTCGCCGCAGCACGTGTCGAAAATCGTCGACCGCCTGCGCGGCGCCGTCCCCGGCGACGGGCAGGGTGCGGAGGAAAACCCCGCCGGTGCGGTATAGTGCCGGTCCGCTTTCACGATCCATCCAAACCAAAGGAAAGGAGTTTGAGCATGAAACGAGTGATCCCGCTGCTGGCCGCGCTGGCCGTTGCGCCGGCCGCACTGGCCCAGGACACCTTCGCCGAGCGCGTGGCCGCGGCCTCCACCGGCGACCATCGTTCCGAGGCCAACATCGCCCGTAACGACTACCGCCACCCGGTCGAGACGCTGGAGTTCTTCGGCTTCGAAGACGGCGACACCGTGCTGGAAATCTGGCCCGGCGGCGGCTGGTACACCGAGGTCCTGGCCCCGGCCATCCGCGACAACGGCACCTTCGTCATCGCCAACTGGGACCCGGAAGTCCCGGACCAGCCGGGCTACCGCTACAGCCTGCCCAAGCAGCTGGCCGAGAAGTTCGCCAACGACCCCGAGGTCTACGACCAGGTGGAAGTGGTCTACTTCTCTTCCCCGGAAACCGGCTCGCTGGGTGAGGACAATAGCTACGACACCATCCTGACCTTCCGCAACACCCATGGCTGGGTCGGCGGCGGCGAAGCCCAGGGCATGTTCGACGAGTTTGCCCGCGTACTGAAGCCGGGCGGCACCCTGGGTGTGGTCCAACACCGCGCCGACGACGGCACGGACCCGGCGGAAACCGCCAAGAATGGCTACGTTTCTGAGGAATACGTCAAGGAACTGGCCGCCAGTGCCGGCCTGGAATTTGTGGCTGTGTCAGAAGTCAACGCCAACCCGAAGGACACCAAGGACCATCCCAAGGGCGTCTGGACGCTGCCCCCGGGCCTGGCGCTGGGTGACGAGGACAAGGCCAAGTACGAGGCCATTGGTGAATCTGATCGGATGACGCTGAAGTTCACCAAGCCCTGATCGCTGCTGAAAGCGATTCAGCTTACGAAAAAGGCCGCTCCGGAATCGGGGCGGCCTTTTTTATGTTTGGCGGCGGGTGAGTAGTGAGTGGTGAGTGGTGAGTAGTAAAAACCACCTNCCTCCGGCCGGGAGGGTTTTCTCACCACTCACCACTCACTACTCACCACTCACCACTCACTCACTTCTCAGCCTTAACCCCGAGCCGCTCATGCATCACCGGGCTGGTGGTGGTGTACTGCAGGAACACGCGCTTGTCCGGGTCGATGTGCTTTTGCACCGCGAAGGCGGCCAGCGCGGCTTCGTGGAAGCCGGACAGGATCAGTTTCTTCTTGCCGGGGTAGGAATTGATGTCGCCGACGGCGAAGATGCCGGGCTCGGAGGTCTGGAATTTCTCGGTATCGACGGCCACCTGGCGCTTGTCGATGTCCAGGCCCCACTCGGCGATCGGACCCAGGTTGGGTGACAGGCCGTAGAACACGCAGACCTCGTCGGCGTCGATCTCGATCAGCTCGCCGTCGTGGGCGCCCTCGGCCACGGTCAGCCCGGCCAGGCGGCCGTTCTCGGCGCGTACTTCGCGCACCATGCCGTGAATCTCGCGCAACTTGCCGGCCTCTGCCAGCGCTTTCATTTTCGCCACGGAAGCAGGCGCGGCGCGGTACTCCGGCCGGCGGTGCACCAGCGTCAGCGACTCGACGCGGTCGTGCAGTTCGATGACCCAGTCCATGGCCGAATCGCCGCCGCCCAGGATGACCAGGTTCTTGCCCTCGAAGCGCGCCGGGTCCTTGATCGAGTAGTGGATGGACTCGCCCTCGAAGGCCTCCGCGCCCGGCGCCTTCAGGCGACGCGGCTGGAACGCACCCAGGCCGGCGGCCAGGATGACGGTGGCGGTGTCGAACTCGGTGCCGGCGGTGGTCACCAGCGTGAAGCGGCCGTCCTCGCGGCGCTCCAGCTTCTCGACCATCTGCGCCAGGTGAAACTCCGGCTTGAACGGCGCGATCTGTTCCATCAGGTTATCGACCAACTCCTGCGCGCCGATGATGGGGTAGGCCGGGATGTCGTAGATGGGCTTGTCGGGATACAGCTCCGCGCATTGCCCGCCGGGCTGGGGCAGGGCATCCACCACGTGGGCGTGGATATCCAGCAACCCGAGCTCGAAAACCTGGAACAGGCCGCAGGGGCCCGCGCCGACAATAACGACATCCGTTTTAATAGCCATGAATTCTCCGCGAAAAAGCCGACCCGCTTTGGCGCGGGCATACACATCTGCTAACTTGGGCTGAACCGCCGAAAATCAAGCCAAACACCGGAACCCAGCCCCTTGAGCGACACCGACAGAATACGCCTGGAACCGTCCTGGAAACAGCGTCTGGCCCCCGAATTCGAAGCCGACTACATGAAAAACCTGCGCGCCTTCCTGAGTGAGCGCAGCCGCGCCGGCAAAACCATCTACCCGCCCGGCAAACAGATCTTCAACGCCCTCGACACTACCCCGTTCGACCAGGTGAAAGTGGTGATGCTGGGCCAGGACCCCTACCACGGCCCCGGCCAGGCCCACGGCCTGTGCTTCTCGGTACAACCCGGCGTGCGCACACCACCGTCGCTGCAAAATATCTTCCGTGAAATCCACGACGACCTGGGCATCGCCCCACCCAACCACGGCTGCCTGCAGGCCTGGGCCGAGCGCGGCGTGCTGCTACTGAACGCCGTGCTAACGGTGGAACAGGCCAGCGCCGGCGCCCACCAGGGCAAGGGCTGGGAGCGCTTCACCGACGCCATCGTCAAACACCTGAACGACGAACGCGACGGCCTGGTCTTCCTGCTCTGGGGCAGCTATGCCCAAAAAAAAGGCGCCGTCATCGACACCCACCGCCACTGCGTGCTCAAGGCCCCGCACCCCTCACCGCTGTCGGCGCACCGGGGCTTCCTGGGCTGCAAGCACTTTTCGAAGGCGAACGCCTGGCTGGAACAGCGTGGGCTGGAGTCGATAGACTGGTCGTTGCCGGCTTAGTCCGGATCGGCGGGCGGATACTCTTCAAGCAGGTGTTCGGGGCGAATCGGCCGGCGCTCGAAACCACCACCACAGTTCGGGCAGGTGCCCATCAGTTCGTTCTCGACGCAGTCGGTGCAGAAGGTGCACTCGAAGCTGCAGATCATCGCGTTCGTGGCTTCCGGCGGCAGGGTGTCGCCGCAGCATTCGCAATTGGGTTTCAGTTCCAGCATGGCGGCGCTCAGTCGTTGGGACGGTGGATGGGCAGTTCGCGGTCGATGGCGACCCAGTCGACGTGGGTGTCGAAGAACACGTGCGCCTGCGGCGCGCGGTCGATGGCGCCGTCCAGGCTGCCCAGCGCGATGTGCATCTCGCCGGGCGAACGCTCGGAGCGGAACAGCATGCTGGAACCGCACAGGCCGCAGAAACCGCGCTCGGCGTCCCGGGAGGATTCGTACCAGCGCAGCGCGTCCTCGCCGCGGGTGACGCGGAAGCCGCGCACGTCGAAGCCCGCCCAGGTGACGTAGCCAGCGCCGTGGTAGCGGCGGCAGCTCTCGCAGTGGCAGTGGGCGCACCATTTCGACGGCGCGGCCACCTCGAAGTGCACCGCGCCGCAGTGGCAGCCGCCCTCGAACTTCACGCCTGCCGCCTCGCCGTTCACTGGATGATCAGCCAGCCCAGGCGCACCCACAGCGCCAGCAGCACGATGGCGCTGGCGGCGAAGGCGTAGAAGCGGTGCATGACGGTGTTGTAGGTGCAGTGGATGAAGCTGTGCACCACCCGGCAGCCGACGTACATCCACGCGAACACCAGCAGCAGCGGGTCGTAGATCAGCATCGTGTAGGCCAGCATGATGGCGACGAAGAACAGCACCGGCGTTTCGAACAGGTTGCTGAAGTTGTCCGCCGAGTTGGCCGAGTCGGTGATCTTCTCGCGGAAGGCGGCGCGGGTGGGCACCGACTGCGGGTGAATGCGTTTTTCCTTGAACTCGGCCACGCGCGCCGAGTACATGCGGAACATGACCACGAAGGTCAGGGCCACCTGGGCCAGCAAGGGGTAGAGCAGGACTTTCATGTGGTTGGTTCTCCGGTGGCGTACGGGCGGATTCTAGCAGGCGTTGGCCGGTTCAGGCGCCGCGTTTGGCCAGCGCCGCCAGCGCGTCGCCGTCCAGCCTTAGGCGCACCCAATCGTCCATCTCGCGGGCGCCGATGCCGCGATAGAAGTTCAGCGACGGTTCGTTCCAGGTCAGGCAGGACCAGTCCAGGCGGCAGTGGCCGTCGTCGACGGCGACTTTCGCCAGTTGCACCAGCAGGGCGGTGCCGATGCCGTGACCGCGGTACTCCGGTTTCACGAACAGGTCTTCCAGGTACATGCCGCTGCGGGCGATGAAGGTGGAGTACATGAAGTGGTACAGGGCGAAGCCGGCGGGCTCACCGTTCCACTCGGCCATCAGCACGGCGGCGTCGGGGCGTTCGCCGAACAGCGACGCGGTGATGGCTTCCTCGGTGGCGACCACCTCGTGGCTGAGTTTCTCGTAGTCCGCCAGGCCCTTGATGTAGTCGAGGACCTGCGCGGTGTCCGCGGGGGTCGCGGGGCGGATGGTCAGTGCGCTGGATGCAGTCATAGAAATGGCCGTGAGGAGTTCACGGCCATTCTATCGCCCCTTGCCGGGGCGGGGGACGCCGGGGACGGCGTTTTAAGCGTAATAGCGGTCGCGCGGGTAGCGCTCGCGGCGCCAGTCGTCGCGGTGTGGTGGCGTGTACAGCGCCGCGTCGATGATCGACCACAGGTGCGTGATCCAGCCCAGCAGCACGAACCACAGCAGGAAGGTCATGACGAAAAGGAAGCCGGCGAACAGCCAGCGGCCCTGCAGCAGCTGCCCCAGTCCCGGAATGAAAAAGCTGGCCAGTGCCGCCAGCACGTTGCCGCATGAACCACGTCCCATCGTTTGTCTCCCAGTTGCTGAATGAGTGAGCGTTGTGGTTACAGATGCAGAAATCGTGCCAGTTGTAAAGATGGCATCAGTACTGGGTTTGCGGCGATGTGCAGTGAAACGCGACACGTCGCGATGGTCAGATTCGCCACTAATCGCGTTTACCGCCACCGGCGCAAGGGTGGTACATGATGGGCATCTGCAGCCACGGCCGGAATGGATCCGCCGGAGACTGGCGGCCGCAGTACGATTTGCCGTCCTTGCCGCGAATGACCACGTTGTAGGTGCCGTCGTCGTCCTGCCAGCGATCCAGCAGTTCACTCGAGCCATCCAGGTAAACGCCGTCGAAATCGTTCTCAACCATCGCCAGCAGTGGCCGGCGCATGCGTTCGACCAGCTCACTCTCGGTGGCGCGGCCGATGGGGCGCGGGCCCTCGTCCGCCCGCTCGAGATCGGTGTCGGCGATGCTGTCGATAATGGTGGTGGCCGACGGGGGGCGCGGGTCTTCAACCTCCACGGGGTCGGGCCGTGGCTCCGGCACGGGATCCGGCGGCGGCGTGGCGGCGATGGCCTCCGGCTCCGGAACGGGTTCGGGTTCTGGATCGGGAGCGGGTTCCGGTTCGGGCTCAGGTGGCGGGGGCTCCACTGGCGCCGGCGGTGTAACCAGCGTGATTTCCACGGCCGTTTCCGTGGGCGTGGCGGGTTGCTCGCGAATCACCGGCCACAGCAGCAAGCCGACATGCAGCACCAGGGCCAGCCCCAGGAAGGGCAGCCAGGCCAGGAAGCGTTGCTGTGGCGTGTGTTTCGGCACGGGCGCAATGATGCCAGCCGCGCTTTAAGGTCGTGTTAAATCGGTATAATTTCGCGCCCATGAAGACTGTGACCACAGCTGCCGGCTACGACGACATCCGCGCCTGCCTGGCCGAGGTTGACCCGGCGGCCAAGAGCGCGGCGGTGATGGCGCTTTGGGCGCGGGTCGAGGCAGCGGGTTTCGACCCCGGCCTGCCGTCTGTTCCGGCGGACCGCACGCCGCCCGGGCGGCCCGGGCGGCCGGAGCTGGTCGACCCGCGGAAAGTGCCACGCCGTCGCCTGGGCAGCGATGCCGGACGCGCGGCGCTGGTTCACGCCATTGCCCATATCGAGTTCAACGCCATCAACCTGGCGCTGGACGCGGCCTGGCGTTTTCGTGATATGCCGGATGGTTTTGTCATCGACTGGCTGTCGGTGGCCTGGGACGAGGCGCGGCATTTCACGATGCTGGCCGAACGGCTGGCGCAGCTGGGCCACGCCTACGGAGATTTCCCCGCCCACAACGGCCTGTGGCAGATGGCCGAGCGCACCATGGACGACCCGCTGGAGCGCATGGCGCTGGTGCCGCGGGTGCTGGAGGCGCGCGGCCTGGATGTCACGCCCGGCATGATCGAGCGCCTGCGCGAGGCCGGCGACGATCCCACCATCGCCGCGCTGGAAGTGATCCTGGAAGAAGAGGTCCGGCACGTGGAAATCGGCAGCCGCTGGTTCGACTGGTGCTGCGGCCAGGCCGGAGTGGACCCGGAGACCACCTTCCTGCATCTGCTGCGGACGAAATTCGCAGGCCGGGTGAAGGGGCCGTTCAACGTGCCGGCGCGCATGCGCGCGGGCTTCAGCGAGCGCGAGCTGGCGGCGCTGGAGAACATCTGAGTCATGCCAACCGGGAACAAAGGCGGTTTCAAGGACCATTTTTCCGGCCACGCCGGCGATTACGCGCGCTACCGGCCGCGTTACCCGGATCACTTTTTCGATTCACTGGCGGAGCACAGCCCGGGCCAGCAGCAGGCCTGGGACGTGGGCTGTGGCAACGGCCAGCTGGCGGCCGGCCTTTCGCGACATTTCGAGCGTGTCTATGCCACCGATGCCAGCGCCGAGCAGGTGGCGGCGGCGCCGGCGATGGACGGCGTGACCTTTGCGGTCGAGCCGGCCGAACACTGTTCATTACCGGATGATTCGGCCGACCTGGTGACGGTTGGGCAGGCGCTGCACTGGTTCGACCACCCGGCATTCTTTGCCGAGGCCGGCCGCGTGCTGCGGCCCGGCGGGCTGTTTGTCGCGGTCAGCTATGCGTTATGCCGCATCAGCCCGGCCGTCGATGCAGAAATCGAGGTGCTCTATCGCGATGTGCTTGGCCCGTACTGGCCGCCCGAGCGGGCCCTGGTGGAATCCGGTTATGCCGGCATGGCGCACCCGTTTACGCCGGTGACGCTGCCGGCCATGGACATGCGCCTGCGCTGGTCACTGGCCGACCTGGTGCACTACCTGAACACATGGTCCGCCGCGCAACGCCACGAAAAGGCCACCGGCAAAAACGCCATCGAAATGGTCCTGAAACGGTTAGAGGCAGTCTGGGGAGAGCCCAACCAGACAAGAGAAGTGGTCTGGCCCCTGAACACCCTGTCCGGCCGCAAAACGCGTCACGCGTAACCGTCACGCGTCACCCCAGCGCCCGAGTCTCCAACACCGCCCCATCCGCATCAACCCGCAGCACGCTGCCCTGCTCATACCAGTCCCCCAGCACGATGCGTTCGGCAGCAGAAGCATCTTCAAGCGTCAATTCATGCACCGCCGGCCGATGCGTATGCCCGTGAATCATGTGCCTCACACCGTTGCGCGCGAATGATGCGGCCACCGCGTCGGCGTTCACATCCATGATGTCCATCGCCACGCCCTGCTTGTACTCGGCCGACAGTTCGCGCGCCTCCAGGGCCACCTGGATGCGCTCCTGCGGCGTTTTCTGCAGGAAGCCCGCCTGCCAGGCCGGGTCGCGCAGCATCACGCGCACCTGCTGGTAGCCGACGTCGTCGGTGCACAGCGTGTCGCCGTGCAGCAGCACAGTGGGGCGGCCGTACAGGTCGACCACGGTTTCCTCGTCCAGCAACTGCAGGCCGGCGTGGCTGGCGAAGGCCTCGCCCAACAGGAAGTCGCGATTGCCGTGGGTGAAGAAACACGGCACGCCGGCGTCGGTCAGCGCGCGGATGGCGCCGGCCGTGGCCTGGCCCACCGGCGTGGGCGCGTCATCGCCCAGCCAGTACTCGAACAGGTCACCCAGGATGTACAGCGCTTCGGCCGCCGGTGCTTCGTCACGCATGAAGCGCAGGAAGCACTCGGTAGCGTCCGGACGCTTGTCGTCCAGGTGCAGGTCGGAGATGAACAGGGTGGTCATGGCGGGCTCAATGCACCTCGACAGACTCGATGATCACCGGCTCGACCGGCACATCACCCATCTGCAGCGGGGTGCCTTCGCGCACGGTCTGGGTGGTGACGAAGCGGATGTCGTCGACCACCTCCATGCCCTCGACCACGCGGCCGAACACGGCGTAGCCCCAGGCGCGGGTGTGGTCGGAGCCGGTGTGGTCCAGCGACGGGTTGTGCTCGACATTGATGTAGAACTGCGAGGTGGCCGAATGCGGGTCGCCGGTGCGGGCCATGGCGACGGTGCCGCGCTCGTTCTTCAGGCCGTTCTCCGCCTCGTTCGGAATCGGGTCGCGGGTGTCTTTCTGGGTCAGGTCGGGGGTGAAGCCGCCGCCCTGGATCATGAAGTGGCTGATGACGCGGTGGAAGATCGTGCCCTCGTAGAAGCCGTCGTTGGCGTAGCGCAGGAAGTTCTCCACCGAGGCCGGGGCTTCGGCCGGGAACAGTTCCATGCGGATGTCGCCCATGCTGGTGTGCAGGGTCACCTGCGGATTGCCGGTGGCCGGTGCCTCATCCTGCGCCAGGGTGGCGGCGCTCCAGGTCAGGCTCAGGGCCAGGCCCAGGAACAGCGCCAAAACGGTCTTGAATCCGTGGTTCATGTCATGCCTTCGGTGAACGGGAAAGGCGACCATGATACCGGCCGGCGGCCCGGCTTCAAAACGCGGTGGTGCGCGGGCGCCCAAAGACGGCGCAAAAGCCCGGTGCAAGGCCGATTTATGGTAAAATTCACAGCTTGAATCCGGTGCCGGCGAACCTGTTTCCGCCGCACCCGAAAACCAATAAATACAAACACATAAAACCAATTCGGAGAACACTCGCCGATGGCAGAACTCGCCAGGGAAATCCTCCAGGTCAATCTCGAAGACGAGATGCGGCAATCCTATCTCGATTACGCCATGAGCGTGATCGTCGGGCGCGCGCTCCCGGACGTCCGCGACGGGCTGAAACCGGTGCACCGCCGCGTGCTTTTCGCCATGTCCGAGCTGGGCAACGACTGGAACAAGCCGTACAAGAAATCGGCCCGCGTGGTCGGTGACGTCATTGGTAAGTACCACCCACACGGCGATTCCGCGGTGTACGACACCATCGTCCGCATGGCCCAGCCGTTCGCCATGCGCTACATGCTGGTCGACGGCCAGGGTAACTTCGGTTCCGTCGATGGCGACGCCCCGGCGGCCATGCGTTACACCGAGGTGCGCATGTCCAAGCTGGCGCACGAGATCCTGGCGGACATCGACCGCGAGACCGTTGATTTCGGCCCCAACTACGACGAGACCGAGAAAGAGCCGCTGGTCATGCCGACCCGCGTGCCGACGCTGCTGGTCAACGGCTCCGCCGGCATCGCCGTGGGTATGGCCACCAACATCCCGCCGCACGACCTGGGCGAAGTCATCAGCGCCACCATCGCGCTGATCGAGAACCCCGAACTCAGCATCGACGACATCATGGTGCACCTGCCGGGCCCGGATTTCCCCACCGGCGGCATCATCAACGGCGCCCAGGGCATCGTTGACGCGTACCACACCGGTCGCGGCCGCATTTACGTGCGAGCGAAGACCGAGATCGAGGAAGTCGATTCCAGCAGCGGCAAGCAGGCGATTATCGTCACCGAGCTGCCTTACCAGGTAAACAAGGCCCGCCTGCTCGAGAAAATCGCCGAGCTGGTGAAAGAGAAGAAGATCGAGGGCATCACCGAGCTGCGCGACGAGTCCGACAAGGACGGCATGCGCATGGTCATCGAACTGCGCCGCGGCGAAGTGCCCGAGGTGGTGCTGAACAACCTGTTCCAGCAGACCGCCATGCAGAACGTGTTCGGCATCAACATGGTGGCCCTGGTGGGCGGCCAGCCGAAGCTGCTGAACATCAAGGAAGTGCTGCAGGCCTTCATCGGCCACCGCCGCGAAGTGGTCACCCGCCGCACGATGTTCGACCTGCGCAAGGCGCGCGACCGCGCCCACGTGCTGGAAGGCCTGACCGTGGCGCTGGCCAACCTGGACGAAATGATCGAGCTGATCAAGGCCTCGCCCACGCCCGCCGACGCCAAGGAGCGCCTGGTGGAGCGTCGCTGGGACGCCGGCCTGGTGGCCAGCATGCTGTCCCAGGGCGGCGCCGAGGTTTCCCGCCCGGAAGACCTGGAAGCGCTCTACGGCCTGCACAAGGACGGCTACCAGCTGTCGCCGGTACAGGCCCAGGAAATCCTCAACATGCGCCTGCACCGCCTGACCGGGCTGGAGCAGGAGAAGCTGACCAAGGAATACGAAGAAATTCTCGAGACGGTGCGCGAATTGCTGCGCATCCTGTCCGACCCCGAGCGGCTGATGGAAGTCATCCGCGAGGAACTCGAAGCCATCCGCGACGAGTACGGCGACGAGCGCCGCAGCCTGATCCTGCAGGATCGCCTGGACCTGAGCCTGGAAGACCTGATCACAGAGGAAGACGTGGTGGTGACCATCTCCCACGGCGGCTACGTGAAATCGCAGACGCTGGACCGCTACCAGGCCCAGCGCCGCGGCGGCAAGGGCAAGAAAGCGACGAAGGTGAAGGAAGAGGATTTCATCGACAAGCTGTTCGTAGCCAACACCCACGACACCATGCTGTGCTTCACCTCGCGCGGTCGCATTCACTGGCTGAAGGTCTACGAACTGCCGCAGGCCAGCCACGCCTCGCGCGGCAAGCCCATCGTCAACCTGCTGCCGCTGGAAAAGGACGAGCGCGTCAACGCCGTGCTGCCGGTGCGCGAGTACGGCCAGGACCAGTTCGTGTTCTTCGCCACCCGTTCGGGCAAGGTCAAGAAAACGCCGCTGGTGGATTACTCGCGGCCGCGCGCCAACGGTATCTGGGCCATCAACCTGCTGGAAGGCGATGAGCTGGTCAACGTGGCCATCACCGACGGCGAGAGCGACATCATGCTGTTCTCGTCATCCGGCAAGTGCATCCGTTTCAACGAGAGCGCGGTACGCTCCATGGGCCGCCAGGCCGGTGGCGTGATCGGTATCCGCCTGAAAGGTGGTGAGCAGGTGCAGTCGATGCTGGTTCTGGGCGAGGGCGATATCCTCACCGCCACCGAACGCGGCTATGGCAAGCGCACCTCCGTTGACGACCACCCGGTGAAAGGCCGTGGCGGCATGGGCGTGATCGGCATCCAGACCTCGGAGCGCAACGGCCCGCTGGTCTCCGCGATCCAGGTCTCCGACGACGACGACATCATGCTGATTTCCGACGGCGGCACGCTGGTGCGCACCCACACCGACGGCATCTCGGTACTGGGCCGCAACACCCAGGGCGTCACGCTGATCCGCCTGGGCGAAGATGAGAAGCTCGTCGGCCTGGCGCGTATCGAGGCCGAAGAAGACGACGACGCTGGTGACGCGTGACGCGTGACGCGTGACGCGTGACAAAAAACCTTGCAATAAAAAACCCGCCGATTGGCGGGTTTTTTACTTGGGGTGCCCCGAGTGCTGGCTCTTTCGCGTCACGCGTCACGCGTCACCGAGCTCACAGGTTTGCGAGCACGTGCTCCGCGCTGCTCACCTTGAACTCACCGGGCTGCTCGACGTAGAGCGCCGTTACCACGCCGTCTTCGGCGACCAGGGCGAAGCGCTGGCCGCGCTGGCCCATGCCGTAGGAAGTCGCGTCCATGGCCAGGCCCAGGGCCTCGGCGAATTCGGCGTTACCGTCGGCGAGCATGTCGATGCCCGCGGCGCCCGAGTTGCGGCGCCAGGCGTCCATGACGAATACGTCGTTGACCGCCGTGCAGCCGATGGCATCGATGCCCTTGCTGCGAATATCTTCGATGTGATCGATAAAGCCGGGCAGGTGACGTGCGGAGCAGGTCGGGGTAAAGGCGCCGGGTACCGAGAACAGGACCACCTTGCGGCCGCCGAACCAGTCAGACGTGGTCAGTGGTTTGGGGCCATCGTCGGACATGATGGTCAAAATGGCTTCGGGGATCTTGTCGCCGACCTGGATCGTCATGAATTACTGCTCCTGCGAATTCGTTGGAATGGAAAATCAGTGCGGCAAAACGGCCGCGATGCAGAAGTATAGAGGGTTCTTACGGCGTCGGGTTCCCCGGCGCGCCAAATTGCGCCTTTTAAACCACAGACTCCCGCTTCAGAAGTAGCCTGTCACGCGTCACGCGTCACGCGTCACCGCTAGGCGGCGACGATGCCGTCGATGGTGGAATCCAGCTTGGCCGGGTCGACCGGCTTGGTCACGTAGCCCGCGGCGCCCAGGCGCATGCCCCAGACCTTGTCACTCTCGGCAGACTTGGAGCTGACGAAGATGACCGGGATGTCGCAGGTGGCGGGGTCGCGCGCGAGCATGCGCTTGGCCTCGTATCCGCTCATGCCGGGCATGACAATGTCCATCAGGATGACTTCGGGCAGCTCGGTACGAGCCAGTGCAAGCGCCTCTTCGCCGTCGTGGGCCGTGAGCGCTTCGTGTCCTCTCGCTTCCACCAGGTTCCGCAATTTGAAGCGGTACAGCTGGGAGTCGTCAACGATCAATACTTTGGCCATTGTTTAGCCTTTTTTTAGATTCCCCGCAGCAGGGATTTCAGTATGCCTTGAATTTCATTCGTTTGGAAGAACTTCCGCTAATTTAACTTTACTACGGTTCTTCCGAATGAGCGTCCGGTGAGCATGGACTCAAAGGTGTCCATCAGCCCATCCATGGCAATTTCGCGGGTACAGATCGAATCGAGGTGCGGTGGCTTCCATTCCGATGCCAGCCGTTGCCACAGTGTAGCACGCAAATCCTGGGGGCAATTTTCCGACGACACGCCCAGCAGGCTGACACCGCGCAGGATGAACGGCATCACCGTCGTGTTCAGGCCGAAACCGCCGGCCAGGCCGCAGCTGACAATGTTGCCGTACTCGCCGACCACGCGGGTCAGCCCGTTTAGCATGTCGCCGCCGACGTTGTCGAAGGCGCCGGCCCAGCGCGCGGTTTCCAGCGGCTTCTGGCCCCAGTGCAGGTCGTGGCGCGAGATGCATTGCTTCGCGCCAAGTGATTCCAGGTAGTCGAATTCGTCCACCTTGCCGGTGATGGCGTGCACCTCGTAGCCGGCCGCAGTGAAAATGTCGACGGCGAAGCTGCCGACGCCGCCGGTCGCGCCGGTCACCACCACCGGGCCCATGTCCGGGCGCTGGCCGTTGGCCTCCATGCGGTACAGGCCCAGCGCGGCGGAGAAGCCGGCCGTGCCGATGGCCATGGCCTCGCGCAGGCTGAGCCCGTCGGGCAGGGCGACCAGGCTGTCGCTTTCGACGTTGAGGTATTCGCTGTAACCGCCGTCGCGCTTTTGTGACTGGCGGCAGCCGGTGACCAGCACCTCGTCGCCCACCGCGAAGCGGCCGTTCTGGCTGGCCACCACCACGCCGGACACATCAATGCCGCCGGTGATGGGGAAAACGTTGGCGATCTTGCCCTTACCGGTGCCGGCCAGCGCGTCTTTGTAGTTGACGCTGGACCAGTGGCCTTGGATGGTGACGTCGCCCTCGCTCAGGTCGTCCAGCGTGACGGTCTCGATGCCGGCGCGGTAGCCGTCATCATCGTTGTGGATGCGAAACGCCTTGAAGGATTCGGGGATCGGGTGGCTCATTGATCGATGCTGTGTCGTGGGGAACGACGGCATCTTAACAGACCGGAAATGGGGTCAGGCCGGCCTGCCACCTGGACGGGGCAGGCCGGTTGACGAACGGCTCAGTTGGCGCGGTGAATCGCCCGCCTGTCGACGTGCAGGGCCGCTTCGTGCACCGCTTCCGACAGCGTCGGGTGGGCGTGGACGATGCGGGCCAGGTCTTCGCTGGCGCCGTGAAATTCCATGGTTACCACGCACTCGGCGATCAGCTCGGAGGCCTGCGCGCCGATGATGTGCACGCCCAGGACCTCGTCGGTCTCGGCGTCGGCCAGCATCTTGACCATGCCGTCCGGGGAGCCCGCGGCCAGGGCGCGGCCGGTGGCGGCGAACGGGAAGGTGCCGACCTTGTAGTCGATGCCTTCGTCCTTCAGCTGCTGCTCGGTCTTGCCCACCCAGGCGATTTCCGGGTCGGTGTAGATCACCCAGGGCACGGTGTCGAAGTGGATGTGCGCGGGCTTGCCGGCAATCAGTTCGGCCACGGCAATGCCTTCTTCCGACGCCTTGTGCGCCAGCATGGGGCCGCGCACGCAGTCACCGATGGCCCAGACGCCCTCGGCGCTGGTCTGCGAGTTCTCGTTGACCTCGATCTGGCCGCGGTCGGTGAGCTTGACCCCGGAATCGTCGGCCAGCAGGCCGTCGGTGTAGGCGCGGCGGCCGACGGCCACCAGCAGCTTGTCGAAGCTGAGCTTGCTCTCGCCGTCCTTGTCTTCAACGGTGACCTCGACCTGGCCCTTCTTGACCTCGGCCTTCTTCACCAGCGTGCCCAGGCGGATGTCCAGGCCCTGCTTCTTGAAGGCGCGGGCGGCCTGCTTGGCGATGTCGGTGTCGGCGGCGGCAAGGAAGTCAGGCAGGGCTTCGAGCAGCACCACCTCTGAGCCCAGGCGCTTCCACACCGAACCCAGTTCCAGGCCGATGACGCCGGCGCCGATTACGCCCAGCTTGCCCGGGGTTTCATCGAATTCCAGTGCGCCAACGTTGTCGACGATGTGCTCGCCGTCGAACTCGACGTTGGGGATGGCGATGGGCACGGAGCCGGAGGCCAGGATGACGTTCTTCGCTTCCAGCGTGACCGCGTCGCCGCCATCAGCCGGGGTGACCTCGACCTTGCGGCCGGCCAGCAGCTTGCCGGTGCCGTGGAACGACTCGATCTTGTTGGACTTGAACAGCATGGCCACGCCGCCGGTGAGCTTCTTCACCACGCCGGCCTTGCGCTCGATCATCTTCGGCACGTCGATGGCGACGTCACCGGTGGTGATGCCGTGCTCGGCGTAGTCGTGCTGCACGTGGTGGTAGTGCTTGCTGGTGTCCAGCAGGGCCTTCGAAGGCACGCAACCGACATTCAGGCAAGTGCCGCCCAGGGCCAGCTTGCCGTCCTTGTCGGAGTATTTTTCCACGCAGGCCGTTTTCAGGCCCAGCTGGGCGCAGCGAATGGCGGCAACATAGCCGCCGGGGCCGCCGCCGATAACGATGACGTCAAACTTGTCGGACATAATGAGCTCCCAAATTGTGGGGTCAGAGTCGGGTCAGAGTAGAGCCAGAGTCGACTCTGGCTCTACTCTGACCCCCGTTCTTACAGGTTTAGCAGCAGGCGTGCGGGGTCTTCCAGCGCTTCCTTCACGGCCACCAGGAACTGCACGGAGTCCTTGCCGTCGATGATGCGATGGTCGTAGGACAGCGCCAGGAACATGATCGGGCGGACGACGATATCGCCGTTCACCACCACCGGGCGTTCCTTGATGTTGTGCATGCCCAGGATCGCGCTCTGCGGCGGGTTCAGCAGCGGCGTCGACAGCATCGAGCCGAAGGTGCCGCCATTGGTGATCGAGAAGGTGCCGCCCTGCAGGTCGTCCAGCGAGATGGTGCCTTCGCGCGCCGCCACGGCGTATTCGCGGATGCCGGATTCGATCTGCGCCAGGCTCATGCGCTCGGCGTTGCGCAGCACCGGGACCATCAGGCCACGCTCGGTGGACACCGCGATACCGATATCCATGAAGCCGTGGTAGACGATCTCGTCGCCGTCCAGCGAGGCGTTGACCACCGGGTACTTGGCCAGGGCGTCGCAGACCGCCTTTACGAAGAAGGACATCAGGCCCAGCTTGGTGCCGTGAGTTTCGGCGAAGGTGTCCTTGTACTTGGCGCGCAGGTCCTGCACGGCCTTCAGGTCCACTTCCTGGAACGAGGTCAGGATGGCCGCGGTGTTCTGCGCGTCCTTCAGGCGTTTGGCGATGGTTGAGCGCAGGCGGGTCATCTTCACGCGCTCTTCCGCGCGCGGTCCGGTGGGGCCGCCGGCCTTCAGGAAGTTGACGACGTCGCCCTTGGTCAGGCGGCCGCCGCGGCCCGATGCCGGCACGTCGGACGGGTTCACGCCTTCTTCCTCGACGATGCGGCGGGTGGCCGGGGACAGTTTCTCACCACCAGCGGCGGGCGCCGCGGCTGGTTTGTCGGCCGTCTCGGCGGTGGCCGGGGCTTCCTCGGCGGCCGGCGCGTCTTCGACTTCGCCTTCCTCGACCACGCCCAGCACTTCGCCGCTGGTCACGGTCTCGCCGCTGTCGGAGGTGATGGATTTCAGGACGCCGTCCACGGGGGAGGGCACTTCCAGCACCACCTTGTCGGTTTCCAGGTCCACCAGGTTTTCGTCGCGGCGGATGGTGTCACCGGGCTTCTTGTGCCAGGCCGCAACGGTGGCGTCGGTCACGGATTCCGGCAGGACGGGGACTTTGATTTCAATGCTCATGGCGAATCTCTGTCTTCAATTAGGCGTTCAGTGCAATGGGTTCAGGGGCGTTGTCATCACGCCGCCTCAGAATTGGTGGCCTTTGCCCAGGGTCAGGGCTTTCGTAACCAGCTTTTCCTGCTCGGCCAGGTGCACCTTGAAATAACCGGTGGCCGGTGACGGCGAGCGGCGGCGGCCGACGTAGAACAGGTCGTGGCCCTCGCCCAGGCTCACCTGCAGGTGATGGCGAATCTGGTACCACGCGCCCTGGTTCTTGGGCTCTTCCTGGCACCACACCACTTCCTTCAGGTTCGGGTAGGTGGCCAGCAGCGCCTTCAGGTCGGTTTCGGGGAACGGGTGCAGCTGTTCGATACGGACCAGGGCGATGTTGCCGGCCTCGGTCTCGGTGCGCTTGGCGTCCAGGTCGTAGTAGACCTTGCCGGAGCACAGCACCAGCCGGTCAATGGCCGACTTGTCCGTGACCTGGCGATCATCGATGACCAGCTGGAAGCCGCCTTTCTCCACACGGTCCAGGGGCGACGTCGACGCCTTGTTGCGCAGCAGGCTCTTGGGCATCATCACCACCAGCGGTTTGCGCGTGGCCTGCATCATCTGGCGGCGTAGCATATGGAAGATCTGCGCCGGAGTTGACGGCACGCACACCTGCATATTGCCGAACGAGCACAGCTGCAGGAAACGCTCCAGGCGCGCGGAGGAATGCTCCGGGCCCTGGCCCTCGTAGCCATGCGGCAGGAACAGCGTCAGGCCGCACAGCCGACCCCACTTGGCCTCGCCCGAGGCCAGGAACTGGTCGATGACCACCTGGGCGCCGTTGGCGAAGTCGCCGAACTGCGCTTCCCAGATCACCAGCGTTTCCGGCGCGGCCGTGGCGTAGCCGTATTCGAACGCCATCACCGCTTCCTCGCTCAGTAGCGAATCGATGACCGTGACGTCCGATTCCGGGCGCAACTGTGCCAGCGGCAGCAGTGTGCTGCCGTCGGCCTGGTTGTGCAGCACGGCGTGGCGGTGGAAGAAGGTGCCGCGGCCGGAATCCTGGCCCACCAGGCGCAGTTTCTTGTCCTGGTCGATCAGGGTGGCGTAGGCCAGTGTTTCGGCAAAACCCCAGTCCATCGGCAGTTCGCCGGCGGCCATTTTCCTGCGGTCGTCGACGATGCGCTGTACCCGGGGGTGCAGCTTGAAATCCGCGGGGATGTCCAGCAGCGCGTTGGCCAGTTCCCTGGCCCGCTTGACCGGCACGCCGGTGTCGGGCGGCGGAGGCGGCTCGCTGGAGTCGTAGTCATGCCAGTTGGCGGCGTGCTCGTTGGTCCGCGGCTGCGAGTCGACGTCGGCCACCTGCTCGCCGCGGTCGAGTTTTTCGCGGTAGGCGTCCATCATCGCCTGGGCCTGGCCCTTCTCGATGGTGCCTTCGCCTTCCAGTTTCTCCGCGTACTTGGCGCGGGTGGTCTTCAGGCCGCGGATGATGTCGTACATCACCGGCTGCGTGGCTGAGGGCTCGTCGGCCTCGTTGTGGCCGTGGCGGCGATAACAGACCAGGTCGATGACCACGTCGCGCTTGAAGCGGGTGCGGAAATCGCAGGCGATCTTCATCACGTGGTGGACGGCCTCGGGGTCGTCGGCATTGACGTGGAAAATCGGCGCGTGAACCATCTTGGCAATCGCCGTGCAGTACAGCGTCGAGCGCGCATCACGCGGGTTGCTGGTGGTGAAACCCACCTGGTTGTTGACGACGATGTGCATGGTGCCGCCGACCGCGAACCCGCGGGTTTCGGACATCTGGAACAGTTCCATGATCACGCCCTGGCCGGCGAACGCGGCGTCGCCGTGAATCAGGATGGGCATGACCTGGTCGTGGCTCTCGTCATCGCGGCGTACCTGGCGCGCGCGGGCGGAACCGACCACCACGGGGTCGACGATTTCCAGGTGCGATGGGTTGAACGCCAGCGCCATGTGCACCGGCCCGCCCGGGGTCTGGATATCGGACGCGAAACCCAGGTGGTATTTCACATCACCGGAACGGCCGGGGTGATCGTCGTGCTTGCCTTCGAATTCGTCGAACAGGTCCGCCGGGGACTTGCCCAGGATGTTGACCAGCACGTTCAGGCGGCCGCGGTGCGCCATGCCGATCACGATTTCTTCAACGCCGTTGGCGCCGGAGTGCAGCATGGTCTCGTGCAGCAACGGGATCAGGCTCTCGCCGCCTTCCAGCGAGAAACGCTTCTGGCCGACGTACTTGGTGTGCAGGAATTTCTCCAGCCCCTCGGCCGCGGTCAGCATCTCGAGCAGGCGGACCTTTTCCTCGTTGCTGGTGCCGAAATCACCGCCGCAGCCCTCCAGGCGTTCTTCCAGCCAGCGGCGCTTGCGGGTGTCGACAATGTGCATGAACTCGGCGCCGATGCTGCGCGTGTAGACCTTCTTCAGCAGCGCCTCGATATCGCGCAGCTTCATGCGGTTGGGTGCGGCCAGCCAGCCGGTGTTGAATTCGCGGTCCAGGTCGGCGTCGTTCAGGTCGTGGAACGACAGGTCCAGGTCGGGAACCGGCGGGTGGTGAGGGCGGCCCAGTGGGTCGATCTTCGCGATCTCGTGACCACGCACGCGGTGGGCGTTGATCAGGCGCATGACGCCGGCCTGCTTGTGGTCCTGGCTTTCGGACGCCACCGGGACGGCCTGGCCGCCCATGCGGCCCAGCAGCCTGAAGTGTTCCTGGATGTCCAGGTGGCCGCGTTCGCTGCCATCGCCGCCCAGGCCCTGGAATACCTCGCGCCACTGCGCCGGTACGCTGGAAGGGTCTTCCAGCCAATCTTCGTACATGGCCTCGATCCAGGCCGCGTTGCCCCCGTTGAACTGCGAGGAGGCGTAAAGCGCTTTCAGGGTGGATGACACTGGTCCGTTCCGTTGTTTCCTGCACGCCCCGACACCGGGGCAAGGGGGCCGATTATAACGGTTCGGTCACGGATTAACAGGAAAATCGATCGTGATATATCACAATCGAAACAACGGTTTCAGTCGCTTTCGCCGCTATCCAGGACCAGGTGGCCGGCGTTGAGCAGTTCCAGGACCGTCAGCGCATCTTCGGCGTGCAGTGGCAGGGGCAGTTCGGGCGTGGCCCGGCACAGCCCGGTTGCCAGCTCAACGCGCGTGTCAAAGCGCTCGCCACTGGCGAATAGCAGGGCTTTCCTATTGCGTTCGATCCAGTTGAAGCGCGACCAGGGGTTGCGATAGATCGCCGCACCGCTGGCCAGCGCGGCCGCGAGTGCGTCGCCGGACACCGGTTGCGGCGGCGGGGCGGCCTGGTGGGCCAGGCGGTAAGTGCTCATAAAGCGCGCCAGCACGATGTCCAGCTCATCACCGGACGCGAGTGCATCGCGGGCCGTGTCGGCCAGTCGTCGCAGGGCGTCGGCATCGATTTCACCGCTGCGCAACCCGGTCTGCAGCTGGCCCCGGTCGGTGTAGCGGCCGCCCTTGTCCGCTGATTCGGCCAGGTGTTCTCCCGTGGCCACCAGCAGGTCGGCGGCGCTGGGCGCGCGCAGGCCGATCGAGTAGGTCAGGCCGGGCTCCAGGGCCACGCCGTGATGCGCGACGCCGGGTGGCAGGTAGAGCATGTCGCCGGGCTCCAGGACCCAGCTGTTCTCGGGCTCGAAGCCCGCAAGCATATCCAGGGGCACGTCGTCACGGCGCGCGGGCGCGAACTCGCGGGCGATCTCCCAGCGCCGGCGCCCCTCGGCCTGCAGCAGGAACACGTCGTACTGGTCAACGTGCGGGCCGACCGAGCCGCCGGTCGCGGCGAACGACACCATGATGTCGTCGAGCCGCCACGAGGGCAGGAAGTCGAAGGCGGCCAGCAGTTCGGCGAGCGGGGGATAGTGCTTTTCGACGTCGGTGACCAGCAGCGTCCAGTCGCGGTCGCCGATGTCATCGAAGATGTCCTCTTCGAAGGGGCCGTGCTCGAGTGTCCAGCCACCGTCGGCCAGCGGGCCGCGGATGATTCGCGACTCCGCCATCGGCTCACAGGCCAGCCCGGCCAGGTCATTGGCGTCGATGGGCGGCTCGAAACCGGGGAATGCGCCGCGAACCAGCAGCGGTTCGCGCTGCCAGTGCCCGGCCAGGAACGTCGCCGGGTCGAGGCCGCCCAGCGCCTGGCTCATTGCCCGCTCGCCAGGTCCCGTGCCAGCGCGGCGGCCAGGCCGGTGTAGTCGCCCGGCGTCAGCGCCTTGAGCTGCTCACGCGCGGCTTCAGGCATGTCCAGGCCGTCGACGAACGCCGCCAGCGAGGCCGCGTCGATGGCGCGTCCGCGGGTCAGCGCTTTCAGCTGCTCGTAGGGGTTTTCCACGCCGTGCAGGCGCATGACCGTCTGGATGGGTTCGGCCAGCACTTCCCAGGCGGCGTCCAGGTCCTCGGCCAGCTTCGGCGCGTTGACCTCGAGCTTGCCCAGGCCCTTCAGCAGCGAGGCATAGGCGATCAGGGCGTGGCCCAGTGCCGTGCCGATGGTGCGCAGCACGGTGGAGTCGGTCAGGTCACGCTGCCAGCGCGAGACCGGCAGCTTCATGGCCAGGTGCTCGAGCAGGGCGTTGGCGACGCCCAGGTTGCCCTCGGCGTTTTCGAAATCGATAGGGTTGACCTTGTGCGGCATGGTCGAGGAGCCGACTTCGCCGGCGACGGTCTTCTGGCGGAAGTAGCCGATGGAAATGTATGACCAGATATCACGGGCCAGGTCCACCATGATGGTGTGGCTGCGGGTCAGTACCTGGAAATACTCCGCCATCCAGTCATGCGGCTCGATCTGCGTGGTGTAGGGGTTCCACTCCAGGCCCAGCGACTCGACAAAGGCCTTCGAGAACGCCGGCCAGTCGATATCCGGGCAGGCGCTGAGGTGAGCGTTGTAGTTGCCGACGGCGCCGTTGATCTTGCCCAGCACGGGCTGGGTTTCCAGCTGCGCCACCTGGCGACGCAGGCGCGCCACCACGTTGGCCATTTCCTTGCCCAGCGTGGTGGGCGACGCGGTCTGGCCATGGGTGCGCGACAGCATCGGCAGCTCGGCGTTGTCGCCGGCCAGCGCCAGCAGCGCGGCGTCGATTTCGGCCAGCTTCGGCAGCAGCACCGCTTCTCGGGCCTCGGCGCACATCAGCGCGTAGGCCAGGTTGTTGATGTCCTCGGAAGTGCAGGCAAAGTGCAGGAACTCGCTGGCCGCGGCCAGGTCGTCTCGTTCGGCGAAGCGCTCCTTGAGGAAATACTCGACCGCTTTGACGTCATGGTTGGTCGTCGCCTCGATGGCCTTCACGCGCGCGGCGTCGTCCTCGCTGAACCCCGCCAGCAGGTCGTCCAGGAACGCGTTGGCCGCAGCGTCCAGCGTGGGGAGGGCGGTGAAGCTGGCATCGGCGGCCAGGGCCTGGAACCAGCGCACCTCGATCAGCACACGGTAACGGATCAGCCCGTACTCGCTGGCAATGGGGCGCAGGTCGGCGGTCTTGGCGGCGTAGCGGCCGTCGACGGAAGAGACGGCGGTAAGCGACGAAAGGTCCATGGAGAAGGTCTCGCAAAGGGGCGAATGATACACCTTCGGCGGCTCGCCCGGCACCACCGCGTACCCAATTCGGCCACGGAATCCGACTATAATGACGGGTTTCCCGGCGCGGTTTTTTGGCCTTGATCGCCGCCGCGCCAGCCAACAGGACACGGAGCTATCCAGATGAGCGATCAGAACAGCACGGCGACGCGCACCGAGCGTGACAGCATGGGCGAACTGCAGGTGCCCGAATGGGCGCTGTGGGGTGCGCAGACCCAGCGCGCGGTACAGAATTTCCCGATCAGCGGCCTGCCGGTGCCGCGCGGTTTCATCCGCGCCCTGGGCCTGGTCAAGGCGGCCTGCGCCGCCGTCAACCGCGACCTGGGCCTGCTCGATGACGCCCGCGCGGAGGCCATCATCGCCGCCGCCAATCGTGTCGCTTCCGGCGAACTGGACCAGCATTTCCCCATCGACGTGTTCCAGACCGGCTCCGGCACCAGTTCCAACATGAACGCCAACGAGGTCATCGCCCACGTCGCCAGCCGCTCGGGCGTCGACGTGCACCCGAACGATCACGTCAACATGGGCCAGAGCTCGAACGACGTGATCCCCACCACCATCCAGGTGGGCGCCACGCTGATGGCGACTGAAGACCTGCTGCCCGCGCTGGAACACCTGCGTTCGGTGATCGACGCGCGTGCTGAAGAACTGGATGAAGTGGTCAAGACCGGCCGCACCCACCTGATGGACGCCATGCCGGTGACCTTTGGCCAGGAACTGGGCGGCTGGTCGGCCCAGGTCCGTTCCGGTATCGAGCGCGTGGAAAGCGCGCTGGTGCGCACCCGCAAGCTGCCGCAGGGCGGCACCGCCGTGGGTACCGGCATCAATGCCCACCCGGAGTTCGGCCCAAAAGTGGCCGCCGCGTTGACCGCCGCCACCGGCGTGAGCTTCGAATCCGCGGATGATTACTTTGAGGGCATCTCTTCACAGGACGCGGCCGTTGAACTTTCCGGCCAGCTGAAGACCATCGCCTGCAGCTTCATGAAGATCGCCAACGACCTGCGGCTGATGAACTCCGGCCCGCTGGCCGGTATCGGCGACATCGAGCTGCCGGCCCTGCAGCCGGGCTCATCGATCATGCCCGGTAAGGTCAACCCGGTGATCCCGGAAGCCACCTGCATGGTCTGCGCGCACGTGATCGGCAACGACGCCGCCATCACCGTGGGCGGCCAGGCCGGCAACTTCCAGCTCAACGTGATGCTGCCGATGGTGGGTTACAACCTGATGCAGAGCGTGGAACTGCTGGCCAACACCTCGAAGGTGCTGGCCGATTCCGCCATCGCCGGCTTCACGGTCCGTACCGACCGTATCGCCGATGCCCTGGAGCGCAACCCCATCCTGGTCACGGCGCTGAACCCGGTGATCGGCTACGAACTGGGCGCGGCCACCGCCAAGCAGGCCTACAAGGAAGGCCGGCCGATCAAGGACGTCGCCCGCGACAACACCGACCTTGCCGACGACGACCTCGACCGCCTGCTCGACCCCCTCGAACTCACCCGCGGTGGCATCAAGGAGTGACGCGTTACGCGTAATGCGTCACTCAGTTGTCCGTGGCGCGGCTGCGTAGCCAGAGCGCGCCGGCCAGGAACACGGCGGCCACGCACAGGCCGCCGAGCATGGGCAGCGAGAACAGGCGATCGAGCATGTTGCCAATGGTGAGCGCGTGATCGAAGCGGTCATCGATGGGGATGCCCAGGAAGGCGCCGACGCTGCCGTTTTCCTCGCCGCAGCAGTTGATGATGGGGGCGTCGACCCACCACTGCCAGAGGATGCCGCCCAGGTTGGCTTCCAGCGTAAACGTGCGCAGGAAGTCGAGCCAGATCTGCAGGACCGCGATCACCGCGGGCGGAATCAGTGCGAACAGCAGTGGCAGGCGCGGCGAGAACGCCGAGACCAGCATCAGCCAGCCGTACATCGGCAGGGCCCAGATGGCGTGCGCATACCAAGAGGCGAGGACGTATCCCCAGGCCTTGAACGGGTTGGCGACAGCCAGGATCACCGGCCACGGGTTTTCGCCCGCGAACATGAAGGTCAGGCTGGCAATGGCGTACAGCGCCGCCATTGTCACGACGAAGGCGATCCAGAAGATCGTCGGCACCACGAACATCGCCGTGAACAGCTTGGAGGCGACCGTGAGAGTGTCCGAGGCCGGCAGCGACTTCCAGAACAGGATGCTGCGGTCCTTGCGGTCGTCGTAGAGCGAGCCGAGCAGGTAGAAAAACACGACGATGCCCATGACGAAGGTAAAGAACGTCGATCCGGCAAAGTTGGCCAGCCATACGGCCTGGCTGCGAATCTCGACGTCACTCTGGGCGATAAACCGGGCAGCCTCCTTCATGGTGCTGAATTCGTTGTCGAAGTAGCTGAAGGTGATCAGCGCCATGGCGGCGCCGGCCATGTACAGGCCGAATAGCGCGATGGGCGTTGCCCGGAAGGCGATGCGGTTTTCCCAGAATTCGCGGCGAACCAGGGCCAGGAAGCGGTTCATGCGGCACCCCCGGCCACGGCGGCCTGCTGGGCGCGCAGGGCGGCGTACTCATCGCCGGCGCCCATGATGGCGACGAACAGGTCGGCCACGTTGGGTGTGTGCAATTCGCCCAGTTCGCCCAGTTGCTGGCGATTGGCGTTGTCGAACAGGAAGATATGCCGGCCCATCAGCTGGCGCTCGTTCAGCGGCCCCAGGGCCCGCGCGGCGTCGGCGTGGTCGGGCTTGACCATCACCTCGGTGTAACGGGACTGTACTTCTTCCATGCTGCAGTCGAGCGCGATGCGGCCATCCTGGATGAAGATCAGGTCGCTGAGGATATGTTCGACTTCTTCCACCTGGTGCGTGGTGATCAGGATGCTGCGGTTCTCATCGAAGTAGTCGTTCAGCAGGTTGGTGTAGAACTGCTTGCGGTAGATGATGTCCAGGCCCAGCGTAGGCTCGTCCAGCACCAGCAGCTTGGCGTCGATGGCCATGACGATGGCCAGGTGCAGTTGCACCACCATGCCCTTGGACAACTGCTTCACACGGTGCCTGGGAGTGATCTTGGTGGTCGACAGGTAGTGCATGCATTTCTCGCGGGAGAAACGCGGGTGCACGCGCTCGGTGACGTCCAGCAGTTCGTGCACGTAGGCCCAGCGCGGCAGCACCGCGACATCGGCGATAAAGCACACGTCTTCCATCAGCGCCGCGCGCTCGCGTGCCGGGTTGCGGCCCAGGACCCGGAGGTCGCCCTCGAAACTGGCCAGCCCCAGGATCGCTTTCAGCGCCGAGGTTTTGCCGGCGCCGTTGGGGCCGATCAGCCCGACGATGCGGCCGGCGGGCACCGACAGCTCGATGTCCCTGACGGCATAGGTCTTGCCATAACGCTTGCTGAGCCCGCGCGCCTCGATGACGTTGCTCATGGTCATTCTTCTCCGTTGTCTTTTGAGTTTCGTGGCAGGTCGTCCAGTGCCAGGCCTAGTTGTTCGATGCGGTTCAGCATGGCCGGCCATTCCTCGCGAACAAACTTGTCGCGTTCTGACTTGACCAGCTGGGCGCGCGCACCGGTGCATACGAACATGCCCAGGCCACGCCGCTTTTCGACCAGGCCTTCATCAACGAGGGCCTGGTACGACTTTGAGACGGTAATGGGGTTGAGCTGGAACTCGGCGGCGACACTGCGAACCGAGGGCAGGGCGTCGCCCTCGGCCAGCGTGCCATCCAGGATCATGGCCACCGTGCGTTCCTTCAGCTGCCAGTAAATCGGCTGGCTGTCATTCCACTGTGCGGACATTCAGCTTCAGCCGCGACGGAACGGCAGCAGTTTGACGCGCGGCAGCCTGACGCGGGCGCTGTTGTCGCCGACATTCTCGGCGGCGGGCTCCGCCGTGGTGGATGACGGGGCCTGCGCGTGCGCTTCCAGTTGATCAATGCCGTTCGGTGTTGAGCCAAAAATGGCCGCGGTGGCCAGCAGCGTCACGGCGGCAGCGGCCACCATGTTAGGGATTCTTTCGCGTCGAAATGTCTTAAGGCGTCGCATCGTGATGCGTCCATGTCATTAGGTGTTGTAGTGAAGTATAACACCATTCGCGCAACGTGCAAGTCTTTTTGTTTGTACGGTTGCGTGTGGCCGGTAGAGCGCCGACAATGCGCGATTCACACGTTTCAGGAGCAATCCCTCATGAAAGGACCGATGGTCCGCGGCCTTGCGGCCGCCACGCTGACGCTGGCCATGAGCGCCAACGCCGCGGAATTGGAAAACGACGCCCAGAAGCTGGGCTACATGATCGGCATGGACATTGGCGAGTCACTGCGCCAGCAGGGCACGCACGTCGATCTGAACTCGCTGTTTGAAGCGATTCGCACCACTTACTCCGGTGAAGAACCGGCCATGACGCCGGAGCAGGCGCAGGCCGTGCGCGAGGCTTTCGTGCAGCAGCGCCAGGCCGCGATGGCCGCCGAGAAGAACGCCCTGGGTGCGCAGAACAAGGCCGAAGCCGATGCCTTCCTGGCGGAAAACGCCGGCAAGGACGGCGTGGTCACCACCGCGTCCGGCCTGCAGTACAAGGTCATCGAGCCGGGTGAAGGCGCCAGGCCAGGCCCGACCGATTCGGTCACCGTGCATTACCGCGGCACGCTGCTGGACGGCACCGAGTTCGACAGCTCCTACTCCCGCAACGAGCCGATCTCGTTCGCGCTGGACCGGGTCATCCCGGGCTGGAGCGAAGGCGTCCAGTTGATGCCGGTGGGCAGCAAGTACGAGTTCTACATTTCTCCGGAACTGGGTTACGGCGAATCCGGCGGCGGCCCGATTCCGCCGAATTCGGCATTGATTTTCGAAGTTGAACTGCTGAGCATCGACGGCTGATCCCAGCCTGATTATTGCCCAGCACAGGTGCCGGACCCGGTCGCACGATGGGGTCCGGCACTTTAGTGTCACAATCACGGATTAGACTCCGTAGGTTTTACAGGTACATATTGAGTCATGCGAGTTTCAGTCATTGGTAGTGGGTATGTCGGCCTGGTCAGCGGTGCCGGCTTTTCGCAGGTCGGTCACAACGTGGTCTGCATGGACATCGACGCCAGCCGGGTCGAGCGCCTGTCACGCGGCGAGTGCACGATCTACGAGCCCGGCCTTGAGTCCATGCTGGTCGACAACCTTCGCCAGGGTCGCCTGGAATTCACGACATCCATGGACAAGGCCGTTGCCCACGCCGAGGTGTTGCTGATCGCGGTCGGCACGCCGCCCGGTGAAGATGGCTCGGCTGACCTGAGCTACGTGCTTGCCGTGGCCGAAGCGATCGGTGACCGGCTGGAGCAGCCCCTGCTCGTGGTAGTCAAGTCGACCGTGCCGGTGGGCACCTGCGACCGCGTGCGCCAGGCCGTGCAGGCACGCCTGGATGCGCGGGGCGCAGACGTGGCGTTCAGCGTGGCCTCGAACCCGGAATTCCTGGCCGAAGGCGTGGCGGTCAGTGACTTCATGCGTCCGGACCGGATCATTGCCGGTGTCGAGAACGAAGCGTCTGAAGACCTGTTGCGGGAACTCTACGCGCCGTTCAACCGAAACCACGAAAAGCTGATGTTCATGGACCTCCGCTCCAGCGAGCTGACCAAGTACGCGGCCAACGCGATGCTGGCGACACGCATCAGCGCTATGAACGAACTTGCCAATGTCGCCGAGCACGTCGGCGCCGATATCGAGAAGGTCCGGCTGGGCATCGGTTCAGACCCCCGCATCGGTTATTCATTTATCTACCCGGGTGCGGGTTATGGCGGCTCCTGTTTTCCCAAGGATGTGCGCGCGCTTTGCCGCACGGCCTCGGAGGCGGGCTACGAGACCCGCATCCTGGACGCGGTGGAGTCGGTCAACAATCGCCAGCGGCGCAAGGTGTTTGACCTGCTGTCACGACACTTTGGCGGCGACCTGGACGGCAGGCGTATCGCCATGTGGGGCCTGGCCTTCAAGCCGAATACCGATGACACGCGCGAGGCGCCGGCGCTGGTGGTGATCGATGCCCTGCTGGAAGCGGGCGCCACGATCCACGCCCATGACCCGAAGGCAAGGGACGTGGTCGCGGGCCTGTATCCCGATGAGCCGCGCCTGGTGCTGCACGAGAACCCTTACGAGGCTGCCGAGCAAGCCGAGGCCCTGGCGCTGGTCACCGAGTGGCGCCAGTACTGGGCGCCCGACTTCCGCCGCCTGGCCGAAACCATGGCCGCGCCGGTGCTGGTCGATGGTCGCAATATCTGGTCTCCGGACGTGGTGCGCGGACGCGGCTTCACTTACTATGCGATCGGACGCCCCTGAACACGCAAGACTGTTAGTGCACGATGAGTGATTCCCTGAAAGACCAGCTGATCGCGCTGGGCCTGGCCGAAGACAAGCCAAAACCGAAACGCCGTAAGCCATCCGGAAAGTCTCGTCATGCCCGCGGTAAGGCGGGTGGGAAAGCGGCCGCCGCAAAACCTGGCGGCAAGGGCGGCGAGATCTCGCTCGACCAGGCCTGGAAGCTGAAGGCGCGTGATGAGAAGCAAGCGGTCGCCGAGTCAAAGGCCCGCAAGCTGGAAATCGAACGAGAGCGCCGTCGAATCAATGGCGAGATCAAGGCGCTGGTCGAAGCCAACCGCCTGAACGACCCCAAGGCCGAGCTCAAGCGAAATTTCCTCTACAAGGATCGCATCCGCAGCGTATTGGTCACGTCGGAGCAACTGGCCGCACTCAATGCCGGTGAACTCGGACTGGTGTTCCTGCGTGGCAACTACCACCTGGTCAAGGCCGAAGTCGCCGAGCAGGCGAAGGCCATATCACCCGATCATGTCCCCGAACTCGCCGCCGCTGCCGATGACGCGGACGGCGACCACCCGGTACCCGACGACCTCGTTTGGTAACGGGTTACGCGTAACGCGTGACGCGTGACCCGGGCGGCTACGCCGCCCTACGTGACTAAACCCTCACAGCCTGCGATGTTTTTCCGTCACGCGTCACGCGTAACGCGTCACCCAAGGTTGTGGGGGAGTAGCCGCTTGACGTCGTCTGCTGATACGCCTTTTCTGGCAGCGTAGTCGATGACCTGGTCTTCGAGGATGTTGCCGACCACGAAGTACTGGCTGTCGGGATGGGCGAAGTAGTAGCCCGAAACCGAGGCGGCAGGCAGCATGGCGTAGCCGTCGGTCAGGGTCATGCCGGCGTTGGTGCCGGCGTCGAGCAGGTCGAACAGCTTGCGCTTTTCGCTATGCTCGGGGCAGGCCGGGTAGCCGGGGGCGGGGCGGATGCCCTGGTACTGCTCGTCGATCAGCGCCTCGTTGTTGAGTGACTCACTGGCGGCGTAGCCCCAGATTTCGCGGCGCACGCGGTGGTGCATGCGCTCGGCCAGGGCCTCGGCCAGGCGGTCGGCCAACGCTTTCAGCAGGATGGCCGAATAGTCGTCGTTGGCGTCTTCGAAGGCCTTGACGTGTTTCTCGATCCCCAGCCCCGCGGTCACTGCGAACAGGCCCATCCAGTCGTGCACGCCGGCGTCCTCCGGGGCGATGAAATCGGCCAGGCAGAAATGCGGCTGGCCCTGGGCCTTGTCTTTTTGCTGGCGCAGGAAACTGAAACGCTCCAGCACCTCTGAGCGGGTGTCATCGGTGTACAGCAAAACGTCGTCGCCCTCGGCGGCGGCGGGGTAGATGCCGACCACGGCACGGGCCGTGAACCAGCGCTCCTCGACCACGCGTTTGAGCATGGCCTGGGCGTCGTTGAACAGGCTGCTGGCGGTCTCGCCGACCACCTTGTCTTCGAGGATGGCGGGGTAGCGCCCGGCCAGTTCCCAGGACTGGAAGAACGGCGTCCAGTCGATGAAGTCCAGCAGGTCGTCCAGCGGGTAGTCCTCAAACACGGTCAGGCCGGGCCGCGCCGGGGCGACCGGCGGGTGGGCGTGGAAGTCGGGCTTGAACGCGTTGGCGCGTGCCTTTTTCAGCGACACCGGCGGACGGCGCTTGCTGCCGGCGGCGCGGCGCTGTCGAAGTGTCTCGTACTCGGCCGCGGTCTCGCGGCTGTAGATGTCGCGGTTGGCGGGCTCGACCAGCTTGCGGGCCACGCCGACGGCGCGCGAGGCGTCTTTCACCCAGAAGGCACCGTGGTCGTATTCAGGGTCGATGCGCAGCGCGGTGTGCATGCGCGAGGTGGTGGCGCCGCCGATCATCAGCGGCAGGCTCATGCCGCGGCGTTTCATTTCCGCGGCCACCAGGCGCATTTCCTCCAGCGACGGGGTGATCAGGCCGGACAGGCCGATCACGTCGACGTTCTCGGCCACGGCCGTGTCGAGGATTTTCTCGGCCGGCACCATCACGCCCAGGTCGATGACATCGAAGTGGTTGCAGCGCAGCACCACGCCGACGATGTTCTTGCCGATGTCGTGGACGTCGCCCTTCACGGTGGCCATCAATACCTTGTGGGCCTGGCGGTCGGGTTCGGCGGAGCGTTTCTTCTCTTCCTCGATGTAGGGGATCAGCACGGCCACGGCCTGCTTCATCACTCGCGCGCTCTTGACCACCTGGGGCAGGAACATCTTGCCGTCGCCGAACAGGTCGCCAACCACGTTCATGCCGTCCATCAGCGGGCCCTCGATGACATCCAGGGCGCGCGCGGCGGACTGCCGTGCCTCCTCGGTGTCTTCCTCGACGAAGCTGTTAATGCCCTTGACCAGCGCGTGCTGCAGGCGCTCGGCCACGGGCAGTTCGCGCCAGGCCAGCGCATCGCCGGCGTCCTCGCGCTTGCCCTGGAAGTCCTGGGCGATCTCCAGCAGCCGCTCGGCGGCGTCTTCGCGGCGCGCGAGCACCACGTCCTCGACAGCCTCGCGCAGCGCGGGGTCGATGGAATCGTAGACCTCCAGCTGGCCGGCGTTGACGATGCCCATGTCCATGCCCGCGGCAATGGCGTGGTACAGGAACACGGAATGGATGGCCTCGCGCACGCGGTCCTGGCCGCGGAACGAGAACGAGATATTGCTGACGCCCCCGGAAATCATCGCCCCGGGGCAGCGGCGCTTGATCTCACGCGTGGCCTCGATGAAATCGACGCCGTAGCGGTCGTGCTCGCTCATGCCGGTGGCGATGGCGAAAATGTTGGGGTCGAAGATGATGTCTTCGGGTGGGAAGCCGACCTCCTCGGTGAGGATTTTCCAGGCCCGCTCGCAGATATCGATGCGGCGCTGCACGGTGTCGGCCTGGCCTTCCTCGTCAAACGCCATGACGATGACCGCCGCGCCGTAGCGCAGGATGGTCTTCGCCTGTTCGATGAATGGCTCCACGCCTTCTTTCATGCTGATGGAGTTGACGATGCCCTTGCCCTGCAGGCAGGCCAGGCCCGCCTCCAGCACGTCCCAGCGCGAGGAATCGACCATCACGGGCACGCGGGCGATATCGGGCTCGGAGGCGATCTGGTTGAGGAACCGGGTCATGACGGCGACGCCGTCCAGCAGGCCTTCGTCGACATTGACGTCGATGACCTGGGCTCCGTTTTCAACCTGCTGGCGCGCGACCTCGACGGCGGCCTCGTAATCGTCGGCCTTGATCAGGCGACGGAAGGCGGCCGAACCGGTGACGTTGGTACGCTCGCCGACGTTGACGAAGTTCAGGTCCGGGGTCAGCGTCAGCGGTTCCAGTCCGGAAAGGCGGCAGAACGGTGACGGCTCCGGCGCTTTTCGGGGCTTCACATCCGCCACGGCTTCCGCAATCGCGCGGATATGGTCCGGCGTGGTGCCGCAGCAGCCGCCGACCAGGTTTAGCATGTTGGCTTCGGCGAACTCGCGCAGGATGGCCGCCATGTTTTCCGGCGTGTCGTCGTACTCGCCCAGGTCATTCGGCAGGCCGGCATTGGGGTGGGCGCTGACGGCGCACTCGGCCACGCGGCTGAGCTCCTGTGCCCACGGTCGCAGTTCCGGTGCGCCCAGGGCGCAGTTCAGGCCCACCGACAATGGCTTCGAATGGCGCACCGAATTCCAGAACGCGGCCACGGTCTGGCCGGACAGCGTACGCCCACTGGCATCGGTAATCGTGCCGGAAATCATCACCGGCAGGCGCGCGCCCAGGCGCTCGAATACTTCGTCGATGGCGAACAGCGCGGCCTTGGCGTTCAGCGTGTCGAAAATGGTTTCCACCATCAGCACGTCGGCGCCGCCCTCGACCAGGCCCTCGGCGGCCTCGGTGTAGGCCACGCGCAGTTCCTCGAAGGTGACATTGCGGAAATCCGGACGGTTCACGTCCGGCGACAGCGAGGCCGTGCGGTTGGTCGGACCCAGCACGCCGATCACCCAGCGCGGCTTGTCCGGGGTCTTCGAAGTGAACTCGTCGGCGGCCTGCCGTGCCAGCGCGGCGCCATCGCGGTTCAGGGCGTACACCTCCGGCTCCATGCCGTAATCGGCCTGCGAGATCGACGTCGAGTTGAAGGTGTTGGTTTCCAGCAGGTCGGCACCGGCATCCAGGAAGGCGCGGTGGATGTCCAGGATATGCTGCGGCGCGCTCAGCGTCAGCAGGTCGTTGTTGCCACGCTGGGGCAGGGCGGCGGCGGTGAAACGCTCGCCACGGTAGTCGTCCTCTTCCAGGCCCAGGGTCTGGATCATCGTGCCCATGGCGCCGTCCAGCACCAGGATTCGCTGTTTCAGTGCGGCGACCAGCGCCTCGGCGCGTTCGGGGTGGAGCCAGGGGAGTGTCGTGCTCATCAGTCGGTGTTCCGGGGTTTGTGCGCCAGCAGGGACAGCACTTCAAAATGGGGTGTTCGTTTCTCCACGGCGGCGATGTCGCACTGGTCCAGCTCAAGCCCGGCTTCGCGGCACAGCGTTTTCAGCTGCGTGGTGGAAAATCCCAGGTTGACGTGGCCATAGGGGGCAACGGCTTTTTCGTGGTCGTGGGCCTGCAGGGTCATGGCCAGCAGGCGGCCGCCGGCGCGCAGTACCCGGGCGACTTCTGAGAAAACCCGTGGTGCGCGGTCGGTATAGGTCAACGCATGGGTCAGCAGCACGGTATCGAAGCTGGCGTCGTCGAAGGGCAGGTCATGCATGTCGCCGTGTTCGAAGCGCACGTTGCTCACATCGGCCAGGCGCTCACGCCCGGCGGTGACCACACGCTCACTGATGTCCAGGCAGGTGATGCTGTCGCCCTGGCCGGCCAGCAGTTCGGCCAGCGCGCCGTCGCCCGAGGCCAGGTCCAGCACGTCCCCCAGTGACAGCAGCCGGGTCAACGCGCGGCCGGTGGCTTCCCAGGTTCGGCCCGGCGAGTAATGTCGTTCCATGTCGCCGGCCACGGCGTCCGCCCAGTTGCCGTTGCCGGTCCGGGCGGCCAGGACCTGCGGAATGCGCTCGCGGTCCATGCGCACCAGCGGGTCATCCGTGCCTTCACGCAGGATTGCCCACAACGCGGCCAGTGCCGGATCGCGCGGGTCGGCGCCCATGCGGTAGTACACCGACACGCCATCACGGCGGTCCGCCACCAGTTGGGCTTCCTTGAGCTTGGCCAGGTGCGTGGACACGCGTGGTTGCGCCAGTTGCGTAATGGCGGCCAGTTCGGCGACACTGAGCTCCTCGCGGTCGAGTAGCAGCAGCAGCCGCAGGCGCGTGCTGTCCGCCAGCAAACGGCAGTGTTGCGAGGCCTTTTCAAGATCCAGTTCGGTGCCCATGGCGGCGAATATATCTTTCTATCAAGATTCAGAGATAGATTAAGGTTAGCGGTAACGGGCCACAGCGTCAATGCGCGCCGTGGGGCCGGGCTCCAATGTGACCGCTATCAATGCGGTCGCGCACCTTAAGCACTATAATCCGCTCACCTTTTCACATGCCCACGAGTCAAGGTGTTACATGGATTTCACCCTTACCGAAGAGCAGCAGATGATCCAATCTGCGGCCCGAGATTTCGCCACGTCCGCCATCCAGCCCATTGCCGCCGATTTTGATGCCAGCGGCCAGTTTCCTGCCGAAACGATCGCCCAGATGGGTGAGCTCGGCCTGATGGGAATCGAGGTGCCCGAGGAATACGGCGGTGCCGGAATGGACCCGGTCAGCTACGTGCTGGCGATGATGGAGATCAGCGCCGCCGATGCCGCGCACGGCACCATCATGTCGGTCAACAACACGCTGTACTGCCACGGCATCCTGAAATACGGCACCGAGGCGCAGAAGCAGGCTTTCGTGACGCCCGTGGCCTCGGGCGAGGCCATTGGCGCCTACGCGCTGACCGAGCCACAATCCGGCTCCGACGCGGCCAATATGCGTTCGCGCGCCGTGCTCGCTGACGACGGCAGTCACTACGTGCTCAACGGCAAGAAGTCGTGGATCACCTCCGGACCGGTGGCGCGCTATGTCCTGGCGTTTGCACTGACGGACCCGGAAGCCGGCGCTCGCGGTGTGACCGCGTTCGTTGTCGATACCGAGGCAGAGGGTTTCGTTCGCGGCAAGACGGAGCCAAAACTGGGCATTCGCGCGTCGGCCACCTGCGAGATCGAGTTCGAGAACTATCGCTGCCCGGTGGAGAACCGGCTGGGCGAGGAAGGCGAGGGCTTCAAAATTGCGCTGGGCGTGCTCGACGCCGGCCGCATCGGTATCGCTGCGCAGGCGGTGGGTATTGCCACTGCGGCGTACGAGGCCTGCGTGGGCTGGGTGCAGGAGCGCCAGGCCTTTGGCCGCCCCATCGGTGAGTTCCAGATGATCCAGTCGAAGATTGCCGACATGAAGACCCGGCTGGAGGCCTCGCGACTGCTGGTGCTTAACGCGGCCTGCGCCAAGGCGCGCGCGAAGGCGTCCGGCGGTCGCTACACCACCGAGGCCAGCATGGCCAAGCTGTTCGCTTCGGAAACGGCCATGTTCATCGCCCACCAGGCGGTGCAGATCCATGGCGGCATGGGGTACAGCAAAGAACTGCCGGTGGAGCGCTATTTCCGCGACGCCAAGATTACCGAGATTTACGAAGGGACCAGCGAAATCCAGCGCATGGTCATCAGCCGCATGGAGACCGGGCTGCGCTAGGCGCAGTGCCGGTGGAGAGCATGATGGGCGAACTCAAGAGCATGGCCGCCGATGGGCAGGCCGAAGCGCGCAAGGCCGCATTGCTGAAGCAGGTCCAGGCCATCCTGGCGGAGCGGTCCAGCCCCAGCCGGGCGCCGCAGGCCGAGTACTTCGCGCAGGCCTTCCTGCGCCGTGTGCCGGGTGAAGAGCTGCGCAAGGTGTCGGCCGCGACCGCCGCCGCGGTCATCGACCAGCTGATGAAGTTTGCTGCCAGCCGGCCGCCGGGTGAGGCCCGGGTCAGGGTCTACAACCCCGAACAGAAGCGTGACGGCTGGACCAGCAAGCACACGATCGTCGAAATGGTGAACGATGACATGCCGTTTATCGTCGACACCGCGAACCTGGTGCTGGCTGAGCTCGGGGTCACCGTTCACCGGATGGTACATCCTGTGGTGCATATCGTCCGCGACAAGCGCGGCCGTGCACGTGGCTTCCATGCCACCGCCGATGGCAAGGGCGCGCCCGAGTCGATCATCCACATGGAGATTGACCGCCAGGGCGACGACAGGGACCTGGAAAAGATCGCCCAGAAACTGGACACCGCGCTGGCGCATGTCCGCGCCGCGGTGGAGGACTGGCCAGAAATGGTCCGCCGGGCCGACGAGGCGGTTTCCAGCCTGGAGAACTGGGCCGGCGCCTGTAACCAGGGTCTGCTGGACGAGTCACGCGAATTCCTGGAATGGATTCGCGACGACCATTTCATCTTCCTGGGCGCACGTGACTACACGGTCAAGCGCAGTAAGGGCGATTCCACGCTGAACGTAGTGGAGGGCTCCGGCCTGGGCCTGCTGCGCGAGAGCGGTCGCATGGTCCGCAGCCGGCCCTTGGCGACGCTGGCGGACGGCGCCATGACCGAGCGCGACCATCCGCTGATCGTCACCAAGACCCGCGCGCGCAGCACCGTGCACCGCAGCGGTTACATGGATTACATCGGCGTGCTGCAGTTCGACAAACGCGGCCGTATCGTTGGTGAGCGGCGTTTTATCGGACTGTTCACTTCCAATGCCTATTTCCGCCGCGTGAAGGACACGCCGCTACTGCGCCCGAAGGTCGAGCGCGTGCTGGAGGAGTCCAACCTGCGCCCGGGCTCGCATGCGCGTAAGTCACTGGTGCATATCCTCGAAACCCTGCCGCGCGACGACCTGCTGCAGGCCAGCGTCGAGGAAATATCCGACATCGCCCACGCGGTGCTGAACCTGCAGGACCGCAAGCGGGTGCGCCTGCTGGTGCGCCGGGAGCGTTTCAGCCGGTTTTTCTCGGCGCTGGTGTTCATCCCGCGCGATCACTTCAACACCGAGAACCGCGAGCGCATCCAGGAGATCCTGAAGCGCGCCTACCAGGGCGAGACGCTGGATTACGAGGTGCGTATTTCCGAATCGCCGCTGGCTCGCCTGCAGGTCATCATCCGGCCAAAAGCCGGCGCCGACCCGCAGCCGGACGTGGCCATGCTGGAGCAGAAACTGGTCGACGCCGTGCGCTCCTGGCATGACCACCTGGCGGATGCCTTGGTGCAGAAGTTCGGTGAGGACACTGGCCTGGCCTGGGCAGAGGCCTACGGCAAGGCATTCCCGGCAGCTTATGTGGAAGACGTGTCGCCCTGGGTCGCCAGCTACGATGTCGAGCGCATCGCCTCGCTGAAGGACGAAAACGACCTGCAGATGAGCCTGTACCGGCCGCGCCGCAAGGACGCCGGGCTGCTGCGCTTCAAGCTGTTCAAGCGTGGCCGCGCCATCCCGCTGTCCGAGGTGCTGCCGATCCTGGAAAACCTGGGCCTGAAGGTGCTGAATGAGCGCCCCTACCAGCTCGACTTCGCCGACGGCGACGACATCTGGGTGCAGGACTACGACATGACCTGGACGGGTCGCGGTGAACTGCCGCTGGATGTCGTCCGCGAGCCGTTTATCGAGGCCTTCGAGCAGGTCTGGCGTGGTGTCAGCACCAGCGACGGTTTCAACCGCCTGGTACTGGCCTGCCGGCTGCACTGGCGGCAGGTCAAGGTGCTGCGCGCCTACTGCAAGTACCTGCTGCAGACCGGCATGCCGTTTTCGCTCGATTACATGGCGGCGACCATGGCGCGGCACCCGGTGCCGGCGCGCCTGCTGGTGGAACTGTTCGAGGCCTATTTCGACCCCGCCCGTGACGACGAGAGTGACTACCGCCGTGACCTGGCGGCGAAGCATCTGGCGCGCGACCTGGAACGCGTGCTGCCGGCCGAAGGTGAAGGCGATTCGGTGCTGACCGAGTACCTGCAGGACGTTGTCGACCAGCGTGGTGCGGGCGACCGTGCGGCGGCGGCAAAATCACTGCGTCGCGCCTTCCGCCGCTCGCTGAACGCCGTGCGCAGCATCGACGAAGACCGCATCCTGCAGGCATTTTTCGGCATCATCCGCGCCACGTTGCGGACCAACTGCTTCCAGCTGAACGGGAGCGGCGGGAATCACGATTACATCAGCTTCAAGTTCGACTCGTCGAAGGTGCCGGAACTGCCACGGCCAAGGCCGTACCGTGAGATCTGGGTATTCTCGCCGCGCGTGGAGGGCATTCACCTGCGCATGGGCCCCATTGCCCGCGGTGGCCTGCGTTGGTCCGACCGCCCGGAGGATTTCCGCACCGAGGTGCTGGGCCTGATGAAGGCGCAGAACGTCAAGAACACCATGATCGTGCCGGTGGGTGCCAAGGGCGGTTTCGTGCCGCGAAGGCTGCCGGAGAACGGCGGTCGAGACGCGGTCATCGCCGAGGGCACGGCCTGCTACAAGGTGTTCATCAACGCGCTGCTGGACATCACCGACAACCTGGACGGCGAGACCGTGGTGCCGCCGAAGGACGTCGTCCGTCGCGACCCGGACGACCCGTACCTGGTGGTCGCCGCCGACAAGGGCACGGCGACGTTTTCCGATATTGCCAACGGCATCGCGCAATCGCGCGGGTTCTGGCTGGGTGACGCCTTCGCCTCCGGCGGCTCGGTGGGCTACGACCACAAAGGCATGGGCATCACCGCGAAGGGCGCCTGGGAAGGCGTTAAGCGGCATTTCCGCGAAATGGGCACCGATATCCAGTCCGAGCCGTTCACCGTGGTCGGCATCGGCGACATGTCCGGTGACGTGTTCGGCAACGGCATGCTGCTGTCGAAGCACATCCGCCTGCGTGCGGCCTTCAATCACCTGCATATCTTTATTGATCCGGAGCCGGATGAAGCGGCCGGTTACAAGGAGCGCCGCCGCCTGTTCCGGCTGCCGCGATCGGGCTGGACGGATTACGACCCCGCGCTGATTTCCGCGGGTGGTGGGGTGTTTTCGCGGCAGGAAAAGAGCGTGCCGGTCAGCCGCCAGGTGCGTGAGTGGCTGGGCATCGAGGACACCGAGTTGCCACCGGACGAGCTGATTTCCGCGCTGCTGAAAGCGCCCGTCGACCTGTTGTGGAACGGCGGTATCGGCACCTACGTGAAGTCATCGCGCGAGAGCAATTCGGACGTTGGTGACCTGGCCAACAACCCGCTGCGCGTGAATGGTAACCAGCTGCGCTGCCGCGTGGTGGGTGAGGGCGGCAACCTGGGCCTGACCCAACTGGGCCGGATCGAGTATGCCCGCGCCGGTGGCCGGGTCAATACCGATTTCATCGATAACTCGGCCGGTGTGGATTGTTCTGACCACGAGGTCAATATCAAGATCCTGCTGGAGCAGGCACGCGAGGCCGGCACGCTGTCACTGGACGACCGCAACGCGCTGCTGGCGGCAATGACCGACGAGGTATCGGAGCTGGTACTGCGTAGCAACTACCTGCAGACCCAGGCCATCTCCATGATGGAACGGCTCTCGGCCGACCGGCTGGGCGCCAAGCAGCGCTTCATCGGCGTACTCGAGGACCAGGGCCTGCTCGACCGGGACCTGGAGTTCCTGCCGGACGACGATGAGCTGACAGACCGCCGCCAGCGCGGCGAGGGCCTGTTGCGGCCGGAGCTCTCGGTGCTGCTCTCCTACGCCAAGATCCGCCTGTACCAGGAGTTGCTGGATTCCGATGTGCCGGAAGACCCGTTCCTGTCGGCCGAACTGCCGCGCTACTTCCCCGAGCCGCTGCGCGAGCCGTATGGCGACCTGATGCTGACCCATCGGCTGAAGCGGGAAATCGTCGCCACCCAGGTGACCAACAGCCTGGTCAATCGCATGGGCGTGTCGTTCGTGCTGCGCATGCGCGACGATACCGGCGCCTCGTCGCCGGAAGTGGCGCGCGCGTACACGGTGGCCCGCGAGTTGCTGGATGCGCGCGACTTCTGGCTGCGGGTGGAATCGGCCGACAACAAGGTCGCGGCAACCGTACAGCTCGATGCCCTGCTGGTGATGTGGCAGCAGCTGCGCCAGGTCACCCGCTGGGTGGCCAATCGCAAGGGCGGTGCCGATGACATCGAGGCCGTGATCGAGCGGTTGCGGCCAGGCTTCGAAACCATGCAGAAAGCGTTGTTGCGCTCGCTGCACGACGATGAGCGCGCGCGTTTCGAGGCCGACGAGGCCCGCTTTATCGAAGCAGGGTTCGCCAGGCGCTTCAGCCGCCGTATCGCCATGCTGCCGTTCCTGCCGCCAATCCTTGACGTGGTTGAAACCTCGGTACGCCTTGGCGTGGAAGTCGGCGTGGTCGCCGATGTCTACCGGGGGCTGGGTGACGACCTGTCGCTGCGCTGGCTGCGTGTCCAGGTCGAACGCCTGGTGGTCACCAGCCAGTGGCAGGCCCAGGCGCGTGGAAACCTGCGTGACGAGCTTTTCGAGCACCACCGCGAACTGGCCGAGATCGTCATTCGCACCCACGGCAAGGCCGATGACCCGCTGGCGGACTGGAAGGCCGCGCACGCGGGCCCGGTCGACCGGGTCGTGGACATGATGGCCGATATGCGTAAACTGCCGGACATGGATTACGCCACCGTTTCCGTTGCCGTGCATTCGCTGGACCAGCTACTGACCACGGCCGACAGTTGATGGGGCGGCGCAGCATCCACTTTGTCGCCAGCCCCGGGCGGCGGGATGACCCCGCCGTCGAGGCCCTGGTCGAACGTTACGGCCAGGCGCCGCTGGCCGAGGCCGATGTCATCGTCGCACTGGGTGGCGATGGGTTCATGCTGCACACCCTGCACCGGATGATCGAGACGGACCTGCCGGTCTACGGCATGAAGACCGGCAACGTCGGCTTCCTGATGAACCGGTTCGAGAAGGATGGATTAAGCGAGCGGCTCTGCGCGGCCCAGGAAGTGTCCCTGTACCCGCTGAAGATGCGCGCGGAAACCACTACAGGCGAAATCCACGAAGCGCTGGCCATCAACGAGGTCTCGCTGCTGCGCCAGTCCAACCAGGCCGCGCACCTGCGTGTGCTGGTCAATGGCGCCGTCAAGGTCGAGCAGCTGGTCAGCGACGGTATCCTGCTGTCGACCACGGCCGGCAGTACGGCCTACAACTTTTCCGTACGCGGCCCGATCCTGCCGCTGGGCACCGAGGCGCTGGCGCTGACGCCCATCAGCCCGTTCCGGCCGCGCCGCTGGCGTGGCGCCGTGCTGCCGGCATCGGCGCAGGTGAGTTTCGAGGTATTGAACCCGGAGAAGCGGCCCGTCAGCGCCACGGCGGACGCCTTCGAGGTCAGGGATATCGCGCGGGTCGATATCCACGAAGAACGCGATACCTCATTGCGCCTGCTGTTCGACCCGGACCATTCGCTGGAAGAGCGAATCCTGAACGAGCAGTTTCTCTAGGCGCTCACGGTACCTTCGGTGCTGCTTTGCGCTTGCTGACCAGGAACAGCGCCACTCCGCCCAGTATCGCCACTGAGGCCAGGACCAGGCGGGTCGAAACGGCTTCGCCGAGCAGGAGTACGCCACCGGCAGCGGTCAGTACCGGTACCGACAGTTGCATGATGGCCGCTGACATGGCTCTCAGGTGGGGCAGGGCCATGTACCAGATGGCGTAACCCAGCCCGGAGGCCAGGGCGCCTGATGCGATGGCGTAGCCGATGCCGGTTGCATCGACGTCGAAATCACGGATCATGACCAGGCCCAAAGGGGCCGCGATCAGCGTGGCGCGGATGAAGTTTCCGGCGGTGTCCCGGGTGGGGTTGCGAGCACCGCGTCCGCGCAGTGAGTAGATGCCCCAGGCGAGACCGGCGGCCAGCATTAACATTGCGCCCGGCAATGAAGGCGCCTGTGCTCCCGGCAGCAACAGCCATACCAGGCCACCGGCCGCGAGCAGGACGCCAATTACCTGGTATCCATTGGCCCGTTCACCGACCCATAGCCCGTAACCGATCATCGTTAACTGCACAGCCCCGAAAAGGATCAGCGCCCCCATGGCGGCCGCCAGTTCGAGATAGGCAAACGAGAATCCCGCTGCATAGATGAACAAAGTGGCGGCTGATATCCAGTCGCCGCCCAGCCCCGCCCGTATCCGCCCTGGAAATACGAGCACGGCCAGGAATGCCGCCCCCGAAGCCAGCCTGACCAGCGTGAAGGTCGCCGCATCGATGGCTCCGCCTGCCAGCGCCACGCGGCAGAGCAGGGAGTTGCCGGCGAAGGCGAGCATGGCCAGTATGGAGATTGCCACGAGGCGACTGGGGGGCATGATTTCGACTCTATCAGCTTTTGAGAATCAGCTCGGTTAAAGTAATGCCATGAACGACGAAAAGGTACAAAACCTGCACCCGCGGCCCCTGGTGGTGGCGATCTCCTCGCGCGCGCTGTTTGACCTGGAGCGTAGCCACGAGGTCTTCGAGGCAGAGGGCCTGCAGGCCTACCAGCGCTACCAGCTCGACCGCGAGGACGAGGTTCTTTCGCCCGGTGTGGCGTTCCCTCTGGTCAAGAAGCTGCTGGCCCTGAACGACGATGGCGTCGAGCACCCCGGCGTCGAAGTCATCCTGGCCTCGCGCAACAGCGCCGATACCGGCCTGCGCATCTTCAACACCATCGAGCATCACGGGTTGCACGTCGAGCGCGCGGTGTTCACGAATGGCGAGCCGCCGGACCGCTACATGAAGGCTCTGGGCGCAGACCTGTTCCTGTCGACCCATGTCGATGACGTGCGCAATGTGCTCGCGGCCGGTTTCGCCGCGGCGATGGTCTTGCCGGGCGCGGCCTCGGGCCGCCAGAATGGGCAGCTGCGTATCGCTTTCGATGGTGACGCCGTGGTGTTCAGCGACGAGGCCGAGCGCATCTACCAGGCCGAGGGGCTGGAAGCATTCTCAAAAAGCGAGCGCGAGGCCGCCGGCCGGCCGCTGAACGGCGGGCCGTTCAAACGCATGTTGCAGGTGCTGCACGAGATCCAGTCGGCGTACCCCATTGAAGACAACCCGATCCGCACCGCGCTGGTCACGGCACGCTCGGCGCCGGCGCACAAGCGCGTCATCCTGACGCTGCGTGAATGGGGCATCCGTATCGACGAGGCGTTGTTTTTGGGTGGCAAGTCCAAGGGGCCGTTCCTGGCTGCTTTCGGCGCGGATATCTTCTTCGATGACCAGCTCACCCATATCGAGTCGGCGCGGCCGCACGTGGCGTCCGGCCATGTGCCGCACGGGGTGGTCAACGAGTAGGGGGTGTCCGGCGGGCTTCGCCGGAAATGACCGCCGGGGCACGATGGCCCCGGCGGGTACGATGTGATCGTCAGGATTCGGCGCTTACTCGGCCAGCGAGGCGTCGCGAATGGCCTTGAACTCGTTGCCTTCATTCCAGGCCGGCCACTGGTCGCTGTCGGCCACGTTCAGGCCGATGCGGAAGAACAGCCGCATGTCCTCGACCGCCGCGTCGATATCCCAGTCATCGATGATTTCGTCGGCGACGCCGTGGTAACGCTCGGCGCGGTACGCCGCCTTGTAATCGGCAATGGCCTGGCTGTCGCCGTCACGGGCCACCGTGCCGCCCTTGGCGTACAGGATCGGCACACCCTTCTTGGCGAAGTTAAAGTGGTCGGAGCGGTAGTAGTAACCGGCCTCCGGCGTCGCCTCGGGGGTCAGCGTGCGCCCGTAGTGCTTCGCCTCGGTGGCCAGGATGTCCTCCATCTCCGAGCCGCCGAAACCGACCACCTCGATGTCGTTCACCAGGCCGGCGAAATTCAGCACGTCCATGTTGATGCCGGCGACGGTCTTGTTCATCGGCCAGGCCGGGTTGGCGGCGTAGGCCTTTGAACCCAGCAGGCCGGATTCTTCCGCGGTGACGGCCAGGAAACCGACAGTGCGCTCGGGCGCGGTCGGCAGCGCCTTGAACGCGCGAGCCACTTCGATCAGCGCCGCGGTGCCGCTGGCGTTGTCTTCGGCGCCGTTGTAGATGAAATCACCCTCGGCGCCGTCTTCATGCGGCATGACGCCCAGGTGGTCCCAGTGGCCCATGTAGATGAACATCTCGTCGGGGCGTTCGGCACCGGGGATCACCGCACCGATATTGAATGATTCGGCATGTTCCAGCGTGTTGCGAATGGGTGCGGTGGCGGTCACCCCAAGCGGCTCCAGCGTCACGGACGATTCGGCTGCCGCGGCGGTCATCGCGGCCAGGTCCTTGCCGGCGGCAGTAAAAATTTCCTGCGCGACTTCATGCCGGACCCAGCCTTCCAGGGCCAGGTTGCCTGCGTTGCCGTCGGCGCTGGCCAGGTGGAACTGCGGGCCGGTCCAGCTGCCCTCGACCACGTTCCAGCCATAGGAGGCCGGCTCGGTCTGGTGAACGATGATTGCGCCCGCCGCACCCTGGCGCGCAGCCTCTTCATACTTGTAGGTCCAGCGGCCGTAGTAGGTCATCTTGTTGCCGTTGAACAGGTCCGGGTTGCCGGTGGCGTAGCCCGGGTCATTGACCAGCACCACGACGGTCTTGCCGGCCACATCCAGGCCCTCGTAGTCGTTCCAGTCGTATTCCGGCGCGACGATGCCGTAGCCCGCCCACACCAGCTCGCTGGCGTCCAGGCCGGTTTCCTCGACCACGCGCGAGGTGCCGAAAACGGCATCGGCGCCGTAGGCGTACACGGTGGTGTTGCCGTCGGCGGCGGTGATGGTCAGCGCGGTGTCGCTGTCGGCCTCGATGGAGACCAGCGGCACTGGCTGGCGGTAGCTGTCACCGAACATCGGCTCCAGCCCCAGCGCCTTGAACTCGGCTTCGAGGAAATCCAGGGTCAGGCGTTCGCCCTCGGACATTGGTGCGCGACCACCGAATTCATCGGAGGCCAGCGCGCCGATACTGGTCATCAGGCTGTCGCCACTGATCGCAGCCGCGGCGACATCGGCCGTGGTTTCGGCACTGACAGGCGCAGGCTCTATGGCTTCCACGGCGGCCGGCTCAACAGGCGCGGCTGTCGTGGTGGTGGCGTCTTCGCTTTTGCTGCAGGCGCTCAGCGCCAGGGCGGCGAGGGCAATGAACAAGGGGGTTCTGGTGATGTGCACATTAATCTCCGTCTTTGCGGTTTCAGTGTTCATGGCCCGGGAATTCGATCACCCGGGGTTCGTTTTCAAGGGTCACGCCGAAGGTTTCCGCGACACTGTCGCGTACCCGCCAGGCCAGGTCGACCAGCTGCCGCCCGGTGGCGCTGCCGTGGTTGACCAGCACCAGGGCATGCTGCTCCGAGATGCCGGCGTCGCCGTCGCGGAAGCCTTTCCAGCCGCAATGCTCGATCATCCAGCCGGCGCTCAGCTTGGCCTGGCCGTCAGCGGCGGGATAGACCGGCAGCCCGGCAAAACGGCCGCGCAGGTCGTCGGCCAGGCCGTCCTCGATGACCGGGTTGCGGAAGAAGCTGCCGGCATTGCCGATAACGGCGGGGTCGGGCAGCTTGCTTTGCCGGACGCGGGAGACCGCGTCGCTGACATCCCGGGCCGTGGGCTTGTCGATGCCGGCTTCGGCCAGCGCGGTGGCCAGGCCGGGATAATCCAGTCGCGGTGTGAACGGCCGGGATAACCGCAGCCGTATGGCCGTAACCAGGTAGCGATCGGGCTCGCCGGTCTTGAAGTGGCTGTCACGGTACCCGAAGCGGCAATCGGTGACGCTGAACGTACGCATCGAGCCCGTACGCCAGTCCCAGGCGTCCAGGCTGACCAGGTGGTCGGCCAGTTCGACGCCATAGGCGCCGATATTCTGCATCGGGGCCGCACCGGCCAGGCCGGGGATCAGTGACAGGTTTTCCAGCCCACTTAGGCCCTGGTCCAGGGTCCAGCGCACCAGGTCGTGCCAGCGCTCACCGCCGGCAGCCTCGACAACCACGCTATCGCCGTCGTCATCAAGGATTCTTCGCCCGCTAAGCCGGTTCAGGATGACCGTGCCGGGTACGTCACCCGCGAGCAGCACATTGCTGCCTTCGCCGAGTACCAGGTCGCGCGCTGGGTCGAATTCAGTGTCAGCCAGGTCCTGCGGCCGTGAAAGGGTGATGAGGTGCTCGGCCCGGGCATCGACGCCCAGGGTGTTGAAGGGCTTCAGCCTCATGCGTTCCCGCGCGCGGCCTTCACGCCCCGCGCGGCTTCCGCCACCAGGGTGGGGCCGCGGTAGACGAAGCCCGTGTAGAACTGCACCAGGTCGGCGCCGGCCCTGATCTTCATGGCGGCGTCGCGGCCACTGGCGATTCCACCGACGCCGATCAGCGCGATGTCACGGGGCAGGGCGTCCCGCAGCGCGGCCAGGATTGCGGTGGACGACTCCAGCAGCGGGCGACCGGACAGGCCGCCGGTTTCCTCGGCGTGTTTCAGGCCCTGCACGCCGTCACGGCTGATGGTGGTGTTGGTGGCGATCACCGCGTCCATCTGGTGTCGCGACACGGCCGCGGCGATGGCGGTGACGGCCTCGCTGTCCAGGTCCGGCGCCACTTTCACGGCAATCGGCACGCGCCGGCCATGGTCGCCGGCCAGGTCACGGCGGCGGTTGGCCAGCGTGCGCAGCAGCTGGTTCAGCGCCTCTTCGCCCTGCAGGTCGCGCAGGCCGCGCGTGTTGGGCGAGGAGATGTTCACCGTGATGTAGTCGGCGTGCGGATAGACGGCGTTGAAGCAGGCCAGGTAGTCGTCGACCGCCTTCTCGTTCGGCGTATCGAAATTCTTGCCGATGTTGATGCCCAGCACGCCATCGAAAGTTCGTTTGGTTACCTGGCCGACGAGGTGATCGACGCCCTTGTTGTTGAAGCCGAGGCGATTGATCATCGCCCCGGCCTTTTCAAGGCGGAAGATGCGCGGTTTGGGGTTGCCCGGCTGCGGCCGCGGCGTCACGGTGCCGACCTCGATAAAGCCGAAACCCAGGTCGCCCAGCGCGTCGATATAGTCGCCGTTCTTGTCCATGCCGGCTGCCAGGCCGGCGCCGTTGGCGAACTCCAGCCCCATGACCCGCAGCGGCGCGTCGACACGCGGATACATCCTTTTCGCCGCGCCCAGCGCATGACTCTTCGCCAGCCCTTCCAGCGCCAGTTCATGCGCCTTCTCAGCCGGCAGCTGAAACAACGCCTTGCGAATCACACCAAACACGACATCTCCACTCCTTCCGCCTTCCTCCTCACGCCTACCGCCTACAGGTCGAACTTGATCCCCTGTGCCAGCGGCAACTCAGAACCCCAGTTGATGGTGTTCGTCTGCCGGCGCATGTAGGCCTTCCAGGCGTCGGAGCCGGATTCGCGGCCGCCGCCGGTTTCTTTTTCACCGCCGAAGGCGCCGCCGATCTCGGCGCCGGAGGTGCCGATGTTGACGTTGGCGATCCCGCAGTCCGAACCCGTCGCCGCCAGGAAACGCTCGGCGTTGCGGATGTCGTTGGTGAAGATGGCCGAGGACAGGCCCTGTTTGACGTCATTCTGCATGCCGATGGCGTCGTCCAGGTCGCTGAACGGAATCACGTACAGGATCGGCGCGAAGGTCTCGTCCTGGACGATGTCCCAGTCGTTCTGCGCCACGATCAGGGCCGGCTCGACGAAGAAGCCTGGGCCGTCGATGGCCTTGCCACCGAACAGTACCTCGCCACCGGCCTCGACGGCCGCGGCCACGGCGGCCTCGTAGCGGGCGACGCTGGCGGCGTCGGTGAGCGGGCCCATCAGCGTGGACGCGTCCAACGGGTTGCCAATGCGCACCTGGCCATAGGCGTCGGCCAGGATGGACTTCACTTCGTCAAAAATGGAGTCGTGCACGAACAGGCGGCGCGTGGTGGTGCAACGCTGGCCGGCCGTGCCGACGGCGCCAAAGACAATGCCGGGGATGGCCATCTTCAGGTCGGCCGAGGCGTCCAGGATCAGGGCATTGTTGCCGCCCAGTTCCAGCAGGCTCTTGCCCATGCGCGCGGCAACGCGCTCACCCACCTGGCGGCCCACCGCGGTGGAGCCCGTGAACGACATCAGGGCGACGCGGCGGTCGTCGACGAAGCGTTCGGCCAGTGCATTGCCGTCCTCGATAAAGCTCAGGAAGATCGGCGGGAAGCCACCGTCCTCAAGCGCCGTGTTGCAGATGTTCTGCACCGCCACGCAGCACAGCGCACCCTTCGGCGACGGCTTCCACACGGTGGCGTTGCCGCAGATGGCCGCCAGGAAAGAGTTCCAGGCCCATACGGCCACCGGAAAGTTGAACGCGGAGATCACGCCGACCACGCCCAGCGGATGCCACTGCTCGTACATGCGGTGCAGTGGGCGCTCCGAATGCATGGTGTTGCCGTAGAGCATGCGCGACTGGCCGACGGCGAAATCGCCGATATCGATCATCTCCTGCACTTCGCCGTCGCCCTCGGCCTTGATCTTTCCCATCTCCAGGCTGACCAGGCTGCCCAGGGCATCCTTGTGCTGGCGCAGGGCCTCGGTGCAAAGGCGGATGGCTTCACCGCGCTGCGGGGCCGGGACGGTGCGCCACTCGGCGGCCACTTCAACGGCTTTTGCCATGACCTTTTCGTAGTCGGCTTCGGACGCGGACCAGACCCGGCCAATCACTTCGCCGGTAGACGGGTTGATGCTTTCAACCTGCCCGGCGTCGGTGGTGGAAGAATATTCGGTGTTGCCGAAGCAGGCACCCGGGTTGTCGTCGTTGATACCCAGAGAGCGGAGAAAATCCATGCTGAACCCCCAGCGTGTTCGTTAATTCGGAAAGCCGCGCATTATCGCATTTGCCGGACATGGGCGTACAGGCATCGACCGGGTGGGAAACGAGGTCGCCCGATTCGGGAACTTGCGGCCACACGCCCGGTCAGAGCAAAGCAGCGATTCCTGGAAGGTAACGCGAATGCAACGAATAACGAGTGGGGGAGCCGCATGATATCCTCGCAAAGCGTACGGACGGCAACGCCCGGGCCTTTTGGGGCCGGGGATACGGGTCGCTCCGGGGGAGTGCAGATGAGCGACAAGGCGCGCGCCAATGATGGCGAGCAGGACAATGGCGACGAGCAGAAGCTTGGCGAGGCCCAGGTGGACCAGCTGCTGGTCGAGCGGGTGCAGAAGGGCGACAAGACCGCCTTCGACCTGCTGATCCGCAAGTACCAGCACCGGATCGTCAGCCTTGTTTCGCGTTACGTGTCGGATGGTGCGGAAGCGCAGGACGTGGCGCAGGAGGCCTTCATCAAGGCTTACCGCGCCATTGGCAAGTTCCGTGGTGACAGTGCGTTCTATACCTGGCTGTACCGTATCGCCATCAACACGGCGAAGAACTGGCTGGTGGCGCGCAACCGCCGTCCGCCGGCCAGCGATATCGACGCCAACGACGCGGAACAGTACGACATGGACAGCCGGCTCAAGGAACGGGGTACACCCGAAAACGAGCTGATGCGCGAGGAAATCGAGCGCACCGTCTATGACGCCATCGCCGAACTGCCGGAGGATCTGCGGACCGCGATCATCCTGCGGGAAATCGAAGGCATGAGTTATGACGAGATCGCCACGACCATGGAATGCCCGATCGGCACCGTCCGTTCACGCATTTTCCGGGCACGCGAAGCGATCGACGAGAAACTTAAGCCCCTGGTTCATGGTCAATAGCACCGGGGCACAATAGATTTTAATCACCCAATAGGCACGGGTAGGCAGACAGTTTATGAACAAGGACACCTTGGAACACCTTTCCAGCCTGATGGATGGCGAAATGTCGCAGGACACCGCGAAGTTCGTCGCCCGCAGGATGGGGTCGGATCCGGAAATGAGCACAACGTGGGAGCGGTATCACCTGATCCGCGACTGCATGCGGCGCCAGGGCGGCGAACTGGCCCTGTGCCGGTTGACCGTCGACCTGGACCGGGTCGATGCTGAAATGGCGGCCGAGGCGGCTGCCGAACAGGCCCCGGCCAGGCGCGTACCGACATGGCTGAAGCCGGCGTCCGGGTTCGCCATCGCGGCATCGGTTGCGGTCATGGCCGTGTTGCTGACGGTCAATGGCGTCACGCCGGGCACCACGCCGGCCACCGAGCCCGCGCAGCCGTTTGCCAGCCCCAACCCGCTCGGCGTCATGCCGGAGTCGCAGCCGGCCTCGTTCAACGGCCAGGCTGAAGCACGCCAGCGCCTGAATGGCTACCTTCTGCGCCATAACCGGGCCGCCGGCACGGTCGGGCGCCAGGGGTTCGTCTCCTACGTGCCCATGGTCACCGCGTCGACCGCGCAGGCTGACCAGGCCGAAGACGGTGCGGCCGGTGAAGACGCCGCCGACACGCCGGTCACCGGCGCGGTCGATTCGCAGACCCCGCAGAACTGAATTCCCTGATGACCATGAGGTTCCTGCTGGTCATGCTGCTGGCGCTGTCCGTAGCGCCCGCGCATGCCGGTCCGGACACCAGTGACGAGGCCCGGGTATGGCTTGAACGCATGGCCACCGCCATGCGCGAGATGAGCTACCAGGGCACGTTTGTCTATGTCCGCGACGAAGACGTCGATACGATGCGGATCACCCATGTCAACACCGATGGTGAAGTGCACGAGCGCATGGTGTCGATTTCCGGCCCACACCGCGAGGTGATCCGTGACGGCAATGGCGTGCGTTGCGCGCTGGGTGAGGAAGACCCGGGCATGAAGGCCGCACTGGCCACAGGTTCCGTGTTCCCCGAGTTCGACGTCGAGGCCTTCCGGAAGGTGCAGCGGCATTACCGTTTCGAACTGGGCAAGAAGGACCGTGTCGCCGGCCGGGTAGGGCAGCAGGTGCGCATCGTGCCGCAGGACCAGTACCGCAATGGCTACGACCTGTGGCTGGATGAAGACTCCGGCCTGTTGCTGCGCTGGGTGTTGTTCAACCCCAAGCACAAACTGCTGGCCAAGCTGGTGTTTACCGAGTTGCGTACTGGCGACCAGGTTGATGTGGCCGAGTTGAAATCCGGTACTGCAGAGAAAGAGTTCATCGAGCTGGGTCAGCGTGACCCCATGTCCCCGGCACCGAAACCGGGGCCGGTCATCGACACCCCGCTGGCGCCGATGGGCCTGCCGCCGGGCTACCAGCTGGTGGCACGGGCCAGTGAACCCGGCGCCGGTGGCGGCGAGCTGACCCACTGGGTCTACAGTGACGGCCTGGCCGCGGTGTCCGTGTACATCGAATCCGGTGCTGGCGAGCGCGCCGACGCGGGCGGGCTGAGCCGCATGGGCACCACCAACGCCTGGACGGAAGTCGTCGACGGCCGCATGGTGACCGCCATCGGCGAAGTGCCGCCGCTGACCGTCAAGCGCATCGGCAAGGCCTTTTCCGAACTGCCCGAGTTGCCATGATCGAACAGCAGGGCAGGGTGGTGGCCGTGGTCGATGACCGGGCCATCGTCCGCGTTGGTGGGCAGTCAGGTTGCACCGCCTGCGATGCCGGAAAGGGCTGCGGTGCCGGTCTTTTCGGGCGCCTGTTACGTTGTGAGCCGGTTGAACTCAGCCTGGCTAACACGGTGACCGCGAGAGCGGGCGACCCGGTGTGGCTGTGTATCCCGGAGCACCGTTTCCTGGCCATGACCGCACAGCTGTTTGCCCTGCCATTGCTGGCTGGCCTGGCGGGGGCATTTTGCGCAGCGCTGGTCCTGCCGCCTTCGACCGATGGCGCCGTGGCAGACATCGTAACTGGCATTGCCGGCCTGCTCGCGGCCAGCGTGGCGCTGCTGTGGGCGCGCAGACGGCTGCCGGGCTCGCTCGAGCCACTGGGTATCGAGATCAGGGCCGTGGCCACGCCGGTGCTTGATTGTGCGGTCACCAACCACCATTGAAGATTCATCCAAGCCTGAATTCACGAAGAGGACAACCGTGAAAATGGAAAAGAACGTAATGCGTATGCTGGCGCTGGGCGCCGCCTTGCTGATGGCCGCCGCGGCCCAGGCCCGGGTCACCGGCCTGCCCGATTTCACCGAGCTGGTTGAGGATGTCGGCCCGGCGGTCGTGAATATTCGGGTCACGCAGTTTGGCGACCAGGCCGAAAACCAGTTGCGCCAGCAAAACACCGACCCGGACGCACAACCGTCGCCGTACGGACAGGAAGACGTGCCCGAATTTTTCCGTCGCTTCTTCGGCACCCCGGATGGGCGCGGGTTCTCCCAGCCGGACCGGTCCGGCGCGGGTTCCGGTTTCATCGTTGACGAAAGTGGCTACGTGGTGACCAATCATCACGTGGTTGACGGCGCGGACGAGATTATCGTGCGCCTGGCCGACCGGCGCGAGTTCGAGGCCGAACTGGTCGGTTCCGACCCGCTCAGTGATATCGCTCTTCTGAAGATCGAGGCTGCCAACCTGCCGGCACTGGAGTGGGGTGATTCGGGCGCCCTGCGCCAGGGCGAATGGGTGATTGCCATCGGCTCACCATTCAACTTCGACCAGAGCGTGACTGCCGGTATCGTCAGCGCCACCGGGCGCAGCAATGCCAACCAGGCCTACGTGCCGTTCATCCAGACCGACGTGGCCATTAATCGCGGCAACTCCGGCGGCCCGCTGCTGAACATGGACGGCCAGGTGGTGGGTGTGAATTCGTGGATTCTCAGCTCCAGTGGCGGCTATATCGGCCTGTCGTTCTCCATTCCGGCCGATGTTGCGGTCAGCACGACCTCGCAGTTGCGCGAACATGGCACCGTGCGCCGTGGCCTGCTGGGCGTGCAGGTGGGCGAAGTGACCCGAGAGCTGGCCGAGGCCCTGGACCTGGATCGCCCCGTGGGTGCGCTGGTCAACGACGTGACCGACGACAGCGCCGCGGAAGAGGCCGGCATTGAGCCGGGTGACATCATCCTGGCCTTCAACGGCCAGTCGATCGAAACCTGGAACGACCTGCCGCCGCTGGTGGGCGCCAACCCGCCCGGCACCGAGGCCACCGTGCTGGTCAGTCGCAACGGCCGTGAGCGCGAGTTTGATGTCGTATTGCACGCGCTTGAGGAAGACGAGCAAACGCTGCTGGGTGACGAGGAAGAGGAGCCGGCGAGCAGCAACGTGCTGGGCCTGGCCGTCGAAAACCTGGGTGAAGACCGCCGCCGGCGGGCCGAAGCCCCTGAAGGGGGTGTGCTGGTGGCCGAGGTCGAAAGCGCCGCGGCATGGCGGGCCGGGATTCGCCCCGGTGACCTGATCCTGATGATCAACACTCGCCCGATCGATGGCGTTGACGATTTCCAGGACATCGTCGAAGACCTGCCCGAAGGGCGGGCGGTGGCCCTGCGTGTCTGGCGCAATGGCAATACCTCGTTCCTGGCCTACACCCCGGACGAGGGTGACATGGATTGAGTCGCCATCGGTTATAATGACCGGATGAACAGTAAGGCCACCCGCCCGCCTGGCGGGTGGCCTTTTTGTAACGGCGCCCCGGCGCCACAGCCAACCCTAGTTCCCGGCCGAATTTCGCCGCCTGATGCGTCACCATGGACCAGAAATACATCCGCAATTTTTCCATCATCGCCCATGTCGACCATGGGAAATCCACGCTGGCCGACCGTTTCATCCAGATCTGCGGTGGCCTGACCGAGCGTGAAATGCTGGACCAGGTGCTCGACTCCATGGACATCGAGCGCGAACGCGGCATTACCATCAAGGCCCAGAGCGTGACGTTGGACTACGCCGCGGCGGACGGCCAGACCTACCAGCTGAATTTCATCGACACGCCGGGGCACGTGGACTTTTCCTACGAGGTGTCCCGGTCGCTGGCCGCCTGTGAGGGCGCACTGCTGGTGGTGGACGCGGCCCAGGGCGTGGAGGCGCAGAGTGTCGCCAATTGCTACACGGCTGTCGAACTCGGCCTGGAGGTCATCCCGGTGCTGAACAAGATCGACCTGCCGTCGGCCGAGCCGGACCGGGTCAAGACCGAGATCGAGGACATCATCGGCATCGAGGCGCAGGATGCACTGGCCGTCAGCGCCAAGACGGGCAACGGCGTGCAGGATGTGCTCGAGGAACTGGTGGCCAAGGTGCCGCCACCGTCAGGTGATCGCGAGGCGCCCCTGAAGGCGCTGATCATCGACTCCTGGTTCGACAACTACCTGGGCATTATTTCCCTGGTTCGTGTCATGGAAGGGCGTGTGTCCAAGCGTGACAAGATCCGCCTGATGTCGCTGGGTGACCAGCACCAGGTCGAGCAGGTGGGCGTGTTCACGCCCAAGCGAAAGCCCACCAATACCCTGGAGGCCGGCGAAGTGGGCTTCCTGGTGGCCGGCATCAAGGACGTGCACGGCGCGCCCGTGGGTGACACCATTACCCACGCGGGCAAGCCGGCGGATGCGCCGCTGCCGGGCTTCCGCACCATGCAGCCGCGCGTATTCGCCGGTCTGTTCCCTACCGATGCCGACGATTTTGCCGACCTGCGCGAAGCGCTGGAGAAGCTCCAGCTTAACGACGCGGCCCTGCAGTTTGAGCCGGAAACGTCCGAGGCGCTGGGATTCGGTTTCCGCTGTGGCTTCCTGGGCCTGCTGCACATGGACATCGTCCAGGAACGGCTGGAACGCGAGTACGGCGTCGAGCTGATCACCACCGCGCCCACGGTGATCTACGAGATCGAAATGACCGACGGCGAGGTCATCAGCCTGGAGAACCCGGCCAGCCTGCCCCCGGTGAACAAGATCGCCGAGATCCGCGAGCCGATCATCGAGGCCAATATCCTGGTGCCACAGGACTACGTGGGCGCCGTGATCGGCCTGTGCGAGGAAAAACGCGGCATGCAAAAAGGCATGCAGTACCTGGGCGGACAGGTGAATATCCAGTACGAGCTGCCGATGTCCGAAGTCGTGCTCGACTTTTTCGACCGCCTGAAATCGGTCAGTCGCGGCTACGCCTCGTTTGACTACCACTTCAAGCGCTTCGAGGCCGGGCCGTTCGTCCGTGTCGATATCCTGATCAACCAGGAAAAGGTCGACGCGCTCAGCCTGATCCTGCATCGCGAACAGGCCCAGCGTCGCGGCCGCGAGCTGGCGGAACGCATGAAGGAGCTCATTCCGCGGCAGATGTTCGATATCGCGATCCAGGCCGCGCTGGGCTCGCAGGTGATCGCCCGTGCCACGGTCAAGGCGTTGCGCAAGAATGTCACCGCCAAGTGCTACGGTGGTGACGTCACGCGCAAGCGCAAGCTGCTGGAAAAGCAGAAAGCCGGCAAGAAGCGCATGAAGCAGGTCGGCCGCGTGGAGATTCCTCAGGAAGCCTTCCTGGCGGTGCTCCAGCAGGACAAGAACTAAAGAGGAATAACAATGAACCTGGATTTTGCCCTGGTACTCGTGGTGCTGACCCTGTTGAGCGGCCTGATCTGGGCGGCCGACACGCTGCTGTTCCGGCAAAAGCGCGCCGACCGCGCGGCCCGGGCCGGCCAGGCCGAGGTCAACGAGCCGGTGGCGGTGGAATATTCACGGTCGCTGTTTCCGATCCTGTTCGCGGTGCTGGTTTTCCGGTCGTTCCTGTTCGAGCCATTCAAGATTCCCTCGGGGTCGATGATCCCGACGCTGCTGATTGGTGACTTCATCGTCGTCAACAAGTTTTCCTATGGCCTGCGCCTGCCCGTGCTGAACAAGAAGGTCGTGCCCATTGGCGAGCCGGAGCGCGGCGATGTCGTGGTATTCCGTTACCCTGTCGACCCCGGCGTCAATTTCATCAAGCGCGTAGTCGGCCTGCCGGGCGATACCGTGGCCTATCGCGACAAACGCCTGTTCATCAATGGTGAAGAAGTTGGAGAGCAGGGTGGCGCGCCTTATGTCAGCAGCGAAGTGAAGTGCAGCACGCCGCGGCGCGATGCCATGCGCTACCGGGAAGATTTGGGTAACACCCGCCACGATATCCTCATTCACAACGGCATTTCCGGCAGAAACGGCCAATGGGAAGTGCCCGAGGGGCATTACTTCATGATGGGCGACAACCGCGACCGCAGTAACGATAGCCGCGAATGGGGTTACGTGCCGGAAGAGAACCTGGTGGGCCGCGCGGTAGGTATCTGGCTGAACTTCGACCTGAACAAGGGTTGCGCAGACTGGGGCCGCGTTGGAGAGGGTATCGATTAACCCGCGGATATGTGCAATCCACCAGCAAGCGGGATAACATAGACTTATACAAGAACTTTGAGGAAGGGGATCATGAGGGTGCGTAAACAGGGTGGGATGAGCCTGATCGGATTTCTGATCGTGTTGTCGATGGTGGTGTTCTTTGTCTACCTGGGCATGCGGATTACGCCGATCTATCTCGAGTATTACTCCGTTGTCAGCGCGATGGACGGCATCTCCAAGGAGCCCGGTAGCGCCAGGTACACACCGTTTGAGCTCAAGGACAAGTTCCTGAACCGCCTGTGGGTCAGCTATTCCAACAACAACGTCAAGGCGGAGAACGTCAAGATTGTCCGCAACAACGGTGTGCAGATCCGTGTCCAGTACGAGGTCCGAAAACCGGTGATCGGTAACCTGGACGTGGTCGCTTCGTTCGACCGAACGGCGCAATTATCGAACTGACCTCGGCGCGTGCCGGGGCCACCGGAACACGACCCCATGCCCGCACGGCCTGACGAAATTCCCGGAATTCCCCATCGCTTCGAGCGGCCTGAGTGGCTGCTCGAGGCGTTGACGCATCGCAGCCTCGACGCACGCAACTACGAGCGCTTGGAGTTCCTGGGCGACTCGGTGCTGGCGCTAGTGGTATCGCGGCGCCTGTTCGAGGTTCGGCCGGGTGATGATGAAGGCTCGCTGAGCCGGCTGCGCTCCCGCGTGGTTCGGCAGGAAACACTGGCGCGGGTGGCCCGTGACATCGGCCTGGGTGAGCATATGCGGCTGGGCCGCGACCAGTTGCATACCGGCGGTCACCGTCGTGCGTCGATTCTTTCCGATGTGCTCGAGGCCATCATCGGCGCGGTGTACATGGATGCCGGCTTCGACGCCGCCGAGCGCGTGGTCCGGGCGATCTTCGACCCCGTGATCGACGCGCTGCCGGATGGCGAAGACCTGAAAGATCCGAAAACCCGCCTGCAGGAATGGCTGCAGGCCCGCGGGCGCCCGCTGCCGGAGTACACCCTGGTCGGCGAGGAGGGCGCTGATCACGCAAAACTGTTTCACGTCCGCTGCCGGCTGCCGGATTCGGGCTTCGATGCCTCGGCCAGTGGCCGCAGCCGTCGTGGCGCGGAGCAGACCGCGGCGCGGCAGGTGCTCGATGAATGTGAAGGTGCTTCCTGATGGACCCCATTGATTTCCAGTTGCCGCCCGAAGGCGGTGAAGACAGCGACTACCGTTTTGGCTACGTCGCCCTGATTGGCCGCCCGAACGTGGGCAAATCGACGCTGCTGAACCAGATTCTTGGGCAGAAGGTCAGCATCGTTACGCATAAACCGCAGACCACGCGCCAGCGCGTGGCCGGCATCAAGACCACGGCGCAGGGCCAGGTGGTGTACCTGGACACGCCGGGCATCCACCAGTCCGGTGGTCGGGCGCTGAACCAGTACATGAACCGGGTGGCGCTGGCGACCTTCCGTGATGTCGAGGCCGTGCTGTTCCTGCTCGAAGCCGGCAGGCTGACGCGCCAGGATCGCAAGATCGCGAAGATGCTGTCGGCGCTCGATATCCCGGTGTTCCTGGTCATCAACAAGGTCGACGAGGTCGAGCACAAGCAGGAATTGCTGGCCTACGTCACCGAAGCCAGTGCGGAAGGGGACTGGGACGAGGTCTTCCTGATCTCTGCGCTGAAGGGCGATGGTGTGGCCGATGTCGAGAAGCGGTTGATGGACCTGCTGCCATTCTCGATGCCGTTCTACGACGAGGACCAGATCACCGATCGCAGCGAGCGCTTCCTGGCCGCGGAACTGCTGCGCGAGGCGCTGACGCTGCGCCTGCACCAGGAACTGCCGTATGCCCTGAACGTGGAGATCGAGCACTTCAAGCGCGAGGGCGGCATGGTGCGTATCGGCGCGATTATCTGGGTCGAGCGTGACAGCCAGAAGCAGATTGTCATCGGCAAGGGCGGGCAGGTGCTCAAACAGGTGGGCCAGCAGGCGCGCAAGGCGATGGAAGAATTTCTCGACGAGAAAGTTTTCCTGCAGACCTGGGTCAAGGTGGCCAAGGACTGGTCACGCAGCGAGCGGGCCATGGAGCGCATGGGCTTCGACGAATAGCCCTAAGCAGGACTTTCACGCCGGGCCAGTCAACGGCCCGGCGCCTTGCGGCAACTCAGGCCGCGACCTTCCAGCCCAGTTCTTCGGCCATTGCCGCGGCTTTCGCGGGAATGTCACCCTGGATGAACTCACGGTGCAGGATCTGAACACCCAGCGCGTGGTTGATGATGGCGTCCAGCTGGACCTTGCGGGCCCGAGACGTTTCCGTTGCCGAGGCTTCTGCCAGCATCGTGTCCACTGCGGCCGCATCCAGGATGCCCGCGCGACCAATGGCCTCATGGGACAGGTGCTGTTCAGCCAGCGCCATCATCGAGTTCCACTTGCCCGGGTCGGTGTGCGCCGGCGGCGCCATGAAAGCGAATTTTTCACGCTCATAAAGCACTTTCGGCAGCAGGCCCTTCATCGCCTCGCGCAGGACGTGTTTCTCGCGGCGCTCGCGGATGCGGTGCAGTGGCGGGATGTTGACGGCGGTCTCCGCCAGGTGATGGTCCAGGAATGCCGGGCGGGCCTCCATGGAGTTGGCCATGTCGACGCGGTCGCCGCCCCAGGTCAGGATCTGGCCCTCCAGCATGGTCTTGGCCCAGACGTACTGGGCGCGGTCCAGTGGGTGGCGGTCTTCGACCATGCCCGCGTCCAGCGCATCGGCGATCGCCGTGCCGGGGTGGTAGCCGGCCAGGCGCTCGCGCAACTCCGGCAGCATCAGGCCGCGCGCCGTGGGCGTGCAGGCCAACCAGGGCTGCAGGCAGCTGGGGGTAAAGCCGATGGCGGCAGTCAGGGCCGGGTCGTCGACCTCGTCCTCGGACAGCATCGCACCCTTGAACAGGGCATTGCTCTCACCCAGCATCGATTCCCACTGGCGTCGTTCGTCCGGCGGCAGGTCCGGCAGGCCATGCAGGAACAGGTCGCGGCGGAACGACGGGTAGCCGGCGAACAGTTCGTCCGAGCCCTCGCCGGTCAGCACCACCTTGTAGCCGATGTCGCGTACGCGGCGGCTCATCAGCAGCTTGGCCACGCCCAGGGTGTTATAGATGGTGCGCTCGGTGTGCCACAGGGTGCGCTCGAAATGGCCATACAGGTCCTCAGCCTTGAGCGTCAGGACCTCCTGGTCGGCGCCGGTGGCGTCGGCCATCTGCCGGGCAATCGGCGTCTCGTCGTAGGCCGTGTCGTCGAAACCGATGGTGAAGGCCTTCACCGGGTCCTGGCGCGCCGCGGCGGACAGGCCCAGGATGGCGCAGCTGTCGATGCCGCCGGATAGATAACAGCCTACCGGCACGTCGGCCTCCAGGCGCAGGTTGACGGCCTCGACCAGGCCGGCGCGAACGGCCTCCACGCTGTCGGCCTCGTCGCGGTCGTTCTGGTGGTCGGCGGCGTTCGGGAACTCCAGGTCCCAGTAGCGCCGCTCCTCGACCTGGAAGCCGCCGTCGCGGCGGCGGATTTTCAGGAAGTGCCCCGGCTTGACCTGGTGCACGCCTTCAAACGCCGTGCTGCCGGGCACCAAGACCTGGATCAGCTGGTGCAGCAGGCCTTCCTCGCTGAAACGGCGGTTCACTCCCGGGTCGGCGAACAGAACTTTCAGTTCGGAGCCGAAGACAATGGAGTCGCCCGTGTTGGTCCAGTACAAGGGCTTGATACCGAAACGGTCGCGGACAAGATACAGCGCGTCCTCCTCGTCGTCGTACATGGCGAAGGCGAACTCGCCCCGGAGCTCCTCCAGCGTACGATCCAGGCCGAAGCGAGGGAACAGGTGAAGCACCAGTTCCGAGTCGCTCTTGGTGCGAAAGGTGGCACCGCGGCTGGTCAGGTCGGCGCGCAGCCGCTTGAAGTCATAGAACTCGCCATTGTGCGCCAGCAGGCGCTTGCGGTCGTCGGACACGAAGGGCTGGCAGGCCCGCTCCTCGTCCAGGTCAATGATGCTGAGCCGGGCGTGGGAAAAGCCCACGCCGCGTTCATCCATCACCTGCACGCCGAAGTTGTCCGGGCCACGGTGATACTGGATCGCCGCCATGTTGGCGAGCAATTGGGAATCGACCGGGCGCTGCCGGTCGCGATGGTAAATGCCTGCGATTCCACACATAAATTCAGTTATTCCTCAAACGACGTCCATGACCCGCTCGGTGCGCTGGGTCATGCAGGTGAGCAGGGCCTTGCGCACGAACACGGCGCCGCGGGCCTGCGCGAAGTACCAATTGTGCGGCGTGGTATCGAGCGACACGTCCAGCTCCGGGCCGCGGGCCAGCGGGTGCAGGATGATGGCGCCCTCTTTCAGGGGCGACTGGTCATCGAGCCTGAACGCGTTGCCCATCACTTCACGGGCGTTCTTCACCCAGGCGATGGCGTTGATGTACACGACGTCCAACTCCGGTAGTTCACCGTCCAGTTCATTGGACAGGCGCACGTTCAGGCCCGCTTCTTCCAGGGCCTCGAGCTGGCCGTCGGCGAAGGCCGTTTTGGCCGGCCGGTCGGAAATGACCACCAGCTCCTCGATGATGTCGGAGAACTGTGACAGCAAAGTCAGCAGGCTGCGCACGGTGCGCATGCGCTTGGGCACGCCCACCACGCCGATGCGAATCGGTTTGGCGTCGTCGGTCAGCAGCTCCGGGCGCCACTTCAGGATGGTGTAGACATCGGCCAGGGCCTGGGTCGGGTGCTCCATGATGCCGTTGCCGGCATTAATGATCGGTATGCGCAGGCTACGGGCCATCTGGTAGACGGCCTCGGGGTCGGAATCGCGCAGCACCACGCAGTCGCCGTAGTTGTTGAACATCTCGGCCACGTCCGCGTAGGACTCGCCCTTGGCGATGCCGGTGGTGGAGCGGTCGGCGATGGACATGATGTCGCCGCCCAGGCGGTGCCAGGCGCTCTCGAACGACAGCCGCGTGCGCGTCGACGGTTCGTAGAACGCGCTGATCAGCAGCTTGCCCGCCAGCGGTGAGTTGAAACGCTCCGGATTGCACTCAAACTTCGCCGCCAGCCGGAACAGTTGCAACATGACGTCGCGGCTGAACTGGCCGGACGAGATCACGTGCCGGTTGGCCAGCGTCTGGAGCTGCTCGTGTTCCTCGATGATGGTGCGCAACAGTTGCTTGGGCTGCGCGTCGCCGTAGACGTCGGGCAGGTCCGGGTCGAATGTCACCGAATCCTCGGTGGCCATGTTTACCATGATGATTTCTTCCTCAGGTCGTTGACCAGGAGTGCGATCAGGATGAAAGGCGAGATCACCACCGCCGCCAGGGCGGTGATAACCAGGAATGTGAGGCCGGCGGCGGACAGCATCATGGCCCCGCCGCCCGGGTTGCGGCCAGTTCGCGGAACGCAAAACGCTGGCGACTGAACCAGAACGTGACGGCGGTCACCAGCAGCGATACCGCCGCCGATACCAGTGCCGCCACGTAAAAACCGATGACGTTATAGGCGATGAGCCCGCAGGCTGTGCCCAGGATCATCGCCGCCGACGCGCCCGCGCCGCTGCCGCGACGCCAGCGCAGCCCAAAGACAATCGGCCAGATGGTGCTGGCTACAAAGGCGCCGGTCAGGTAGAGCAGGGCCGCCAGCGTATTGACCCGCGGCATGGCCAGCGCCCAGGCCAGCGCGCCCAGTGCAACGATGATCCATGCCGCGGCGCGGCGCAGTTCCACGTCTGTGGCGGCCGGTCGCAGGTGACCACGGTAAATATCGTTGAGTAGCAGGTCCGAGGTCGCCGCCAGCAATGAGTCAAGGCTGGACGCCAGGGCGGCAAACACGACGATGAACACCACGATCGCGCCTACTTCGCCCATCAGGTGCGCGGCGACCAGCGGCGCGACCATGTCCGGCGAAGGCACATTGACGCCCAGCACGGGCGCCGCCAGGGCAATAAACCCTGCAACGATGGGCACCGGCAGCCACATCAGGCCGGCCAGCAGGTAGGCGCGGAATCCCACGCCTTCCCCGAACGCAAACGCCCGCGACCACCAGACATTGGAATGGAAAATTTCACCGACACCGAAAAACAGGTTGTTGAACAGGAACATCAGCGAGGCCGGCAGCAGCAGGTTCAGCAGGCCCGGGCGCTCTTCAGCCAGCCGCTGGTGCATCGGCTCGAAGCCGACCTCGGTAATGACCAGGCCGGCCAGCAACGCCAGCCCCACCAGGATAATCACGGTCTGCACGAAGTCGGTACCGATGACCGCACGCAGCCCGCCAAACACCGTATACAGCGTGCATGTCACGACGATGACGGTCATGCCCCAGGCATAGGGTATGCCGCTGAGGGACTCGACCAGGATACCGCCGGCCATGGCCAGGCTGACCAGCCAGCCGAGCGCGTAGAACAGCGAAATCAACAGGAACACCCGCCAGGCGAACTTGCCATAGCGCACCCGGATAAAGTCACCGCTGGTATAGCCGTTGGGAATCATTTCCCGGATTCGTTTCGCCATCGGCGCGAACAGCAGCAGGCCGACTGCGCCCAGCGAGTAACCCACCATGCCCCAGATACCCAGTTGGTAGGCCAGTTGCGGTGCCGTCATCGTGGTGTTTGCCGTGACCCAGGTAGCCATGGCGGTGGCCGTGGCCAGGCCCATGCCGACATGGCGCCCGGCCAGCATGTAGTCTTCCAGCGAGCGGTTGGCGCGGCCCAGCCACCAGCCGAGCGCGACCCACAGTACGCTGAACACCACGACGATGGTGACGGCTATGGGTGTCGAGAGTACGGCGTCCGGATTCATGCGCTGGATTCCTTTTCACGCCATGGCATGACAATGCAGGCCAGCAGGACCAGGAACATGACCGCACCGGTGATAAAGACAGCCAGTGCCCGGCCCATGGCGTGGTGGGCGACCTGGATACTCAGGGTCGGGCCCCAGGCGCCGGTCGTGGCGCCGTTGTTGGAGACTGTTCGTGCGCGCCAGGTGATCTCGCCGTTGGCCAGGCCGGACAGGGTGGTGGCGGCGTCGGGGCCGCGATAGATAGTCACCCAGTCGCCACCAGCGCCGCGTTGCTGCAGTTCGACGTCGCCGTCGGCATCCCAGCCCAGGGTCAGGTAGCCGGCCGTACGACCGTCGTCGGTGACGGCCAGTTCCAGCGCCAGTGCCGGGGTAACCAGCAGGCACAGGCCCAGCAATAGCATGACGGGCCACGCCTGTCGGCGAAGCCTGCTTGTCGTGTCACCTTCGGGGTGCACATCCTCTCCAGTCAGGGGGAACCAGGCTTCGCCGGTTCCGCCGTTGTTACGGCCCAAAAACGAAAAAGCCCCGCGTGAACCAGTCAAGCGGGGCAAGCGATCATCCTAACAAACCCATAGCGGCCCTTCAAACCCGGTGGCGGTCTGTGCCGGGCCGTCCGGCCACTGGTTCAGCCGGGTTCGTGGGCCAGTATCCAGGCGGCATCGGCCAGCAGCTGGGCGCCCGTCTCGATGTCCTCCCAATGGGTGAGTTCATCCGGCGCATGGCTGACACCACCCACGGAGGGCACGAAAATCATCCCGGCGTCGGTGATCCGCGTCAGGAACTGGGTGTCGTGACCGGCGCCACTGGGCATGCGCTGGTAGCTGAGGCCACGCCGGGCCGCCAGCGTGTCGAACAGGTCGGTGATGCGGCCGCTGCAGTCCATCGGGTCGAGCCAGCTGACCTGCTCATACTCGAAGCGCAGCCCGTGCCGCCGGGCGATGGCCGACAATGAGCGGTTGCACGCGTCCTGCAACTCGCGCATGACCTGGGCGTCGCTGTCGCGGCCGACCAGTGTGAAGATCGCCTCGCCGGGGATGGTGTGCGGGTTGCCGGGTTTCAACTCAACCTTGCCCACCGTGAGCCGCGACTTGTCGGTGCCGTGCTCGTCGATGATGCGGGGGATGGCGTGGGCAAAGTCGGCCAGGCCCATGAAGGCGTCGGAGCGCATGTCCATGGGTGCGGTGCCGGCGTGGTCGGCCTTGCCGCGCAGGTGGATGATCCACTTCCACACGCCGGAAATCGACTCCACCACGCCGATGGTCTTGCCGACGGTGTCCAGCACCGGGCCCTGCTCGATGTGCAATTCGATGAACGCGCGCATGCTCGACGGCGGGCGGCGGGCCTCCAGTGCGCCCAGCGGCGGCAGCCCGGCCGCGGTCATGGCATCGGCCAGGCGGTTGCCGTCAGCGTCGTGGGCGCCCATCAGGAACTCCGGGGTGACGTCGCCGGAGATGGCCTGGGCGCCGAGCATGCCGCCGAAACGGCCTTCCTCCTCGCTGGTGGCCACCAGTTCCAGCGGCCAGTTAGGCTCGATTCCGGCCGCCTTGAACGTACGCAGGATCTCGAGGGCGGTGATGACGCCCAGGGCACCGTCAAAAATGCCGCTGGAAGGCACCGAATCCAGGTGTGAGCCCATGGTGACCGAGGCTTTTTCCTTCGGTCCCAGGCGGCCATAGACATTGCCAGCGCCGTCCATGCGGGCGCTGAACCCCTCGGCCTCCATGAGTTCCATCAGCCAGCGACGGGCCGCCATGTCAGCCTCACCGAAGCCCAGGCGACTGACCGCGTTGACGCTGTCGTCGTAGCCGAACTCGGCCAGTTTCAGCAGCGTTGCCTTCAGGCGATCAATATCGATATCGGGTGTGGGAGGCAGCCCTTCGGGCAGGTCATGCGCGCGGCGTTCTTCAGTCATTCGGTTCGTTTGGTTCGTGCGGACTTCATCATAAACACTCGTCGGTGGTCAGCCGCAACCCCCGTGGGTGTCGCGACAGGCCAAAACCAGTTGCTGCCCCACACTCAAGCGCCTATCGTTCAGGGCATGTCGAGAGTTCAACTGCAGCCGGCCTACGTCCTGCATGGGCGGGCGTTCCGTGAGAGCAGCCAGCTGCTGGAAATGTTCAGCCGTGACCATGGCCGTGTCGGCGTGGTCGCCCGCGGTGCGCGCGGCGCGCGGTCACGATGGCGTGGGGTGTTGCAGCCCTTCCGGCCGCTGCTGGCCAGTTGGCAGGGCCGCGGTGAGCTGGCCACGCTGACCGGCGCGGACCAGGTGGCGGCGCCGCCGCCGTTGCTGGGCGACGCCCTGTTCAGCGGGCTGTATGTCAACGAACTGCTGGTCCGCCTGGTCCACCGCGGCGATCCTCACCCCGAATTGTTTGAGCACTATCGCGGTACGGTCGCGGCGCTTGCCGGTGGCGAAAACATCCAGGCTACCCTTCGTGTTTTCGAGAAAAACCTGCTGGACGCGGCGGGTTTCGGGCTCTCGCTGGCCTGCGAGGCCGGGTCGGACACGCCGCTGCGCTTCGAGGCCAGTTATGTCTACCACCCGGGTGAAGGCGCGGTGCGCGTCAACCGTGACGCGAGCGACCGGGGGGTCGTCAGTGGCGCCGCCCTGATGGCACTGGAAGCCGGCGAGCCGCAGGGCGAGCACCTGCCCGGATTGCGCGCTATGATGCGCGCCGTTATTCGTCATCACCTCGGCGACCGGCCACTGGCGAGCGATGCGCTATACCGGCCATCGAAACCAACCGGGCGCCGTACCCTGGAGGAAGAATCCGCATGAGCAGACCCATGTTGCTGGGTGTCAATATCGACCACGTCGCCACCATCAGGATGGCCCGCGGTACCGACTACCCTTCGGTGCTGGAGGCCGCGCGCGTGGCGGAGGCGGCCGGCGCGGACGCCATCACCGTGCACCTGCGCGAAGACCGCCGTCATATCCAGGACGCCGAGGTCGAGGCGCTGTGCCGGCAGGTGAGCACCCGCGTCAACCTGGAAATGGCGGTCACCGAGGAAATGCTCGCCATTGCCGAGGCCAATAAGCCCGCGGATGTCTGCCTGGTACCGGAAAAGCGCCAGGAGCTGACCACTGAGGGTGGCCTGGACGTGGCCGGGCAGCTGCCCGCGGTGAAAGCGGCCTGCGAGCGCCTGGCCGCGGCGGGCATCCGCGTGTCGCTGTTTATCGACCCGGACCGGGCCCAGCTGGATGCGGCCGCCGCCTGTGGCGCGCCGGTGGTGGAACTGCACACCGGCACTTACGCCGACGCGGCCGGCGATACGCAACGCGATGAACTGGCCCGGGTGGCTGTTGCTGCGCGCTACGGTCATGGCCTGGGCATCCAGGTGAACGCCGGGCACGGCCTGCATTACGAGAATGTCCAGCCGATGGTGGCCATTCCGGAGTTGGTGGAGCTGAACATTGGTCACGCCATCGTCGCGCGTGCGCTGTTTGTCGGCCTCGACCGGGCCGTGCGCGAAATGCGCGCGCTGATGGACCGGGGCTGACGCGGCTCATGGGACGGAAACAGCGGCTACCGGCTGAGCCCTTCGAAGCGGAGGTCACCGCGCTGGACGGCCATGGCGCCGGGCTGGCCACGCACAATGAGCGCCAGCTGCGGGTATGGGGCGGTCTGCCGGGTGAGCGGGTCATGGCGCGGCACCTGTTCGGGCGTCGGTTTCGTGGCCAGGCCGAGACCCTGGAGGTGCTCGAGGCCAGCGCCCGCCGCGTCACACCGCGCTGCCCGTACTTCGGCACCTGCAGCGCCTGCGCGTTCCAGCACCTGCACGATGATGACCAGCTCGCGTTCAAACAACAGCGACTGTTCACAATGCTGGACGAGGCCGGCGCCGGTGCGCCCGAATCACCGCTCGCACCGCTCAGCGCCGGGCGCTGGCACTATCGCCGTAAGGCCCGGTTATCGGTCCGGGACGTGCCGGCCAAGGGCCGGGTACTGGTGGGTTTTCGTGAGCGCGACGGCCGTTTCGTCATGGACATGAATGAATGCCATACGCTGGCCGATCCGGTCGCGTCACGGTTGCCCGCCATTTCAGAACTCGTGGGCGAACTCGAGGCGCGCGCGCAGTTGCCGCAGATCGAGGCCAGCTGTGGCGACAGTGAATGCGCGCTGGTGTTTCGCCACATGGAACCGCTGTCCGACAACGACCTGGACCGTTTGCAGCGTTTTGAAGCCGACACGGGCCTGCGTGTTTACCTGCAGTCCAAGGGCCCGGAGACCGTCACCCCCCTGGTGGAGGGGCCGTCACGGCTGAGCTACACGCTGCCCGCCCACGACATCGAGATGGTGTTCGAGCCGCTGGACTTCGTCCAGGTGAATGGCGAGCTGAACCGCTCGATGATCGACCAGGCGCTGTCGCTGTTGGAGCTGTCGGCGAGCGACCGCGTGCTGGACCTGTTCTGTGGCCTGGGCAACTTCACTTTGCCGCTGGCGCGCCATTGTGATCATGTCGTCGGCCTGGAGGGCGCCGAATCGCTGGTTGGGCGCGCCCGCGACAATGCGAAACGTAATGGCATCGACAACGTCGACTACCACGCGGTTGACCTGTATGCGGATCCGGCCTCGGTGGAATGGCCGGTGACCGGCGCCTTTGACGCGGTCCTGCTGGACCCGCCGCGCCCGGGCGCCGGGCCGTTGCTGGAGCGGGTTGCGGCCACGGGCGCCCGCCGCCTGCTGTACGTGTCCTGCAATCCGGAAACCCTGGCCAGTGACGCCCGCGAACTGATCCAGGTTCACGGCTACCGGCTGGCTACGGCGGGTATCATGGACATGTTCCCGCAGACGGCCCATATCGAGGCCATGGCCCTGTTCGAGAAAAACTGATGGCGCTGGAAATTGAAAGGAAGTTCCTGCTCGCCTCCGACGCCTGGCGCGACGAGGTCGAGCGTTCTGTGCCCATGCACCAGGGTTACCTGGGCGGGCAGGGCGTGTCGGTCCGCGTGCGCATCGCCGGTGACCGGGCGCTGATCAACATCAAGCAGAACCGCCTGGGCATGGCGCGCGAGGAGTTCGAGTACCCGGTGCCGATGGCCGACGGCCTGCGACTGATGAAACTCGCCGGCGGCGGCCGCGTCGAGAAGACTCGTCACTACGTACGCCGCGACGGCGTGCTCTGGGAGATCGACGAGTTTGAGGGCGACAACGCCGGCCTGGTGGTCGCCGAGATCGAACTGGACGACCCGGACCAGGTGTTCGTCCATCCCGACTGGCTGGGCGCCGAGGTCACCGACGAAGAACGCTACTACAACGTGGCCCTGGCCACGCATCCGTACAGCCAATGGAGCCAGGCATGAGTGAAGCTGTTCCCGGACCGGTCCTGATCGGGGTCGAGGGCCTCGAACTGAGCGCGCGTGAGCGCGACTGGCTTGCCCATCCCGCCGTGGGCGGCGTGGTCCTGTTCGCGCGTAATTACGCCGATATCGGGCAACTCGAGGCCCTGAACGCGTCCATCCGTGAAGCCGCCGTGGCGCCAATGCTGATCTGCGTCGACCACGAGGGCGGTCGCGTGCAGCGCTTCCATGACGGCTTCACGCGCCTGCCGCCGCTGGCGCTGCTGGGGCGCATGTACGCCGACGCGCCGGATACGGCGGCCGATTTCGCCTACCGCCACGCGCGGGTGATGGCCACGGAACTGCTGGTGGCCGGTGTGGACCTGAGCTTCGCGCCGGTGCTGGACCTGGACGTTGAAAGCTGCGTGATCGGCAATCGCTCGTTCGGTGCCGACCCCGAGGTCGTGGCCACGCTGGGCCGCCACTACCTGGCCGGGCTGCACGATTCCGGCATGAAGGCCTGCGGCAAGCACTTTCCCGGCCATGGCTCCGTGCGGGCCGATTCACATGTCGATACCGTCACCGACCCGCGCGGCTGGGACGCCATCGCCGCCAGTGACCTGAAGCCGTTCCAGGCGCTGTTGCCGGAACTGGACTCGCTGATGATGGCGCACGTGATCTATCCCGAGGTGGATGAACGGCCGGCCGGCTACTCGGGCCGCTGGGTTCGTGACATTCTGCGTGGGCAGCTGGGCTACGGCGGCGTGGTGTTCTCCGACGACCTGGGCATGCAGGCGGCCGGTTTCGCCGGTGGCATTGCAGACCGTCTCGCGCTGGCGCTGGAGGCCGGCTGTGACGCGGCACTGGTCTGCCATCACGAAGAGGTGGCCGAATTGCTGCCACGTCTGGGTGATGTCGCGCCGTGCCCGGCGCTGGCGCGCCTGGCCGGCGTCGTTTCGGTCACCCGCGAGGAACTCGCCACCGTTAGCGAGTGGCGTCACTGGCAGCAGTCGCTGCTGTCGCTGGAGCAGTCGCAATGGGCCTGACCGACAACGGCCGCCATCCGAACCCGGTGGCGCTGCTTGAAAGTGCTGACGTGGTGCATGATCGCGAGGCGGTCAGTGCCGCGATGGACGCGCTGGGAGCCGCCGTCAATGCCCATTACGGCGACCGCCCGATCGTGCTGATCGGGGTGATGACCGGCGCCATCCTGCCCATGGCCTGGCTGGCGACGCGGCTGGCCATGCCGGTGGTGATGGATTTCGTCCATGCCACGCGATACCGCGGCGGCCTGCACGGCGATGAACTCGAGTACCGGGTGCCGCCACGCATGGCGCTGGATGGCAAGGATGTCCTTGTCGTTGACGACATCTTCGACGAGGGTCACACACTGGCGGCGATCCGCGGCTCGCTGGAGAAACGTGGCGCGGCCACGGTGAAGACCGCGGTGCTGGCGCGCAAACTGCACGACCGGGGGCTGGATCGCGAATGGTGCGACTTCGTCGGCCTCGATGTGCCTGATCGATATGTCTTCGGATGCGGCATGGACGCTTACGAGGAGTGGCGCCAGCTGGACCGGATCATGGCGCTGGCGGAGGACTGAGCGGCGATGGCGGTCATCGGCCTGGTGGGCGGCACCGGTTTCGACCACTGGGGCGAGCCGGCCGAGGCGCGCGTGGTGGCCACACGCTGGGGCGCGCCCTCGGACGCCTTGATGCGATACGAGGCCGGGTCTCACACGTTCTGGTTCCTGGCACGCCATCGTCGTGACCACAGTATCCCGCCTCACCGCGTTGACTATCGCGCCAATATCGCCGCGCTGGCGAAGGTGGGGGTCGAGCGGATCATCGCCGTCAACGCCGTGGGTGGGATTACCGAGCGCTATGATGCCGGCGTGCTGGCATTGCCTGACCAGTTGGTTGATTACACCTGGGGCCGGGCGCAGACCTTCAGTGATGATGACGACGAGCCACTGCAGCACATCGAGTTTGCCCAGCCGTTCGATGCGGTCGTCCGCGCCGGCCTGGTGGCCGCAGCCGCGGACGCCGGCGTGGCCGTCGAAACCGGTGGTTGCCTGGGCGTGACACAGGGACCGCGCCTGGAGACGGCGGCCGAAATTCGCCGCCTGCGGCGCGACGGCTGTGACCTGGTCGGCATGACCAGCATGCCCGAGGCCGCGCTGGCGCGGGAACTGTCGCTGCCTTACGCCGCCATCGCAGTGGTCTCCAACCGCGCCGCGGGCCTGGAAGCGGAGCCGGTGACGATGGAAGCGATCAGCGCGACGATGGCTAACGCGATCGGCCGGGTTCACGCGCTGCTGGACCACCTGCCCGATGACTGACGCCTTGTCCGGGACCGTGAACGGCCAAGCCTTCCCGCACCTGCTGGCGCCGCTGGACCTGGGCTTCATGACCCTGAAGAATCGCGTCCTGATGGGCTCGATGCACACTGGCCTTGAGGACCGCGCCCGCCATTACCCACGGCTGGCCGCCTATTTCGCTGAGCGCGCGGAGGGCGGTGTCGGGCTGATGGTCACCGGTGGCATGGCCCCCACGCGACGCGGCTGGCTGGCGCCGTTCGCATCGTCGATGCTCAGCCGCCGGCAGTTGCCCAGGCACCGCCAGGTGACCGACGCCGTGCATGCGCATGACGCACGTATCTGCATGCAGATCCTGCACGCCGGCCGCTACGGCTACCACCCGTTCGTGGTTTCATCGAGTGCGACAAAATCACCGATTTCGCCGTTCCGGCCCAGGGCGCTCTCGGCGCGTGGCGTGGAGCGGGAGATCCGGGGTTTCGTCCGCGCTGCGCGACTGGCCCGCGAGGCCGGCTACGACGGCGTGGAGGTGATGGGCTCCGAGGGCTATTTGATCAACCAGTTCACGACACCGCACGTGAACCGGCGCAGCGATCAATGGGGCGGCTCGGCGGTCGCGCGTTACCGTTTTGCCGAGGAAATCGTTGCCCGGATCCGCCAGGCGGTGGGCCCTGACTTCATCATCATCTACCGCCTGTCCATGCTCGACCTGCTGCCCGATGGCAACGACTGGTCCGAGATCACGGCGCAGGCGAAGGCTGTGGAGGCGGCTGGCGCCACCCTGATCAACACCGGTATTGGCTGGCACGAGGCGCGGATTCCGACCATCGCGACGATGGTGCCGCGCGGCGGGTTCACCTGGGTGACGCGGGCGCTGAAAGGGCAGGTGGGGGTGCCGCTGGTGGCGACCAATCGCATCAATACCCCTGAAGTCGCTGAGCGGGTGCTCGCCGATGGTGATGCCGACATGGTGTCGATGGCCCGGCCTTTGCTGGCCGACCCGGCATTTGTGCGCAAAGCCGCCGCCGGTGAGTCCCATCGCATCAATACCTGTATTGCCTGCAACCAGGCCTGCCTGGATCACACCTTCAAGAACCGGACCGCGACCTGCCTGGTGAACCCGCGAGCCTGCCACGAGACCGAGATTGTCATCACACCCGCGTCCAGCCCACGCCGCGTGGCCGTGGTGGGTGCCGGGCCCGCCGGGCTGGCCTGCGCCACGGTGGCGGCCGAGCGGGGCCATCGGGTTGAGCTGTTTGACGCCGCGAAAAGTATCGGCGGCCAGTTCAACATGGCCCGGCGCGTGCCGGGCAAGGAAGAGTTTGACGAGACCCTGCGCTATTTCCGCCAGCGAATCGAAGAGACCGGCGTTGTGCTTCGTACCGGTGCACGGGTTGGTGCCGCCGACCTTGCCGGTTACGACGGCGTGATCCTGGCCACCGGCGTTCATCCCAGGCGGCCGGGTATCGAGGGCATCGACCATCCCAGCGTGGTCAGCTACGTCGACGTGCTGACCGGCAGGGTGACCGTCGGCGGGCGAGTGGCCATCATCGGCGCCGGCGGTATCGGTTTTGACGTTGCCGAGTTCCTGGCGCACGCCGAGGGCGCGCCGCGGCCCAGCCTTTCTCCGCAGCACTTTGCCGCCGAATGGGGCATCGACATGAACCTGTCTGCGCGCGGTGGCGTGGCGGGAGTGGCCGCCGAACCGGCGCCCGCGGCGCGCGAGATCACGTTGTTGCAGCGCAAGAGCGGAAAGCCCGGAGCCGGCCTGGGCAAGACCACGGGCTGGATTCATCGCCTGGACCTGCGCCGCCGTGGCATCGACGCGCTCAGCGGCGTGCGCTATGTGCGCATCGACGATGAGGGCCTGCACATCGAGGTCGACGACGCGCCACGGGTGCTCGCCGTCGATAACGTGGTGATCTGCGCCGGCCAGGAGCCCAACCGCGACCTGGCCGGTGACCTGGATACGGCGGGTATCGAGTACACGCTGGTTGGCGGCGCGCTGGAGGCGCGGGAACTGGACGCCAAGCACGCGATTCGCCAGGGCACGCTGGCGGCGACGGCGCTGTGAACATTGCACGCATCCATAAACACGAACTACAATTCATGAGAAATTTAGGGATGCCGGGGCAACGACCGAGTCATGAGCCAGTGGAACGTCTTCAGCAATCACGGCCACGTGCTGCTGTTCCTGTCACGTGCGCCGGACGCGCGGCTGCGGGACGTGGCCCAGAGCGTCGGCATCACCGAGCGCGCCGTGCAGAAGATCGTTCGCGACATGCAGGACTCCGGCGTCGTCCAGGTGGTCCGCAAGGGCCGGCGTAACAGCTACACCATCAACATCAGCGCGCCGTTGCGGCACGAGCTCGAGGCGCATTGCCGGGTGGGCCAGCTGGTCGACCTGGTCGCCAACGGCGCCGGGCCGATCCAGTCTGAACCGCCCTCCGAGGCCACTGCCCAGCCGGTGAGCAAGCCGAAGCCGAAACCGAAGCCCGCACCAAAACCGACCCCCAAGCCTGAGCCGGCACCGGCACCGAAAGCGAAGCCCAAGCCCAAACCGAAGCCCAAATCGCCAAAGAAGGAAGAGAAGGACGGCGGCGAACAGGGCTCGTTGTTCTGATCGTGGTGGGCGGCCCCGATGCGTTGGCTGATCTACGGAGCATACGGTTACACCGGTGAGCTGATCGCCCGGGAGGCGGTGGCGCGTGGCATGACGCCGGTACTGGCCGGCCGCGACGCGGGCCGGCTACAGTCGCTGGCTGCTGAGCTGGGCCTGGACGCACGGGCCTTCGCGCTCGACGCGATCGGCGACAGCCTCAACGATATCGACCTTGTCCTGCACTGCGCCGGCCCGTTCTCGCGGACCAGCGCGCCGATGCTGTCGGCCTGCCTTGACGGCGGCTGTCATTACCTCGACATCACGGGGGAGATCGATGTGTTCGCCCAGGCCTGGGCACATGATGAGCGCGCCCGCCTGTCGGATGTCGTGGTCTGTCCCGGCGTCGGCTTCGATGTTGTGCCTACCGATTGCATGGCCGCGACACTGGTGGATGCGCTGCCCGCGGCGGTTCGCCTGGCGCTGGCATTCGAGGGCGGCGGCGGTTTCAGCCGTGGTACGGCCCGCACCAGTGTCGAAGGCCTGGGGCAGGGCGGTCGCGTGCGTCGCGATGGTGAACTGGTCCGGGTGCCGCTGGCATGGAAAACCCGCCGGGTGCCGTTCAACCATGCCGAGCGCGAGGCCGTGACGATTCCCTGGGGTGACGTCTTCACCGCCTGGGTCAGCACCGGTGTGCCTGATATCGAGGTCTACATGTCGGTTCCGCCAGCGGCCATCCGGCGGCTGCGCTGGATGGCGAAACTGCAGGGCCTGTTGCGCCTGGGGCCGGTACAAAGCCTGCTGCGGCGACGGGTTGATGCCGCACCGCCGGGGCCCGACGCGCAAACCCGGGCGGCCACGGGCGTGGAGCTGTGGGGTGAGGTCGAAAGCGCGGATGGCCGCAGGGCAACCCTGACAATGAGTGGCCCGAATGGCTATGACATCACGGTGACGGCGTCGCTTGCCATCGTTGAGCGGCTGCTGTCGGGCCAGCTGGAGGGGGGCTACTACACACCGTCACTGCTGATGGGCAAGGACTTCGCCGCATCATTGCCCGGGATGAGCGCGCGAGCCGTTGAATTGAGCTGAGCCCCGGTGGTGCCGGTCAGCCGTCCGTGTCGTGGCTGAAGCGCGCCTGGCCACGGCAGGTATCGCGAACCACAGTTTCCAGCCGCGGCACCCAGTCCGCGCGAACCTTGAAACCCAGTTCCACGCCGTCGGCGCTGTAGTGCTCCTTGATATGGGTCGCCTGTGCTTTTTCCAGCAGGGCATGCAGGGCCGCGGCGTGCTCAAAGCCGGCTGCGATAACGCAGGTCGCCATCGTGTGCTTGCGCACCAGCTCTGCCCCGTCCAGGCATTTCGCCGCTGAACCTGAGTAGGCACGCACGAGCCCTCCCGCGCCCAGCTTGATGCCGCCAAACCAGCGCGTGACGACCACCATCACGCCATCGAGTTCGCGCCCCTCGATCACGCTGAGGATGGGGCGGCCGGCGGTGCCGCCGGGCTCACCGTCGTCGTTGAACCGCACCCGGTGATCAAGTCGCCAGGCCCAGCAGTTGTGGTTGGCCGTGGGGTCGGCCACCGATTCGAAGAAGGCCAGCGTATCGGCCTCGCTGCGCACCGGCGCGGCGTGGGCGATAAAGCGGCTCTTCCTGATGATTTCCTCGTGGCTTGCCGGCGCCGCCAGGGTGACGGTCATCCGTCATCCTCCAGCAGGGTTTGCGGTACAGGATAGTCCGGCCAGGCGGCCCTGAACCGCGCCAGTTCGTCGCGCCAGTCCGGGTCGCCTTCGTCTTTCAGCGCCTCGATGCGGGCCAGCCAGGCTTCCGGACCGGGCTCATCCGCGAACGACGATGATTGCCGGGCGCGCAGGCCGGCGTCCTCCTCTTCGGGCGCAGGCATCACTTTTCGCAGCTCACGAACCTCGGGTGCAGGCGCTGGCGAGGCTGCCGGGGCGGCTTCCATCAGGTCGGCCTGTGCCCGCGCGGGGCTGGCGTCGAAGGCTTCGCTGCGCACGTGTTGATCGTTGTCGGAAGCACCCATGGGCGCCGGCGCCATGACCGGCGGTGCCGCGGGCGCCGTGGTTTGCCGCAGTTGCAGGACCAGGGTCACGGCCACGGCGGCGACGGCCACCGTGGCCAGTTGCCGGGTCCAGCGGCGCGTCCACGGCCAGGCACGCCGTGACGGGGTGGCCACGGCGGCGCGGGCCTGGCGCAGCACGTTGATGTCCACGTCGGCCGGGGGTTCATCGGCGGGTGAGGCTTTCCAGGCGCGCTCGATGGCCTCGAGCCCGTCCACGGTGTCGTCGTCCGGGCGCCGGCCCGTGTGTTCACCGGGTGTCATTGGCAAGCACCTCCTTCAGTTTTCGCGTGGCGTAGCGCAGCCGGCTCTTGACGGTCTCGCGGCCCACGCCGGTGGCGATGGCGATCTCGTCCAGGCCCAGGTCGCCCTCCAGCTTCAGCAGCATCGCGTCGCGCTGGTCGGCCGGCAGTGCCAGGACAGCCGCCCTTAGCCGGTCGCGCTGCTGGTCACCGTCGAGGTCGTGGCCGGGGCCGGCCTCGTCCGGTGCCTCCGGTTCCGCCGTCAGTGGCTGCTCGGGCCGGACGCGGCGGTAATGGTCCACCCTGTGATTGTGCGCAACCCGGAACAGCCAGGCCCGGAAGGGCGTGCCGGGTTCGAACCGGTCACGGCCACGGATGACCTTTTCCCAGCAACCCTGGTACAGGTCGGCGGCCACGCTCTCAGCGCCGCCGTGGCGCAGGAAATAGCGGTACAACGGGCCGCGCCAACGGTCATACAGCACCTCGAAGGCGCGCGCGTCGCCGGCCGCGTAGCGGCACATCAGTTCTTCATCGGCATCCTCGCGCATTCGCGGAGCGTAGCCCACGCGTGGGCCCGGGCCAAGTCGCAGGGCGATCGCGTCCATACCGATAATGACGCACGGGCGGGGGAAAAGGGGTTAACGCTTTTGCGATTTGCCGGCGGACGTGGTGTCCGTGGGTGGGTTATCGCGCGTTTCGGTCACGGTTGAGACGATCTCGCCGCCGGCGACGCGGGTAAACAGCGTGTCGCCGGGTGCCACGTCGGCCGGCCGGGTGATGGCCTCACCGCCGGGGCTCGTGGTGACGATCGCGTAGCCGCGCTGCAGCGTGGGTAGCGGGCTGTAGGCGTTCAGGGTTCGCGCCAGCGCCTGCAGTTGCGCGTGGCGGTCCGGCACCAGGCGCTGGCCGGCGGTACGCAGGCGCCGGGCCAGCGCGTCCAGCTGGCTGGCCTGGGCGGGGATGGTGCGCCCGCCGGCGTTGCGCAGGCGCTGGGCCAGCGCCGCCAGTCGCGCCTGCCGGTCGGCGGCGATGCGCGCAAGCGCCACGCGCAGCCGTCGTCGCGCGGCATCGAGCTGGCCCTGGCGTTCACGCAGCTGGCGACCGGGATGCTGCCGCGTGACCCGCGTGGACAGTTCGTCCAGGCGTTGCGCACGGCGTCGGATACCGTCTTCGACGGCGCGGGCCAGGCGCCGCTGCTGGCGCGCGAACTCGTTGGCCATGGCGTAGCCGTCGGGTGTCAGCAATTCGGCCGCGGCGCTGGGAGTCGGCGCGCGCAGGTCGGCAACGAAATCGCTGATGCTGGTGTCAGTCTCGTGTCCCACCGCGGAAATGACCGGCGTGCTGGCCGCGACGATCGCGCGGGCGACGGCCTCGTCGTTGAAGGCCCAGAGGTCCTCCAGCGAGCCGCCGCCACGGCCGACGATCACCGCGTCCGCCCAGCCGTGCCGGTCGACAGCGGCCAGCGCACGGACGATGGCCGGCGGGGCCTCGTCACCCTGGACCGGAACGGGGTACAGCCGTACGCGCGCCAAAGGCCAGCGCCGACCGAGCACGTTGATGATGTCGCGGATCACCGCACCGCTGGGTGAGGTGATCACGGCGATGCGTCGGGGGTAGGCAGGCAGGGGCTTCTTCAGCGCGACGTCGAACAGTCCCTCGGACTCCAGCTGTTTGCGCAGCGCCTCCCAGGCGGCGCGCAGGCGGCCTTCGCCGGCGGCCTCCATGGTGTCGGCGATCAGCTGGTAGTCGCCGCGCGGCTCGTACAGGCTCAGCCGGCCACGGACCTGTACCAGCTGGCCATTCTCCGGCCGAAAGCCGATGCTGCGGGCATTCTGGCGGAACAGTGCGCAGCGGATCTGCGCGCGGTCATCCTTCAGCGAAAAATACAGGTGGCCCGACGCCGGCCGGGCCAGGTTGGAGATCTCGCCTTCGAGCCACAGGCGCGGAAAGCCGGCCTCGAGATGGACGCGGACCTCGCGATTGAGTTCGCTTGGTGTGTAGACTTCACGATTCACCCGGCGATGATAAACGAACGGAGGTCGCATGACCCGACGCCCCGAGACTGTTCCGGCCAGCCGCCTGCTGGCGCTGCTGTTCACGGCCATGACCTTCACGCTACCGGCGCTCGCCGACGGCCTGGCCGGTACCACGCTCGTGCACAACGCCGTTGTCCACACGGTCGATGAAGACCTGCCAAAGGCCTCGGCCCTGGTATTTGATGACGAGGGCCGCATCCTGGCTGTCGGTGAAACCGCGGCCCTGGCGGCCCGTTTTGACGACGTGCGGCGCGTCGACCTGGACGGCGCCGTTGTCATTCCCGGCCTGGTCGACGCGCACGCGCACCTGAGTGGCTACGCGGTGTCGCTGACCCGCGCGCAACTGGACGGTGCGCAGGACCTGGCCGAGGTCATGCAGCGGCTCGAGGCGCAGGCGGAAACGCTGGGTGAAGACGACTGGTTGCTCGGTCGTGGCTGGGACCAGAACGACTGGCCGGGCCAGGCCTTTCCGGACCGCGCGGTGCTGGACGAGCGCTTCCCGGACCGGCCGGTCTGGCTGACCCGCATCGATGGCCACGCCGGCTGGGCCAACTCGGCCGCGCTGGCCCGGGTCGACCGCGACATGTCCGGTGACTGGCAGCCCGACGGCGGCTACATTCACCGCGACGACGATGGCCAGCCCACCGGCATCCTGATCGATGCCGCCATGGGCCTGGTCGGTCCGCAGGTGCCACCCACGCCGGAATCACTGATGCGCGACGCGCTGCGGTTGGCGATACGTAACCTGCACGAAGTGGGCATTACCGGCGTGCATGACCCCGGTATCGATCGCGCCACGCTGGCTCGCTATCGTGACCTGGTCGACGCCGGCGAGTTCGACATGCGCGTGCATGGCATGGCGGATGGCATGGGTGAGACGCTGGACTGGCTCTGCGACAACGGCGCCTACACCCACCCCTCGGGCCGCTTGCAGATGCGCGCGGTGAAACTGTACGAGGACGGCGCGTTGGGCAGTCGCGGCGCGGCGTTGCTGGCCGATTACAGCGATGAGCCCGGCAATACCGGCCTGCTGTTCCACGACCCCGAAGCGCTCACCGCCCAGGTCAACCGCGTGCTGGGTTGCGGCCTGCAGGCCGGTATTCACGCCATTGGTGATCGCGCCAACCGGGTGGCCCTGGACGCATTGCAGGCAGCGATGGGCGCACACCCGGACAACCCCGGCCGCCATCGTATCGAGCATGCCCAGGTGCTGACGGCCGCCGACCTGCCGCGGTTCGCCGAACTGGGCGTGATCGCGGCCATGCAGCCCACCCACGCCACCAGCGACATGTACTGGGCCGAACAGCGCCTGGGCCCGGAACGCAGCCGTTACGCCTATGCCTGGCGCAGCCTGCTGGACAGCGGCGCACGGCTGGCGCTGGGCTCTGATTTCCCGGTCGAGGCCATCAACCCGTTCCTGGGCCTGCACGCCGCCGTCACCCGCCAGGACGTCAAGGGCTGGCCGCCGGGCGGCTGGTTCCCGGGCGAGCGCATGAGCCGCGAAGAGGCCCTGCGCGGCTTCACGCTGGATGCCGCCTGGGCCGCATTCATGGAAGCCGATATCGGTTCGTTGTCGGTGGGCAAACGCGCTGACTTTATCGTTCTCGACGCCGACCTGATGACGGTGCCGGCCGAAGACATCGCCGCCATCCGCGTGCTGGAAACCTGGATCGACGGCCGGCGCGTCTACGAACGGCCGCAATAGCCGGCCATCGCGCCCGGAACTGGCCAGCGCGACACGCAAAAAGGTATAATGCCGCGCTACCCAGCGACGCCCGGGCCTCCCCCGGGCGTCGGCGTATCTCGGTCGGACGCCCCGCGCGCGGCGCCGGCACAGGCAGGAGTTTTAATGATGCGATTGATTGGCGAAGCACTGACTTTTGACGACGTTTCCCTCGTTCCGGCCTACTCGGCCATCCTGCCCCGGGACGCCAGCCTGGAGACCCGCGTCACCCGCGACCTGACCCTGAAGATGCCACTGCTCTCGGCGGCAATGGATACCGTCACCGAGGCGCGCCTGGCCATCGCCATGGCGCAGGCCGGCGGCATCGGCGTCATTCACAAGAACATGACCGCCGAGCAGCAGGCCGAGCAGGTCCGCGTGGTCAAGAAGTACGAGGCCGGGGTCATCAAGGACCCGATCACCGTGGGCCCGCAGACCACCATCCGCGAAGTCATCGACCTGACCCGTCGTCGCAACATCTCCGGTGTGCCGGTAGTCGACGGCGAGGAGCTGGTCGGCATCGTCACCAGCCGCGACATGCGCTTCGAGCGCAACCTTGATGATCCGGTCCGCAACATCATGACCCGCAAGGACAAGCTGGTCACCGTTCGCGAAGACGCCAGCCAGGACGAGGTGCTGGACCTGCTGCACAAGCACCGCATCGAGAAAGTACTGGTCGTGAACGACGCCTTCGCACTGCGCGGCCTGATCACCGTCAAGGACATCCAGAAGTCATCCGACTTTCCGAACGCCGCCAAGGACACGCAGGAGCGCCTGCTGGTGGCCGCGGCCGTGGGCGTGGGTGGTGACACCGAAGAACGCGTCACCGCGCTGGTCGAGGCCGGCGTTGATGCCGTGGTGGTGGATACCGCACACGGCCATACCAAGGGTGTGATCGACCGTGTCGCCTGGGTCAAGAAGCAGTTTCCCGACGTCCAGGTCATCGGTGGCAACATCACCACGGCCGCAGGCGCGCTGGCGCTGGTCGAGGCCGGCGCCGACGGCGTCAAGGTGGGGCAGGGCCCCGGTTCCATCTGCACCACGCGTATCGTCGCCGGTGTGGGTGTGCCGCAGGTCACCGCCATCGTCAACGTGGCCGAGGCGCTGGCGGGCACCGGTGTGCCGATGATCGCCGACGGCGGCATCCGCTACTCCGGCGACCTGGCCAAGGCCATCGCCGCCGGCGCCAACACGGTCATGATCGGCAGCCTGTTTGCCGGCACCGAGGAAGCGCCGGGCGATGTCGAGCTGTACCAGGGGCGGTCCTACAAGTCCTACCGCGGCATGGGCTCCATCGGCGCCATGCAGCAGGGCTCCAAGGACCGCTACTTCCAGTCCGAGACCGAGGCCGACAAGCTGGTGCCGGAAGGCATCGAGGGCCGGGTGGCCTACAAGGGTGCGCTGTCCGGCGTGATCCTGCAGCTCCTCGGCGGCCTGCGCTCGTCCATGGGCTACATGGGTTGCGACTCCATCGAGCGCTTCCGCACCGAGTCGCAGTTCGTGCGGATCACCAACGCCGGCGTGCGCGAGAGCCATGCCCACGATGTCACAATCACCAAGGAAGCGCCGAACTACAAGCTCGGTTAAACCCACACCAGGAGACGGGACACCATGCGCCAGGATATTCACCAGGACCGGGTCCTGATTCTCGATTTCGGATCCCAGTACACGCAGTTGATCGCGCGCCGTGTGCGCGAGATCGGCGTCTACTGCGAGATCTTCCCCTGGGACATGCCCGAGGACGAGATCCGCGCCTTCGCGCCGAAAGGCATCGTGCTGTCCGGCGGCCCCGAATCCACCACCGCCCTGGACGGCCCGAAGGCGCCCGGCGTGGTGTTCGAGTTGGGGGTGCCGTTGTTGGGCATCTGCTACGGCCTGCAGACCATGGCCATGCAACTGGGCGGCCGCGTCTCGACGTCTGACGAGAAGGAGTTCGGCTACGCCCAGGTACGCCTGGCGGGTGCGTGCGCGCTGACCGACGGCATCGAGGACCACGTGGGTACCGACGGCGTGGCGATGCTGGACGTGTGGATGAGCCATGGCGACAAGGTCACCGAGCTGCCCGACGGCTTCAGCGCCGTGGGCCAGACCAGCTCCGCGCCCATCACCATCATGGCCGACGAGGACCGCCAGTGGTACGGCCTGCAGTTCCACCCGGAAGTGACGCACACGCCGCAGGGCGCACGCCTGCTGGAGCGTTTTGTCGCCGACATCTGCGGCTGCGAAAAGCTGTGGAACGCCGCCAACATCATCGACGACTCCGTGGCCCGGGTGCGCGAGCAGGTGGGCGATGACACGGTACTGCTGGGCCTGTCAGGTGGCGTCGATTCCAGCGTGGTGGCCGCACTGCTGCACAAGGCCATCGGCGAAAAGCTGACTTGTATCTTTGTCGACACCGGCCTGCTGCGCCTGGGCGAGGGCGACCAGGTGATGGCCACGTTCGCGCAGCACATGGGCGTCAACGTCATCCGCGTCAACGCCGGTGAGCGTTTCCTGTCCCGCCTGGCCGGCGAGGACGACCCGGAAGCCAAGCGCAAGATCATCGGCAACCTGTTCATCGAGATTTTCGAGGAGCAGGCCAAGGCCGCTGGCGGCGCGAAGTGGCTGGCCCAGGGGACCATTTACCCGGATGTCATCGAGTCGGCCGGTGCCCGTACCGGCAAGGCCCACGTGATCAAGTCACACCACAACGTGGGCGGCTTGCCCGAGCGCATGGACATGGCACTGGTGGAGCCGCTGCGCGAGCTGTTCAAGGACGAGGTCCGCAAGCTGGGCGTGGAACTGGGCCTGCCGGCCGAGATGGTCTATCGCCACCCGTTCCCAGGCCCGGGCCTGGGTGTGCGTATCCTGGGCGAGGTCAAGCCGGAATACGTCGAGCCGCTGCAACGGGCCGACCATATCTTTATCGAGGAACTGCGACGCGATGGTCATTACGACACCACATCGCAGGCATTTGCCGTGTTCCTGCCGGTCAAGTCCGTTGGTGTGGTGGGCGACGCGCGGCGCTATGAGTGGGTGGTTGCTTTGCGAGCAGTGGAGACCATCGACTTCATGACGGCGCGCTGGGCGCACCTGCCTTACGAATTCCTTGAAAAAGTATCATTACGTATTATCAATGAGATAGATGGTATATCTCGTGTGGTTTATGATATCTCGGGCAAGCCGCCCGCGACCATCGAGTGGGAGTAAAGGTCAACAGCATGGGCCAGGATCACACAGCATCAGGTGCGGCGCCCGTGGCGGTGCCGGAGATGGTTTCCGCCGAGGTGCTGGAACGCGCCGACGCGCTCGGCCAGGCGTTTCGAACGGCCAGCCCGTTCCGGCACGTGGCCGTCGATGGCTTTTTCCGCCCCGAGGTGGCCACGGAACTGCTGGCCGCCTTCCCGGCTTTCGACGAAAAGCTGGCCATGAACGAGAACGGCCAGGTGGGCGGCAAGGCGGTCAACGAGAAAGTGACCGGCCTGGGCCCGGTCTACCAGCGCCTGGACCAGCTGGTGAGCAGCCGCGAGTTCCGCGACCTGGTCAGCCAGCTGACCGGCATCCCGGACCTGCAGTACGACCCATACTACTTTGGCGGTGGCACGCACGAGAACCTGCATGGCCAGGGGCTGGACGCGCACGTGGATTTCAACTTCCACCCGAAGACGCGCCAGCACCGTCGCCTGAACATGATCTTCTACCTGACCGAGGAATGGCAGGACGAGTGGGGTGGTTCGATCCAGTTGCACCGCGACCCGCACCTGCCGCCGTCGCAGGACGAGATCGTCACCATCACGCCGCTGTTCAACCGCTGCGTGATTTTCGAGACCACCGAGACGTCGTGGCATGGCTTTCCGCGCATCGAACTGCCGGAAGACAAGCGCGGGCTGTCGCGCAAGAGTTTCGCGCTGTACTACTACACGGAAACCCGTCCGGCGGAAGAACTGGGGCCCGAACATTCCACCATCTACGTGGAGCAGCACCTGCCGGAGAGCTGGCAGCCGGGCATCACCCTGGATGGTGAGCAGCTGCAGCACGTGCGCAACCTGATCGCCAGCCGCGACCAGCACCTGACGCGGTTGTACGAAGACATCAAGCGCATCAACACCGAGCTGAACGCGCTGAAGGAATCACGCGGCATACAGGCACCGCCGGGCGTGGCGCCGGAAACCGGCGAGCCGGTCGCGACCGAAGACGATGCCGAGCGCTCGGCCGAGCAGCGCCTGGAGGCGCTGGAGGCGGCCCTGGGCCGGCGTGAGGCCGAAGCGGCACGGCTGGCGATGCGGGTGCGTGAGCTCGAATCATCGACGTCGTGGAGAGTGACGCGGCCGCTGCGGGGCTTCAAACGACTGATTTCCGGGCAGCGGTAAAGCCGTCATGACGCCAGGCGACGAGCAGTGGATGCGCGAGGCCATGGCGTTGGCGCGCCTTGCCGAGTCCGAGGGCGAGGTCCCCGTGGGCGCCGTGGTGGTGCAGGACGGCGAGGTCGTCGGCCGTGGCTGGAACCGCACCATCGGCCTGAACGACCCCAGCGCGCATGCCGAGATCATGGCCATGCGCGAAGCAGGGCGGGCCCTGGGCAACTACCGACTGCCGGGCTGCGAGCTGTACGTCACGCTGGAGCCCTGCTGCATGTGCGCCGGAGCCATCGTCCACGCGCGGGTGGCCCGTGTGGTGTTCGCCGCCCCCGACCCCAAGACCGGGGCGGCCGGTGGCGCGTTTGACCTGTTGCCACACCCGCAACACAACCACCAACTCATCGTCGAAGGCGGATTGCTGGAGGACGAGAGCGCGGCGTTGTTGCGTGGGTTCTTTCGCGCCCGGCGTGGCGGTGGTGCGGCACTGGCCGTGGAGGACGATTCAGCCGGTTCAGCCGATCCAGGCGTCGAGCCCGAAGCGCAGCAGGTTGAGGCCGGCGACGCCCAGGACGCAGAGAATCGCCAGCCGTAGCAGCTTGCGACCGGTGCGCACCGTGATCGAGCGCGACGGTTCCACCTTGGTTTCCCGCACCAGGCCCTCTGGCGTGATCTCGAACAGCCAGGAAAACACCATGGCCAGCGGGAAGCAGATAATACCCAGCGCCACCGCAAAGCGGTAGATCCAGCTGGGCAGGCCAGCGTAGTCGACGCCGAGCGACAGAATCTCAAGAACAAGCCAGGCCGAGGCCACGTAAAGCAACGCGACGCGGAAGATGTTGCGACGGACCAGCTCGGCGAACACTTTCATGCGCCAAGTCTGCCACACGGCGCGCTGATATACTCTCCTGTCCCAGGGGAGGGAGGTTTCAAGTGACCAACGTCTTTTCCATCCGCGCGTCCGACCCGGCGCCGGACCAAGGCCTGGAGCGGAACCCCGGCATGGGGTTCGACCCGGCCTGCTTCGATCGCCTGCGGATCAACCGCAGCGCCGTGGAGCGCCGCGCGGCGACACTGCCCGCCAGGCGTTCCGTGAAGAAAGACCACCAGGCGGCCTGGCTGCTGAAAGCGATCAGCTGCATCGACCTGACCACGCTGGCCGGCGATGACACCCCCGGCAAGGTGCGGCGGCTCTGTCACAAGGCCATGCGGCCGGTGCGCGCCGATATCCTGGAAGGCCTGGGGGTTTCAGGCCTGAACCTGACCGTCGGCGCCGTCTGCGTCTACCACAACTTCATTGAAACGGCCGTCGACACGCTGGCCGGCTCGGGCATTCCCGTGGCCGCCGTGTCGACCGGCTTTCCCGCCGGGCAGATCCCGCTGGAGCTGAAGCTGGCGGAAATCGAGGCCTCGGTAAAGGCCGGCGCGAAGGAAATCGACATCGTCATTTCCCGTGCCAAGGTGCTGACCGGCGACTGGCGCGGCCTGTACGAGGAAATGCGCGCCTACCGCGAGGCCTGCGGCGACGCGCACGTGAAGGCCATCCTGGCCACCGGCGAACTGGCCACGCTGACCAACGTCGCCCGGGCCAGCTGGGTGTGCATGCAGGCCGGCGCCGACTTCATCAAGACCAGTACCGGCAAGGAGTCGGTCAACGCCACGCTGCCGTTCAGCCTGGTCATGACCCGCGCGATTCGCGACTACCACCGCCTGACCGGCTACAAGGTGGGTTACAAGCCGGCCGGCGGCATCAGCACGGCCAAGGACGCGCTGGCCTACCTGGTGCTGATCCGCGAGGAACTGGGCCGCGACTGGCTGGACCCGCACCTGTTCCGCTTTGGCGCCAGCAGCCTGCTGGGCGATATCGAGCGGCAGCTGGAGCACCACCTGACCGGCGCCTATTCCGCCGCCCACCGCCACCCCATGAGCTGAGGCCCGTATGAGCGTCAAGGACATTTTTGAAACCATGGACTACGGCCATGCGCCGGAGTCGACGGCCGAGGCGGAGGCCTGGCTGGCCGCGCGTGACAGCCGCCTGGAACACTTCATCAACGGCGAGTGGCGGGCGCCCGCCACCGGCGAGTATTTCAAGACCCGGTCGCCGGCCCGTGCCGTGGACCTGGCCGATGTCGCCGATGGTGACGCCGCCGATGTCGACGCCGCGGTGGCGGCGGCCCGCGCGGCGCAGCCGGCCTGGGCCGCGCTGGACGGCTTCGAGCGTGCCCGCTACCTGTACGCCATCGCCCGCAAGGTGCAGAAGCACTCGCGGCTGCTGGCGGTGCTGGAGGCGCTGGACAACGGCAAGCCGATCCGCGAGACGCGTGATATCGACATCCCGCTGGTCGCGCGGCATTTCTATCACCATGCCGGCTGGGCGCAGCTGATGGACACCGAAATGGCGGGCTACCAGGCGGTGGGCGTGGTCGGCCAGATCATTCCGTGGAACTTCCCGCTGCTGATGGCGGCATGGAAGATCGCGCCGGCGCTGGCCATGGGTAATACCGTGGTGCTGAAGCCGGCCGAGTACACGCCGCTGACCGCCGCCCTGCTGGCGGAGCTGTGTCGTGACGTGGGGCTGCCACCGGGCGTACTGAACGTGGTCCTGGGGGACCACAAGGCCGGCCAGGCGCTGGTGGAACACGATGACGTCGACAAAATCGCCTTTACCGGCTCCACAGAGGTCGGCCGCCTGCTGCGGCGCGCCACCGCCGGCACGGGTAAAAAACTCACACTGGAACTGGGTGGCAAGTCGCCCTTTATCGTTTACGAAGACGCCGACCTGGACAGCGTCGTCGAGGGGCTGGTCGACGCCATCTGGTTTAACCAGGGGCAGGTCTGCTGCGCCGGCTCGCGCATGCTGGTGCAGGAGTCCGTGGCGCCGGCGCTGCTGGAGAAGGTCCGCGCGCGCATGGCCAAGCTGGTGATCGGCGACTCGCTCGACAAGAGCATTGATATCGGCGCCGTGGTCGACCCGGTGCAGCATGAGCGCATCAGCGAGCTGGTAGCGCTGGGCCGCGAAGAGGGCGCCGAGGTCTGGCAGCCGGAGCTGGACATGCCGGCCGAGGGCTGTTTTTACCCGCCGACGCTGTTGACCGGCGTCGAGCCCGCGGCGACGCTGGCGCAGGAAGAGATTTTTGGCCCGGTGCTGGTCAGCATGAGCTTCCGTACGCCGGCCGAGGCCGTGGAACTGGCCAACAACAGCCGCTACGGCCTGGCGGCCAGCGTCTGGACCGAGAACATCAACCTGGCCCTGGACGTGGCGCCCAAACTGAAGGCCGGCACGGTATGGGTGAACTGCACCAACCAGTTCGATGCCGCGGCCGGGTTCGGTGGCTATCGCGAATCCGGCTTCGGCCGCGAGGGCGGCAAGGAAGGCCTGTACGAATACGTGCGCGCGGACTGGGAGACGGCGCTGTCGAATACACCGGTCTACCCGGTGGTGGAGCCGGCTGACCCGGTGCCGCCGTCACAGGGCGGGCCGATGGACATCGACCGCACCGCCAAGCTCTATATCGGCGGCCGGCAGCAGCGGCCCGATGGCGGCTACTCGCTGCCCGTGCACGATGCAGCGGGCCAGTTCGTGGCGGAGATTCCGGCCGGCAACCGCAAGGACATCCGCAACGCCGTCGAGGCGGCGGCCAAGTCGCCTGGCTGGTCGACCACCACCGCTCACAACCGCGCACAGGTGCTGTATTACATCGCCGAAAACCTGGCGGCCCGGGGCGATGAATTCACGGGCCTGCTTGCGCGCCTGTCGGGCCATGATGCGGATGCTGCCCGGGGCGAGCTCGAAACCTGTGTCCGGCGCGTCTTTCATTACGCTGCAATGACCGACAAGTACGATGGCCGCGTTCACGCCACGCCGGCGCGCAACGTCACGCTGGCGATGCGCGAGCCGCTGGGCGTGCTGGGCGTGGTGGCGCCGGAAGAGGCGGGCCTGGTGGGCCTGGTCTCGACGGTGATGCCGGCGCTGGCCATGGGCAACCGGGTCGTGCTGGTGCCATCGCTGCGCTATTCACCCCTGGCCACGTCCCTGTACCAGGTACTGGACACGTCCGACCTGCCAGGTGGCGCCCTCAACATCGTCACCGGCGAACGCGAGCCGCTGGCCCGCGAGCTGGCCACGCACCTGGGCCTCGAGGGCCTGTGGTACTGGGGCGACGCCGAGGGCAGCGCCTTCGTCGAAAAAGCCGCGGCCGAGTCGATGAAACGCACCTGGGTCAACCACGGCCGCTACCACGACTGGTTCGACGCCGAGCAGGGGCAGGGCGAGGAGTTCCTGCGCCACGCGGTGGAGATCAAGAATATCTGGGTCCCCTATGGGGAGTAGTGAGGAGTGAGGAGTGAGGAGGTAGGAGAGAGGAGAGAGGGAAGCGCGTGACTCGCGCCTGGTTTTCGGAAGTGCGCACCAAAAGGTGCTCTTACTCCTCCCTCCTCCCTCCTCCCTCCTCACCCACTAAAAGGAGAAGTCACATGGACCTAATGGAAATGGGCGCACAAATGATCGCCGAGAAACTGGGCGTGGATATCGACCCTGCCACCGTGCAGGCGGCGCTTTCGGGCGTAATGGGTGATGGCAAGGGCGGTCTCGACCTGTCGAAGGTGGCCGCGCAGATGGCCAACAGCGGCAGTTTCGGCAGCGTGCTGGAATCTTGGCTGGGTGACGGCGACAACGCATCGATATCGGCGACCGGCATCGAAGACCTGTTTGGCAAGGCGCAGCTGTCGCAGTTGGCTGGGGCCCTGGGCGCCGGTGAGCAGGACCTGGCCGGCACGCTGTCCCAGGTGCTGCCGCAGATCATGGACAAGGCCAGCCAGGGTGGTGCATTGAAGGACGAGTTTGCCGGCGGCCAGGGCGGCGATATCGGCAGCCTGCTGAATGCCGCCAAGTCGTTTCTTGGGTAAGTTCCGGTAAAAGCGGTACACTGAATTCCGATTTAAAAACCAATCGAGAAACAAGGAGGGTGTCCATGGGTTTATTTGATTCGTTGAAAAAGGCACTGGGTGGCGGCGCCGCCGAACCGGAAACGGTCAAGGGGCCTTCCATGGTCCTGCGCGAAGCGGGTATCGATCCTTCAGGACTCGATTTCGACATTCGCGGTGATGGTAGCCTGGCGGTCAGCGGTCACGTGGCCAGCCAGGCCGATGCCGACCGCATCGTCGAGCTGCTGGACGGCATTCCCCAGGTCAGCGGTGTCGAGAACAAGCTGGTCGTGGGCGCGCCGCCCGCGCCCGACCCGGTCCCCGAGGCGCCGGCCCCCGAGCCACCCGTGACTTCGGTTGCCGATGTGGCGTCTCCCGAAGCCGAGCCGGTCAGCGCCGATGCCGCACCCGCTGGCATGGAGGCCCCGGCGGACACCGCCGATGCCGCCACCGGCCGGACCTACACCGTGCAGGCCGGTGACAGCCTGTGGAAAATTGCCGAGGCCATGTATGGCAGCGGTGCGCGGTACACGGCCATCTTCGAGGCCAACCGCGACATCCTGGACGACCCGGATCGCATTCACCCGGGCCAGGAACTCAAGATCCCGGATCTCGAAGACTGACATCCGGGCCATTCACACGTTCAGTCAACCGCGATAGCGGGGGGAGATTGCACGATGTCCATTGCCAAGATCACTGAAATCAAGGCCGCATCCACGGTCAGCTTCGACGACGCCATCAAGCAGGGCGTGGCTCGCGCCAACGCGACGCTCGACAAGGTCAAGGGCGCCTGGGTTGCCGGCCAGGATGTCACCGTCGAGGACGGCGAGATCACCGAGTACCGGGTGCTCCTGAAAGTCACCTTCATTCTCAACTAGCTCCAGGCGTTAATGCCCGGCTGTCGGCCGGTCCACAATTCGACCGGTCGACGGAATGGAACACGCGAATATTGTCATTGCCACCCTGGTCCTGTACTTCGCAGGCCTGGTGGCGATTGGCCTGTGGGCCAGCCGGCGCACATCCGACAACGAAGACTTCTTCCTGGGCGGCCGCCAGCTGGGCCCCTGGGTGGCCGCCATCAGCTATGCCGCCAGCGCCTCCTCGGCCTGGACGCTGCTGGGCCTAAGCGGTGCCGCCTGGGTTATGGGGCCCAGCGTGATCTGGGTCGCCATGGGGTCTTGCTCGGGCATGCTGGTGGCGTGGTTCTGGATTGGTCCTCGCCTGCGCCTGCACAGCCATGAGCGCCGGCAACTGACGGTCACCGAGTTCCTGGCCGGCAACGCAACCGGCCGGCCACGCGCGGCCATTGTCATCGCCGCGTCGCTGATCATCCTGCTGACCTTCGTGTTCTATGTCGCCGCCCAGTTCCAGGGTGCCGGCAATACCTTTGCCAGTACCTTCGACATGCGCCCGCAGACCGCGGTGTTGCTGGGCGCGGTGATCATCATGGTGTACACGCTGCTGGGCGGGTTCTGGGCGGTCAGCGTGACCGATACGGTCCAGGGACTGCTGATGGCGGTGACGGCCATCGTCCTGCCGGTTGCGGCCCTGGTGGCCGTGGGCGGGCCGGCGGGACTGGTCCAGGCGTTGCAACAGCAGCCGCCGGAGTACCTGTCATGGACGGGCGGCGCGCGTGGGATCACGGCCCTGCTGGTGATCGGTGGCGCCCTCGGCATCGGTTTCGGGACCTATGGCCAGCCACACTTGCTGGTTCGCTTCATGGCGCTGCGAGACGCGCGGGCGTTGCGCCAGGCGCGCGCCATCACCATCGCCTGGTATGCCATCGTGTTCACCGGCATGTGTGTGCTGGGCCTGGCCGGGCGGGTGCTGGTGGCGGACGCGACCAACCCGGAGACCGTATTCTTTACCCTGACCGCGGAGTTGTTTCCGCCGGTGGTCGCGGCCGTGCTGCTGGCGGCCGTGCTGTCGGCCATCATGTCGACGGCCGACAGCCAGTTGCTAGTGGCGGCATCCGCGGTCGCTCACGACCTGGATCCGTCACGGGGTAAGGCCGGGCGCGCGTTGATGCGGTCACGCCTGGCGATTGTTGTCATTGTCGTTGCCGCCGTGCTGGTGGCGTTATACCTCCCAGAGAAGATTTTCAGCCGCGTGCTGTTCGCATGGAATGCCCTGGGCGCGGCCTTCGGGCCCGTGGTGTTCCTGCGCCTGGCGGGCTGGCCCTTGCGCCCGGGTGGTGTGCTGGCGTCCATGCTGGCCGGCTTCGGCTTCTCGGTGGCGTTTTACCTGCTGCCCAATGCGCCGGGTGACGCGCTGGAGCGGCTGGCGCCATTCTTTATTGCCCTGGCCATCGCGCTGGCGGCGCGGCGGCGTGGCTGACCCACGGTGACCGGCTGCCCTAAAATAGGCCGCAGTGTCGCATCGCAAAAATTCCGGAGTACACGCCATGAATGACCGGGTCATCGTTAACGATGTCGGCCCCAGGGACGGCCTGCAGAACCAGGCTCGCCACCTGGCGCCGGCGGACCGGGTCCGGCTGGTCCGGGCGCTTCTGCACGCGGGCATGGACCATGTCGAGACCGCGGCCTTCGTCTCGCCAAAGGCAGTGCCAGCCATGGCCGGTGCGGCCGAGATCGTTGCCGAACTCGCCGGCACCGACGCGACCCTGTCAGTGCTGGTTCCCAACATGAAGGGCTACGAGCTGGCGCTGGCGGCCGGCGCGCGGGTCATGGTCATGGTGGTCTACGCCACCGACGGCATGGCGCGGGCCAATGTCGGGCGTGATCGTGCCGAGGTCGACGCGGCGACGGCGGATATCCTGGCAAGGGCGCGCGAGGATGGCGTCCGAGTGCTGACGACGATCTCGGTGTCGTTCGAGTGTCCATTCGAAGGCGCGGTGCCGGCCGCCGTGGTTCATGATGCCGCCGATCGAATGCTGGCACTGGGTGCCGAGCGGTTCGTCGTCGCCGATACCATCGGCGCTGCCGCGCCGGACGCGGTCAGCGCGATGATGGGCGACATGGTCGGGCGACACGGCGCGGATCGCCTGGGGTGCCACTTCCACGACACCCGGGCGCTGGGCCTGGCCAATGTCTACGCCGCGGCCCAGGCCGGTGTGCGCTACTTCGACGCCTCGATCGCCGGCCTGGGGGGCTGTCCCTTTGCCCCCGGTGCGACTGGCAACGTGGCCACCGAGGACGTGGTCATGCTGCTGCAGCGCCTGGGCCTGGATACCGGCATCGACATGGCCGGGTTGCTGGCGGCATCGCGCCTTGCCGATGAGCTGACCGGGACGGCGCCCGGCGGACGCGCGCGAGCCTGGCTGACGCAGGCGTACGCGGACGGGGCAGGGTGAGCCACCAGCGGCTGTTCTGGGTGGCGCTGGCCGCGCTGGCGCTGATGCTGGCCTGGCGCTGGGACCACCGGCCCATCGAACATCCCCCCGGCGTACTGGCGCCGGCCATTCCCGTGCAGCAGGCGGCCGGTGGCAGCGTGTTCGCCGTGGACGACTATATCCTCACGCGCCGCGCCCGCTTCGAAATCCGCGCGCGGGTGCTGGGCAAGGAGCGCTACCGCCTGGGGCAGGGCGCCGACCTGTCACCGGTCGACCTGGCGCTGGGCTGGGGGCCGATGTCCGACAGTGCGGTGCTGGACGGGATCAAGGTCTCGCAGTCCGGTCGCTGGTACTACCTGCGCTGGGAGCGGGAACCCCCGCTGGCGGCAGATGTCTTGATGGGGCATAGCGGCAATATGCACATGGTGCCTGCCACAAGCTACGAGGCAAAGGCGCTGAAGGGTGTCCGGCCCGGCCAGGTGGTCACGCTGAAGGGTTACCTCGTCGATGTCGACCATGAGAATGGCTTTCGCTGGCGCACATCACTGAGCCGGGATGACCTGGGCGACGGCGCCTGCGAGATCGTTTACGTTGAATCCGTGATTGTTGAAGAGGCTTGATATGAACGTACTGAAACGCCGGTTGTTTGCCTGCTCACTGGCCCTGGTCGCCGCGTCCGTCCTTGTGGCATCAACCGGCCTGGCCAGTGAAGCCAGCACCGAAGCCGCTAACACCATGGTGGTGTACAAGAGCCCCACCTGTGGCTGCTGCGTCAAGTGGGTGGATCACGTGGAGGCCGCCGGGTTCACGGCCACCACGGAGCACCCGGCGGACCTGCTGGCGCTGAAGGACGACAAGGGTATCCCGGCCCGCAGCCGTTCCTGCCACACCGGCGTTACACCGTCGGGCTACGTGTTCGAGGGTCACGTGCCCGCGCGCTTTATCCTGCAGTTCCTCGCCGACCCGCCGGCCAATGCGATCGGCCTGGCCGTGCCGGCCATGCCCGTCGGCAGCCCTGGCATGGAGGTGGGCGACCGGTTCATGCCCTACGATGTGCAACTGCTGATGGCCGACGGCACGACCACGGTGTTCGCCCGCGTCGAAACCGCGGCGGACCAGTACCCGTCCACCGCCGGATCCTGAACAGACTCACTGACTGAAGCGGGCGAGGCGGCCCGTACCTGTTGCCTGGCGTTAATATTTCCATTATTCTGGAAATATGGAAATAAATGAAGCCACACGCGCATTCTCGGCGCTGGCCCAGGACAGCCGGCTGGCGGCCTTTCGGCGACTGGTCCAGGCCGGCCCCGAGGGCCTGCCTTCGGGCGACCTGGCTCGCGAGCTGGGCGTGCCCGCCAACACCCTGTCCACCCACCTGTCGATCCTCGCCAACGCGGGGCTGGTGAGTTCACGCAGGGAAGGGCGCAACGTGTTCTACCAGGCCGATTTCCAGGGTGTCCGGCGGATGCTGGACTACCTGCTCGAAGACTGTTGCCAGGGCGCGCCGGAAGTGTGCGGGCCACTGCTTGACCGACTGCAATCCCCTTCATGATTCGATAACCGGAGAGACATGACATGACTGATTCACCGCGCCGCGTGCTGGTGGTGTGCACCGGCAATTCCTGCCGTTCCGTGATGGCCGAAGCGCTGATCAACAACCTGGGCAAGGGTCGCTACCAGGCCTTCAGTGCCGGCAGCCGCCCGTTGGGCCGCACCAACCCGGGCGCCATCGAGACCATCCGCCGCCATGGCTTCGACCCGGGCGAGCCGGTCAGCCAGTCGTGGAACGAGTACGCCGACCAGCCGTTCGACTACGTGATCACGGTCTGTGATTCGGCCGCGGCCGAGACCTGCCCGCTGTTCCCGGGCCAGTTCGAGCGCAAGCACTGGAGCACCCCGGATCCGTCGCACGTGGAAGGCACGGAGGCCGAGATCGAGGCCGCTTTCGACCAGGCTTTTGGCATGCTGCGCGAGCGCGTCGAAACCGAGCTGCTCTGAGGCGAGACCACCATGGGCATTTTTGAGCGTTACCTGACCGTCTGGGTGGGCCTGGCGATGATCCTGGGCGTGGTGCTGGGCAGTGTCATGCCCGGCGTGTTCCAGCTGATCGCCGGATTCGAGTACGCCAGCGTCAACCTGGTCATCGCCGTGCTGATCTGGCTGATGATCTACCCGATGATGGTCAACGTCGATTTCGGCTCGCTGGCGCAGGTGGGCCGGCGGCCGAAGGGCCTGTGCATCACACTGGTCGTCAACTGGCTGATCAAGCCGTTCACGATGGCCGCGCTGGGCGTATTGTTTTTCGAGGTGCTGTTCCGCGACTGGGTCGACCCGACGATGGCGCGCGAGTACATCGCCGGCATGATCCTGCTGGGTGTGGCGCCGTGCACGGCCATGGTGTTCGTCTGGAGCCAGCTGGTGAAGGGTGACGCCAACTACACGCTGGTACAGGTGTCGGTGAATGACATCATCATGGTGTTCGCCTTCGCGCCCATTGCCGCCTGGCTGCTGGGCGTAGCCGACGTCGTGGTGCCATGGAACACGCTGCTGCTGTCGGTGCTGCTGTACGTGGTCACGCCGCTGGCGGCTGGTTGGGCGACGCGCACCTGGCTTGAAAAGCACGCCGGCCGAGCGGGTAAGGACACGGCCGATGCCGTTGCCGCCTTTACGGCGAAGGTCAAGCCGCTGTCGGTGATGGGGCTGGTCGCGACCGTGGTGCTGCTGTTCGCGCTGCAGGCCGAAACCCTGCTGTCGAAGCCGGGCGTGATCGTGCTGATCGCCATCCCGCTACTGATCCAGTCCTACGGCATTTTCGCCATCGCCTACGGCTGGGCCTGGGCCTGGCGGGTGCCGTTCAACACCGCGGCACCCGCGGCGTTGATCGGCACGTCCAACTTCTTCGAGTTGGCCGTGGCCGTGGCCATCAGCCTGTTTGGGCTGAACTCCGGCGCGGCGCTGGCCACGGTGGTCGGCGTGCTGGTGGAAGTGCCGGTGATGCTGTCGCTGGTGGCGCTGGCCAACCGGACACGGGCCCGATTTGACGCCCGTGCCGGTATCACCGACACGCTTTAGGCGCCGTCGTCGGCCATTGATGCGACCGTTTGAACAGGCTTTGTTGCATGTCCAATATGCTTGAAATGTCATGCGCAGCTGATATTTTGAACTGGAATGCAACAGGGTGGTGACCCATGACGAATGGAAAATGGATGTCCGGCTTCGCGCTTTGCGCCGTCTGCGCGGCGATGGGAGCGCAGGCTGAATCAAACGGGATTACCCCCGGCCATACCGCTGCCTGGTACGACCCGGCGCGCGATGGTGAGGGCTGGGTTCTCGAGATTCTCGAGGATGATCGCGCCTCAGTGTATTGGTATACCTACGACGAATCAGGTGGTCAGCGCTGGCTCACCGGTACAGGGCAGGTTCTGTCCGACGCCGATGGTGATTACATTGATGTGCCGGAGTTGCTGGTTACTCGCGGTGCCGTGTTTGGGGAAGATTTCGACCCCGATGACGTGGTGCGGGAAGTCGCCGGTAGCGCCACCTTCCGATTCCCCGATTGCCAGTCCGGTACCGTGGCCTGGTCAGCGTTTAATGAGAGTGCTGTCACCAACCTGACCCGCCTGACTCGCACAATGGGCGTTGATTGCGAAACCATCAATGGCGTTCCCGGCGAGCCGGTCCAGGTATACGCTGGCCAGAGCGGCGACTGGTTTGACCTGGCCCATGACGGCGAGGGCTTCACCGTGCAGTGGCTGAGCCGTGACCAGGCCCTGGTGTTTTGGTTCAGTTATGACGGCCAGGGCAACCAGGTCTGGATGACGGGACTGGGCCACGAGCAGGACGGCGTGATTGTCGTTCCCGAACTGACAACCACTACGGGTGGCCTTTTCGGATCGGCCTTTGACCCGGCTGGAGTTGAACGTATCGCCTGGGGCCAGATGGACATGTCCCTGGCCTGCAACGATGGGGGCATGAACTACCAATCGGCCCTGGCTGACTTTGGCAGCGGCAGCCAGGACCTGCAACGCCTGAGCAACCTGGCCGGCCTGGCGTGCCCTTATGACAGGCCGGGCCTGGATGACCTGTACACTTTCCAGTGGACCGAGATTCCACTGCCGGAAGACGGGAGCATCTCCGTTCGCCGGCTGACCAATGCCGGCGCAGTCATCGGCATGCGTGCTTTAACCGGCGAAGGCCAGGGTGAAGTGGTCATGCTTTCGCCCGGTGCCACGGAATGGGTGACGCTGGACAGCCAGGTCGTGTGGAATGACGGCCCGTTGTTGAGCAATGAATCCGCGGATCGCGTGGTCGCCAGCGAGGTTCCTGACCCGGATCAGCTGAATCCATTTGAACCCATTGCCTGGTGGGCGGACTCCGGTTGGGAAAACCTGGACGGCATCGACGACGACCACTCCGTCCTTTCCGGCGGCGACCGCGAAGGCAATGTCCTGGTCGGTTACGCCTGGGCCGGCGGCATCACGCAGGATGAGTACCCCTGGATATGGGACCCGGTCGACGGGCAGCGCGCATTACCGCTGCTCACCGATGTAACGGACCCGCTGGGTTACACACCCGTTGCCGCTGCAACAGACGCCGCCGTCGCGGTGGGCTATCGGTCCTTTCCAACCATAGGCACGCCACCACCCCCGATCGCCCTGTACTCGGGGTTTAATGCGGTCCATTGGTCGGATGCCGGTGCCAGGCGCATGCGTGCGCCGGATAACACTCCGCTGTCAATCGCCCGCGGCTGTAGCACCGACTGCAGCGTCGTTATTGGTGAGGGCTTCAGCCGGCTCGAGAACGATGACCCGCGGCTGATCTCGCCGATGGCCTGGTTCTGGACACCGGACGGCCGGTTCGGCGTGCTTGAACCCGCGCTTGGCATTGATAACGTTGAGCAGGAACCGGTGGCGATCAGCGGCGACGGCACCCAGATCGTCGGTACCGTTACCGAGCTGTTCATTCCGGCCACGCCCGCGCCGGCGAGCGTGCAGGCGTTTCTCTGGACACAGCGAACCGGGATTGAACTGCTCGCCTTCAAGAATGACGAGGTAAGCGGGAATGCAGAATTATGGGACGGGTTCAGCTACGACTCTCGCTCGGTGGATGTGTCTGCTGACGGAGCCCGTGTGCTCATCAACCTGTACCAGGCGGGCAGCCAGGATTCGCCGCCTGAACGATCGGGAATCATGACCCTGGTCCCCAGGGAGTAACCAGTTTCCTGATCCTGTCATATTCCTCCGATAGCATGAATGTGGCATGCTGGATGAAACTATTTTCATCGTTCACATTCACACTTATCGAGGCCTGATACATGACACCCACCGTTGTTGCGACTGCTTCCCGACATCGCTTTTCCCTGGCACTGACATCGACGCTGCTCTTGCTTGCCGGGCCAATTGAGGCGCAGGTGTTCATCAACGAACTGCATTACGACAACGTCAGCGGTGACAGCGGTGAGATGGTCGAGCTGGCGGGCCCGGCCGGTACCAGCCTGGCGGGCTGGACGGTGGCGCTGTACAACGGTTCCGCTTCGCAACTGAATGTGTACGACACCATCAACCTGTCCGGGACCTTTGCCGACCAGGCGGGTGGCATGGGCACGCTGGCATTTAACCGGGCCGGCATCCAGAACGGTTCGCCGGATGGGCTGGCGCTGGTGGACGGCTCGAACAACGTCGTGCAGTTCCTCAGCTATGAGGGCGTATTCACCGCGGCCTCCGGGCCGGCGGCCGGCATGACCAGCACCGACATCGGCGTGGAAGAGGGCAGCGGCACCCCCGTGGGCCATTCCCTGCAGCTGGTAGGCGCGGGCTTGGCCTACGACGACTTCACCTGGGCCGAGGCCATGGCGGCCACCCCGGGCCAGCCGAACACCGGCCAGGACTTTGGTGGCGAGCCGTCAGTGCCGGAGCTGCTGCTCAGCGAGCTGGTGGTCACGCCCACCGGAGGTGAGTTCATCGAGATTCACAACCCGGGCGGCTCGGCGGTCGACCTGTCCGATGTCTACCTGACCGACGCCACGTTCGCCGGGGGTAACACGTATTACTACAACATCGTCCTGGGCGCGAACGCCGGCGGTGGTGGTTTCAGCGATTTTCACGCCCGCTTCCCGGCCGGCGCGAGCATTCCGGCCGGCGGCTTCCAGACCGTCGCACTGGCGGGGTCGGAAGCCTTCTTCGCCGAGTATGGCGTGCAGCCCACCTACGAACTGTTCGAGGACGGCGCGGCCGATGCCATCCCCGACATGCGGGAAGCGCTGCCCGGCAGCATCAATGCCCAGGGTGGCCTGACCAACAGCGGCGAGGTCGTGGTGCTGTACCACTGGGATGAGTCCAGCGACCTGGTCGCGGACCTGGACTACGCGGTCTGGGGTGACAAGGACGAGGCCGTGGACAAGACCGGCGTGGCGCTGGATGGCCCGGATGGCGACACCCTGGTGTCCGAGTACGCGGCGGACACGCCGATTGCGTCCCAGGATGTCATCAGTGGCGGCGCGCACGCGTTTGGCGAGTCGTTCACCCGCATTGATTTCACCGAGGGCAGCGAGACCCAGTCGGGCGGCAACGGTGTCAATGGCGCCGACGAGACCTCGGAGAACCTGTCCGTGACCTGGGCGTCGCGGACGCCGTCACCCAACAGCGATTACGTGCCGCCGACGCCGGACCTGGTCATCACCGAGGTCATGCAGAACCCGGCGGCCGTGGGTGATTCGTCCGGTGAATGGTTCGAGATTCACAACGCCGGCGATGTCGACGTCGACATCAACGGCTGGACCATCGCCGACCTGGGCTCTGACAGCCACGTCATCAACGCCGGCGGCCCACTGGTGGTGCCAGCGGGTGGCTACATGGTGCTGGGCAACAACGCCGACAGCGGCAGCAATGGCGGCCTGGTCGTGGACTACGCCTACAGCGGCGTGTTCCTGGCCAACGGCGACGATGAACTGGTGCTGTTCGACGCGGCCGGCTTCGAAGTCGACGGCGTCGCCTGGGACGGCGGGCCGGTGTGGCCTGACCCGACCGGCGCGTCCATGGCGCTCATCGACCTGGCGCTGGACAACAACGACGGCAACAACTGGTGCGAGTCGCAGAACCCCTATGGCGACGGCGACCGCGGCACACCGGGCGTGGCGAACTCCTGCGAGGTGCTGATCCCCGAGTTCGGCGCCTGCGGTGACGCGGCCACGAAGATTCATGCCGTGCAGGGCAACGGCCTGGCCAGCCCGATCGCGGGTTCGGCGGGCGTGATCATCGAGGGCGTGGTTGTCGGTGATTTCCAGGGCGGCGACCGCCTGAACGGCTTCTTCGTGCAGGAAGAGTCAGCGGATGTAGATGGTGACCCGGCCACCTCCGAGGGCATCTTCGTCTACGACGAGAACTTCGGCGTCGACGTGAATGTCGGCGACGTGGTGCGCGTGCAGGGCACGGTCATCGAGTTCTTCGACCTGACCGAGATCAGCCCGGTGATCAACCTGGTCACCTGTGGCACCGGCACCGCGGACACGCAGGACATCCTGCTGCCGCTGGCCGGCCCGGACGCGCTCGAGGCCCTTGAGGGCATGAGCGTGCACCTGCCGCAGACGCTGTTCGTGACCGACAACTTCACGCTGGGGCGCTACGGCGAAGTCGGGCTGGCCGTGGGTGGCCCGCTGGATATTCCCACCAACGTGGTCGCGCCCGGTGCGGCGGCCCAGGCCCTGCAGGCCCAGAACGACCTGTCCCGCATCCAGCTGGATGACGGCAGCGGCCTGCAGAACCCGGTACCGGTGCCGCCGTACTTCGCGCCGGACGGCACACTGCGCGTGGGTGACGCGACCAGCGCCGTGACCGGTGTGCTGGGCTTTGGTTTTGGCGAATACGAGATTCACCCCACCGACGTGGTGGCCTTCAGCCGCGAGAACGAGCGCCCGGACGATGCGCCTGACGTGGGCAACCCGCTGGTCACGGTGGCCGGCTTCAACGTGCTGAACTACTTCACCACGCTGGATGACAACACGCCCGTGTGTGGGCCCTCGGCCAGCATGGACTGCCGTGGCGCCGAAAACGCGTTCGAGTTTGAACGCCAACGGTCAAAGATCGTCGCCGCGCTCAGCCTGCTGGGCGCCGACGTGGTCGGCCTGGTGGAAGTCGAGAACGCCGCCGGTGACGGCCCGGTGGCCGACCTGGTCGACGGTATCAACGACATCCTGGGCGCGGACACCTACGCCTACATCGCCACCGGCGCCATCGGCACTGACGCGATCCGCCAGGCGCTGATCTACAAGCCCGATGCGGTCACCCCCGTGGGTGGTTTCGAGACGCTCGACAGCAGTGACGACCCGGCGTTTATCGACACCGCCAACCGCCCGGCGCTGGCGCAGTCGTTCACCGATGGCTCGACCGGCGAGGTCTTCACCGTGGCCGTCAATCACCTGAAGTCGAAAGGCTCGGATTGTGACGGCCTGGGCGACCCGGACACCGGTGACGGCCAGGGTAATTGCAACCTTATCCGCGCCGCCGCCGCCTCGGCCCTGGCCACCTGGCTGGCCGCCGACCCCACCGGCAGCGGTAGCGAGCGCTCGCTGATCATCGGCGACCTGAACGCCTACGCCAAGGAAGATCCCATCGTGGTGCTGAAGGACGCCGGCTTCGTCGACCTGGTCGAGGTCTACAACGGCGTGGGCTACGCCGATGGCGCCTACAGCTACGGCTTTGGCGGCCAGATGGGCTACCTGGACCACGCCCTGGCCAGCGCGGCCTTCGCCGCCGACGCCTCCGGCGCCACCGCCTGGCACATCAACGCCGACGAACCCGCGGCGCTGGACTACAACGACCACAACCAGGACGTGCTGTTCAGCCCCGACCCGTACCGCGCCTCGGACCACGATGCCGTGGTCGTCGGCCTGTTCAACGACGAGGACGACGACGGCGTCTGGGACACGATCGACGCCTGCCCGGCGACGGTCATCCCCGAAACCCCGCCGACCAGGGGCCTGGGCAACAACCGCTTCGCGCTGCTCGACGACGACGGCGTCTTCGACACCACCGAAGGTGGCGGCCCGGGCGTCTCGTTCACGATCCACGACACCGCCGGCTGCTCCTGCGAGCAGATCATCGCCGCCGCGGACCTGGGCGCCGGCCACGCGAAGTTCGGCTGCAGCATTGGCGAGATCCGCGACTGGGTGTCCGCGCAGTAGCGGTCACTCGGCACTCGCCCATAACGACAAAAGGCCCCGGAAACGGGGCCTTTTTCTTGAGTGGTGGTGGCGATGAGAATTGAACCTGCATCCGCAAGCGTGGATAGCGTATTTGCGGAACCCCACGTTGAATGACTGCGCGGCGCCCGGCGCCGCACTGCCAAGTTGTTGTCCATGGTTGGCTGAAGGGAGAATCGGTGTGTGGCCATCGAGGCCGACGTGTAACTGGAAACCAGTTAGTTCATCGGCTTAAGGGCGGGGTTCTCAGAAGAGCAGGGAAGGCAACTGGCGGTGGCTGACCAACCCTGAACCGCGCCATTGCTGCGTCAATTGGGGTGGGCTGATTTTGTATCGCATCGTGTGGTGTGCGGGTCTGTCTTATCCAGCGGCCGTAGTGGCATTGAGGCAACGTTGGTGTTGATTTGGTTATAACTGACATGATTCCCGATGTGAACTTCGACGATACCGGTACCGCTTGTCAGAATATGGTTTTGAGAGACAGGCACGAGCGCGTCATACTTGTCGCGATTTTTGACCTCAACACAAAGGGTTGGGTATCGATCGTTCCACACTTTGCAGAACGTCCGTCACGACCCCGCCTGACTCGTTCTGAACATGGTCATGATTTCGTCCCGCACGAATTGTGGCGCGTGTATTTTGGGGGGGTGGCACCACGTAGGAAAATAACAATGATTAAACGTATTCATGTCGGCACAGCGGCCTTGGTGATTGCTCTCACGAGTCTTGCAACCAATCTGTTTGCCTCAAACGAGAACTCCCCATTTCCGCCCCCTCCTGATACTGGAGAATTGGTCGCCAACACACCCGAAGAGCGGCAAGCCGGGGTGGTGGTCCTGCTGCATGAAATCGAATTTGAATCTCAAATTTCAAACTGGAGCGTCCAGGGCGAAGTCACGACTCGACATGTTGCGCGTTTCTGGGTTCGCGCTAAGGGTGGTGTTGAAGTGCTCAAACAGCACACATTTTTTGGTGACGAATCGAATGTGGTCATTGGTGAGATTCGGGGCAGGACGATTAGCGCGGACGGAACGATTCATCTGGTCGACCCGGAAAAGGATATCCGTAATCTTGATATTCGAGCTCAAGGCAAGGCCGACGATTTACTCCGTACTGTCAATTTTCCCCGAGTGGAACCAGGAGCCGTTCTTGATCTCGCCTGGGAATCAACGTCCAAAAACCTTCCGGGTTTCGAAACCATCCGGCTGGAGGGGGTGTTTCCGGTCCGAAAGCTGGAGGTCCGCTCCCAGGGACGCCTGATTGGCCTGGGTAAGTCGATTCTACTCGGTACGGGCCAGTTCGCCTGGGTGCCGTTTCTGCTTGCGAGGGTGCCGGAGGGCATGACTGTCAGGATGTCGAACCAGCTCGACATGCACCTGACGGCTGAAAACCTTCCCGTAGATGAGCCGGAGTTGTTCGCGCCACCTGAATCCCGGACGAGCGCGCTTCTTGGGATCCTGCCTCAGCAAATGACCAGCGGTGACTGGAGAGATCACCTTTACCTGATGCCATCGGAAACCCCATTTCCAGAGTCGGAAGAAGGTGATGATGTGATCTGGGCATCTGCACCCGTTTCAACCAAGCCTCTGGCCAGCATTGATTCCCTGGGGCTCCAGGCGGTATCACCTTCGTTGGCGGGAGATATGGAAGCCTTGCAACTGTCGATGCGCAGCCTGGACGCCAATTACCGTTCCTTCGTAATGAATAACCGTCGCGGAGAACGGTCAGACGATATGGACGCCCTGGTTCCCGAAGACATTTCCTGGGACGAGAAGGTCGACTGGATTTTTAATTATGTTCGCGAACAGGTCGTTCCGGATTCTGAAGCCAAGCACCGAACCAAGCTGGACCGGTTGAAGAAACAAGGTCGGGGCGCTGGCTTGCCGTTGTTCTGGTACGCAAAGTGGGTGTTCGACCGCGCCGGAATGGACAGTCGCATGGCCATGCTCATGTCGCGAGATTCCGTTCCTCTTGTTCCCGTATTTGACACTTGGGACGCATATTCTTCCGAACTCCATCTCGAGTTGACCGGCCCGGGTGGTCAGCGGCGCTATATTCAGCCACATGACCTGATGGCCACGCCCCGGTCCATGGACGAGCGCTACCTGGGTGGCGTGTTCTTTCGGGAGCCTTCGGAGCAAGAAGCGAACTGGGAACTGGAGCGGATGCCTATGGATGTTGGTGTGCTCGACCGAACCGATGTCACCTTTCGCACACAGATGCCTGAATTTATCGACAACGAGGAACAGACGCTTGAGTTCAGTGGACGTTTTCTCGGTAGCGCCGATAACAAGATGCGATGGCTGATGGGTTACCCGAATGAAAACTTCACTGCAGATGAGTTGCAAGAGCGGCGGGATTTGGCAGTCGACCTTTGGGTTAAAGCATGGATGGGGTTGGAGCAAGGCGCCGTAACTGAAGTCGAGCTCTCGGATCCGAGGGACAACTTGGCAGAGCCTTACAGGATTGCTGGTGATGTTGAGTGGCGGCCAGACATTTTCGAAATGGACGGCGAGCGATTACTACCTTCGTTTCCGCGAGTCAGCTTGTTCGAAAACCTCCTGGTCGCACAAACCCGGCGTCATCCTGTCTGGTTGCCGGGTGGCGAAGTCAACGTGACCATGGAATGGACATTGCCCGAAGGATGGGTGCCGGAGTCGATGCCGCCGGTGAAGCGTTCGGGGCCAACCGGGTTGCAATTTGAACTCCGGCGCGAATGGGATGGCACCGCGAGAAACCTGGTATTGATGCTGTCCATGACACAGCCCTATGTGCTGCCTGTCCAGGATTATTTCGAGGTAGCGGCGTTTTTCCGGGAGCTAGAGGCATTGACCAACGCTCCTGTGCTTGTGAGGTCTGTGAATTGACCCAGTATCCATGCCGGATCGCCTGGGTTTTGATCCTGGTGTTGTTGGGGTTGCCGGTAAAGGCCCACTCGGCCCGTCCACCGACTTGGGTGAAGGAACAAATCAACTACGTTTCGTCCCACGCGCCTGTCCCCAGTTCTGACCAAGTCGGGTGGACGATCCTGAGTAGTGAAATTCACGTTGCCCTGAACGAGCAGGGTCGACTGTCGTTCACATACCGAAAAATATGGCGACTGAACGACCTCAAAGAGCAGTCGCTGAGCATCTTGTTGCCCTATGACGACACTCAGCAAGCGCTGAGCGGGCCGATGGTTTGGGTGCAGAAACGGCGGTCCTGGAAGAATCAGAAACTGAAGGGCCAGAGTGTCGACGTTCCGGATCTCTCGGGACCGTTAGTCACCGGCGGGCGGCGTCTTGTCATTTCCACTGACGCAGTCGCGCCGGGACGGGTCGTGGCCGCAAGCTGGACATTGACAGACCGCCTGGAATTTCCGTCGACTCGAGTGTTTTCTCCCCTGGAGACACTTTCTGTTGAGCGCTTCAAGGTCACCGCCGATTCAAATGTTCGTCTCTTCTACAATCCTGTCGATGGGGCTGTGCGAGATGTCACGACCGGTGGCCTGGAGTTATGGGGGTTGCCGTCTGCCTCTCCAGCGGATGCCCGCGCTGATGCGTGGCGGCGTTCTCCACTCGATGCCTTCCCGATCGTGACGGTTATGCGCGGTGATGTCGCGAAGCAATCGTGGCCGGACCTGGCCTTGCGGGTGCGGGCGCTGTTTGATCAGGCGTTACTTGAGGAGGCAGATCACGGCGGTCCGGACTATCCGAACCTGGCGCATGAGCTTAGCGGGCATTTGGAAAGTCGCGACGAAAAGATCGCGGCTTTGACGGCATTTGTGCAGTCGCTGACCTATCGGAACATTGCCTGGGGTGCCGGAGCGTATACACCTGATCATCCCACGGAAGTGCTTCGAACCATGAGCGCGGACTGCAAGGCAAAAACCCTGCTCCTGCACGGCTTGCTGGAACAGATCGGCGTTGCATCGACACCTGTCCTTGTGCGCCTGGATCAGCAATATCTGGCTTACTCAGGACCGCCGACCGTTTCGATTTTTAATCACGTCGTTCTTGCGATCCATGATGGCGTTATGCCTGAAGAGTCAACCCGGCTGAAACAGGGGCCAGGTCGGGGCAGCGTGTTGATCGATGCAACGGACCCGATCGCGCTACTGGGTGCAACTCCCTATGGTTTACTCGGAAGTGAGGGGCTCTGGCTGGGCGAGGGCGGCGGACTGTTCAAGATCGAAGTCAGTACGCCGCCGAGCCAACAACATGCCCGTCTGACGGTCGACATGGACGGGTTTGAAAAAGCACGATTCAGACTGGAAATTACCGGAGGAGCAGAGCTCGTCCGACTAGTGGGCCAACATGTCGATGCGGCCTCAGGGCGACTGACAAATCGGTCACGGCGAATCATCCAGCAACGGTTCTCGATGACCGTTTCGGGCCTGGTGCCTGACGAAATTATGTACATGGCGGCGGATCAGTTTTTAGCATCTCCGGCCAGCCTGGTTATGTCCGGTTACATTGACCTTCCGGCGGCTCGATTATCGGGAGATCGCTATGCGGTTGGTGGCTTGCTGAAGGCCTTGGCGGTTTCACTCGACATTCCACTCGAAGGTTATGACGATTTCTCGCGGTGGTCAGATGAAGAGGCTGGGCCGGATTTTCGCTCGGCTCGTTGCTGTTCAGCTAAACAGACCCGGCTACTGGGCGAAGTCGAATTGAATGTGCCTGAGGGATGGCAAGTAGAGTCCTGGCCCCGTTTCGAAGATATCAGCGCCGACTGGGTCGAAGCCTCGGTGTCTTCGCCGGAGAGTGGGGCGCGCTGGACGATCAAAGTCGAAGGCCACTCGGGCGATTTTGGTGATCAATCGCAAGCGGCGCGCCGCCGAGACATGAATCAGATAGCCAAGGTGTTGAGGGGAAGGGTCATCCTGACCTCCACGGTGCCTTGATTCGTTCGAAAAATACTGAACTAGAAAGCCGCCGTTGATTTCGCAACGGCGGCCACTGGTGCTTGAGTGGTGGAGGCGGCGACAATCACATCGCCTTATTAATCAATTGGTTGCGGTGCTAAACGCCAGAAATGCCCCCATAAATACCCCCAGAACGCATCGACTGGTCCTAACGCCTAATTCGTCTCGATCTTAGCGCTCCTCCGACACTCGCGATACCTGAAAACGCCGTTGTTGTTGCCATATGCAAGCAATGCCTGCATATGCTAGCATCTGTGCCGTTGGTGTTGTGGAAATCTATGGAGTCGATCATGGCGAGCTTGAGTGTCCGAAAACTCGACGACGAGACGCTGTCGCGGTTGCGGATCCGCGCCGCACGGCATGGGGTGTCGATGGAGGAGGAGGCGCGTCGGATCCTGAAGGAGGCCGTCTGCGCTCCAGAAAACCTCGGCGATCTCGCGCTTCGGATCTTTGGCCTGAAGCACGGTGTCGATCTGCAGCTCCCTGAAAGGACAGCGCACGAGCCCCTGGACCTGGCCGAATGATCCTGCTGGACACCAATATCGTTTCAGAGCTGATGAAGAGCCGGCCGGCGGAAGCCGTCCTGGCCTGGCTGAACGGTCAGCCCTCCGAGAAACTTTACTCTCAGCCGTTACCATCGGTGAGATCGCCTACGGACTTCGTATCCTGCCGGATGGCAAACGCCGATCCGGCCTGCGCGAGCGATTCGAACGATTTGTTGCCCTGGCTTTTGATCAGCGGGTGCTCAGCTACGACGAACCCGCGGCGCGCCTCTATGGCGAGCTGATGGGTGATCGCAGGGAACTCGGGCTCCCGATGAGCGTGCCTGATGGCCAGATTGCCGCCATCGCTCGTCGCGACCATCTGGCGATAGCGACCCGGAATGTCCTCGACTTCGAGCACTGCGGCATCGAAGTCATCAATCCGTTTGAGTTCACGCCTTGATGCAGGAATCGACCGTGTGGTTGCTGCGACCTGGCCGATCGGTGCGTATCGCGATTTTTCGCGCTCGGAGGTTGTCAAGCGGCTTTCAATCAATGAGCCAGAGCCTCGCTCCCGCATAGGGCGGTATGGGGGGCTGGTGGTCCAAGGGGGAAAGAGGATGAAAAGGTTGATGCGACGGCTGGCGCTGTCGATGCTCGTGCTCGCGGGTGCCGCGCCCGTCGTGGTAAACGCACAGCAAGCGGCGGATTTCCTTTACCACGGAGGACGCATCCTGACGATGGTCGGTGACGAGCCGGCCTATGTGGAGGCTCTCGCGGTCAAGGACGGTAGGATCGCCTTCGCCGGGGCGAAGGACCAGGCACTGGCGATGCGAGGAGAGGCGACGAGGGTCGTCGACCTCGAGGGAAAGGCCTTGCTTCCCGGCTTCATCGATGGCCACGGCCATTACATAAACTCGCTGCTGGTCGCCAACCAGGCCAAGCTCTATCCGCCGCCGTCCGGACCGGGGAAGGACGTATCGAGCATCATCGCCGAGCTGAAGCGCTATGCCGCCGAACGGAAGATTCCGAAGGGCGAACTGATCATCGGTTACGGGTATGACGATTCCGTCATGCCGGACGGTCGGCTTCTAAACCGCGACGACCTGGACGCCGCGTTTCCCGACAACCCGGTGCGGGTGGACCACGTTTCGATGCACGGCGCGGTGATGAACAGCCTTGCCCTGAAGAAGTACGGGATCTCCGCTGAAACCGAGACACCGCCGGGTGGCGTGATCGTGCGCAAGCCGGGCACCGAGGAGCCCTGGGGCCTGATCATGGAGACGGCCTTCCTGCCGGTCTTCGAGCAATCCGAGCCGCTGACCGCGCAGCAGGAGATTGAATGGACCCGAGCGGGCCAGATGCTCTATGCCGAAGCTGGAATGACGACCGCCCATGAGGGAGCCACACATCTCGGTCAGCTACAGACGATCAAGCGCGCCACCGATGCAGGCGCGAACATCATCGACGTAGTCGCCTACCCGTTCATCACCGATCTCGACAAGGTGCTCGCCGAGTTTCCGGTCAGTGACTGGGGCAGGTACGACAAGCGCTTCAAGATCGGCGGCGTGAAGATCACTCTGGACGGCTCGCCGCAGGGCCGTACGGCATTCTTCACCACGCCCTACTTGCAGGGCGGGCCGGCCGGCGAGAAGGACTGGACCGGGGAGCCCACCTTCCCGCAGGACCTCGTCAACAAGGCGATGAAAAAGGTCTACGACCTCAATGTGCCGGTCATCGTTCACACCAATGGCGATGCCGCAATCGATATGTTCCTCGACGCCTACGGGTATGCCCGCGACGGCAACCACGACCGGCCGTGGAACGTCACCACCATCCACACCCAGTTCATGCGCAAGGACCAGATCCCGAAGTTCGTCGAATACAAGGTCCGCCCGTCTTTCTACACCCTGCACACCTTCTACTTCGCCGAAACGCACATCGCGAATCGGGGCAAGGAACAGGGCAGCTACATCAGCCCGATGCGCGATGCGATCGACGCCGGCCTGCGCCCGACCAACCACACGGACTTCGTCGTCGCGCCCCTCGACCAGATGATGATGCTCTGGTCGGCGGTAAACCGGGTGTCGCGCGCTGGCGCGGAAATCGGCCCAAGCCAGCGGGTAACGGCCTATGAGGGTTTGAAATCCATGACCGAATGGGCGGCCGAGCAATACGGTGAACAGGATAGCAAAGGCACCCTCGAAGTCGGCAAGCTCGCCGATCTCGTGATCCTCGACAGGGATCCGCTCCAGGTGGAGCCGATGGCGATCAGGGACATCCGGGTCGTGGAGACGATCAAGGAGGGCCGCACCATCTACCCGGCGTCCGCCGGCGAGCTGCCGCCGCTCAATGTCACCGTGACCGACCCGGATAAGACCTATTCGTGGACAACCCACGTCTGCGACATGGCCGGTGTGAACACCGCCGGTGGCCGTACCTGGACGCTGACGGCGCTCAATGGCGCGCAGATCGACGTGGCGAAACCGCCCACGATGCTGTTCGAAAGCGGCAGGCTCGCCATCTTTGGTGGCGTCAACCGGCTGACCGGGTCTTACGCCCTGGTGCGCGACAGCGTGACCATGGGCGATCTTGCCAGCACACGGATGGCCGGTCCACCGGATCTCATGGAACTCGAAGGCAGCTTCGCGAGGACGCTCAAGGCCGTTGACGCGTTTCATGTCCACGGCGATGAACTGACCCTCTTGAGCGACGGGAAGGTCGTCGCGGTTTTCCAGGCCGCGGAATGAGGGCTTTCGCCCCGAGGAGAGGCAAATGAATTTCGGCATTCGTCACGCGTTCCCCGTGCTGCTCGGGGTCGCTGCAACTGTGATGGGGGGCGCTTCGGCGCAGACCACTACCTTGCAGGATATCGGTAGCCATTTCGCCGAGCCACCCAGCCCGACGGTGATCTACACCGCGCGCGAGTTCATCACGATGGATCCTGCCAGGCCGCGTGCCGAGGCGATCGCGGTGCGCGATGGCAGGTTCGTCGCGGTCGGCACGCGCGCCGAGGTTGGTGCCGCGGCCGGCGAGGATGCGCGGCTCGACAAGACGTTCAACGACAAGGTCGTGATAGCCGGCTTCGTCGAGCAACACGTGCACCCGGTGCTTGCGGCGCTGACCATGAACACCAAGGTCATCTCGATCGAGGACTGGGACGCGATCGACGGCTTCTCGCCCGCGGTGCGCGACGAGAAGGGCTACCAGGAGCGCCTGAAACAGGCGCTCGCCGCCCACGAGGACAAGCAGGCGCCGTTCGTGACCTGGGGCTACCACCACTATTTCCACGGCGAGATGTCGCGCGACATGCTCAACGAGCTCGCGCCCAACTTCCCCGTGATCGTCTGGCACCGCTCGGCACACGAGATCTTCCTCAACGACGCGGCGCTTGAGCTCACCCGCATCGACGAGGCTTTGGTAAAGGGCCTGCCCGAGTCGGCGCAGGCGCAACTAAGCCTCCCCAAGGGCCACTTCTTCGAGCAGGGGATGCTCGCGATCCTGCCCAAAGTCGCCCCCTACATCGCCTCCGCCGAGCAGTTCCGCAAGGGCCTCGAGTTCACCGAGACCTACTACCACCGCAACGGCATTACGCTCGCCTGCGAGCCGGGCGGGTTCGTGAGCAAGCCGATGCAGGATGCGGTCAACGCCGTGTACTCGGACGACGCCACGCCGTTCAACCACTGTTTCATCGGCGACGGCAAGAGCTTCTTCGCGATGAAGCCCAACGATGCGGTGAGCCTGCTCGCCGAGACCCGCAAGGTCGAGAGCTGGGGCAAAGGGCGCACCTGGTATATCCCTAACCAGGTAAAGCTCTTCACCGACGGCGCGATCTATAGCCAGCTGATGCAGATGAAGGACGGCTACACCGACGGCCACCACGGCGCCTGGATCGTCGACCCGCCGGCCTTCGACTTCATGTTCCAGACCTACTGGGACGCGGGCTACCAGATCCATATCCACAACAACGGCGACGCCGGCCTGGACGTGCTGCTCGCCTCGTTCGAGAAGGCGATGGCGCGCAAGCCGCGCACCGACCATCGGACCGTGCTCGTGCACTTCGGCTTCGCCCAGCCCGAACAGGTGGCGAAGTGGATCGAGCTCGGCGGCATCGTGAGTTCGAACCCCTACTACGTGACCGCCCTCGCAGGGCGCTACGCCAAGCTCGGCATCGGGCCGGAGCGGTCGGCCAACATGGTGCCCAATGGCGACGTCGTAAAGAACGGCGGCTCGCTGTCCTTCCATTCCGACATGCCGATGGCGCCCGCCAAGCCGATGCAGCTCGTGTGGGCGGCAGTCAACCGCTTCACCGCCGAAGGGCCGGTCGCCGGCCCGCAGCACAAGGTGTCGCTTGACGTCGCCCTCAAGGCTGTGACGATCGACGCTGCCTACTCGATCCAGATGGAACAGCGGGTCGGCTCGATCGAGGTCGGCAAGGACGCGAACCTGACGGTTCTCGAACAGAGCCCCTACGAGGTCGCGCCCGAGAAGCTGAAGGACATCGACGTGTGGGGCACCATGCTCGAGGGCCGTGTGCAGCCGGTCGGCGGCAAGCTGCCGCGGACGACGTCGGCGGTGCAAGGTGAGGCGCCGTTGAAAGAGGCGCCGCGCGACGCTGCGGACCTCGACCGCGCGGTGGCCGGGAGGCTGGCATCGCTCCTGCGCCACAAGCACGACCACTGATCGTTCGCGCGCGCAGACTTGACGTGGTACACGGCGACCGGAATCGACAAACGAGGCTGCGGGCGTAGCCATGGAAGGCTATGCGAGCGTGCCGGATAGCGAGTTGGTTGACGCGGCCATGGGGCAGCTCGCGAGGCTGATTTCTATGGCTCATTTGCACTGATTCGGCGATGCGGCCAGTTTTCAAGACAATCGGGACAGCGTTGCTGGCGGCCGGCCTAATTCTCGTCGCGGCCTGCACGCAGGCTCCCAGCGTGGGCGCTACCGCCAGTAAACGCAGCGAGGCTGGCATGCAGCAGGTGACAGGTACCCTTTCCTATCGTGAGCGGCTGCTGCTCCGCCCGGGCGCCGTGGCCGAGGTGTCCCTGCTCGACGTCTCGCGCGCCGACGCGCCCGCCCGCACGATCGCGCGGCAGCTTATCGATGACCCGTCCGCGCCCCCTATCCCCTTCGTGCTGAAATATGACCCCGCAGAGATCGACCAGCGCATGAGTTACGCCGTGCGCGCCGTCATTCGGCAAGAGGACCGATTGTTGTTCACCACCGATACGATGTATCCGGTGATCACGCGCGGAGCCGGCAACACCGTCGACCTGCTGTTGAAACGGGTCGGCGGGCCGGAGACGAAGCCCGACGCCTCTCTGACCAACACCTACTGGAAGCTGGTTTCGGTCGGCGGTGAGATGTATCGGCACGTGGGCGCCAACCGCGAGCCGCACTTGAAGCTACTGGAGCGTGACAACGCCGTCACGGGATTTGGTGGCTGCAACGGCTACTCGGGCCGCATCGAACTGGCCGATGGCATGCTGCGATTCAGCGACCTTGCGGTCACGCAGCGCGCCTGCCTGGAAGGTATGGAGATCGAATCCCGTTTTCTGGCGGCGCTGCGAGAGGCGAATCGCTACGCCATCCGGGGAGACACCCTGCGCCTGTTGCGCGACGACGAGGATGTGCTCGGGTTCGAGGCAGTCTACTTCTGATGGCGGCTCGAGCTGCAGCCGTCCTTGCCGCACCAGCCGCGTCAGGGCAACAGCGGGCAGCCCGCGCTCAGTCAGATCGCGCGATCGAATAAGGCGGTGTTCTGCGGCGAGATCCAGGATCTTCCGATGCGAACGAGCCATGCCGCCATGGTGTTGCGAAAGGCCGGTAGTAGTCAGCAACTACCGACATAAAGCAACGCGACCCGCCGCTGTCCTTTGGCCCGCGGGCAATCGTCAGCCGCCCTGCGGTGTCGGATGGGGTATTTCGATCGGAGGCCCAAAAGTACCCCGAGAAATACCCCCACATTGGGTTGGTAGGGAAAGTTAGGGCCAGGTGAGCACGGGGATGGGATTTTCCTCGATCCGGACGGGGGAAGCACAGTAAATCCCGTGCCGTCCAGACCGATCTGTGCCGGACTGGAAATCGAACTCAAAATATTCTCGTTAAAACAATGCGTTAGATAAAAAATATTGGTGGAGGCGGCGGGAATCGAACCCGCGTCCGCAAGTGATTCGCCTTTGGCTCTACATGCTTAGTCGATCTATTAATTTAGCTGTGGGCTACCCGATCGGCGAGGGAAAACCACCAGCGAGCCTGGATGAGGTTTTAACGAATCCACACCAGGCGTGCTTCATCGCGATCCCGTGTGGGTCGACCCCCGGGCTCCGGTGCTCACGGGCAAGCTCCGGGCGGAGGGCACTACGGCAGGTGTTTAAGCTGCGAGTGCGTAGTTGTCGTCGTTGGCAACTAACTTGTTTGCAAACCTTTTAACGAGTTGCTTGCAGCTCGGCATGCACCTCGGGTTTCACGACCCACGTCGAAGCCAGGTCGCCCCCAAGTCTTGCTTTGGACGCGTAGTGTAACGGAAAGTTCCGGCCGCGCAAGGGTTTGCGCTCGGGTCAGCCGTCGACGGGGACGCCGTGGGTGCGCAGCAGGGTGGCCAGTGGCTTGAGCTGTTCGCGGTATTCGCGCCACACGCCCACCGGCGCCTCGGTGCCCTGGGAGCGCTGCATGATGGCCTGTAACTGGCCCTCCACGATCTCGGCATCGGTGCCCAGGAAGTCCTGGATGCACGCCATCTGCGCCATGGGGTCGGCGATCAGTTTTTCGTAGTCGACATCCAGGATCCAGCCGGGCAGGTGGCGGCGCCAGTGGCCCATCAGCTGCTGGTAGGCGACGAAATAGCGGGCGATGTCGTCCATGCGGTTGGCGAAGCCGTGGCCGCCGCGGAACAGGGTGCGGTAGAGCGTGTAGCAGCTGTCCAGCGGGTGCCGGCGCAGGTGGATGACGCGGGCGTTGGGCATGGCCTTGCTCACCAGGCCCAGGTGCTGGAAATTCAGCGGTGTGCAGTCGACCAGGTTGGGGGCTTCCGGCGCCAGGCCGCGCAGGCCGGTCCAGTAGCGCTGGCCCATGCGCTGGAAGTCGATATCACCGGCGCGGTCGATCACGTCTTCGGGCTTCTGGTGCGGGCCGACGCCATGGATCAGCGCGAAGATCAGCGTGTTGACCGGGCCCAGGCTGGCGACGCCGTCCAGCGAGGCCAGCAGGCGGTTGGCCAGCGCGATGCCGATGCGCGGCAGGCCCACCAGCAGGATCGGGTTGGCGTCTTCGAAGCCGGGTTGCCCGGTGGCCAGGCGCTTGCCGTCGAAGATGCGCGCGATGTGGTCCAGGGCGCGCTCGTCGGTGGACACGTCGTAGTTGACGCGCTCCGCCATCAGCCGCGCGCCGGAGCGCAGGCAGTCAAAGGCGGTGTCGTACTCGCCCAGGTCTTCCAGTTCCTTGGACAGGGCGTAGTAAACCGGGATGCGGGCCGAGTCGCCCTCGGGCAGGTTTTCCAGCACGAAGCCCAGCTGCTGGGCGTGGTGGTTGTCGGCGGTCTGTTTGCGCAGCGCCGAGCGTGATTCCCAGGCGTCGTAATTCTTCGGGTCCAGGTAGATGGCGCGGTCGAACAGCTTTTCCGCGTCGGCGGCGCGGCCCAGTACCACGCAGGACGTGGCGGCGTCGGCGGCCAGGCGTGAGTTCTTCGGCTCCAGTTCGACGCAGCGCAGTTGTACCCGCAGGGCGTCCTCGAAGCGGCCGCAGTTCTGGTAGAACTCGCCCACCCGCGTCAAAGCCGGCACCACGCCGCCCACCTGTTCCTCGAGCGCGCGGATGCAGTCGATGGCCAGGCCCAACTGGTTGGTGTACAGCAGGCACTCGGCCAGCCGCGCGCGGGCTTCCAGGCTTTCCGGTCGCGCGCCGAAGGCCTGCTGGGCGGTGACCATCATGCGGTCGAAATCGCCCATGGCCTGCAGGATATGGCTGCTCAGCATCAGCAGTTCGAACTCGCCGGGCCAGGTGCGCAGCAGGTGGTCACAGAGTTCATTGGCCTGGCGGTACTCGCCGGCCTGCATCAGGCGCTGGATGCGGCCGATCTTGCGCGGCAGCGTCGCGGAGGGTCTGGGTTGTGCGGCCATGTCGGGCAGGTGTCTGGAAAGAGGGGCGTATTGTAAGGGAATGCGCGGGGAGGGCGAAGCCGCCCCGCGCTCGTGCCGTGGCGTGGTCAGTCCGCGGCGCGGTCCCTGGCCCGGGCCGGGATCCAGGTGGTGGCCATCGCCGCCACCAGCGCCAGCGCGGAGACCCCGATCACCAGGGCGTAGCGGTCTTCACCCAGCAGGAAGGCGATCAGCATGGGGCCGGAGGCCAGCCCCATCTTCGAGGCGAATCCGGCCAGCGCGGCCATCTGGCCGTGACTGTCGAAACGCGATGCCAGCCCCAGCAGGTACGAGATCGTGAAGGCCCAGGTCACGCCGATGGCCATGTTCGAGGCGATCCAGATGGCCGGCACATCGCTGTAGAGCAGGGCCCAGGTGGCGATGGCGGTGATGCCGATGCCCAGCGTCAGCGGTCGCAGGTAGCCCATGCGGTCGCTGACGGCGATGACCAGCCCGGCGCCTGCCAGGCCGATCCACGCTGATGCTCCCAGCGTCTGGGTGATGAAGCCCTGCTCAAGGCCGTAGTGCGCGCCCAGGCCGATGATGAAGGCGTACAGCCCCATGTTGGCGCCCTGGAACAGGAAAATCGCCAGCAGCGTCAGCACCAGCGGCAGCGACCAGGCCGCGCGTCGGGTGATGGGCGGTGGTGGGCGGTCGGAAACCGCGTAGTCGGGCAGCCAGGGCAGCATGGCCAGCGTCACCACGCTGAAGGCCACCAGTGACAGGAACAGCACCGCGGTGCCGAACTGCGGCACAAGGCCGGGTATCAGCATCACGCCCAGCCCGCCCAGGCCGAACTGCACGAACAGCAGCACGCCAAACGTCCGGTCCGGCTGCTCGGTGCGCGCGATGACCGCGAAACCCGTGCCCACCAGCATGCCGCCCACCAGCCCGTGGACGAACCGCATCGCGACCAGCGCGGTGGGCTGGCTGATACCGATGGACAGCAGGTCGATGACGATCAGCGTCAACAGGAAGGCCAGCGAGGCCACCCGCCAGTTCAGCCGCCGCACCAGGAACACGATCAACAGCGCGCCGAAGGCGGCGCCGTACATGTTGGCGGAGCCCACCGCGCCGGCCTGGCGGTTGCTGAAGTCCAGGGCCTCGATCAGCCCATCGATGATCGCCGGCATGATGTTGACGTAGAAAAGACCGGCGGTGGCGAGGAAGGCAAGGCCGATCCTAGATGTAAAGCTATTTCTTGAAAGTTTATTTATCATTATGAAATATCGTTATATTAATCGCAGAGTTTACGTGCTTTGTGAGCTTGCAGGACGGCCTGTTTCCAGGGCGTGAAGCCATTGTCTGTAAAGTGGTAGTAGACCATCTGGTTGGGCAGGAAGGCCCAGGTGATGCCGCCATAACCGGCCATGAACGGCACCCAGCTGGGCGTCGAGCAACCCAGCGCGGGGCCAAAGTCATAGGCCCACCAGCCATGACGGTAGCGTTCACCGCCACCATGGGGCCAGACAAATGATGGTTCTATATTCCGGAAAAATAGTTCGTTATAGGTGTCTTCCGGAAACAGTGTTCCGTTCCTGGCCAGGTCGGGCAGGGCGGCGCCGATACGGGCCACGTCATCAACGTGAAAGGCCAGGCCGTAGCCGGTCAACGGCTGCGCGTCGGTGTCTTTGGTGCGCTCGGTGAAACCGGTCAGCGGCCCGGCATCGACGCCGGCCAGGATCTCGCCCAGCAGGATGTCGCGGTGAATGTCGGCGCCGTCACCGCGTTGTTGGCGAAGGAAGCGCTGCAGGGCCACGCCCAGCAGGTAATGGTCCGAGGTGTGGTAAACCGGCGTGACGCCCGGTGCCTCGGCCCGTGGCCAGGCCGTGCAGGCCACCTCGATGCGCTCGGCGTTACTGATGGCGTCAAAGAAGGTCACCATGGTCGCCGATGCCTCGTCGGCCTGGTGGGCCGGGTCAGTGAACAGGCCGGTACTCATGTTCATCAGGTGCTCGAGCCGCACATCGCGCCAGCGCCTGTCGGCCAGCCGGCACTCCGGTACCAGGTCGGTGACCGCGGTGGTCGCCAATTCGGGCCACAGTTTCAGCATGCGCAGGTAGACCAGCCCGGCGAACAGGCTCTTGGCGGTGGAGTAGGACGGTAGCGGCAGGTGCTCGCAGGCCAGTTTCTCGCCGTCATGGGCCAGGCAGTCGCCCAGGTAGTGAACGCCGTCCACGACCAGGCCATAGGCGGTCACATCGGCATCGGCGGGCGGCGCGAATGCGCCGGCGTCGAAGGCCGGAAAGCGCTCGGTGAGCGCGCCCAAGGGGCGGGTTGGCATGGCCCGCTGCCGCAAGGCCTGATCGCGCGCGAGCACGTCGTCGGCAGCGTCGACCGGCCCGGCCGTCCAGCTGGCCTTTAACGTGCCGTTGGCATCGAACTTCAGGTAGGCGCAGGTCTCGGCGTTGATCCGCCAATGCAGGTCCAACGCTGCCGGTTCCGCGTGGCGGCCAGGTAACGCGCCCTCGATGATGCCGTAATGAACGCAGCCGTGATTGGCATGCCGGAGCGCGAACGGGAACGCCACGGGCCGCGAACCGTCGTCGGCTTCCGGGCCCAGTCGCCCGGGCTCAGCGATAAACATCCACAACGGGTGGCCGGTACCGACCGGCGTGCGAATCGTCGGAACCAACCGTTCGCCGTCGGTGACCCAGTCGATGTCGATGGCAGGGAACTCGGTGACTCGCAGCCCGGCGTCGCTTGCCAGGTCGAAGGTGTCGACGCTGGGCCTGAAATCGGTGAAGGACCCGCCGTTGATCTCCAGCTGGCCCTGCAAGGGCAAGGTGCCGGCATCCAGGTCCTGGGCGGCGATGGCACAGCCTGTGGCCAGGATCAGTCCAACGGCGAGCAGCACCCCGGATGGCGGCCGGCTTAACAGTCGACCGGTCAACAGTCGACGCCTTCCTGGCGCAGCTTGGCCGCCAGCGGTGCGAGCTGGCGCTCGTAACGGCGCCAGCGACCCACGGAATCGGAGTACACCGGGCGACGGACCTGGGCCGCGCTGGCGGTGGCGGTGGGTGTGGCCTGGCGGTGGAAGTCCATGCAGCCCGGGTCCCAGTCGAGGCCGGCGCCGTCCAGCAGGCGGCGCAGCTGCGGCTCGGTATCGGTGACCAGGGCCTCGTAATCGACGTCCAGGAACCGTCCGGGCAACACGGCGCGCCAGTGCGCCATCAGCCGGTGATAGGCCAGGTAATAGCGGCCGACATCCTGGAAGCGGTAGCTGAAGGGATAGCCCATGCGGAACAGCGTTTTGTACATGGCGAAGCAGGCATCCAGCGGGTGCCGCCGCAGGTGGATCACCCTGGCGCCGGGCATGGCCTTCAGGATCAGCCCCAGGTAGAGGATATTCAGCGGGGCCTTGTCGACCAGCAGCGGCGCGTCGTGGCCGTAGCCGCGCGTGGCCGTGCGGTAGCGCTCGCCCAGCGCGGGCAGGTCGATGCCGGGGATGCGCGAGAACAGCTGCTCGCGGTTGTCGTGTGGTCCCGCCGCGTGGACCAGGGCGTAGAGCAGGGTGTTGGTCTCGCCCAGGCTGGCCACGTCCGGGTGCGCCGACAGCATGCGCTCGACCAGCGTGGTGCCGGTGCGCGGCAGGCCCATGACGAACACGGGGCCCGGGACGTCGCTGCCCTCGCTGGCCTGTTTGACCCAGTCGGCGTCGAAGGTCGTGGTGATCCGGTGCATGACCGATTCATCGGTGGCCACGTCGTAGGACAGGCGTCGGCGGCGCGCCTCGGCGCCGGCCTGGTAGTGGCCGAAGGCGGCGTCGTACTCGCCCAGGTCTTCCAGCTCCTTGCCCAGAGCGTAGTTCACTGGCACCTGGCCGTCGTCGTCGGCGTCCAGGTGCCCCAGCACGTAGCGCATTTGCTCAACATGGTTGGCTTCCGGCGTCTGTCGCCGCAGCGTCGAGCGGTTCTGCCAGGCATCGTAGTCATCCGGGCGCAGCGCGATTACGCGCTGGTACAACTGGTCGGCCTGGTCCATGCGGCCCAGCGCCACGCAGCTGGACGCCGCCGCGTAGTGGGCGTCCGGGTCGTCGGGGCACAGTGCCAGCACGCGCTCGTGGCAGCGCCAGGCAGCCTCGTGCTGGCCGCCGTGGACGTGGAACTCGGCCACCCGCAACAGCCATTCCGGCTGCGACCAGGTCAGCGATTCCAGCGCCCGCACGCCTTCCAGCGCTTGTGCCACCTGGCCGCAATACAGCCGGCACTCGGCCAGCCGCAAGGCCGCGCCGGGGTCATCCGGCCGCGCCACGGCCGCGCGTTCGGCGTCGGCAAGGTCGCGCTCGAAATCGATGGCCGGGGTGACGGGTTCTACGGGCATGGCGCGGCGCCGTTCAGGGGAAGATGGCGGCGACTTTAGCATTGTCGCCGCCGGGTTGATCGGGAACAGGGTGCGGGCACCGGCCGGGGGGGAGTCGTGCCGGTGCCCGCGGATGAAGCCGGGTTACGGGCTTCAGAAATCGTAGACCACCGAGACGCCGATCGTGCGCGGCCGCGTGATCACGCTCTTGGCGCCACTGCCGTAGTAGTTCTGCGCCGGGTCGGTGCCCATGTAGTTCTCGGTGAACACGCCGGACACGCCCTTCTCGTTGAACAGGTTCTTGGCGAACAGGCCAAACGACCAGTTCTCGCTGACCGCCAGGGTCGAGTTGAAGTCGAACAGCGCGAAACTGTCCAGCGTGGCCGAGAACGACGCGCTGGTGTCGCTGATGTGGTTCTTCATGTCGTCCTGCCAGTAGCCGGAGATGCGGTTGTTCCAGTCCCAGCCGTTGCCCAGCGTCATGGTGTTTTCCAGCATCACGTTGATGGTGTGCTCCGACAGGCCAGGCAGTTCGGCGCCTTTCACGCCGGCCACGTAGGCGTCGTCGGCGGACATGAAGGTCTCGTCCAGTTCGCCCTGGTTGAAGGAGTAGCCCACGCTGGCATGCCAGCCGCCGCCGAAGACGCGGTCGTACTCGAACTCCACGCCCTGGGTGTGCGCGTCACCGCCGTTCTGGGCGGCGTAGAAGCCCCAGTTGGTGGTGGCGGTGTTGAGCTGGATGTCCATCCAGTCGACGTAGTACAGCGACACGTTCCAGAATGACCTCGCATCACCGCCCTTCAGGCCGATTTCGTAGTTAGTGGTCGTGTCCGGGTCGTAGACCTGCCAGGCCGGGTCTTCGGCGAAGGTGCCGGACAGCGGCACGGCGTTGGCGCCGCCGCGGCGATAGCCCTCGGACACGGTGCCGTACAGCATCATGTCGTCGCTGACATCCCACGAGGCGTTGAACTTGAACAGCGTGTCGGAATCGTCGCCCTCGAAGGTGACCTCGTCGTCGATGGCGAACGAGGTGTACAGGCCCACGCCCATGAAGGTGTGGTTGGTGTACTCGTTGTCGAAGCTGCGGAAGCCGCCGGTCAGGCGGAAGGTGTCGCTGATGTTCCAGGTCAGTTCGCCGAACAGCGCCGTGTCGGTGAAGTTCTCCTCGCGGTCGTAGCGGAAGTCGTTGTCATCCACCACGCAGCAATCCCAGGCGGCTGCCGTCCAGCGGTAGAAGCCGCGCAGGTAGCTGTACTGGCTGCTGGAATTATCCTGGTCGCGGTAGAAGGCACCGACGATCCAGTCCAGCGCTCCGTCGGTGTTGGAGACCAGGCGTAGTTCCTGGACGAAGGCCTCGTCACCGTAGCCACGTACGGCCGAAGCCATTGGCCGCGGGTAGTTGTAGTAGAACGAGGCCAGCCAGCCGCTGGCCGCGTAGAAGCCGGTGTTTTCGCTGTTGCTCTCGCCACTGTGGTCGTAGCTGGAGGTACTGCTGGTGAGCGTGGCGAAGCCGAAATCGATGTTCATTTCCAGCGCCAGTGCGTCGACCTCGCGTTCCGAGGGTTCACGCTGCACCGAGCCGTTTTCGTAGCGGTCGTACGGGTCACCCCAGCCGTCCACGCCCTCGGTGGGCTGCATGCGGCCACCGATGTCGTCCTCCTGGAACGAGTAGGTCAGCAGCGCGTTGAACGTGTCGTTGGGTTCCCACAGCGCCGACACGCGGGCGTAGGTGATGTCGATGGTGTCGGCATCTTCCACGTACTCGTACTCGGCGGCCGGGTCGAGCACGCCGTTCGGCGCAATTGGCAGCCCATCGTTATCGAGTACGTAGACATTGGGCAGGTCGATGACACCGTCGTAGTCGATGCGGCCCACCACGGCGCGCAAGGCGAAGGTGTCGCCGAATGGCATGTTGAGGATGGCATTGGCGTCCCAGTTGTAGCCACTGGAACCGGACGTGCTGCTGACGGCGCCCTCGAAGCGGCCTTCGGCCTCGCCCAGCACCGGCCGCCGGGTCATGTAGCGCACCGTGCCGCCCAGTGAGCCGGAGCCGTACAGCGTGCCCTGCGGGCCGCGCAGCACCTCGACGCGCTCCAGATCCTTCAGCACCATGTTGGCGTACAGCGGGGTGTCGTTGATATAGGTCGACACCGGCGGCACCGCCGACAGGCGCACGTCCATATTGATGTTGGAATCGATCGCCAGGCCGCGGATGCGGATGGCGTTGACCGCGCCGGCGTTGCGGGCGCCGTAGTCGATGACCGAGGCGCCGGCCACGCCGCGCAGCAGTTCGCCGGTGGTCATGATCTTGCCGCGGTCGATGACATCGCCGCCCACGGCGGAGATGTTGTACGGAATGTCCTTGATGGTCGCCTCGCGACGGGTCGCGGTCACCACCACTTCTTCAAGTGCGGTGAGCTCCTCGTCCATCGTCTGGGCGTCGGTCTGGGCCTGGGCCGGCAGGGCGAAGGCGCCAAACACGGCGGCGGAAATGGCGGCGGACAGGGTGGCGCGTTTGGGCGTGTGCTGACTGTTCATGTGTGTGCTCCATGGGGACCGTTATTGTCGGTTTCGTCGGGCAGTGCAAGGGGGCCAAGCTCAGCCAGCGCGCCGGGGCCGGCGCCGGGCTGGTAGACCGGGTAACGCACATCGGCGTCACGAAAATTCTTCAGGGTCTGGACGGTGCTGAAAATGCCGCGCTCGCGGCTGCGGCGGACATGCTCGAAGTCCAGTTCCAGCGCGATGATCTCGCGCGTGGTCGAGGCCTGGTGGATGACGTTGCCGTCCGGGCCGACCACGATCGAGCGGCCGTAGCCCAGGTCACCGGCGACGTTGATGTTGACCATGTAGACCTGGTTGCAGGCCGCGTTCGCCTGGGCGATGGCCAGTTCCAGTTTGCGGTCGATGGTGTTGGTCAGCGTCGGTACGATGATGGCCTCGGCGCCCATCCAGACCAGCTGGCGGACCATCTCCGGGAACCACATGTCGAAACAGATCATCAGGCCGATGCGGCCGGCGCCGGGGACGTCGAAGACGCAGAAGTCCTGGCCTCGGCGCACGCCCTTCTCGTAGGGCAGGAACGGGTGGCGCTTGTCGTACCGCGCGACCACTTCACCGGTCGGGTCGATCACCGGCGCGGTGTTGAACACGGCGTTGCCGCGGCGCTCGAACAGCGAGCCGGGCACCAGCCACAGGCCGTGTTCACGGGCGGCGGCGCGGAACCGGGTCTCGGCCTCCGAGCCGGGCTCGGCGGCGTGGTCGGTGGAGGCGCCGCGCGTGCACAGCTCCGGCAGGATGACCATTCGAACCCAGGGGAAGCGCTTCGCCACCTGGGCGATCTCGCGTTCGATGGTCTCCAGGTTGTCGTCGGCGCCCAATTCCAGTTGCAGGCCGGCGATGGGAAGGTGGCTCATGCGTTCTCCTTGTCGCCACCCGGGGGCGGGTGGCTTGAACGCTTTTCAGGCTAGCAACGGGCGCGCGGGCCAGATAGGGCCAGATCTTCTATCGTTATGGGGCCAGATTTTCGGGTGGGATATCGATTTCCGCCGCGTCGACCAGGTGGCCGCCAGGCCGCCACCAGCGAATCTGGCGTCCTTCCAGGGTGACTTCCAGGCGGCTGGTTTCGCCGTAACCCCAGCGCGACCAGCGCCGGCAGTAGAGGTCGCCCTCAAGCCACCACTGGCCCTCGTCCAGGTCCTCGTCGGCGTGGCCGGCGCGTCCGCTCATGCGTCCGTTGGCATGCAGGTCGATGGTGCAGGGGTCGCCGTAAAACGTCCGGTAATGGATGACGGCGCCGGGCAGCCAGCGCGCCAGTTGTTCTCCGCTGACGCGATTCGGGTGGTCGCCGCGCAAAGTCTGCACCCGGTCGCCGCGCAGCTCGCGCACCAGTTCATCGAGTTGGCGCACGCCGTCACGGATACGCTCTTCCGGGATCGAGGTCACGCCCATGCGGAAGAAGTTCCGTGCCCCGGACGCGGCGCCGTAATACGGGGTATCCGGCTCGACCAGGATGCCCCGCCGGGCGGCGGCATCAACCAGCCGGCTCACCGGCAGGTCGTCGGGCGCACGCACCCACAGTGACGTGCCGCCGCGCGTCGGCAGGCTGATCTCGGAGTCGCGGTAGTAGTGGTTCAGCGCCTGGCGCAGGGCGTCCCAACGACTGCCCAGGATGCGGTGCAGGCGCGCGCTGGCGGCGTCGTAGTGGCCCAGTGACAGGAACAGTGCGGCGGTGCGCTGGGTCATCAGGCTGGGGCGGCCGACCACCAGGCGTCGCAACCGCCGCGCCTCGCGAATGACAGGCGCCGGGGCGACGATAAAACCCAGTCGCAGGCCCGGAGACAGCATCCGCGGCAGCCCGGACACGTACATCACGCGGCCCTCGCGGTCCATGCCGCGCAGGGCGGGGTGCGGCTGCCCCAGGAAGTTATGCTCGGTCTCAAAGTCGTTCTCAATCACCAGCGCGCCGTTGCGTCGCGCCAGGCCCAGCAGGGCGGTGCGCCGGGCCTGGTCCATGGTCACCGCTGTGGGCACCTGGTGACTGGGTGTCACGCAGATCACGTCGGCCGCGGCCAGGTCGCCATCAAGGCGCAGGCCGTTGCTGTCAAGCGGCTGGTGAAGCAGCCTGGCGCCGGCATGGGCCAGCAGCAGGCGCAGTCGCGGGTCGCCGGGCTCTTCAACGGCCACCGTCGTGGATTGGTCCACCAGCAGCCGGGTCAACAGGTACAGCGCGTTCTGCTCGCCGCCGGTAATCAGTACCTCGTCGGCAGCGGCGGTAATGCCACGCCGGGGCAGCATCTTGGTTCGAATCTGTTCGACCAGTTCCGGGTCATCACCATCGCCGCCGCCGGCACCCTCAATCTCGACGATACGACTGCCCTGGGCCAGGCGGCTGGCCTCGCGCCATTGCGCGGTGGGATACAGGGAGGCATCGAAATGGCCGTCGATGAACGGGTAGGGGTGGCGCTGCCATTCGGCCGGGATACGGAAGCTCTTATCGCTGGGCGCTTGCCGGCGGATGCGACCGGCCCAACGCTCGTCTGCCACCGGCGCCTCGCCCTGGCCGCCGGAATAGCCCACCCGGCCGTCGAGCGCGTGGGTGCTGACGAACACGCCGCTGCGGGCCCGCGATTCGATCAGGCCGTCGGCGGCCAGGCGGTCGTAGGCCAGCGCCACGGTGTTGCGCGATACCCCCAGCTGGTCGGCCAGTCCGCGCGAGGACGGCAGCCGGGAACCGGGCGGGAACGAGCCACCCAGGATGCCTTCAACGAGTTTCTGGCGGATCTGCCCCTGCAGGTTCAGCGGGCTGTCCGGGTCCAGGAAGATCAGCGCCTCGGCCATGCGCTCAGGCGTGTTTCAGGATCCGGCTCTTCTGCCGCGCCCAGTCGCGATCGCGCTCAGTCTTGCGCTTGTCGTGCATCTGCTTGCCGGTCGCCACACCCACTTCCACCTTGGCGCGGCCCTTCGACCAGTACATGGCCGTGGGCACCACGGTCTTGCCCTTGCGCTCGACCAGGCCGCCCAGGCGGTCGATCTCGCGGCGGTGCAGCAGCAGGCGCCGGGTGCGCAGCGGGTCGGGCGTGAAATGGGTTGAGACCGTCGGCAGCGGGTCGATACGGCAGCCGAACAGCCAGGCCTGGTTGTCCTTGAACAGGATGTAGCTGTCGGCGAACTGCACACGGCCCTCACGCAGGGATTTCACTTCCCAGCCCTCCAGCGACAGGCCGGCCTCGAAGCGTTCATCGATGTGGTATTCGTAGCGCGCGCGCTTATTCAGGGCGATGGTCTTCTGGGCGTTGCCCGTGCCCTTGGTTTTAGCGTTCATCTCGTGATTCTGTTTCGTGCCGACTGGGTATTGTAAAGGATGGCCATGCCGGCCCGCGTGGTATATTTGCGCCGCTCCAAAACGACAGACCGCGATATGGACATCAGCCGCACCGCACTCGTTCCGTTCAGCCCCGACCAGATGTACCGCCTGGTCGAAGACGTGAATGCCTACCCCGAATTCCTCAGCTGGTGCACCGGCGCCACGGTGCTGGAGCAGGGCGAAACCACCCAGCTGGCGTCGCTGGACATCGCCGCCGCCGGCATCCGCAAGCAGTTCACCACCCGCAACACGCTGACGCCGGGCCGGCGCCTGGACATGCACCTGGTTGACGGCCCGTTCCGCAAGCTCAACGGCGCCTGGCTGTTCGAGGCGCTGGGCGATGCCGGCTGCAAGGTGACGCTGACCATGTCGTTCGAAACCATGGGGCTGTTCGGCGGCGCCTTCGGCCGCGGCTTCGCGCACGTCGCCGACCGCCTGGTCGCCGATTTCACCAGGCGCGCGGAAGCGGTCTATCGCTGATGCAGACCCTGCGCGTTGAAGTGACCTACGCGCTGCCGGGGCAGCAGTGGCTGCTGGCCGTGGACGTGCCGGAGGGCACGACGCTGGAGCAGGCCATCGTGCTGTCAGGGATTCATGAGCGCGTGCCCGGCCTGGAAATCGACGCCGCGCGCGTTGGCATCTTCGGCAAGAAGGCCGCCCTGGACCAGGTGCTGAACGCGGGCGACCGCGTGGAAATCTACCGGCCGTTGCAGGTCGACCCCAAGGAAGTCCGCCGCGCCCGGGCCCGGGCGCAGCAGGAGAAAGAATCAGGTACCGGGTGACACCAGGTAGGTGCGCGCGCCGGTCGCGGCCTCGATGGCCGCCATCGCCGCCAGTGCCTCCGCACGGTCGCTGTAGTTGCCGCTGCGGACGATGTAATGCTCGCGCCGGCCATTGACCTGGGTGTAGACATTGGCCTCGTAACCGGCCGCTTCCAGCGCCGCCGCACGCTCATCGGCGGCCGTACGGCTGTCGAACGAACCCGCCTGGACGGACCAGCCGTCACGATATTCCGGTGCCCGCGTCGTCGGCACACCGGTCTCGACCAGGTCGGTCGGGATGCCGTCCTCGTTCGCCGAGGGCAGGGGCCTGGCGCCGTCGGCGGTCAGTTCCTCGGTGCCTTCACCCTCGCGCACACCGGTCATCGACACCAGCGAGCCGTTGTCGAACTCCAGTGTCACCAGGCGGCGCACCGGGTCGCCACCACGGCGGCTGAATGACGAGAGATAGTCCCAGCGATCCTGGTGGAACGGGTCCTGGATGGCCGGCGTACCCAGCAGGAACGACACCTGGTTCTTGGTCATGCCCAGCTCCAGCTGGTCCAGGTCGTCCTGCTCGAGCGCGTTGCCCTGCTGGATATTCTGCTTGTAGATGAGGTTGCAGCCGGCGCAAAGAAAGAGAACCGCGCAGGACAGGATCAGCAGGCGCTTTGTCATTATTGTCCAGGAATTGGCGAGTGGTACACGAACGGTGAATGATACAATGCCATGACCCCTGCCGCACAGGGGCGAATGATCACTGCACGCAGGCACGGCCCGCGCACGAACCAGGAGACGCACCCAGGTGGAAACCGGAAACCTTCGCAAAGCCGGGCTGAAAGTGACCCAGCCCCGCCGCCTCATCCTCGAACTGCTCGAGCGCCGCCGCTTCAAGCACATGACCGCCGACGACATCTACCGCGCCCTTACCGACCGCGGCGAAGACATCGGCCTGGCTACCGTCTATCGCGTCCTCAACCAGTTCGAAGCCGCCGGCCTCGTCGTCAAGCACAACTTCGAAGGCGGCCAGGCCTACTACGAACTCGACTCCGGCGAACATCACGACCACATGGTCTGCGTGCAGACCGGCAAGGTCATCGAGTTCATGAACGAGGAAATCGAGAAACTCCAGCACCAGATCGCCGAAGAGCACGGCTACGAGATCGAGGATCACTCGCTCGTGCTTTACGTGCGGCCGAAGGAAAACTAGGTCGAGAGGTTTTGGCTTCTGACCGCCGATGAGCCGGCCTGGCGACTACAGATTTCAAGCCGCCGGGAGTCGAAATCGATCGTTACCTGTTGAGCCGTCAGAAGCCGGCGAAACCGGTCTGACCCTATACCAAGGACGCCAGGTGTACCTGACTCCTGGCACCTGACGGCCATGTGGGAGTTCACGCCGCCATAGCAGGTCACCAGTGCGGCGATTTCACTGCCAAACAGAAATTCATAGCCCGGGTCCGCGGCTTCCAGCACAACGATACGGCCTCGAAGACGGCCCGGCCTGGCGTCGTTGATGACGAGGGTTTCACCGCTGATGACACCCTGGCCGAAATAGTGGCCTTCGGGTTGCACTTGCGTGTGGGCAAAGACCTCGTCCGGGCTGACCAGCAAGTCCGGCAGAACGTAGGCGCCTGACTGGTCAAACGCCTTTCGCCGCTGATCAGCAACCTGGCCAAGTGCGTGCAGGGTCCCGACCGGCGCATCGGTCAGTGGCATGAGCTGGCTTAGCTCCAGCATGGACAGCTGTTCCCGGCTGACTCCCGCGTGTTCCCCGGCCCCGGCGATGGCTTCGATCAGCTGGGAAAGGTAATAGCTGTAGAGAAACTTTCCGTCTTCCCTTGCGGCTATGGACTTAACGATAAATGCGACCATGTCAGCTGCGGCGATGCCCATACCCGCATCATCCAGGGCCTGTTGGATAGCAGGCGTATTCACGCACGCCAAAGCGTCTTCGGCCTTCGGAGTCGGTGCAGGCGCAGAGAACACGCGTTCTTTCCTGTCCCGGTAACAGTGGCGCTCGATGTCGTAGGTCCCGGGGCGCAAATGGTCGAGGGAATGCCCGTTAGTTCGATGTAGCTGTTCTTCGCCTGGAGTAGCCGTCTCCCGGTGGGACTGGGGCCCTGTCGTTGTGTGCCCGGCACGGAAGAACATCGGGCGATTGTTCTCGCGCACCGCCCCGCATGCCACGAGGGCATCGAGCTGAGCCACACCGATGAAGGCCGAGCGGGCGAGCCGGCCAAACAGTCTCGCGACCTGCTTGCATTCCTTCACCAGCGCAGGGATCACTGCGTCCCCCGACTTGATCGGCGCCTCAGTTACAGCGCCCAGGCGCCGCGACAGTGCTTCCAGGTCATGCCAGAACGTGCCTTCCGGATTCATGATCCGCTGCGTCAGCAGTTTTAGCTCGCGGCAGAAGGCTTCAGTCTCTTCTGCGTTCAGGCCAGCTTGCCGGAACGTGGACTTGCGGGCGGGTGTGCCTACCGTAAAACAGGTTTCTGCGATCTGGAGTTCAACCGCGTCATGCAGCGATGGCTGCTGCTTCAGTTGTTCAATCCAGCTGCGGGTGAGCTTGTGGCGCGTTTCTGCCCGAATGCCTGCGGGTGTCAGTGATTGAAACGAGAGGTCGACATCGATGTACGGGGTGTTACCCAGCGTTCGCAACAGGTCGTGCCTTGCGGGCATGTGGTAACCCAGGTCGGCGCGCGATTGCGCCCACTCGAAGTCGGTAATCAGCTTGCGGTACAGCGAGGTGGCCAGTGGCTTGGGATTACGGCCGATAATCTCGGCTGGGTTCCAGTCCGCCATGACACTGAAAACCGGGCCGGGCGCGTCATCTTCGCGATTTGTCCACCAGGCCCTGGCCTCGCGTGCCAGGGCATGGAGGCCGGTCACAAAAGGCTCATCAGCTTCGAATGAAGGGCAATCCAGCTTCCGGGCCTGCAATAGCGTTGGCAGACCTTTTCGACGCGTAACGAACTCCAGTTCCAGGCGGTCGTGACCGAGAAAATCTTCCATTTCTTCGATCATCCTGACGAGGCTCGCATGCCGGGTGGTAAGCGGACGTCGTCCCGTTGCCTGGCGGGCTATGTATGTCACCTGGCTTTCGCCAGCGCTTCCGCGCGTCACCTGGCCAGTATCGGACCCGGGTGACTCATGAACGACAAAGTAGGGCGCGCCGGAACTGCGGCTGCGGGACGTTATCACGCCCGACCAACGAACGTCGCTGGCCATGGGTTGCACGAAAAGCCGCTGTTCGAGCCGGGGTCTGTCGTAGCTTGCAAACACGTTTGCCGCGGCTTCTCTTACCGAATCCGGGCAAGGGGGCACGCTTAAGACCGACAGGAACCTTCCTGCGTTCTGTGCCGCCTGCGCTCCCTCGTCATCATGGTCACTTCGGACCGCAAGGGGGTGTTGCTTCAGCCATTCGGGTGATTGCAACCACCAGTCACCAAACCCGTTTTGAAAGGTGGCCTGGTCAAGGTCATGAGATTCGAGAACCGTGGCGGTGTTGATCTTCCCTTTCAGGCGCTTCAGCAATTGCGCCTTACCCCAGTGGCTCAAAGTCCTGGCTCCATTGCGGGAATCGAAGAGACATCGAAGAACCGGCTGTCTTTGGTACGGAACCAGGACACGGCCGCTTCATAGTCGGCAGTACAGTCAAATTCCAGCCATCCGCGTTTGATCAGGGTCGCCTGAACCGCGATGTAATTGTCGATCAGCGACTGCAGGAAATCTGTCGTGTACTGTTGGCGGATGGCCTGTAACGCGCCAGGTGAATCGGCCGCACTTTCCAGCATTTGCCGGTAATGAGCATGACATTCGATCGCACCCAGGCTGGACAGTTTCAGCGCTCCGACAAAGCGTCCATGGACGTGCTGCAGGTTTTCTGCGGCACCGCCGATCGTCAAGAGTCGCCCATCCTCCCCCATGTTCAGGGCTTCAACATCATCCCGCCAGTGTTCGCCGCGCGCCCGAAAATAGTCGATCCAGTCCATGTCGACGAGGCAGGCGATGTCCCTGGGTTCGGCGTTCAGGCGCTCCAGGTGCCGCGGTTCAACGATGACGTCACCGTAGTGAACGAGCGTGTTGCCTTTGGGGTCATCAAATACCGTTGTTGCGCAGAACAGCGAGGCGACCATGTTGGTCGTTGCATATTCCGGGTTGACGACGACCTCGATGCCAAGCCCGGCATATTGCTCGGCGCGATAACCGGCAACGAGGGTGATGTCCTGAATGCCTGCCTGGCGAAGGTTGGTAATCTGGTGAGCAACGAGTGGTCGGCCGTTGATGGGCAGAAGTCCTTTTGGCCGGTCGGCGGTCAATGCACCCATACGGGTTCCCGTGCCGGCCGCAAGTATGACCGCACGTGTCACGAATAATGCTCCAGAAACGTTCTTACGAGTGACAGGTCACGGGCGTCGAATGGGTCAGCCCGTTCCGGATGCCACATGATGCCCAGAAACCGGCTCTGTTTGTCGATAACCGCTTCCGGGCTCCCATCGTCCGCGCGGGCGAGGATATCGTAGTGATCCGCCAGGTGGGTGACCTGCCAGTGATGGTAGGAGGCCAGGTCCTGTCGAACAAAATCTCCCGGATTGAAGGGGTCTGTGGCGTCTCCAGGTGCCAGCTCATGACGCGTTCCACCATGCCGTGTCGTACGCACCAACTGCCCTCCGGACTCGACCACGTGGAATTGCATACCTCGACAGATGCCAATCACGGGCCGCTGCCGGGCCTCGGCCTGGGCCAATAACTGCCGGTCAGCATGGTCGCGCTGCCGGGACAATGCAGAATCCGACACACTCGCAAGGTCATTCCCGCCGCTGAGCAGCAAGGCGCGGGCTTCAAGCCCCTCGAACTGGGCGCTGGCCGAGGCGTCCATCTGGGCCGGCACAAGACACCACCCCAGGGCATGAAAAAAGGCCGCCCAGCGGGTGTCGAGTGCCTGGTGTACTTCGCTCGTTCCCGGTAAGCGCAGCAGGCGTTGGCTTGCTAACATTCGTTTCATGTCGAGTATGGTTGCGAATGCGCAGAATGCAGTCAACGAAGGTGATTCCGGGGTGATGGTCTGGATCACCGGGCTGGCCGGGAGTGGCAAGACACGACTCGCCGCGTTGCTGGAAGCGACGCTGGTCAATGAAGGGGTCACGGTTGCCCGGGTCGATGGTGATGACTTTCGGAAATTTCACGTGCCGCACCTTGGGTATTCGCTGACGGATCGGCGCGAGTGCGCGACCCGCCTTACGCAGCATTGCTCGCACGTATCGCGGGCCCATGCTGTCACGATCGTGGCCACGATCTCCCTTTTCCATGACATTCACGACATGAATCGACAACTACACCCGCGTTATCTTGAAGTACTGCTGGACGTCGGTGAAACGACATTGCGTCGGCGTCGACCATTGCCAGAGGCTGAAGCTCCAAGCTGGGTCGGTGCAGGGCAGGCCGCGGAGTGGCCCCGTAGGCCACATCTCCGGCTGAGAAATGAAGTTGAAGACGACCTGCCACTGAACATCCAGGCCATGCGTGCCCACCTTGCGAAACACCTGGTATGACGGTCAATAGCCATGTGCAGTGGGACTACACCGAGCTCGCTGAACGCTATGACGACCGGGCGCCGTATGCCGATGACGCGCTGAGTTCGCTACTGGCGAATGAGCTCAGCCTCAAGCCAGGCGACAGGGTATGTGACATAGGGGCGGGCACCGGTATTTTTACCGAACTGTTGGCGTCCATGCGCCTTGACGTCGTCGCGGTCGAGCCCAACGCCGCGATGAAAAGCAAAGGGGTTGTCCGCGCACACGGCCATCATGTGACCTGGAGTAATGGAACGGCCGAAGCCAGTGGGCAGGCGGACTCCAGCTTTCGAATGGTCAGCTTTGCGAGTTCGTTCAACGTCACATGTCGCGCGAAAGCACTCGCAGAAAGCGCGAGGATTCTTGAACCCGGCGCCTGGCTGCTGGCGTTCTGGAACCACCGCTGTTTTGACGATCCGCTACAACAGCGCATTGAGGCCGCTATCCGGTCGATTCTTCCGGACTATGGCTACGGCAGTCGCCGGGAGTCCCAGGACGGTGTCGTGCAGGAAGCGGGTTGCTTTGACCGTCCGACCGGATTTTCTTTTCGGGTGGTCCATAAGTTGGAAGCGTCAAGATTCCTGCGGGCCTGGGCGTCGCATGCCACGTTGAAGCGCCAATCGGGTGATCGTTTTGACGACGTCCTGGCAGCCATCGGGGATGTTGTCGGATCGGAGCAGGGGGAATATATCGAAGTGCCCTATGAGACCAGGGGGTTCTACGCCCGGCTGCGCGCGTGAAATCCTTTCTGCAGCAACATGGCTACAACTGCCAGGTTGTTTCGGCAGAGATGCCGTCAGGTGCCGCGATACTGGCCAACGTGATGGTGGCCTGGAATGTGCCGGTCATTGACCCATGGAACCTGTCGACGTCGGGGCTCTATGAGCAAGGGCCAGGCGGTCGTATACGTGTCAGTCCCGACCCCAGTGGATTCGAGACCCTGATGCCGGAGTTGCGGCGGGGGCAAATCCTGGCCTGGCGAACCGACGTCATACCCAGGTTCCATCATTGCTCGCCGGCGCAATCGCCGCCACGGCCCAGGACAATCTGGATTGTTCGTGACCCCAGGGATTGCCTGTATTCGGCCTGGAGGCGGGAAAAAACCGCATCGTTTGCCCGGTTCCTGTCGGCAGAATGGCGCTATCCGGGCGAATCGGCGTTGACCTACATCACCAGGTTCTGCACCGCCTGGTTGTCTGCGCTTCCTGCGCTTGACGGGCTCCTTGTGCGCTTTGAAGATCTCAAACGATCGCCTGGGAAATCGCTGTTGAGGGTTTCAGAGTATCTGGGCCTTGGTGATGTTCTGGCGTCGTCCACCCACCCCAGGAAGCTGGTTGACTGGAACAGGGCCAGGAAAGCGGAATCCAGGCTGCCGGAAAGACTTCGCGCGCCGTTCACTGTCAACAGGGCAGGCCAACCGGAGGAGTGGCGAGAAAGCTGGGATTCGGAAACCACGCGGGTCTTGAACGATGAGTTTTTCTCGCTCCTTGAGCGGCTTGGCTACGACCAGGGCGGTTAACTGAACACAACCCTCTTGCGGGTCGCTGCCGCACCAAGCTGAGGCACTTTCGTGTTTCCTGGCACCGTGGTTGCACGTCCTGTCGGGGCGCAAGCGATCCGGACAGGCGCAAACCCGCCGCACTGCGCCTTTCAGTCGCTGGCGCGTAAATTGCTTTCATTACCGCATAACACCAATGAACGGGTGGGCCTTGCCGGTGCGGGGCGTGTTCACGCCCGGGCGGGATGGAGGCGGTTGTGCGCACCACGTCTTTTCAGCATTACCTTGACCAGCTGTACGCGCGGTTCCTGGATGTGCGCGATGGCGATGTCGCCAATTACATTCCCGAGCTGGCGCATGTGGACGCGGACGCGTTTGGCATGGCGCTGGTGACGGTCGACGGGCATGTCTACCAGGCCGGCGACAGCCGCACGCCGTTCAGTATCCAGTCGATCTCCAAGGCCTTTACCTACGGCATCGCGCTCGAGGACCAGGGGCCGGCGCGGGTGGCCGAGAAGATCGACGTCGAGCCGTCGGGCGAGGCTTTCAATTCCATCAGCCTGGAACCGAAGACCGGGCGTCCGCGCAACCCGATGATCAACGCCGGCGCGATTGTCGCCACCAGCCTGGTCAACGGCGAGGATGCGGCGGCGAGATTGGAACGTATCCTGGCGAAGTTCGAGCATTACGCCGGCCGTCCGTTGGGGATCAACCCGGCCATTTACGAGTCGGAACGCTCGACCGGGCACCGCAACCGCGCGATCGCCCACCTGCTGCGCAATTACGAAATCCTGGAAGGCGACCCCGAGGAGCCGCTGGATGCCTATTTCCGCCAGTGCGCGATCGAGGTAACGGCGCGTGACCTGGCACTGATGGGCGCAACGCTGGCGAATGATGGCGTCAACCCGATCACGGCGGTGCGGGCGCTGCCGTCGCCGCTGGTGCCGAATGTGCTGGCGGTGATGGCCACCTGCGGCATGTACGACTATTCCGGCAACTGGATCTTCCAGGTGGGGATGCCGGCCAAGAGCGGCGTCGGCGGCGGCGTGGTCGCGGTGCTGCCGGGCCAGTTCGGGCTGGCCGTCTATTCGCCCCGGCTGGATGCCAAGGGCAACAGCGTCCGCGGCATCGCGGTCTGTGAGTCCGTGTCGCGCGATTTCGGCATGCACATGCTGCGGGTCACGCGGACCACCACCCACAGCGTGGTGCGCAACACCTACACCCTGGCCGATGTGCACTCCAACCTGCAGCGCGACCGCGACAGCGCCCTGGCCCTGCGCGAACATGGGCACCGGGCACTGGTGCTGGAGCTGACCGGCGAACTGATGTTCGTCGCCGCCGAAGTGATCTCCAGCACGGTTGCCGACGCCATGTCCGGGCGCGACTGGCTGATTCTGGACCTGGCCCGGGTCATGGCGGTGGACAACCCAGGCGGCGCGTTGTTGACGGCATTGATGGACGAGCTGATTGATGCGGGGAAAATCGTCGTGATCGCCGGTTCCGATGGCCATTTCGCCTTCCGCCAGGCGGTTCGCGTCCACTTCAACGGCCGCGACGCGGCGCCCGTGTTCGACTACGCTGATGTTGACCGCGCGCTGGAATACGTTGAGGACCGAATCCTGGAATCCATCGGCCTGCCGTCACACGAACAGCGGCAGGTGCATCTTGATGAGCAACCCCTGTGCAAGGGCCTTGCGGCTGATGAACTGGACCTGTTCCGTAGCCTGCTGGACGAACAGTCGTTCCGGCCCGGCCAGGTCATCTGCGCCGAGGGCGAAGCCGCCGATTTCGTCTACCTGCTGCGCCACGGCCGGGTCCGGGTGTCACTGACACTGGACAACAAGCATAACCACCGACTGGGCGCCTACACCGCCGGTTGGGTGTTCGGAGAGTCCGCGCTGTTCAGCGATCACAACCGTTCTGCCGACATCATCGCCGACACCAACGTGAGCCTGTACCGGCTGGACCCGGCCCGGCTGGAGCAGCCGAAGGATGCGCGCATCGCCGCGCTGAAAGCGAAGCTATTTGCCAACCTGGCGGAGCTGAGCCTGGATCGGCTGGTGCGCGCGAATCACGAGATCCGGGTATTGACGAAGTAGAAGTGGGGGTGGGGACCAAATCAGGCGGCGTGTTCGGTTGTCACTTCCCACCCGGGGAACACCAGCACGGCGGGGTGACACTTGAGTACCCGGGCAATGGTTTTTGCTCGTTCGACACCCAGGTTGATCCGGTCATTTTCGATAGCGGATATCGTGGACTGGGCAATCCCCGATGCCCTAGCCAGGTCATTTTGGCTCATTTCCTGGAGTTCGCGAATGATTCGGACAGACTCTCCAACCGTTACGTCGATCCGTTTTTTTGCAGGCCTGAAATCACTCATATCATTTCTTCCGGTAATCATGCGGCGTGACATCAATGACGGTGACTAAAATCTCGGTCACTTTCACCTGGTAGATGACCCGGTATTTCTGTCCAAGGCGCGATGAACGAAACCCTTTCCAATTCCCTTTAAGCGATTCATCGTTGAACCCGCGAATGGCTTTCAAACCGTTGGGGCCACTGATCATCACGATATCCTTCCACTTCTCATAGCGTTTGAGAATATCGGGTGGCAAAACTTTAAAACGTTTGTCGAGACGTTTGTGTTCAAGTATATGCCACATACCAAAAAGACTATATATATTTTTTATGATATGGGCAATGCGGGAAAGCGGAACCTGTGTTTCACATGTGGCCTAGCCTGCGGCCGCTTGCAGCAGTTCCTGCGCGTGCGCGCGACTCTGGTCAGAGACTTTGCCACCCAGCATTCGGGCGATTTCTTCTATCCGGTGATCGGGATCGAGCAGGCTGGCCTCGACGTGGGTGGCCTGGTCGCTGGCGGCCTTGCTGACGCGAAGCTGGTGGTCGGCGCGGACGGCGACCTGGGCGAGGTGAGTGACGCAGAGCGACTGGCCGCTTTCGGCGGCGGTGGCGAGCAGGCGGCCGACCGCGTTGGCGGTGTCGCCGCCGACGCCGGTGTCGACTTCGTCGAAAACCTGGGTGCGGCCGGCGCCGCTGGCGGTGGCGACCCGGATGGCCAGCGAGATACGTGACAGCTCACCGCCTGAAGCCACCTTTGCCAACGGACCCGGCGGCATGCCGGCATTGGCGCTGACGCGGATGTCGATGTCGTCGTCGCCGGTGGCGCGTGGGGCGGCGTCGGGGTCGGGTCGTACGTCGATAATGAACTGGCCGCCGGCCATGCCGAGTTCGGCCATCAGGGATACAACGTTTTTGGCCAGGGCGGTGGCGTGTCTAATACGGGCGTTCGACAGCGCGCCGGAGGCTTTTCGATAGCCGGCGAGGGCCGCTTCGATTTCTTCGACCAGGGCCTCGCGCCGCTCTTCGCTGGCCTCGGCGGTGTCCAGGCGCTCGTGAAGCTTGTCGCGCAACGGCGCCAGTGCGTCGATTTCCACGCCGTGTTTGCGCGCCAGCCGGCCCAGGTCCGAGAGTGTGCTGTCCACCTGCGACAGGCGCTCGGGGTCCAGCTCGCTGCGCTCGCTGGCGTCACGCAGGCTGGCCACGGCTTCCTGGCAGTTGATCAGTGCCTCGTCCAGCATGCCGCGGGCGGCGGCGATGTCGTCGTCCAGTTCGGCAAAATCCTTCAGGTGTCGGGCGGTCGCGCCCAGGCGTTCGGTGACGCCGTCGTCATCGTCCAGCGCGGCCACCGCGTTGCCCAGCACGCGCTGCAGTTCTTCGGCGTTTGAGAGCAGCTTATGCTCGTGTTCCAGCGCCGTGACCTCCTCGGCGGACAGGGCGGTGTCGTCGAGTTCCTGTAACTGGAAGCGCAGGAATTCGGCCTCGGCGGGGGGCAGGGCAGCGCTGGCCTCCAGCGCTTTGAGCTCCTCGGTGAGCTCGCGCCACTTGCCGTACGCCGCTCGCGTGGCTTCAAGTGCCTTGTCGTAGTCGCCGGTCTCGTCCAGCAGCTCCAGCTGGCGGCGGCGGCCGGTCAGGCGGATGTGCTCGTTCTGGCCGTGGACCTCCACCAGGCGGTGGCCCAGGTCGGCCAGTTGCTGCACGGTCACCGGCGTGCCGTTGATCCACGCGGCGGAGCGGCCATTGGCGCGGATGATGCGGCGCAGCAGGCATTCGTTGCCGTTGTCGAGCTCGTTGTTGCGCAGCCAGGTGGCGGCCTCGGGGTTGCGGGCCAGGTCAAACTGCGCGTTCAGCTCGGCGCGGTCTTCGCCGGCACGCACCCAGCTGGCGTCCGAGCGCGCGCCCAGCAGCAGGCCCAGGGCGTCGACCAGGATCGACTTGCCCGCACCGGTCTCGCCGGTGATCACCGTGAAGCCGGGCTTAAAGCCCTGGTCCAGCGACGGCACGATGGCGAAATTGCGAATCTGCAGCTGCGTCAGCATGGGAGCGATTCTAGTGGATGGCCATGGTGCGCGACCAGCGTCAGATTGCTTGAATCCATGTCGGAAAACCCCATATCCCCGCACAGAACATCGAAACGGGCGACGCGCCCGGGCAGGAGTGAACATTGACCCCAGAACACGACCCCAAGAGCGCCGGCGAAGAAGCCGTCGACGACGCCATCGAGGCGGCCTGTGAAGCCGTGAAGGCCGGCGAGGAAGCCTCGGAAGCTGCCGAAGCAGGCGACGAAACCACGCAGTTGCAGGACCAGCTCGCCGACGCCGAGCAGAAAGTGGCCGACGCCCGCGACGCCATGCTGCGCATGCAGGCCGAGATGGACAATCTGCGCAAGCGCCTGGTGAACGACCTGGAGCGTTCCAAGAAGCGCGCGCTGGAAGGTTTCATGAGCGACCTGGTGCCGGTGCGCGACAGCCTGGAAAAGGGCCTGGAAGCGGCCGAGGAATCGGCGTCAGTGGAATCGCTGAAGGAAGGCAAGGCGCTGATCAAGCGCATGCTGGACAAGGCCATGGCCGATCACGGGCTGGTGGAGATCAACCCGGTGGGCGAGACCTTCAACCCCGAGGAGCACGAGGCGATCAGCATGATCCCGTCGCCGGAGCACGAGACCAATACGGTCATCGACGTGGTGCAGAAGGGCTTCCGCCTGAACGAGCGGCTGATCCGCCCGGCGCGGGTGGTGGTCTCCAGCGGCGCGCCGGACGCCTGAGCGGGCGTTTGGCCGAGCGGGTCAAGCGAATGTCATTAATTGTCATGACCCTCGTTTGAAAAACCGCCGCCAGACCCTATTTCAATAGACATCGTTTATACACTTATTTCTGGAGTACAGAATCATGGCCAAGATCATTGGTATTGACCTCGGCACCACCAACAGCTGCGTGGCTGTGATGGAAGGTGGCCAGCCCAAGGTCATCGAAAACTCGGAGGGCGATCGCACGACGCCTTCCATCGTGGCATTCACGAAAGACGACGAGGTGCTGGTCGGCCAGTCCGCCAAGCGCCAGGCCGTCACCAACCCCAAGAACACGCTGTTTGCCGTCAAGCGACTGATCGGCCGCAAGTTCGACGAAAAGGTGGTCCAGAAGGACCAGGACATCGTGCCTTACACCATCGTCAAGGCCGACAACGGCGACGCCTGGGTGGAAGTTGACGGCAAGAAGATGGCGCCGCCGGAAGTGTCCGCACGCGTGCTGATGAAGATGAAGAAAACTGCCGAGGATTACCTGGGCGAGACCGTGGAAGAAGCGGTCATCACCGTCCCGGCCTACTTCAACAACCACCAGCGCCAGGCCACCAAGGACGCCGGCAAGATCGCCGGCCTGAACGTGCGCCGGGTGATCTCCGAGCCGACTGCGGCCGCGCTGGCCTACGGCATGGACAAGAAGGGCGGTGATCGCAAGGTCGCGGTCTACGACCTGGGTGGCGGTACGTTCGACGTGTCCATCATCGAGATCGCCGAAGTGGACGGCGAGCACCAGATCGAGGTGCTGTCGACCTCAGGCGACACCTTCCTGGGTGGTGAGGACTTCGACAACCGCGTCATCGACTACCTCGTGGACCAGTTCAACAAGGACCAGGGCGTGAACCTGCGCAACGACCCGCTGGCGCTGCAGCGCCTGAAAGAGGCGGCCGAGCGCGCCAAGATCGAGCTGTCCTCAGGCCAGCAGACCGAAGTCAACCTGCCGTACATCACAGCCGATGCCTCCGGTCCCAAGCACCTGAACATCAAGCTGACCCGCGCCAAGCTGGAAGCCCTGGTGGAAGACCTGGTGAAGAACACCATTGCCCCGTGCCGCACGGCGCTGGATGACGCCGGCCTGAAGGTCAGCGACGTCAACGACGTGATCCTGGTCGGTGGCCAGACCCGTATGCCGATGGTGCAAAAAGCGGTGACGGAATTCTTCGGCAAGGAGCCGCGCAAGGACGTCAACCCGGACGAGGCCGTCGCCGTGGGCGCCGCCATCCAGGGTGGTGTGCTGGCCGGCGACGTGAAAGACGTGCTGCTGCTGGACGTGACCCCGCTGTCACTGGGTATCGAGACGCTGGGTGGCGTGTTCACCAAGCTGATCGAGAAGAACACCACGATCCCGACCAAGCAGTCGCAGACATTCTCGACCGCCGAGGACAACCAGTCCGCGGTGACCGTGCACGTACTGCAGGGCGAGCGTGAAATCGCCAGCGCCAACAAGTCACTGGCACGCTTCGACCTGGCCGGCATCCAGCCCGCCCCGCGCGGCATGCCGCAGATCGAGGTGACCTTCGACATCGACGCCAACGGCATCATGCACGTCAGCGCCAAGGACAACGCCACCGGCAAGGAACAGCGCATCGAGATCAAGGCGGGTTCCGGCCTGTCCGATGACGAGATTGAGAAAATGGTGCAGGACGCCGAGGCGCACGCGGAAGAAGATAAACAATTCCAGGAACTGGTCTCCGCCCGCAACAACGCCGACGCCATGGTCCACGCCACCCGTTCCAGCCTGAAGGAACTGGGCGACAAGATCGGTGACGACGACAAGGCCAAGGTCGAGTCCGCCATCGAAGGCGTCGAGGAAGCCATGAAGGGCGACGACAAGGCCGCCATCGAGTCCGCAGTAGAGAAACTGACCGAAGCCGGCCAGGTGATCTACCAGCAGGCCGCCGCCGAGGCCCAGGCCCAGCAGGGCGAGGGTGCCGACGCGGACGCTTCAGCGGACAGCGGTGACGACGTGGTCGACGCCGAGTTCGAAGAGGTCGACGACGACAAGAAGTGAGTGAGTGACGCGTTACGCGTGACGCGTGACACGTCAGCCGGGCGGATTGATGCCCGGGTGTGAGGTTGGAAAAAGCCCCGCCGGTTGGCGGGGCTTTTTTTGTGCGTTGATAGCTGTTTTAGTGATGTAGTACACTCGTTCATAATCACACGGAAATGGGTGATCAATGCAAAACGTCCAGGCTGCTCTAAAGTGGCTCATTATTTTGGCCCTGCTATTGCTGTTCATGCTGGTCGCGCTGTGGGGCGTGTCCCGGATGATGTACCCCACCAAAGCGCAGCGACAGGCCATCGAGGTACTGCGCGCCTGGCCGGAATTCGAAGGGGAGAATGCTTATGCGTTGCTCTGGACGCTCGAGCGTGATGTGCCAGACGGGGATATGCAGGCGGTGCTGGATGAGGATGTCCGCAATTTTGATCTGGAGCCTTACGCACCACCCAGTATTGAGGGCGGTGTGCCCGAGCGGTCGTCTTCGGCAGCGAACGCCTATCCCGATCTCGGCGTCAGTGACGAGGACCGGCAACTCTTTTGCAAAGGGCTCGAGCCCGGTTGCCTGCAACGGGTAATGGCCGACCCCGACAGGTACAACGCCCTCGTGGAACGGTATGCACCGTTGCTGGATCGTGTCGAACGGCTGCAACATTACGGTCACGTACGCTCGGCATTTCCTTACACCATTCACTCACCCTGGCCAAACTCCAATAGCGCGGGTTACCTGCGTACCCGCCACGCCGTCCAGTTTGCAAACGGAGCGCATCAGCAGGCACTGTCGTCAATCTGCCGCGACATCACCACGTGGCGTCGCCTGGGCGTGCAGTCGGACAGCCTGATTACCCTTATGATCGGCATCGCGTACAGCAGCCGCGAAAATGGCCGCCTGTTCGCCGAAATGCTGGCCGAGCTGCCCGCCGACGAATCGTTGCCGAGCGCGTGCGACGAAGCATTGGCGCCACCCACGAGCAGCGAACTGTCGTTGTGCAACGCCATGCGCGGGGAGTTCGCCTTTGTCGATAATCAGTACCTGCACGACCTGGTTGAGCAGGAAGAAAGTACTCTCGATCGAATGCTAACGAAGCTCACCCTTGATCCGGAAGCGTCTCTTGGCCTGAGGGCGGAGGGGTTTGTTCCGGCTTGCAGGGGGGAGGGCGCCTCCGGGGATGAGCGTTCTACATTCGTCACCCACCCACAACGACAGGCGACTCTCTGGCGGTTCGAATGCATCAGCAACCTGGCCGGCTGCGTCCTGGATCAGATTGCACTGCCAGCCTACGGTGACTACGACCTGCGGGTGCAGGACCATGGTGCCCGGCTGCGCGCACTGGGCACACTGGCGTGGCTGCGCCAGAACGCAGGTCAGGGGCGTTCAGCGCAGTCCCTGCTGGAAGATCGCCCGGCCGAGCTCGTTGACCCGGGCGACGACCTGGCCATCGGCCCCGACGGTGAGACCCTGCAATTGACGCTGCGCTGGACGGGGCGCGGTGAGCATTGGATGATCCCGTTGCCTGCATCGCTGCACGCCCAGGCACCCTGACGTTTCAGTCGCCCTCAATCGCGGCCATCGGCACCTCCCACACTTCGCCATTGGCAAAGTTAAGGATCCAGGTGTCGCCATCCAGGATGGCCTCCAGTTCGCGGTTGGTGGCATTCACGTAGTCGGTCATGAAGTTGATCGTGAACTGTTCGCCCAGCTGGTTCTGCACGGTAATGGAAGCCTGCTGGTCTTCCATACGCGCGATGCCGGCGGGGCAGCTGCCAAATTCGTCATCGCCGGCCGCCTTGCAGCGAAGGCGTGTGGTGGCGTCGTAGTCGGCGGTGGTGAACGGCGCGGTCCAGTTATCTTCATCGGCCGGCGGATTCAGGGCATCGGTGTTCCAGTACACATATACCGACTCCTCCGCCAAGCGGAAAATCAGTCCCTGGTCGCCCAGTCCGCTGTTGCGGTAGGCGGCGTTGCCGTCCTGGTCTTCGTAGTTGCCGGGGTCATCGCCCACGGGCCGCAGGTCGTAGACAGTGCCGTCCTCCAGCGTGATGGTCACGGCGCCCTGGCGCTGGCTGAACACGCACGGCACGAAGGCACTGGCGTGGTCCTCACCCTTCGGATAGACCTCACAGGCCGCATCCGTCCAGTCCGCCAACGCAGAACCCGTGCCCGCCATCAACCCCATCACCACCCAAGCAGCAACTGCTCGATTCATCATCACGTACCCTCCATCAAGAAAGCCCCCGCAACCCGCTCAACCGTAGTCCAGTCCACCCCATCGCGCCAGCGCGCCAGCGCGCCAAACCGACAGACTTGCCTTCCCAACCCACAGCGCACCCTGATCGTCACCCGTCACCCGTCACCCGTCACCCGTCACCACCTTGACAGTCCGCCAGTTGCCGGTAAACTAGTTCGCTACAACTCATTGAGACCGGCAGAGGGACAGGCCCTTAGACGCCGGGGCAACCTTCGGGGGTTAACCACTCCGAAAAGGTGCCAACTCCTGCGGAAGCCCATCGAGGTTTCCGGGAAATGAGTGTTCGGTCAGCACCCCGCGACCACAGTTTAACCAGCAGGGTGATGGGATCGGGCCCCTCCGCCAAAGGCCGGAGTTTCCAGTGAGTATTTATCGATATTAATACTGGAAATGAGGCCTAGCCATGAAACGCAATCGAATCACCCAGACCGTCCGCGCCGGAATTGACTCCGACACACAGCACGGTTCGGTGATGCCGCCGTTGTACCTGTCCACGAACTACAGCTTCGAGGGCCTGGGCGGCAAGCGCGAGTACGACTATTCCCGCAGCGGCAACCCCACCCGCGACCAGCTGGGTGACGCCATCGCGCAGCTCGAGAACGGCACCGGCGCCGTCATCACCAACACCGGCATGTCCGCGGTGGTGCTGCCGACGTTCCTGCTTGGCCCCAACGACACCATCGTCGCACCGCACAACTGCTACGGCGGTTGCTACCGGGCGTTCGACTCGCTGGCGAACATCGGCCGTTTCAAGACCCGGTTCCTGGATTTCTGCGACCTGGACGCGCTGCGCCGCCAGTGCCGCGAGATTCGCCCGCGCATCATCTGGGTGGAAACGCCGAGCAACCCGCTGCTGCGTGTCACCGACATTCGCCGCGTGGCGACCATCGCCCGCGAGTGCGGCGCGCTGCTGGTGGTCGATAACACCTTCCTGACGCCGCTGGGCCAGCAGCCGCTGGATCTGGGCGCCGACATCGTCGTGCATTCCACCACCAAGTACATCAATGGCCACAGTGACGTGGTCGGCGGTGCCGTGGTGGCGCGCGAGTCCGAACTGCTGGAGCAGCTGGCCTGGTGGGCGAACTGCGTCGGCTCGACCGCGTCGCCGTGGGACTGCTCGCAGGTCATGCGCGGCCTGCGCACGCTGCACGCGCGGCTGCGCTGTCACGAGGAAAACGTGGCCGAAGTGGCCACCGCGCTGGACGGCCACCCGGCCGTGAAGCAGGTGAACTGGCCGGGACTGAAGTCGCATCCGGATCATGCCCTGGCCACCAGCCAGCAGGACCTGTTCGGCTCCATCGTCAGCTTTGAGCTGGCGGGTGGCGAGGCGCAGGTGCGGGCGTTCCTCGATGGGCTGAAGTTTTTCACGCTGGCCGAGTCGCTGGGTGGTGTCGAGAGCCTGGTCTGCCATCCGGGCAGCATGACCCACGCCGCCATGAGCGAAGAGGCGCAGGCCGAGGCCGGCATCGCGCCGACCCTGCTGCGCCTTTCGGTGGGCATCGAGCGCGCCGCGGACCTGGTGGCGGATCTTGCCGCCGGCCTGGAGCGCGCGCAGCAGTCGCTGCAGCTGCCCGAGGGCGTGGCACGACTGGGCTGATTCCAGCCCAAATTGCCGCTTGAATTCCGTGCCCCCGGACCTCACATCTGGGGGAGTCAAAAACACAATGACAATCAACGGTTTCAGAGCGAGCAATGGCAAAACGCGATTACTACGAGGTGCTCGGTGTGGAGCGGGGCGCGAGTGCGGACGAGCTGAAAAAGGCGTACCGCCGCCTGGCGCAGAAGTACCACCCCGACCGCAACCCCGATGACGCCACGGTGCAGGAAAAATTCACCGAGGCCAAGGAGGCTTACGAGGTCCTGAAGGACGACCGTAAGCGCCAGGCCTATGACCAGTTTGGTCACGCCGGTGTCGACCCGTCCATGGGTGGCGGCCCGGGCGGGCCGGGCGGCTTTCAGGGTGACGTCGGCGACATCTTCGGCGACATTTTCGGGGATATTTTCGGCCAGGGACGCCGTGGTGGCGGCCGTGCGCAGGCGCGCGGCTCCGACCTGCGTTTTGCCATGGAACTGGACCTGGAAGAAGCCGTCAGCGGTGTGGAACGCGAGATCCGCGTGCCGACCCTGGGCAGCTGCAAGACCTGCAAGGGCTCCGGCGCCAAGGACGGCAAGAAGGAAACCTGTGGTACCTGCGGCGGCGCCGGCCAGGTCCGTATGCAGCAGGGCATTTTCTCCGTTCAGCAGACCTGTCCGGCCTGTCATGGCGCCGGGCAGACCATCGCCAATCCTTGTGGCGACTGCCACGGTCAGGGCCGCGTGCGGGAAACCCGTACGCTGTCGGTGAAGATTCCCGCGGGCGTCGACAACGGCGATCGCATTCGCCTGGCGGGCGAGGGCGAAGCGGGCCCCAACGGCGCGTCACCCGGTGACCTCTACGTTGAAGTGCGCGTGCGCCAGCACCCGCTGTTTGAGCGCGACGGTGACAACCTGTACTGCGAAGTCCCGGTGCCGTTCACGACGGCCGCACTGGGTGGCGAGCTGGAACTGCCGACCCTGGACGGCCAGGTTAAATTGAAGGTTCCGGCCGAGACACAGACCGGCAAGATGTTCCGACTGCGCGGCAAGGGCGTGAAGTCCGTCCGCAGCCGCGCCCGTGGCGACCTGATGTGCCGCGTGGTGGTGGAAACGCCGGTGAAGCTGAGCCGCGAGCAGAAAGACCTGTTGCGTCAGTTTGATACGGCCTCTGGTGACAGCGCCACCCACCACCCGCGCTCGCGGGGCTGGCTGGATGGTGTGAAGGAGTTCTTCGACCGGATGACGCCTTGAGCGAAACACGCCCATCGACAGGCGGGCACCGCCCCAGGCTGGCCCTGCACGGTGCCGGTCGCATGGGTCGACAGCTGGCCGAGGCCTCGGAATCGGCTGGCTTCAGCCTGGTCGGCGTCATCGCCCGTCACCAGCCGGACTGGCTTACCGAAGACCTCTACGCGGCATCGCCGGAGCAGCTGGTCGTCAGGCCAGACGTCATCATCGACTTCAGCCTGCCCGGAGGGGCCGCGAGCGTGGCGCAGTGGTGCGCGGGCAACGGCGTCCCCCTGGTTAGTGGCACGACTGGCCTGGACGAGACCGCGCGCGCCGAGTTGGATACGGCATCCGCGAAGATTCCGTTGTTATGGGCGGCCAACTTCAGTATCGGCCTGAACGCCTGCCTCGTGCTGGCGAAGCGCCTGCGAGAACTCGTCGGCACGGACGCGCCGGCGCGGATACTGGATATCCATCACGCCGGCAAGCTGGACGCGCCGTCAGGCACGGCGTTAGTGTTGGGCGAAGCCATTGGTGGCGACGTCGAATACGACAGCGTGCGCGAGGGCGACGCCATCGGCGAGCACCACCTGGTGCTGGAACTGGCCGACGAACAAATCGAAATTCGTCACGTGGCCAACGACCGGCGGCTGTTCGCGCTTGGGGCCCTGCACGCGGCCCGCTGGTTATGTTCACGGTCGCCCGGGCGCTACACCATGCTCGACTGCATCGACGCGGCCACGCCATAATCGCAGCAGGCCGAATCGCCCTCGGGGCGAAACCATCGATGTCGACACGCACACTGTTCAACAAGGTCAAAGCCCGCCTGGCCAGGCTCAGCTGGGGCCAGCGCGTGCGCCTGTCGCGGCTGAAAACACGGCTGTTTGGTGCACCTTCGCTGGGCTCGCAGGGCGACGCGGCGCCGCTGGCCGGGCGCTTCTGCCCGAATCCGTTCAAGCAGGTTGACCTGATGCACTCCGGCGCCTGCTACACCTGCTGCTCGGCCTGGCTGCCGACCCCGATGGGCAACGTCAAGCACCAGTCCATGCGCCAGCTTTGGAACGGGCCGGTGATGCAGAAGATCCGCGAAAGCATCTACGACGGCAGCTTCCGTTATTGCAACCATGAGCGCTGCCCGGTCATCCAGAACGGCGAACTGCCCAGTATCGAGGAGGCCGAAAAGGACCCGGTCTACGGTGATGTTGTCAAAGCGCGCGCGACCACCATGGACACGCTGCCGACCTTTATCAACATGGTTAACGACGCGTCCTGCAACCTGTATTGCCCCAGTTGCCGGACCGAGCGTGTGGTGATCAACGAGGGCAAGGCCTTCGATCGCATCGCCGAGATCCAGGAGCGATTCCTGGCCGACTGGCTGGCAGAGCCTAACGAGGCCGACTTCACGCTGTCGATCACCGGCTCCGGCGACCCGTTCGCCAGCCGCGCCTACCGCGAGCTTCTGTACACGCTGGACGGCAACCGCTACCCGAACATGAAGATCGCGCTGCAGACCAACGGCGTGTTGCTGACACCGCGCAACTGGAAGCGAATGGAAGGGGTGCACGGCAACATCTCCAGCATCCTGGTGTCGTTCGATGCCGCGACCGCAGACACCTACGCCATCACCCGCCGCGGAGGCCACTGGGCCACGCTGATGGCGAACTGTGAGCGCCTGGGCCAGTTGCGTCGCCACGGCGAAATCCGCAACCTGCGCTACGATTTCGTCGTACAGGCCGCGAACTACCGCGAGATGCCGGCATTTGTCGAACTGGCACGCCGGCTGGGCGCCGACCGGGCCTATTTTTCCCGCCTGGTGGACTGGGGCACGTGGCCAAAACGCGAGTTTGAAGCGCAGTGTCCGTGGCGCCCCGAGCACCCGGAGCACGAGGCCTTCCTGGCGGTCATGGCCGACCCGGCGCTGGACGATCCGTTCGTGGACCTGGGCAATATGACGCAATGGCGCGAAAAAGCCCTGCAAAATCGTCTACAAAATGGACTTGAGGGGTAGGGCTTCGGTACAATCTGTACGCTTAGAGGAAACGGTTCCGCAGGGTGCGAATTCTGGCGGAGCTGAGTAAACAATTTACGAATTAATCTAAGCGGGAATCCCAGTCATGGTATTCCCGTTTTGTTTGTCTGGAGGTCGCGTGGGTCTTAAAGCAGTTTTGGCATTGGCGGATGGCAGTGTTTTTCACGGTGTGGCAATCGGTGCGGCGGGTGAAACCGTCGGCGAGGTGGTGTTCAACACCGCGATGACCGGTTACCAGGAAATTCTCACCGACCCGTCCTACGCCGGCCAGTTAGTGACCCTGACCTTCCCGCACATCGGCAACACCGGCTGCAACGCCACCGACGAAGAGGCCGACGGCATCAAGGCCGCTGCGCTGATCGTCCGCGACGTGCCGCGGCGCCTGAGCAACTGGCGCAGCGAACTGTCGCTGTCCGAGTACCTGGAACAGAACAACGTTGTCGGCATCGCCGGCATCGATACACGCCGCCTGACGCGCATCCTGCGCGAGAAGGGCGCCCAGGGTGGCTGCCTGGTCTGCGCCGAGACCATCGACGAGGCCGATGCGCTGGCCAAGGCGAAGGCGTTCGGCGGCATGGCCGGCCAGGACCTGGCGCGCGAGGTCACCACCAACGCCGCGTACACCTGGGAAGAGGGCAGCTGGGACCTGGACGACTGCGCATTCGCCACCACCAGCGGCGACTTCCACGTGGTCGCCTACGATTTCGGCATCAAGCGCAACATCCTGCGCATGCTGGCCGACCGTGGCTGCCGCGTCACCGTGGTGCCGGCGCAGACGCCTGCCTCGCAGGTGATGGCGCTGGAGCCGGACGGCGTGTTCCTGTCCAATGGCCCCGGTGACCCTGAGCCCTGCGACTACGCCATCACCGCCATTCGTGACCTGCTGGACCGCGGCGTGCCGCTGTTCGGTATCTGCCTGGGCCACCAGCTGCTGGGCCTGGCCGTGGGCGCGAAGACGGTGAAGATGAAGTTTGGCCACCACGGTGCCAACCACCCGGTGCAGGACCTGGACGACGGCCGCGTATACATCACCAGCCAGAACCATGGTTTTGCGGTGGACGAAGACAGCCTGCCGGACGGCGTACGCGCCACCCACCGTTCGCTGTTCGACGGCAGCCTGCAGGGTATCGAACTGATCGGCCGCCCGGCCTACAGCTTCCAGGGTCACCCGGAAGCCAGCCCCGGCCCGCACGATATCCAGCCGCTGTTCGACCGTTTCATCACCGCGATGGAAGCGGCGACGGCGCGGATCGAGAGTGCGGGCGCCTGATGAAAGGACTGCGCTTTGGCGGGCCAGGTGGGTCGCGCTGAGGGTTTTACCGCAAATTGCGCAAATGACGCGAAGGGCGCGAAAGGTTTAGGGGCAGTTGCCCCCTCAATAACATGAGGAGTTACAGCAATAATGTCACCTAACCTATTGGCAACACATATAAATGTTTTCGCGTAATTTGCGAAATTCGCGAAATCTGCGGTAAAAAACCCAACCGGACCCCACCACCCAAAACGCAACCAAGCCACCAAACCAAGCAACCCAGTAAAGCAACCAAGCAACCAAACAAACGATGCCCAAACGCAACGACATCCAAAGTGTACTCATCATCGGCGCCGGCCCGATCGTCATCGGCCAGGCCTGCGAATTCGACTACTCCGGCGCCCAGGCCTGCAAGGCCCTGCGCGAGGAGGGGTTCCGCGTCATCCTGGTGAACTCCAACCCGGCCACCATCATGACCGACCCGGAGACCGCCGACGCGGTCTACATCGAGCCGATCGAGTGGCAGACCGTCGCCAAGATCATCGAGAAGGAGCGCCCGGACGTGGTGCTGCCGACGATGGGCGGGCAGACCGGCCTGAACTGCGCGCTGGACCTGGCAAAGCATGGTGTGCTGGAAAAGTACGGCTGCGAGCTGATCGGCGCCACGCGCGAGGCCATCGACATGGCCGAGGACCGCGAGCAGTTCCGCAATGCCATGGCCGATATCGGCCTGGAAACAGCCCGTGCCGCCATCGCGCACTCGCTGGAAGAAGCCATCGAGAAGCAGAAGGACATCGGTTACCCGACCATTATCCGGCCGTCGTTCACGATGGGCGGTTCCGGTGGCGGTATCGCCTACAACCACGAGGAATTCGAGCGCATCGTCAGCCACGGCATCGAGCTGTCGCCGACCAACGAGGTGCTGCTGGAAGAATCCATCCTGGGTTGGAAAGAGTTCGAGATGGAGGTCGTGCGCGACCACGTCGACAACTGCATTATCGTCTGCTCGATCGAGAACCTGGACCCGATGGGCATCCACACCGGCGACTCGATCACCGTGGCGCCGGCGCTGACGCTGACCGACAAGGAATACCAGCGCCTGCGTGACGCTTCCATCGCCGTGCTGCGCAAGATCGGCGTCGACACCGGTGGCTCCAACGTGCAGTTCGCGGTGAACCCGGAGAATGGCCGGGTGATCATCATCGAGATGAACCCCAGGGTGTCGCGCTCCAGCGCGCTGGCCTCCAAGGCCACCGGCTTCCCGATCGCCAAGGTCGCGGCCAAGCTGGCCGTGGGCTACACGCTGGACGAACTGCGCAACGAGATCACCGGCGGCGTGACCCCGGCCTCGTTCGAGCCGGCCATCGACTACGTGGTGACCAAGATTCCGCGCTTCGCGTTCGAAAAATTCCCGGCCGCCGACGCGCGCCTGACCACGCAGATGAAGTCCGTCGGCGAGGCCATGGCCATCGGTCGTACCTTCCAGGAATCAATGCAGAAGGCGCTGCGCAGCCTGGAGACCGGCCGCAATGGACTGGACCCGATCCTGGACGTGGAAGATGCGGAAGACCGCGCCGCCACGCTGAAGCGCGAGCTGCGCGAAGCCGGCCCGGAGCGACTGCTGTACGTGGCCGACGGCTTCCGCGAAGGCCTGACCTTCGATGAACTGCACGCGCTGACGCATATCGATCCGTGGTTCCTGGACCAGATCCAGGACCTGGTGGCCGAGGAAGCCGGCATCGCCGAGGGCGGCCTGGCCGCGCTCGACAAGGATCGCCTGTTCACGCTGAAGCAGAAGGGTTTCTCGGATCGCCGCATCGCCGACCTGCTGGGTTTGAAGGAAGCCGAGGTGCGTGAACACCGTCACGGCCTGGACCTGCACCCGGTGTACAAGCGCGTCGACACCTGCGCGGCCGAATTCGCCACCAGCACGGCCTACATGTACTCCACCTACGAGGAGGAGTGCGAGGCCGAGGTGTCCGACAAGCCGAAGTACATGGTCCTGGGCGGCGGCCCCAACCGCATCGGCCAGGGCATCGAGTTCGACTACTGCTGTGTGCACGCCGCGCTGGCGCTGCGCGCCGACGGGTTCGAGACCATCATGGTCAACTGCAACCCGGAGACCGTGTCCACGGACTACGACACTTCTGACCGCCTGTACTTCGAACCGCTGACCCTGGAAGACGTGCTCGAGATCGTCGCCAAGGAGAAGCCGAAGGGCGTGATCGTGCAGTACGGCGGCCAGACGCCGCTGAAACTGGCGCGCGCGCTGGAGGCCGCCGGTGTGCCAATTATCGGCACCTCGCCAGACTCCATCGACGCGGCCGAAGATCGCGAGCGCTTCCAGAAGATGCTCGACAAGCTGGGCCTGCGCCAGCCGCCCAACCGCACGGCCACCAGCGTCGAGCAGGCGGTGAAGCTGGCCGAGGAAATTGGCTACCCGCTGGTGGTGCGCCCGTCCTACGTGCTTGGCGGTCGCGCCATGGATATCGTCCATCGCGAGGAAGAACTGCGCCGTTACATGCAGAACGCCGTGGACGTCTCCAATGACTCGCCGGTGCTGCTGGACCACTTCCTGGACCACGCTATCGAGGTCGACGCCGATGCCATCTGCGACGGCGAGAACGTGCTGATCGGCGGCCTGATGGAGCATATCGAACAGGCCGGCGTGCACTCGGGCGATTCCGCCTGCACGCTGCCGCCGTACTCGCTGGGCAAGAAAATCCAGGACGAACTGCGTGACCAGATGCGCGAGATGGCGCTGGAGTTGGGCGTGATCGGCCTGATGAATGCGCAGTTTGCGGTCCGCGGCGATGACATCTACGTCATCGAGGTGAACCCGCGGGCCTCGCGCACGGTGCCGTTCGTGTCCAAGGCCACCGGCGTGCCGCTGGCCTCGGTAGCGGTGCGCTGCATGGCCGGTACGTCGCTGGCGGAGCAGGGCTACACGCGCGAGGTGGTGCCGGATTATTTCTCCGTGAAAGAAGTGGTGTTCCCGTTTATCAAGTTCCCGGGCGTCGACCCGATCCTGGGGCCCGAGATGCGATCCACCGGCGAAGTCATGGGTGTGGGCGAGACCTTCGGTGCCGCCTGCATGCGCGCCATGCGTGGCGCCAGCCAGTCGATCCCGGTACCGGGCAAGGCGTTCCTCAGTGTCCGCGATGGCGACAAGGCCTCGCTGGTGCCGGTGGCCCGTAACCTGGTCAAGCGGGGTTACAGCCTGGTCGCCACGGGCGGCACCTGTGACTACCTGCTCAAGACCGGTTTTGAGTGTGAGCGAATCAACAAGGTCGACGAAGGCCGGCCGCATGTTGTCGATGCCATCAAGAACAACGAAATCCGCTTTATCGTCAACACGACCGAGGGCCGACAGACCATCACCGACTCGTTCTCGATCCGTCGCGAGGCGCTGCAGCACCGGGTACCGTACACCACCACCATCGCGCGTGGCTGGGCGACCCTGCAGGCCATCGACCACGAGAACGACCGTGAAGTGCGCAGTCTGCAGTCCCTGCATGAAGGACTGAACAAATGAACCGTGATCCATTGACCCTTGCGGGCTCCGAGCGCCTGCGCGCCGAACTGGCCCGGCTGAAGAAAACCGACCGGCCAGCCGTGATTGCCGCGATCGCCGAGGCGCGCGCGCACGGCGACCTGAAGGAAAACGCCGAGTACCATGCCGCGCGCGAGCAGCAGGGCTTTATCGAGGGCCGTATCCAGCACCTGGAATCGGTGCTGTCCTCCGCGCAGGTCATCGACGTCGCGTCGCTGAACCCGGGTGGCAAGGTCGTCTTCGGCGCCACCGTCACGGTGGCCGATGTCGAAAGTGGTGATGAAACCACCTACCAGATCGTCGGTGACCTGGAAGCGGACATCAACGAAAACCGCATCGCCATCTCATCGCCCATCGCCCGCGCCCTGATCGGCAAGGTGGAGGGCGACGAGACCACGGTGCAGGCCCCGTCAGGCGCCCGCGACCTGGAAATCGTCTCCGTCGAATACGTTTGAGGCGCTCGCCGCCAATGATCCGCCGCCGGGCCGTGCCCGGTGGCGAACACGCCTTACCTGCCACGCTGCACCCCGTACTGCGCGACATCCTGCTGGCCCGCGGCGTACGCGAGGCCGAAGCGCTGGACTTGTCGCTGGCGCGCATGGCGCCAATGAAGGGCCTGTCCGGCCTTGATGCCGCCGCCAACCGGCTCGCGGACGCCATCCAGTCCGGCCAGCGCATCATGGTGGTCGGTGATTTCGACGCCGACGGCGCGACCGGCACCGCGGTGGCCGTGCGCGCGCTGCGCGCCATGGGCGCGGCCGGCGTCGAGTTCCGTGTTCCTAATCGCTTTGAGTTCGGCTACGGACTCAGCACCGGCCTGGTTGACACGCTGGCCGAATCACCTCCGGATGTACTGCTGACGGTCGACTCGGGCATCTGCTGCCATGATGGCATCACTCGTGCCGCGGAGTTGGGCATCGATGTCATCGTTACCGATCATCACCTGCCGGGTGAGTCGTTGCCGCCGGCCTTCGCTATCGTGAACCCCAACCTGTCTGGCGATGATTTCCCCAGCAAGGCGCTGGCCGGTGTCGGCGTGGTGTTTTACCTGGCCGGAGCGCTGCGCGCGCGCTTACGCGACAGCGGCTGGTTCGGCGCTCGGCGGCCGGAACCCAACCTGGGGATGCTGCTGGACCTGGTGGCGCTGGGCACGGTCGCCGACGTGGTGCCGCTGGACCGTAACAACCGTGTGCTGGTCGAGCAGGGGCTGCGGCGTATCCGTGCCGGCCAGGCCAGCCCGGGCGTCATGGCGCTGCTGCGGGCCGGCAAGCGGGATTACCGAAATGTGAGCGCCAGCGACCTGGGTTTTGCCGTCGGGCCCCGCCTGAACGCCGCCGGGCGGCTCGAAGACATGGCCGTGGGCATTCGCTGCCTGCTGGCCGATGACGTGGAAGAGGCCCGCGAACTGGCGGCCACGCTCGATGGCCTGAACGAACAGCGCCGCGCCATGCAGGCCACCATGCAGGATTCGGCCAGCGCCCAGGTCAGCGCCATCATCGAGCAACTGGGCGACGAAGTTCCCTTCAGCCTGTGCCTTCACGACCCCGAATGGCACCAGGGCATCGTTGGCCTGGTCGCCTCCAGGGTCAAGGAAGCCACGCACCGGCCGGTGGTCGCGTTCGCGCCGGAAGAAGAGGGCAGTGCTCGCCTGAAAGGCTCGGCGCGCTCCATCAAGGGCCTGCACGTACGCGATGTGCTGGCCCACGTCGACGCGCGCCAGCCGGGCCTGATCGACGCATTCGGCGGCCATGCCATGGCCGCGGGCCTGTCCATCGCCGCCAACCGCCTCGACGACTTTCGCGCGGCCTTCGAGGCCTCCACCCGGCTTTTCCTGGCTGATGAACCCCCACGGGCTGAACGTGTCACCGACGGTGAGCTCGCTGCCGCCGACCTGAACCTGGACTTCGCCCGCGAATTGCACGCCATGGGCCCCTGGGGCCAGCGATTTCCCGAGCCACTGTTCGAAGGCGCGTTCGAGGTCCTGGACCAGCGCGTGGTCGGCGGTGCCCACCTGAAAATGGTGTTACGGCCGCTGGATGGGCACGAGGTCATCGATGCGATTGCCTTTGGCACGCTGCCCGAAGACCTGGATGACGCACGCCGCGCGCGATTCCTGTACCGACTTGATGTGAATCATTTCCGCGGCCAGGCCAGCGCGCAACTCGTGATCGAGCACATCGTCCGGTGACGCGTGACGCGTGACGCGTGACGCGTGACGCGTGACAGGAAGCTTTGTCGGCAGGCGGTGCCTGTCTCCTACCTCCTACCTCCTACCTCCTACCTCCTCACTCATCATCACGATGCAGGGTGGTCTCGAGACCGTCGTCGCTGCGCCGGCGGCGCACTTCAACTTCGATGGGTTTGCAGCACACGGCACAGTCTTCGATATAGCGCTGCGCGCCGGCGGAATCGTCCACGAGCAGTTCCAGCGGCTCTCCGCAATAGGGGCAGGACAGGTTTTCCGTTTCCATGCTTTCAGTATAGCCGCTGTGTAAGCCATTGATGTTGGGTCAATGTCATGGAAATGTCATGGGATAACAATGTCCCCGTGACGCTCCGCTGAAGCGCCCGGCGTGGTCGCGACTTACCGTTGCGGTCGAATGGAGGGACCCGGCGGCTACGGCTGCCTGCCCCCGTAGTCACCAACGGAGAGACAGCATGAAACAACGCAAACTGGTAATGGCGCTTGCCACCGCCATAGCGACCGCGGGCCTTGTCCCGGCGACGGTTGCCGCGGCCGGCAACGGCCAGGATGTTGACCGCGTCATGGTCAAGTTCAAGAAGGGGGCAAAGGCCCGGGTCAAGGACAAGGTGGGTAAGGCCAAGGGCCACATCCACAAGGAACTGGACCGCAACGACATTATTTCGGCCAGCCTGTCGGTCGACGAGATCGAGGCGCTGAAGCAGGACGCCGATGTCGTCGCCGTGGAAATCGACGCGCCGCGTTACCTGATGAGCGATACCGTGCCGTGGGGTATCACCCGCGTGCAGGCTGCCGAGGCCATTGCCGCCGGCGCCGACGGCAGCGGCATCAAGGTCTGTGTCATCGACTCCGGCATCTACGCCGGCCACGAAGACTTCGCCGGCGTGACCATCACGGGTGAAGCCAACGAAGGCCAGGCCTGGAATACCGATGCCTGCACCCACGGCACCCACGTGGCCGGTACCATCGCCGCCGCGGCCAATGACACCGGCGTGGTCGGCGTCAGCCCGGACGGCAACGTTTCCCTGCATATCGTCAAGACATTTTCAGGTGAGCAGTGTGACTGGACCTACGCGTCCGACCTGATCGCCGCCGCCGAGAAGTGCCAGGAAGCCGGCGCGGACATCATCAACATGAGCCTGGGTGGTGATTACGCGTCCACGTTCGAGCGCGATGCCTTCGACAAGCTGTACGCCGAGGGTGTGCTGAGCATCGCCGCTGCCGGTAATGACTGGAACACCAGCTACAACTACCCGGCTTCATACGACAGCGTGGTATCCGTGGCCGCCATCGACGAGAACAATGCCCACGCGCAGTTCTCACAGCACAATGACCAGGTTGAACTGGCGGCCCCGGGTGTGGCTGTGCTGAGCACCATTTCCACCCGTTACTCTTTGCTGGAAGTCGCCGGTGATCGCATCGAAAGCCAGCCGTTCCGTGGCACCATGGAAGGCCAGGCCAGCGGTGAACTGGTTGACGGCGGAATCTGTGATGCCATCAATGGCGATTGGGCCGGCAAGGTGGTGCTGTGCCAGCGCAGCCCGGGCACCTTCACGCAGTTCTGGACCATGCACAACAACGTGGCGGCCTCCGGTGGCGCTGCAGTCATTATCTACAACAACGTTTCCGGCTACATCAACGGCTGGTTTGGCGTGGGTAACACCTCGACCATCCCGGCCCTGTCACTGAGCCTGGAGACCGGCCTGGACCTGGTCGCCGGTCACCTGGGTGAAAACACCGTGGTCAGTTCCGCCTACGAACTGGATGTCAGTGAGTACGGCTACAAGGACGGCACCTCCATGGCGTCCCCTCACGTAGCCGGCGTGGCCGCGCTGGTGTGGAGCGCCGCGCCGGAGAAAACCAACCGTGATGTACGCCAGGCACTGGGTGCCACCGCCATCGATATTGATGACGCGGGCTACGACATCCGCACCGGCTGGGGCCTGGTCCAGGCGGCCGACGCGGCTGCCGAACTGGCGAATGGTACGCCTGGCCCGGTGGCCGGCAGCGCGCCGAGTTTCCTGATCGCCAGCAGCGAATGGACGAAGAGCCACAAGCTGCGCACCGAGTTCTTCTGGACGGCTGGTGAAGCCAACGTTGACGTTATCCTGAACGACAAGGTCGTGCTGGGCGGCATCGCCAACACCGGCGCCGCGGTTCACGAAGATACGCCGGTGGGTGACGGTACCTGGATCTACAAGGTCTGCAACACCGGTACCAATGTCTGCTCGCGTGCCACCACGGTGAACTTCGACGGCCGCGACGTGCCGCCGAACAACAACGGCAAGTTCTCCACCGACGCGGGCCGCGCAATGGTCCTGGCCGGCGGTGAGTCTGACGAGGTACAGCCGAAGACCGCATCCGCGCCGAAGGGTGACACCTACGTGTCCTGGCTGGAAGCGGGCGGCAAGTTTGATGTCTACCTGCAGCGCATCGACCGCAAGGGTCGTGGCCAGTGGGGTGACGGCATCATGGTCGCCGACCGTAACCTGGGCTATACCACCGATTACGGCCTGTCAGCGGACACCGAGGGCAACGCGCTGGTGGCCTACCGCATCAATGACGAAAACGGCATCGCGCAGCTGTATGTGCAGAAAATCAGCCCGAGCGGCGACAAGCTGTGGGGTGACGAAGGCCGCCTGTTGACGGACTGGCCCGTGCATACACTGTCGCCGTCCATCGTCGGCACCACCGACGGTGGCGCTGTCCTGGCCTGGGGTGACAACAACTCGAAGGTCTGGATGCAGAAGCTCGATGCCGATGGCAACATGATGTGGGCCGAGAACCTGCAGATGAACGGGCGTGGCGCCTATGCGGACTACTACAGCATGGGCAAGGCGGACCTGCAGGCCTCGTCGGACGGAAGCGCCATCATTTCCATGGTGTCGCAGCTGGGCCGAGCCGTTTCCCAGTACTGGGCGCAGAAGGTGGATGCCGACGGCAACCTGGTGTGGGGTGCGGACCACGTGGACGTGCTCGCGGATAGCTACGAGGGCATGCCACGAGGTGGATGGCCGGTGTTTGTGGCCGACGACCAGGGTGGTGCGCTGTTCTGCTGGCACTCCACCTTCGGGGCGGGAGGCACCAATGTCCGCGCCCAGCGCCTGGGTGCCGATGGCGCGCTGGCTTTTGGCACTAATGGTGTGCTGGTGTCCACCGACGACAGCCACTTCCGGGACGAGGCATCGTGCAGCTACGATGCGGAGACCGGTACCAGCTACGTCGGTTGGGCGGAACGTAATTCCGGCAACAGTGCATTCGGCATTCGCGCCCAGGCCCTGGACGCCACGGGTAACCGCCTGTGGGGCGACACCGGTCGCGAGATCATCCCGAACGGCCCGGGCGGCAAGGGCGCACTGCGCGCGCTGCCGGCGGACAACGGTGTGATCTTCGCCTGGGGCCTGAATGAGCGCCCGGCGCCGATGTATCTGCAGGCGACCCGCCTGGACGCCGATGGCGGCTTCAACTGGAGCGAAGAAATCATCAGTTTCAAGACGGCGCCGTCATGGATGTCCGCGCCGACGTCCCACGTTGACGACGATGGCCGGGCCTATTTCTTCTGGTCCGAGTACATCACCTACGACAACGATGACCTGATGATGCAGTCGTTCAACGAAAACGGCCGTCTCGGTAAGTAAGCTCGGCATACTGCATAAGTGTGCAATTGACGCCCCCGCTGGTCGGGGGCGTTTTTTTTGGGAAGCGCTAGAAAATGACCGGATCACCGGGGTCACGTTCGCCGGCAAGGGCTTCGACCCGCTGCCACGCGTGAGCGGCCAGCGACTCGTCATCGAGCGCCTGGTACAGGGCCAGCGCGGCGCGGGCGGCCCGGTAGTCGGATTCGGCATAAGGGCTGAAGGAGCCAAGGACTTCGCTGGCGCGATCCAGCTGGCCGGAGTCAACCAGGTAGAGCACGTAGGCCGAACTGGTCCGTACCTCGTCCAGTGGTGTCAGGTGGCTGGCCGCGGCGGTCATGGCCGTCTCGAAAGCGAGCCTGGCGGATGGATCCGGGACCTGGCTGCCGGCGGCGAGCACCAGCGCTTCGGCCATCGCCGCGGCGTAGTAATCGCCGCTGCCGGGCTGGCCCGGGAGCAGTCGTTGGCGCCATTGCTCGACGAGTGCTGGCCGACCGGCAAGCAGGCCAGACTGGATCGCGAGCAAGGTGACGTCGGCGTTTCTTCCCAGTTCCAGTTCGAGCATGTCCTCTGCCTGGTTGGCGGCTTCATCCGTCAGGCCACTGTCCAGTAACCACTGCAGCGCCAGCTGGGGGTGATCGGCTTCGTCCTTGCGTAGCTGCTGTTCGGCGCGTGACAGCTGGCCATTGGCCAGCAGCGCGCTGATATACGCCGCGCTGATGCTCTGCTGGAGTCGCGGGTTTTCAAGCGTGGCGCCGATGTCCATCGCCCGCTGACCGTCTTCCAGCGCCACCACGGGGCGCAGGAGTTGCAGTTCGGCCCGAGACTTGGAAAGCAGGACGGCGGCAAGGTTGTCGCGGACATCGAATCGCTCGAAGGTCGAGGCCGCGTTTTCGAACTCGCTGATCGCGCGGGCGGGGTGCCCCCTTCGGGCTTCGAGCAGGCCGATGTTCGTGCCGACGGTGGCCGCTTCGACCTCGTCACCGGCGCGCGCCATGGCAATGCGTGCCCGCCCAAGGTCGGCGATACCATCGTCCATCCGTCCCAGTTCCACCCGGGAAACGCCCCGGCCGTTGTAGGCATTGCCCGCCAGCGCAGGGTCGCGCTGGTCCAGGCCATCGGCGGTAAGCCGTTCAAGCGCGTCAGCGTAGTGTTGTTCGGCGGCAACATAATCACGGTTTCTCAGGTTGACCGCGCCCAGCCCCATCAACGCGCGTGCCCTGACTTCGGAGTCCAGTGCCGGGTCGCCGGCGAGCAGGTTTTCGAAGATATCCCGGGCGATGTCGAGCTGGCCGGCACGGAACTCGAGCTGCCCCTGGCGCACACGCAGTTGTGGGTGGTGGGCCTGGCTGGCAGGCGCGGTTGCGATCAGGCCCCTGGCCGTGGCCAGCTGGCCCGCCAGCAACTCCGCGTCGACCTGTTGCAGGCGTTCTGTCAACTGGTCTGGGGCGGGCAGGGTGGTACTGTCAATCCCCATGCGGCGCAGCATCATGTCGGTGGCCGCCGCGGCCGCGCCCAGTGGTGACGCGGCCTCGACTTCGACGACCTGCTGGTCGCCCGCCGCGTCGAGCATCAGCCGAAAGCGCCAGCCCGCTTCCTCAAAGCTCGCCTGGGGGACGAGGATGTTCTGCACGCCGGCGGTGTCCCGCACCCGGTTGATCGTGACTGCGGTGACGTCCTGGTCACCCACCAGGCCCAGCGTGCGACTGCTGGGTAACACGACCAGTCCCGGCTGTTCACGCAAGCGGCTGGCCACATAGTCCATCGCGCCCAGGCGGATCCACGCGGTCTCGGCGGTCTCCGGCTGAACGCTCACCGGCATGACCACGGTCAGGCCAGCTTCCGTGCTGGTAACCCCATCAGTAGTTGTCTCCGGGGTTGCTGTTCGTCGGTCCATGGACACGGCGACAGCGACCAGAACGGTAACGGCAATGACCAGGGCACCGGCCAGCGGCCAGCGCGTGTGTCGGCTGCCTAACGCGGGTGTGCTGGCCTGTGGGGAATCCACCTGGCCACGGACCTGGACGGCCTCGAAGGGCCCGACCCACTGGTAGCCAAAGCGCGGTACGGTACGGATGCGCGACTGTCGGTCACCGGTATCGTTGATGGCCCGCCGCGCGCGCAGCAGGGTCTGGGCCACCACCGCGTCGCTGGCATCGACCCTGCCCCAGACGGCAGAGATCAGTTCATCACGGCCCACGGCGCGGTCATGGTTTTCCATCAGGTAGACGATGGCGTCGAAGGACTTCGGCGGCAGGGCCACGGCCTTACCATGACGGTGCAACGCCCGCGTCGCGGGGTCCAGCGTGAAGTTGCCAAACCGATAGACGGTATGCGGGCGTTGCGGGTTGGAGTCGGGGCTCATGTCGTCGGGTGGGTCTAACGCTGTTAAGGTTGCGTGGGGCCGGTGCGCGATTCTACCAAGTGTGGTGCGTGGGGTGCTTCACTGTCCAGCAGGCAGTACAATACGCCGTTTCTCTCAACCGGATTCGAGCACCTTGGAAACCGCGCCCATTACCGCGCAGATCGAAGACCTCGGGCAGCGCGTCGAAGCGCTGAGGGGGTACCTTTGACTACGCTCACAAGAAAGACCGCCTGGAAGAAGTAAGCCGGGAACTGGAAAACCCCGAAGTCTGGAACGACCCCGAACGCGCGCAGTCGCTGGGGCGTGAGCGCGCCGCGCTGGACAAGACCGTCACCACCATCGAAGAGACCACGCAGGCGTTGACGGATGCCGCTGACCTGGTCGAGATGGCGGTGGAAGAGGGCGATGAGGCAACGCTGGACGAAGTCGTCGCCGACCTGGATTCCCTCGAGTCACGCGTGGCGGACCTGGAATTCCAGCGCATGTTCTCCGGCGAGATGGATGGCCGGCCGTGCTACGTGGATATCCAGGCCGGTTCCGGCGGTACCGAGGCCCAGGACTGGGCCGAAATGCTGCTGCGCATGTACCTGCGCTGGGCCGAGCGTCGTGGCTGGGATGCCGAGCTGGTGGAAGTGTCCGCCGGCGAAGTCGCGGGCATCAAGAGCGCCACGGTGCACATTACCGGTGACTACGCCTTTGGCTGGTGCCGCACGGAGACCGGCGTGCACCGGCTGGTGCGCAAGTCACCGTTCGATTCCGGCAACCGCCGACATACCTCGTTCGCCGCCGTGTTCGTGTCCCCGGAAGTGGATGACAGCATCGAGATCGAGATTGACCCGTCGGACCTGCGCATCGACGTCTACCGCGCCTCCGGCGCCGGTGGCCAGCACGTCAACCGCACCGAGTCGGCCGTGCGTATCACGCACGAGCCTACCGGCGTGGTGGTGCAGTGCCAGAACGACCGCTCGCAGCACAAGAACAAGGACCAGGCGATGAAGCAGCTGCGCGCCAAGCTCTACGAGCTTGAGATCCAGAAGCGCAATGCCGACGCCCAGGCCATGGAAGACGCCAAGTCGGACATCGGCTGGGGCAGCCAGATCCGTTCCTACGTACTCGACCAGTCCCGCATCAAGGACCTGCGCACCGACGTCGAGGTTGGCAACACGCAGGCCGTGCTTGATGGCGACCTGGACCCGTTCGTCGAAGCGTCCCTGAAGCAGGGGCTCTGATCCCGCCCTGATTCCGGCCGCGGCAGCGGCCGGAATGCATTCACCCAAGCCACCATTCCCGGTTTCTGCTTGCGAATGCAAATGAGAGTAATTATCATTCGCGCTTTAACACGCAGCGGATGACGCATCCTCATGAACAAACTGCCCTCAGCCATCGCGCTCGCGCTGGCGCTGCAGGCCGGCCTGGCCATCGCCCAGGACGACACCGAAAATGACACCGACGACACCCAGGAAGACCTGGGCTCCATCACCGTGGTCGGTGAGCGCCGCGAACCCGGCAACATGCTGGTCGACGGTGACGACCTGGTCAGGCGCCAGGCCTCCAGCCTGGAAGACATCTTCGCCAACCAGTCGTCGGTCGCCGTCGGTGGCGGCTCGGTGACCGCGCAGAAGATCTACGTGCGCGGTTTCGAAGACGTCATGCTCAACGTCACCGTCGACGGCGCGCAGAGCCCGGGCGAGCTCTACCACCACCAGGCGCGTGTGCAACTGGAGCCCGAGTTTATCAAGACCATCGAGCTGGATGCCGGGGCAGGGCCCGCGACCAATGGCGCCGGTGCGCTGACCGGTGCGCTGAAGACCACGCTGAGAACGGCCGATGACATGCTTGAAGGCGATGCCAACTTTGGCGCCTACCTGAAAGCGGGCTACATCTGGAACGGTGACGACGGTGACCGCGAGGTCGCGTCGTTCTACGGCAAGCTGGGTGAGACCACGGGGCTGATTGTCGGTATCGCCCGCGAGGATCGCGGCGAGTACGCCGATGGCCATGGTGACCTGCTCGAAGCCACGCCGTATGACCACCTCCGCGGGTTCGCCAAGATTAATGGTGCTTACGGTGCCCACGATTACAGCCTGACGGTGGAAAATGTCGAGGACGAGGCCACCACGTTTGAACGCCCAAACCTGACCAATTTCGCCGGTCGCTACATCCTCTCCGACCAGGAGCTGAACCGCCAGACCTATGCGTTCAACTACGGCTACCGCCCGGGCACCGCAGCCTGGGACCTGGCCGCGACGGTGTACCGCAACGACAACGATTTCCGCGTCCAGCGGCAGAATTCGGACATTATCTATGGTGAGGGTGACTTTTCCAGCACCGGTTTCGACGTGCGCAACACCTCGTTGCTGGGCGATCACGCGCTCACCTACGGCATCGACTACCGCGCCGACGACCTGGACTCGGCACAGAATGCCACGCCGCCGTTCGCCTGGGGCAGCACGCGCCAGGACGCCAGCGTTGCCGGCGTCTACATCCAGGACACGTGGTCGGTGACGCCGCGCTTCGACATCACCGCCGGCGTGCGCTATGACGACTACTCGCTGAAAGGCAAGCAGGGCGTGAGCGAGGGTGTGAACATCTCTGATGACGGCTTCAGCCCGAATATCGGCCTCAGCTGGGAAGTGATCGATGGCCTGACGCTGAGCACCACCTGGGCGCAGGCCTTCCGCGGGGGGACCATTCGCGAGGCCTTCTTCAGCGGCCTGTACGTGCATGACGGCAACCTGGAATCCGAGCAAGCCGATAACCTGGAGTTCACCGTGGCCTGGGAATCCGGCCCGTTCTATGCCGCGGCCACGGTCTACCAGCAGAACATCGAGAACTTTATCGACGCCGAGTACGCTGGCGGCGCAGTTTGGGGTTACTGGCGTAACGTGGGTGATGCCAAGGTCGACGGCTACGAGCTGGAAGCGGGTTGGGAGACCGACCGGTTTGACGCCAGCGTGGGTGTCTGGGATGCCGACAACTCGCTGAACGGTGCGCCGCTGGCCGACTCGAACCTTGGACTGGGTACCAGTATTGGCCGCACCTGGTTGGCGAGTTTCAGCCATTTCGGCTTTGATGAAGTCGGCTTTGGCGCCCAAGCACGTTATGTCGAGTCCGAGCCCAACGCGGTGGCCCCCAATGCGCCCGACAAGGACAGCTACTTCGTTCTCAACGCCTTTATCGACTGGAATCCCTGGCGCGAGCTGACCCTGGCCTTGACCGTCAACAACCTGTTCGACGCGTTCTACTACGACCAGGCGACCTACACCTGGTTGGGCGGGACCACCAACGACTACGTGGGTTACCCGGCCCGTGGTCGCGAAGTCATCGCATCGGCGGCGTATCGCTTCTGATGGGGGAGTGAGTCACGTGACGGACTGGCCTGGCTGACACCGTGGCTCAATGGCCTGGCCCTGCTCGCCCAGGTGGCGGGTGGGGCCTCGCTTTTTCTGCACTGGCGGGGACAAACTGCCAATCGCTTCTGGTCGTCGGGGGAGATAATCCAATAAAATAGCGGTTTTGCCCAAGGCCGGAGCGGCCCAGCCATGACCCAGAATAACGACAGCGCGTCCGCCGCGCCCGAAGACAACCGCCTGGTCGCCGAGCGGCGCGCCAAGCTGACGGCCCTGCGCGACGCCGGCCAGGCCTTTCCGAACGACTTCCGCCCCAACACGACCGCCAAGGCGGTGATCGAGCAGTATGACGGGCTCGACGATGAAGCCCTGGAGGCGGTGACCGACGAGTTTGCCGTTGGCGGGCGCATGATGGCCAAGCGGGTCATGGGCAAGATCGCCTTTATTCGCCTGCAGGACGCCAGTGGCTCGATCCAGCTGGTGGCCCAGCGTGACGAGCTGCCCGAAGGCGTCTACCAGGGCTTCAAGCAATGGGATATCGGCGACATCATCGGTGGTGTCGGACGGGTGTTTCGCACCAACAAGGGTGAGCTGTCGATCCGCCTGTCGTCGCTGCGCCTGCTGACCAAGTCGCTGCGGCCGCTGCCGGAGAAATGGCATGGCCTGACCGACACGGAAACCCGCTACCGGCAGCGCTACGTCGACCTGATCATGAACGAGGATTCCCGCCGCGTCTTCCAGGCGCGCTCGCGGATTATCACCGGCATCCGCCGCTTCATGGAAGCCGAGGGTCGCGAGTTCCTGGAGGTCGAAACGCCGATGATGCACCCGATCCCGGGTGGCGCCACGGCCCGGCCTTTCGTCACGCACCACAACGCGCTGGACCTGGAAATGTACCTGCGCGTGGCGCCGGAGCTGTACCTGAAGCGGCTGGTGGTTGGCGGGCTGGATCGCGTCTACGAGATCAACCGCAACTTTCGTAACGAGGGCGTCTCGACCCGGCACAACCCGGAATTCACGATGCTCGAGTTCTATTGGGCCTATGCCGACTATAACGACCTGATGGACCTGACCGAGGCCATGCTTCGCGAACTGGCCCGGGACGTCACCGGCGACACCACGGTGAGCTACCAGGGGCAGGAGATCGCCTTCGGCCGGCCGTTCGAGCGGCTCAGCGTGGAAGACGCGGTGCGCCGCTACAACCCGGAGCTGGCCGAGGCCGACCTGTGGGACCCGGCGGTCACGCGCGCCGCGCTGGAGGCCAGGGACGCGCACGTGGACGACAACTGGGGCCCGGGCAAGCTGATGACGGAGCTCTACGAGGCCACGGTCGAACACGAGCTGATCCAGCCCACGTTCATCACCCGCTACCCGACCGAGGTGTCGCCGCTGTCACGCCGCAATGACGACGACCTGCGGATCACCGACCGCTTCGAGCTGATCGTCGGTGGCAGCGAGATCGCCAACGGCTTCTCCGAGCTCAACGATGCCGAGGACCAGGCCGAGCGTTTCCGCGCCCAGGTGGCGGCCAAGGACGCGGGCGATGTCGAGGCCATGCACTTCGACGCCGACTACGTGCGTGCGCTGGAATACGGCATGCCGCCGACGGCGGGTGAGGGTGTGGGCATCGACCGGCTGGTGATGCTGTTCACGGATTCGGCCTCGATCCGGGACGTGCTGCTGTTCCCCTATATGCGCCCCGAGTCCGCCTGACGGCGGCGCCACAGCCAGCGGCCAATCGAGGTTCGCGGCGCCGGCCCCGGCGTCGCGTAGTTCAGCAGCAGGACCGGGTCCTCCAGGCTCCACATCATCTCGTGGCGGGCCCGGCCCCAGCCGGCGAACAGCAGGCGGTCGCCGGGCTGCAGGCGGGTGGAATTCGCCGGCAGGAACAGGCGCTGGGCGCCGCGCTCGATTTCCAGGCAGACACAATGCAGGTCCTCGTCGCGCTCGCTGCGGGTGTTATGCAGCAGGTAGGACAGGGTCAGTTCCATGTCGGCCTCGAACAGCGCCGCGGCGCCCGGCGCATGTGATGCGTCCAGTTCCACCGTCCATTGCTGGGGTGACGGCCAGTCCTCAACGCCCTGGCCGCAGTAGGTCTCAACGCAGGCCTTCAGCCGCGCAAAGACCTTTTCGGCGAATTCGTCGTTCTCATGTACCAGGTGGTCCAGGAAGGTGGCCAGCATCGGGTTGGTGGCCACGGCCAGGATACGCCGGGCGACGATCAGGCTGCGTTGTGCGACCAGGTCGGCGCCCAGCTTGTCGAACAGCGGCGTATTGCGCTGGTCTTCCTGGCGGACGATCTGGAACAGCTTATCGTTCAGTTCCCGCGCGGTCATGATGATGGACAGATTGTCGATATCGTCACCGGTGCAGGCGATGATGCCGACGGCGTCCTCGATGCCGGCCTGTTTCAGGGTATGGGCCTCGGTGCCGCGACCCAGGATCGCGCCCTCGTAGTCGCCGGAACGCTCCGGGTGCACGTCAACCACGGTGTACGGCGTGCCGTCGCGGGCCAGGCGCTCGATCACCTGGCTGCCGAAGCGGCCCGCGCCACAGACAATCCATCGACCCGTCCGGGGTTCCAGCTTGCGGTGGCGCATGGGCTTGCCCGGCACCGTGATCAGCCAGTCCTGGACCAGGTACTTGATGGGGGACGTTAGCGCCAGGTACAGCCGCTCCGCGAAGATCTCGTACGGGTTGATGACGTGATCAGTGCCGAAGGAGCGCATGTTGTCGCTGACCCGGTCGTCCTCGCTGCGGGCGAACACCGGCAGCGACGGCCGCAGCAGCTTACTGGTAATGGCCATGGTCAGGTTGGCGTGGTCGTCATCGGTGGTAATGATGACGCCCCGGCAATTGTCACGCTCCAGGCCGGCGCGCTCCAGGTTGGCCGGGATGGTCGGGTCGCCACCGAATATGGGTGTGAAGGTGAAGCGGGGGTCGAGCGCGCGCGCATGCACCAGGTCCTCGTCGGCATCCATGACCACGGCGCGTTTGCCACGCGCCAGCAAGCCCTGGACGACGACGTAACCGGTGCTGCCGAAACCGCACACCAGGTAAAAACTGTCGCTGCCCATGCCCCGCACCTTGCGGCCGAAGCGGCTGCGCGCCATGACCTGCTGGAACTGCCGGTCCAGCAGCAGCTGCAGGATCACGCCGAATGAATACAGCCAGGCGATGACGTTCGGGAACACCAGCGCCAGGACCACCATGCGCTGCGTGTCGGTGAACGGGTAGGGGATCTCGCCAAAGCCGATGGTGGTCGACATGATGGCGACAAAATACGCCGCGTCCAGGTAGCTGAGGTGGACCGGTTCGCCTTCGGCGTTGACACCCGGCAGGGTCACCATCACCAGCACCGAGGCAAAGAACACCAGCAGCAGCACGATCAGCGGCAGGCGCATGCGCCGCATGGTGAGCCAGACGATGTCGTTCATGCCGTACATGCGGCGGCGCGGCCGTCAGCGGCGGTAGACGATGGCTTCGGCGACCAGCAGCGTGACGGACACCAGGTTGGCCAGCAGTGCGCCGCCGGACAGCGAGACAACGCGGGCGACGACCTCGGGGGTCACGCCACCGTTGGAAATGGCCAGGCCCCAGAAGATCGCCGCCAGCAGCAGCTGCAGGTCGGCGACCAGGCTGGTCGCCAGAAACACCGCGCCCATGCTCGAACGGTCACCGAACTTGAGGATGGTGGCGATGATGCTGACCACCAGCGCGGCACCCAGCTCCATGGCGTCATGGTGCGCGGGGTTGTCGATATCGCCGATGAAAAAACCGAAATTCAGCGTCAACGCGAGGACGATGAAGAAGGCAAACGAGGTTTTCTCAAAGTTCATTCGGCGCCTCTCCCCGGGGCGAAAGTGGACTGCTAGCGTACCGGCAACCGGTGCCCGCGGGCAATCCGCGGGCCGGAACGGGGGCTCAGCCCCCGTATTCGTCCTGGTAGTCGGCCGAGGCCGCGGCAATCACCTTGGCGGCGTGCTCGGCGCCATAGGCTTCGCCCACCTGGACCTTTTCCGGTTCACCGGGCAGGGTCTTGTAGGTCTGGAAATAGTGGCGCAGGCGCTCGACCAGCGATTTCGGCAGCTCGGTAATGTCGTCGACCGAGCCCCAGACATCATCATTGTCCAGCACCGCGACGATCTTGTCGTCGGCCTCGCCGTGGTCGAGCATGGTGATGCCGCCCACGACGTGTGCGTTAACGATGATCTCGCCGCGGGTGATGCGGCGGCTCGACAGCACGCAGATATCCAGCGGGTCGCCATCGCCGCGGTCGGCGCCTTCCATCAGGTTACGCACCCGGTCGGCGCAGTAGGTGCGCGGGATGAAGCCGTACAGCGCCGGCGGCAATGACGAGGTGCGGTGCGGCCGGTCGACGCGCATGTAGCCGGTCTTCTTGTCCACCTCGTACTTGACGAAGTCGAACGGGGTGATTTCGATGTAGGCATGGACGACGCTGGGCGGATTGGGGCCCAGTTCCAGGCCATGCCAGGGGTGGGGTCGCCACTGATTGAAAATTCGGGTCATGGTGTTTCCAGTTCGCGCGCGGGTTTAAGGGTTCGGCTGTGAATTACTCGGCGGCCAGGGCAGTCACGCGCGCGAGCGCGCCCAGGACGTCGGAGTCGAAATAGATCAGCGTGTCGGTCACCACCTGGCGCGACTGGCGCAGCCGGTGGACCTTGAATGGGTCAGGCGCGGGTCCTTCATCGGCCAGGGCCTCAGTATCGGCCTCGGCATCGATGCCGGCGTCTTCGGCGGGCTCGGCCGGGCTGTCGCCAGGCGCGGGCAGGTTGGTCTCCACCGGTGCGTCCTGGCGCCACTCAATATCCAGTTCCAGGTGCAGGAAGCGGCTGCGGCGCAGCTGCGCCATGCCATCGAGGCGGTACAGCGGCGCCAGGTGGTCCTGGAACGGCGCGGCCGATGTCAGGTCGATGGTGGCGGCTTCAGCGGGGAAGTACAGCGTGTCCATGATGACGTCGTCGTCGTGGATGCGGACCGGCGGCTGGTACTCGATGGCCGGTTGCTCCCAGCTATAGACCGCCAGCGGCATGTAATCACCCAGCCGTTCCAGCCGGCGCTGCAGGTTGGCGAAGGTGCCCTCGGTGACGATGCCCCGGGGCGCGCCCGATGGCGCCTGGCCGGTGTCATCAATGACCAGCGGCCAGGCCTCGTTGAAGCCACGCAGTCGGTCGATGTCAAAAGGCTCGGTCACGCCGCCACCGTGGCGGAACACCAGCAGTTCCACCCGGTACAGGTCGGTCGCCGCATGGGCATCCTGCGCGCACGCCATGGCGCCGACCGCGAGGGTCGCTAGCATTCGGCAAAATGAGCGCGGGTCGATCATCCATCAGGTCCAAACACGGCTGGCGCGGGCATTATAGCCGATGCGCTCAGTCCTTCCCTGATAACAGCCCGAGTAATTCCGTGGCCCGTTCGACCCGCTTGGCGCCATCCTCGATCTCGCTGGTGATCAGCAGCCGTTCCGGGCCGCCCAGGCGGAACTGGCCGGGCTGCTCCCGCACCAGCTTAAGCAGCGCGTCGACATCCACGCCGGCGTCCTCGGCGAACTCGATGCGACCGCCGCGGGGACCAAAATCCAGTCGTACGACCCCGGCGCTGCGCGCCTTGAGCTTCATGGTGGCAATGGCGAACAGGTTTTTAACCGGCTGCGGCAGCAATCCAAAGCGGTCGATCATCTCCACCTGCAGCTCCCTCAGCTCGGCATCGTCGGCGGCGCTGGCGATGCGCTTGTACAGCGTCAGGCGGGCATGCACGTCGCCCAGGTAGTCCTCCGGGATCAGCGCGGCAACGTGCAGTTCCACGTCGGCGCCGTCGGAACGTGCCGACTCCAGGTCCGGCTCGCGGCCCTCGCGCAGGGCGTCGACGGCACGTTCCAGCAGTTCGCTGTACAGGCTGAAGCCCACCTGCTGGATCTGGCCGCTCTGGTCCTCGCCCAGCAGTTCGCCGGCGCCGCGAATCTCCATGTCATGGGTGGCCAGCGTGAAACCCGCGCCCAGTTCCTCCAGCGAGGCGATGGCGTCCAGGCGCTTGCGCGCGTCGGCCGTCAGCGCGCGCGGGTCCGGCGTTACCAGGTAGGCGTAGGCCAGGTGGTGCGAGCGGCCGACACGACCGCGCAGCTGGTGCAGTTGCGACAGCCCAAAACGATCAGCACGGTTGATGATGATGGTGTTGGCGCTGGGGATGTCGATGCCGTTTTCGATAATCGTGGTGCACACCAGCACGTGGAAGCGCTGGCGGTGGAAGTCCAGCATCACCTGTTCCAGTTCCAGCTCGCGCATCTGCCCATGGGCCACCCGCACGCGCGCTTCCGGCACCAGTTCACCGACCTCGCGGGCGATGCGCTCGATATTGCGTACCTCGTTGTGCAGGAAGAACACCTGGCCGCCGCGCTGGATTTCGCGCTGCAGGGCCTCGCGCAGCAGTGCCTTGTCCCATTCCACGATCATGGTCTTGACGGCGATGCGGCGGGCCGGCGGCGTGGCGATGATGGACAGGTCGCGGATGCCCGCCAGCGCCATGTTCAGCGTGCGCGGAATGGGCGTGGCGGTCAATGTCAGCAGGTCGACCTCGGCGCGCATTTCCTTCAGGCGCTCCTTCTGGCGCACGCCAAAGCGCTGCTCCTCGTCGACGATGACCAGGCCCAGGTTGTCGAACTTCACGTCGCGCTGGATCAGCCGGTGGGTGCCGACGACGATGTCGACCTTGCCCTGGGACAGTCGCTCGAGCACGGCGTCAGACTGTTTTGCGGTGCGGAACCGGGACAGGGCCTCGATTTTTACCGGCCAGTCGGCCAGCCGGTCTGCGAAGGTGGCGTAGTGCTGCTGCGCCAGAAGGGTGGTCGGCGCCAGTACGGCCACCTGCTTGCCGCCCTGCACGGCGATGAACGCGGCGCGTAGCGCGACCTCGGTCTTGCCGAAGCCGACGTCGCCGCAGACCACGCGGTCCATCGGCCGTGGCGAGCGCATGTCGTCGCGGATGGCGTCGATGGCGCGCAACTGGTCCGGCGTCTCCTCGTACGGGAAGGTGGCGGCGAACTCCTGGTACATGCGCTCGTCGAGCGGGAAGGCGAAACCTTCGCGGGCCTGGCGGCGGGCGTACAGGTCGAGCAGTTCGGCGGCCACGTCGCGGACCTTTTCCGCGGCCTTGCGGCGCGCGCGGCTCCACTGTTCGCCGCCCAGCTTGTGCATCGGCGCGCTGTCCTGCGAAGCGCCGGTGTAGCGGCTGACCAGGTGCAGCGAGGTCACCGGCACGTACAGCTTGTCGTCGTTGGCGTAACCAATGGCCAGGAACTCGGCCGGGCGGTCGTCGATGGCCAGGGTCTGCAGGCCCAGGTAGCGACCCACACCATGCTCCTCGTGCACGACCGGGGCGCCTTCCTCCAGGTCATTGAGGTCGCGGATGATGGCCTCTGGGTCGCGGTCGCTGCGGCGCTCGTCGCCGGTGCGGCGGGCGCGGCCCGTGAACAGCTGCGTTTCGGTCAGTACCGCCAGGTCGTCACCGGCGATAAAGCCCTCTTCCAGCGGCAGCACCGCGATGCCCAGGCGGTCGTCGGCGGCGCTGAAGGCCGGCCAGTCGTCGAAGCGGGTGGGGCGGACGCTAAAGGTGGCCAGCGTTTCGGCCATGGCCTCGCGCCGGCCGGCGGTATCGGCGGCGAACATCACCCGGCCGGGAAAGCGCTCGATGAAGCCGGATAGCTCGGCGCTGGCGTCCTTGCCGCGTTCGTGAATGGGCAACGCCGGCGCCGCTGTCGTGGCAAAGCGCACCGCCGGGCCCTCGGTGTCCTCGGCCGCCAGCCGGACCCGTGGCCGCTCATCCAGGCGCGCCATGACATCCGTTGGCTCCAGGAACAGTTCTTCGGGACGGAGCACCGGGCGCTCGACATCGTGGCGTCGCTGTTCATGGCGCTCCCGGGTCTGGCTGGCGAAGGCCAGCATCGCGTCCCGGGCGCCGGCGTCCTCCACCACCAGGGGCGCCGATGGCAGGTAGTCGAACAGCGTCTCGGTACCGTCAAAGAACAGCGGCAGGTACTGCTCCAGGCCCTGCGGGTGCACGCCGGATTTCAGGTCGCGGTACAGCGGCACACCGGTCATGTCCACGGCGAAACGGTTGCGGAAGGCGCGCCGGAACGATTCCAGTGCGTCGGCGTCGGCCGGATACTCGCGTGCGGGCAGCATGCGCAGCGCGTCCATCTCGCCGCTGGAGCGCTGGGATTCCGGGTCGAAGGTGCGGATGCTGTCGATCTCGTCGTCGAACAGGTCGATGCGGATTGGCGCGTCCAGGCCGGTCGGAAACAGGTCGAGCACGGAGCCGCGCACGGCGAACTGGCCGGTCTGGTAGACCTGGTCGGCGGCGCTGTAGCCGGCGTTCAGCATCTGCTCGCGGAAGGCCTCGATGGCCAGCTTCTGGCCGCGACGCAGGTCCAGGCTGTTGCCGAGCACGTGCGTCCGGGGCGGCAGGCGCTCCAGCAGGGTGGCAGCCGGCACCAGCAACAGGCCCTGTTTTGCCGCGGCGATCTCGGTCAGCGTCGCCAGCCGCTCGGAAACGATTTCCGGGTGAGCCGAGAACGGGTCAAAGGGCAGGGTCTCGCGGTCCGGAAAATGGCGCACGGTGACGCTGCCGTCGCCCAGCAGTCGCAGGTCGCGGTGCAGGTACTGGGCGCGGTGACTGCTGCGGGTGACCACCAGTACCGGCCCGTCGTGCCCGGCGGCGGCCCGCAGTAACGCCAGCGCCAGGGCGCTGCCATGCGGACCGGCCCATGTCGTCGAGGCGCCGGCGCCGGCATCGAAGCGTGCGTCTTGCAGTGGTGTGGTCATGAGCGGGTGATCTTCGGCGAGGCGCGGACTCTATAGCAGCCGGTGGGCCCTCGCAAGCGCGCTCAGGCGTCCGGGTCGCGGCCCAGTAGCCGGAGGATCGCGGCCAGCAGCACCAGGCCCAGGCCCAGGCCGGCCCACCAGGGCATGCCCAGCGCAACCGGCAGGCTGCCAGCCAGGATCGATACGGCACCCACGAGCATCGCGTAGGGCAGCTGTGTGCGCACGTGTTCGACATGGTCACAGCCGCTGGATAGTGACGACAGGATCGTGGTGTCCGATATCGGCGAACAATGGTCGCCCCAGACACTGCCGGCCAGCACCGAGGCAATGGCCGAATAGAGAATATGCATATGCTCGGGCCCCGCCATGCCCTGGCTCTGCATCACCGCCCAGGTCAGCGGGATGGTCAGCGGGATCAGGATGGCCATGGCGCCCCAGCTGGAGCCGGTGCCGAAGCCGGTGCCGGCGGCAATCAGGAACACCAGCGTCGGGATAATCCACGCGGGCAGGGTGTCACCCAGTACGGAGACCAGGAAGCTGGCCGTGCCCAGCACATCGGTCACCTGGCCCAGCGACCAGGCCAGGATCAGGATGATGATGGCCTTGAGCATGGCGCGCAGGCCGCGGTACCAGGCATCGACAATCTGCTCCAGGTCGAGGATGCGCTGGGACATCGACAGCGCCGCCGCCGTCAGCACACCCAGCAGCGAGGCCCACATCAGCGCCCGGTAGGCATCGGCCGAGCCGATGATGTCGCGCAGGCCCGCATCGGGCCCTTCGACGGCGCGGCTGCCGGTCACGTACAGACCAACCATGACCGCGACGATCAGCACACCGATGGGCAACAACGCATTGATGGCCCGCTGCGGCTTGTCCTTGACCGGCAGGATCGACTGGCCGTCGGTGTCGTGCTTGCGCGTTGGGCCGCCTTCGTGGATTTCTCCGGCACGGGCGGCGCGCTCCGCCTTCAGCATGGGGCCGAAATCACGGCCGCTCCACGCCACCATGAACACGAAGGCCAGGCTGAGAATGGGGTAGAAGCTGTACGGAATGGTCGCCAGGTAAACGAAATAGCCCTGGCCATCCAGGCCCGGTATCGAGCCGATGGCGCTGTCGATCAGGCCCACCTCGTAACCCACCCAGGTGGTGATCAGCGCGATACAGGCAATCGGCGCGGCGGTGGAATCGACGATGTAGGCGAGTTTCTCCCGCGACACGCGCATGGCATCCGTGACCGGGCGCATGGCGTTGCCCACCACCAGCGTATTGGCGTAATCATCGAAGAAGATGGCCAGGCCCATGGTCGCGGCGGTCATGCAAGAATGCCGGGCGCTGTCCGCCCAGCGCACGATGTGGTTGACGATGCCCTGCATGCCACCGTTGCGGGAAATGATGCCGACCATGCCGCCGATCATCAGCGAGAACAGGATCACCGCGGCGTGGTCGCTGTCGGCCAGCGCGGTCTTCACGTACACCTCGAAGGTATCCAGCAGGCCGGACCAGAGTCCCACCGGCGAGCCGTCATGGACCAGCCAGGCGCCCAGCCACAACCCCAGGAACAGCGCGGGGATCACGCGCTTGAACACCAGTGCGAAGACGATGGCCAGCAGGGGCGGTGTAATGGAAAGCCAGCGGCCGTAGAGCGCGGGGTCGTCCGTGGCCGCGGCGACAGGGCTGGCGGCAACGGTCAGTAGCAGGAAAATGAGAAGGGTAGGGATGCTTTTCAGTGTTTTTATCGGCATGTCCTGTCCGGTTGCGTGGTGTCAGGCGGCTTCGTCCAGCCGCGCCTGGAAATGGGCGTCGATGAGCGCCAGCTGTGCGTCGGCGCTCTCCACCTTCATCAGTTGCCTGCGCAGGTGGTCGCCGCCGGGCCGGCCCTTCAGGTACCAGCCGATGTGCTTGCGGGCCACGCGCACGCCCGGCAGCTCGCCGTAGAAGGCGTGCAGGCCGCGCAGGTGTCGCGTCAGCACCGCGTGCACCTCGGCATCGGTGGGCGGCGCCAGTTCCTGGCCGGTGGCCAGGTAATGCCCGATCTCGCGAAACAGCCAAGGGTTGCCCTGCGCGCCGCGGCCCAGCATCAGGCCGTCGGCCCCGGTGGCTTTCAGCACCAGCCGCGCTTCGGCGGGCGTGTTGATGTCGCCGTTGGCCCATACGGGCAGGCGCGTGGCCGCGCAGATGGCGGCAATGGTGTCGTACTCGGCGTGGCCGTTGAAACGGTCCGCGCGGGTACGGCCATGCACGGCCAGCGCGGCGATGCCGCTGTCCTCGGCAATGCGCGCCACGGCCACGCCGTTGCGGCGGTCCGGGTCCGGGCCGGTGCGGATCTTCAGCGTCACCGGCACGTCCACGGCAGCGACCACGGCCGTGAGGATGTCGGCCACCAGCGACTCGTTCTCGAGCAGCGCGGAGCCGGCCAGCTTGTTGCAGACCTTCTTCGCCGGGCAGCCCATGTTGATATCGATGACCTGGGCGCCAAGGTCGACGTTATAGCGGGCCGCGTCCGCGATCCAGTCCGGGTCACTGCCGGCGATCTGCACGGCGATCGGCGCCGGCTCGTCGTCGTGGCGCGAGCGCAGCATGGATTTACGCGTGCCACGCAGGGCCGGGTTGGCCGAAACCATCTCGCCGACCACGTAGCCCGCACCCAGCTCGCGGCAGAGTTTGCGGAACGGCAGGTCGGTGACGCCGGCCATCGGGGCCAGCGCCAGGGCGTTGTCGAGTAGGTAGGGGCCGATCTTCATCACGCGCCGGTCACTTTCTCGAAAATCCGGAAACCCGCCACCCAGGTGCCAATGGCGGAACCCAGGTTGGACAGGAAGAACACCAGCAGGATACGGGTCGCGGGGTTGGCGTACCAGCCTTTCAGCGTGGTGGCGTCGTCGCGCAGACGCTCCAGGTCGGCGCCAGTGGGCTTGCGCACCCAGGACTGCACCAGGCCGGTGACCATGCCGGCGGCGACCATCGGGTTGAGCGAGGTCAGCGGCGCGGCCACCAGGCCGCTGAGGATGGTCAGCGGGTGGCCCTTGGCCAGTGCCGCGCCCAGCGCCGCCAGGCCGCCGTTGATGGCCACCCACAGCACGACCAGCTCCCAGAACAGCGCCGGGCTCTGGCGGAATCCCAGGTAGAAGCCGGTGGCGACCAGGGCCAGGATCACCCAGGGGATGAACCTGGGCCAGCGGGCTTTCGGCGGCTGTGTCGACAGCGTCGCAACCTCGGCTGCCGGGTCCACGTCGCTGCCTTCCAGCGCCCGGGCCAGGCCGTCCAGGTGGCCCGCGCCGACCACGGCGAGCACGCGGCGGCCCTCGGCGCCGGCATTGTCTGCCCGCAGGCGCGCGGCCATGAAACGGTCGCGTTCGGCGATCAGGGCCTCGTAGATTTCCGGCGATTGTTCGGCGAACTCCGTAAATGTCGACTCAAGGATGTCGCCTTCCTTGAGCTTCTCGATCGAGTCCTCGTCGATGTCCTCGTTGGAAAAGCTGCTCAGCACCAGGCCGGCGGTCAGGTACAGGCGCTTGTACCACGGCACCCGGCGGTAGGTGCGCTTCAGGGTGGTGGCGAGATCGCGGTCGATCAGCTGAAGTTCGATGTCCTGCTTGCGCGCGGCTTCGGCCGCGGCCTTCAGTTCAGCGCCCGGTTCGATGCCGAACTGCTCGGCGATGCGCCGCTGGTATCCGGACAGCGCCAGGTTGGCCATCACCAGGCCCGCCTTGCCGTCGCGGATGATCCGGTACAGGTCCAGGTCGCGCCAGCCGTGGCGGCCCTCCAGCGCCTCCAGCCGCGCCGGGCATAGCTCGACGGCGATGGCGTCGTAGTCGCCGTCGCGGGACATGGCCTGGACGGCCTCGACGCTGGCGCGGGACACGTGCGCGGTGCCCAGCAGGGTGTAATGCACGCCGTCGCGGGTAATCTCGCGCAGGGGCTGGCCGGCCTCGGCAGGCGAAGCCGTCACGCCGGGCGTGTCATCGGAAATGGGGAGTTCGCTGGACAAGGTCAAACGGCACCGTTGAGCCGGTCAGAAAGGGCGCACAGGATACCGCAGATGGCGGGCCGCGGGGAGTTTCCGCCGCGGCGGGGAATCAGGCGCTGTTGATCACTTCACCCGGGCGTAACACGGTGTACAACACCAGGTCGTACTCAAAATACACGCTGTAGCTTTCATAGTCCCAGCGCGTGATGGGCGGGTTGCCGACCGCGTTGTGCTTTTCGCGGGGGGTGCCGAATTTCGCCTCGACATCGGCCTTGCTCAGGCCGTTGATGGGCAGTGCCATGGACTCGACCTGGCGGACTTCGTCCAGGATCAGCACATCGGCGCTCAGCGCCAGCGGCGCGCAAATCAAGAGTGTAGCCACGAACGTCCGGATCATTTCTTAGCTCCATGCAGAAACGCGATTCAAGAATAGCACACTGCCAGCCACTCACTGGCCGCCGTTCTGCTCCAGCAGCCGGGTGTAGGCGGCATAGCGCCTCGCAGTGATCTCGCCGTTCGCGACGGCGGCCTTGATGGCGCAGCCGGGCTCGCTGGCGTGGCGACAGTTGTTGAACCGGCACTCGCCCAGCCAGGGCCGGAATTCCGGGTAGCCAGCGGCGATATCAGCATCGTCCAGGGTCCACAGCCCGTACTCCCACACACCCGGCGAGTCGATCAGCCGGCCGCCGCCGGGAAGGGTGTAGAGAATGGTCGTGGTGGTGGTGTGGGTGCCCTTGCCGGTGGTGGTCGACAGCGCGCCGGTCTGGATGTCGATGTCGGGCAGTAGCTGGTGCGCCAGGGAGGATTTGCCGACGCCAGACTGGCCTACAAGGATGCTGGTGCCCGCCTGCACCAGTTCCGCCAGCGGCGTCACGCCCGGCGACTGTTTGCAGGAGGTGCGCACCACCGTGTAGCCCAGGCGGATGTAGTCGTCGATGGCCGCCAGCGCGTGGTCCGTGTCGATGTCCGTGTCGGCCATCAGTTCGGCCTTGTTCAGCACAATGACCGGTTCGATGCCCAGGCTGTGCACCGCGACCAGGTAGCGGTCGAGCAGGTCGCGCGACGGCATGGGGCGCGGTGCCACGACCACCAGCACGCGGTCGAGGTTGGCCGCGACCACCTGCGGTCGCCCGCGCGCGTCGGCCTTCATGAACTCGTTGCGGCGAGCGAGGATCTCGTCGACGACCCAGGCGTCACCACCGTCAGCCCTGACCAGTACGTGGTCGCCACAGCACGGTCGCCCGACATTGCGGCGGAAGCGGCAGTCCCGGTGTTCGCCGGCCAGGGTTTCGACCAGGCCGTGCGAACCATAGGCGACACGGACCAGGGCTTCGTCGGCCGGGTTCATCGATGGGTGGCACTGTGCGGGTTCATCCACGTATTCTAGCCAATCCTTTCATCAACGGACCGACCATGGGCAAAGACAGCGCCAGCGCCGACAACCTGATCTGGATTGACCTCGAAATGACCGGCCTGGATACCGGCAGCGATACCATCCTGGAAATCGCCACCATCGTCACCGACAGCCAGCTGAACGAACTGGCGGTTGGGCCGGAGATCGCTATCCGCCATCCGCTCCAGGCACTGCAGGCCATGGACGAATGGAACACCCGTCACCATGGCCAGTCCGGCCTGTGGCAGCGTGCCCTGGACAGCACGCACGACGCCGCCGCGGCCGAGCGCGAAACGCTGACATTCCTGTCCGAATGGACCGTCAAGGGTGCGTCGCCCATGTGCGGCAACAGCATCTGCCAGGACCGTCGTTTCCTGCACCGCCTGATGCCGGAACTCGAAGCCTGGTTCCACTACCGCAACCTGGACGTATCGACGCTGAAGGAACTGGCCCGCCGCTGGAATCCGTCGATTCTCGAATCACTGGTGAAGGAAAACCGCCACACCGCGCTTTCCGATATCCGCGAGTCAGTCACGGAACTGCGACATTACCGCCAGTTTATGGGTGGGTTTGCGGGTGAGTCGTGAGTAGTGAGTGGTGAGTAGTGAGTAGTGAGTGGTGAGTAGTGAGTAGTGAGTAGTAAAGGGCTCCTTCGAAGGAGGTTTTCCCTACTCACTACTCACCACTCACTACTCACCAGGTTCAGCTAGCCGAGGCCTTAGCCAACTTCAGCCACGTATCCAACACCGTATCCGGATTCAGCGAGATGCTCTCGATGCCCTGTTCGACCAGCCACTGGGCCAGGTCGGGGTGATCGGAGGGGCCCTGGCCGCAGATGCCAACGTACTTGCCCTTCGCGCGGCAGGCGCTGATGGCCATGGCAAGCATCTTGCGCACGGCCGGGTCGCGCTCGTCGAATTTGTCGGCGATCTCGGCCGAATCGCGGTCCAGGCCCAGGGTCAGCTGGGTCAGGTCGTTGGAGCCGATGGAGAAGCCGTCGAAGTGTTCCAGGAACTCGTCGGCGAGCAGGGCGTTGGACGGCAGTTCGCACATCATGATGACTTTCAGGCCGTTTTCGCCGCGGACCAGGCCAAAGTCAGCCATGGTTTCGAGTACCGCGCGGCCTTCGTCCAGGGTGCGCACGAACGGCACCATGGCCCAGACATTATCCAGGCCCATTTGCTCGCGCACGTATTTCAGCGCGCGGCACTCAAGCTCAAAACAGTCGCGGAAGTGCGGGGCGACGTAGCGCGAGGCGCCGCGGAAGCCCAGCATCGGGTTCTCCTCGTCCGGTTCGTAGCGCGGGCCACCCACCAGGTTGGCGTACTCGTTTGACTTGAAGTCGGACAAGCGCACGATCACCGGGTTCGGTGCGAAAGAGGCGGCGATGGTGGCGATGCCTTCGACCAGGCGGTCGACGTAGAAGCTGACCGGGTCGGCGTAGCCGGCCATGCGGCGGTCGATCTCGGCGCGGGTCTCACGGTCCTGGTCGTCGTAGTCCAGCAGCGCGCGTGGGTGCACGCCGATCATGCGGTTGATGATGAACTCCAGCCGCGCCAGGCCGACCCCGTGGTTCGGGATGGCGGCGAAATCGAAGGCGCGGTCCGGGTTGGCGACGTTCATCATCACCTTGACCGGTGCTCCCGGCAGGTCTTCCAGGTCGTCGTTCTGCACCTTGAAATCCAGTTCACCATCATAGACAAAGCCGGTATCGCCCTCGGCGCAGGACACGGTGACGGCCTGGCCGTCGCGGATGCGGTCGGTGGCATCGCGGCAGCCGACCACGGCCGGGATACCCAGCTCACGGGCGATGATGGCCGCGTGGCAGGTGCGGCCGCCACGGTTGGTGACGATTGCCGCGGCGCGCTTCATCACCGGCTCCCAGTCGGGGTCGGTCATGTCGGTGACCAGCACGTCGCCTTCGCGCACCTCGTTCATGGTGTCAATGGAATCGACCACGCGGGCCACGCCGGCACCGATCTTCTGGCCGATGCTGCGGCCTTCGCACAGTAGCGGGCCTTCGCCTTCCAGCCGGAAGCGCTCCAGCTGGGTGGCCGCGGCGCGGCTGCGAACGGTTTCCGGACGGGCCTGGACGATGTACAGGCGGCCGTTGCGGCCATCTTTCGCCCACTCGATGTCCATCGGCCGGCCGTAGTGTTCCTCGATGGTCAGGGCCATTCTTGCCAGGGCCTCGACGTCTTCATCGGTGATGGAGAAGCGGGCCTGGTCGGCAGCCTCGACCGACTCGACGCGCACACCGGCGCCATCTCCGTCGAAGGTCATGCGCTGCGCCTTGCTGCCCAGGTTGCGGCGCAGAATGGCGGGCTTGCCGGCGCGCAGCGAGGGCTTGAAGACATAGAACTCGTCCGGGTTCACAGCGCCCTGGACCACCATTTCACCCAGTCCCCAGGCCGATGTGATGAACACTGCATCAGAGAAGCCGGACTCGGTATCGATGGTAAACATCACGCCGCTGGCGGCGAGATCGGAGCGCACCATCGACTGGATGCCGGCTGACAGGCTGACATCGGCGTGCTCGAAGCCCTGGTGGACGCGGTAGGCGATGGCGCGGTCGTTGTAGAGCGAGGCGAACACGGCGCGGATCTTCTCCAGCACCTCGTCCAGTCCACGCACATTCAGGAAGGTTTCCTGTTGGCCGGCGAACGAGGCGTCCGGCAGGTCCTCGGCGGTGGCGGAGGAACGCACGGCGACTTCGGGCTCGACGCCGGTACGCTCGACCAGGGCGTCCCAGGATACCCGGATCGCATCTTCGATGGCGGGCGGGAAGGGTGTTTCCATGACCCAGTCGCGAATCTGGCGGCCGGTGCGGGTGAGCGCCTCGATGTCGTCGGTGTCGAGTCCTTCAAGGGCGCCGGCGATGCGCTGGTCCAGCCCGGACTGAGCGATGAATTCCTGGAAGGCCGCCGAGGTGGTGGCGAAGCCGCCCGGCACCTCGATGCCGAGCTCGGAAAGCTGCGTGAGCATTTCGCCCAGTGAAGCGTTCTTGCCGCCCACTTGCGGCAGGTCCTGCATGCGGGTTTCGTGCAACCAGGCGATGTAGTTTTGGGTCACGCTGCGCCACCATTCCGATCCTGAGGAAACGGCATTCTAACTGTCACAGTGAGGCCGTGCAGGTGTGATAACGTTGTCAAAACCGACATCAATTACCGATATGAAGCGAACCGTGTTCTTCATCTCCGATGGTACCGCTATCACCGCGGAAACCCTCGGCCACAGCCTGATCACCCAGTTTCCCGGTGTCGAGTTCGACCAGGTGCGCATGCCGTTTGTCGATGACCTGGAGAAATGCGGCGCCGCGGTCAAGGCCATCAACCAGGCCAGCCAGCGCGATGGCGCGCCGGCCATCGTCTTCAACACCATCGTCGATGAGTCACTGTGCTCGGTCATCAATGCCAGCGAGGGCGTCATGCTGGACCTGTTCGCCACGTTCCTGTCGCCGATGGAGCAGGCGCTGGGTGTGGCCCACGAGCCTACCGTCGGCCGTGCACACGGTGTCGCCAACCTTGACCGCTACGAGCATCGCATGGAGGCCACAAACTACGCGATGAATCACGATGACGGTGTCAGCGTGGATTTCCGCGATGCCGACCTGGTGCTGGTGGGCGTATCACGGTGTGGCAAGACGCCCACCTGCCTGTACATGGCACTGCACTTTGGCGTGCGTGCGGCCAACTACCCGCTGACGCCGGAAGACCTGGACGAGATGCGCCTGCCATCGTTTTTGCGTCGCTACCGGCACAAGCTTGTGGGGCTCAGCATCGACCCGGAACGGCTGTCGCAGATCCGCCAGACCCGTAAGCCTGACAGCCGCTATGCGTCACCGCGCCAGTGCCGCATGGAAGTCGACGCGGCCGCCAACCTGTTACGCATGGAAGGCATCACCACGTTCGAAACCACGCACGCGTCGATCGAGGAAATTGCCAGCCGGGTGCTGCTGCAGTTGGGCATGCAGCGGGAGATGTTCTGACGGGATCAAGGGGCGGTGCCCACGGGAAATGTGGGTCACGGTCTTACATTCTGCCACGGCAGGGTCGCCTACCGTCAAGATTTGGCCGCGTGATATTCTCGTCCCATGGTTTCATTCCGCGACAGCCATGGCGTCCTGCGACGCCCGAGACTGAAAAACCTGCAGCGTGCGCAGGAGGAGATCTATCGCCAGTTGCAGCTGTTGATGCCCGAGGCCGTCGCGCATCACGATACCTTCGCGTCGCGCGTCGATGGCTCGCCGGAGCTGCGCCTGGAGTTGCTGGAACGGCATCCGTACACCCACTTCGTTCGCCTGACCTATCTTTTTGGCGATGAGCGCCGTCAGCGCCTGGCCCCGGACGCGCACATCCGCGTGTATCACGATGCCCGAATCGCCGAGGTCACGGCCTTCGATTCCGTGCAGGGCTTCAATCGCACCGCCCACCCCTGGTACCCGGTGCTGCCGCTGGTGCAGCGGGCCTGGCGCGAAAACGTCGCGCTGGAGAAGTGGCTGGGCTACCTGCTGGGCCAGGGGCACCGATTTGACACGATGACGGCCGTTGACAGCGCCATTCCGACGGCGGAAAAGACCGCCCGTGTAGCGGCGCCGGCCTGACCCGGGTGTTCCTGCCCGTTCAGCGGGCATAAAAAAAGGCCGCTCATTTCTGAGCGGCCTTCTTGCTGGAATAGTGGCGTCCCCACGGGGATTCGAACCCCGGTTGCCGCCGTGAAAGGGCGGTGTCCTAGGCCTCTAGACGATGGGGACACTGGTGGAGCCAGGCGGGATCGAACCGCCGACCTCTACAATGCCATTGTAGCGCTCTCCCAGCTGAGCTATGGCCCCAGCAAGGCGCGGTATGTTACTGGCACCCCCGGGGGGTGTCAATCACATTTTAGCGGTTTTTTTCAGATCACGTCATGTTGGCCCGGGCGCGGTCGCCAGGCGGCTCCTGGCGGTTGCATCCGGGGCCCGTGCCGCTTAAGTTTCCGGTTTCGCGAACACCGCCGTACTGCTGGAAAGATTGATGGCCGAAGAACCCAGGGAAATACCGGAACGACTGCAGGAGCTGCGCCAGCGGCTCGACGAGATCGACACCCATATCGTCAACCTTGTGGCAGAACGCCAGGGCGTGGTGTCCGCCATTGGCGAGTTGAAGCAGAACACCGGCACGCCGCTGCGTCACTATGAGCGCGAGCGCGAGGTCATCGAGCGCGGCATGGCGCGGGCGGAATCGCTGGGTCTGTCGGGCGACGTGGCCCGCGAGATCCTGGAAACGCTGATTCACTACTCGCTGGGCAAGCAGGAACATGACCAGTGGGTGCAGTCCGACCACGGCCAGGGCCGGCATGCGCTGGTCATTGGTGGTGGTGGCCGCATGGGTCACTGGATCGCCCGTTACCTGGACACTGTCGGCTACCTGGTGGAGATTTCCGACCCGGCCGCCGGCGATACGCCGTTCACCAATATCGATGACTGGGAAAGCTGCGTTGACCGGTTCGACGTGGTGGTGGTGGCCGCACCGCTGCGCCCCAGTAATGCCATCCTGGCCCGTATTGCCGAGTTGAAGCCACCCGGCCTGGTGTTCGATATTGGCTCGCTGAAAAGCCCGATGCGACCGGGGCTGGAAGCCGTGCGCAGCGCCGGCTGCCGGGTCTGTTCGGTGCACCCGATGTTTGGCCCAAACGAGGTTGGACTTTCCGGCCGGCATATCTTGTTCGTGAACGTCGGGCACGATGAGGCCGTCGGCGACGCGCTGGCGCTGTTCGCGCATACCGCGGCCGACTGCGTGGAACTGAGCCTGGAAGAGCACGACGAGGTGATGGCCTGGGTGCTCGGCCTGTCGCATATCGTCAATATCGCCTTCGCCAGTGCGCTGGCCGACAGTGGCGAGGCGGTGCCGATGCTGGAGAACATTTCGTCCAGCACGTTCAACGCCCAGCTGAAGGTCGCCGCGCAGGTGGTGTCGGAGAACCCGCACCTGTATTACGAGATCCAGCAAGGCAATGAGAAAACGCCGGAAGTCGTCGCCGCCTTCCGTGACGCCCTTGACCGGCTGGCCGGAGCCGTCGCCGGTGGAGACGAGCCGGCCTTTGCCGAGTCCATGGCCCGCGCCAATGGCCGCTTGAACCCCCGGTAGCGTTGCGGCACAATGCCCGCCCGTCGCGCCGCCAGGCGACGCGATGGTATCCATGGTGACCCCTGTCGGTCGCCCCGCGGCGACGCGTTGTGAACCCCGTCAGGCCCGGAAGGGAGCAGCGGCAACAGCGTTAGTCGGGCGCCGGGGATTGGCGGGCAGGGGTTGCCTCCACCATCTGCTATAGTGGTTCACCTTTCTCTTCCGGCAGTCGTGGCAAACAACATTCGATGAGTTACCAGGTCCTGGCCCGCAAGTGGCGGCCGAAATCCTTCGATCAACTGGTTGGGCAGGCCTCGGTCGTGCAGGCGCTGGTCAACGGCCTGGACAATGACCGGGTTCACCACGGCTTCCTGTTCACCGGCACCCGCGGTGTCGGCAAGACCACCATCGCGCGCATCTTCGCCAAGTGCCTGAACTGCGAGCAGGGCATGACATCGTCACCCTGCGGCGAATGCAGCGCCTGTGTCGCCATCGACGAGGGCCGCTTCCAGGACCTGCTGGAAATCGACGCCGCGTCGCATACCGGTGTCGACAACATGCGCGAGCTGAATGATTCGGCGCACTTCATGCCGGTCAGTGGCCGCTTCAAGGTCTACCTGATCGACGAGGTGCACATGCTCTCTGGCGCCAGCTTCAACGCGCTGTTGAAGACGCTGGAAGAACCGCCGCCGCATGTGAAGTTCATCCTCGCCACCACCGACCCGCAGAAGATCCCGGTGACGGTGCTGTCGCGCTGCCTGAAGTTCAACCTGCGGCACCTGTTGCCGGAGCAGATCAGCGGCCAGTTGACCCATATCCTGGAGACCGAGGATATCGAGTTCGAGGCGGCCGCGATTGACCGTATTGCCCGCGCGGCGGCCGGCAGCATGCGCGACGCCCTGAGCCTGCTGGACCAGGCCATTGCCCATGGTGGTGGCGCGGTGCGTGACGATGACGTTGCCCTGATGATGGGCAGTGTCGATCACGACCACGTGGCCCGGATCATCGGCGCGCTGGCCGATGCCGATGCCGCTGCGTTGCTGGATGTGGTCGCGGAACTTTCGACCCAGTCCCGAGACCTTAAGTCGGTTTTGAACCACCTGGCCGAGGCCCTGCACCGTATCGGGCTGGTTCAGTTGGTCCCCAAGTACCGTGATCCTGATCGTGCGGACTGGGATTCGATTGCCGCGCTGGCACCCCGGCTGTCTCCGGAAGACGTGCAGTTGTTTTACCAGGTGGCCATTGAGGGCGCGCGTGATATTGACGCCGCGCCCGATGCGCGTACCGGGCTGGAGATGGCCCTGCTGCGCATGCTGGCGTTTCGCCCCGTCGATGTCGACGATGTGGCCAGGTCAGGTGGTTCCGCGCCGCCGGCAGCCACCCGTCAGGGCGCGCCCGGTGGTGTGGCGGAACCACGCCCGGCCGCACCGGTGGAGGCGCAGCCCAGGCCCGCCGCAAAAGCCGCTACCGTCGCCGAAGAGCCATCTCCCGTGACCACGGCGAAGAATGAACCCCGGCAGGACCCGGAAGCGCGTGAGTGGCACCGCCTGTTTGAGCGGCTGGAACTGCGCGGCGCGGTCCGTGAACTGGCGCGTAATATCCAGCTCGATTCACGCAATGGGGCGGCGTGGCGTTTCCTGATTCCGGATACTGTCGAGCACCTGGGCACAGGCTCCCTGGTTGGCCAGTTGCAGTCGGCGATGTCCAGCCAGCTGGGCCACGAAGTGGACCTGTCACTGGAAACCAGCACCGGCGCCGTGCTGACCCCTGCGGCCGTGGATGAGCAGGCGACCATTCGGCGTCGCAGCGAAGCCGAGAAGGCCATTGCCGATGATCCGACCGTCCAGGCATTGAAGGCGCGCTTCGGCGCCACCATTGTTGAAGACACCATTCAACCCCTGCAGTAGGCAGGGCGAGGGACTGAAATCGTGAAAGGCAATATCGCCGGGCTGTTGCAGCAGGCCCAGAAAATGCAGCAGGAAATGCAGCGTGCCCAGGAAGAACTGGCTAAGCTGGAAGTCACCGGCCAGGCCGGCGGCGGCATGGTCGAGGTGCGCATGAACGGCAAGCACGCGGTGCTTGGCGTGCGCATCGATCCCAGCATGGCCGACGATGTCGAAATGCTGGAAGACCTGGTGACCGCGGCGGCCAACGATGCCGTCAACCGCATCGAGGCGGCACAGAAGGAGCAGATGGCCGATGTGGCCGGTGGGCTCAACCTGCCGCCCGGGTTCAAGATGCCGTTCTGACCCGCCGTTGATGCAAGACAACCTGCTCGGATCCCTGGTCGACGCGCTGCGTTGCCTGCCTGGCGTCGGCCCGAAGTCGGCCCAGCGCATGGCCTTGCACCTGCTCGAACGGGACCGGGAAGGCGGCCGGAACCTGTCCCGGGTCATGGCCGAGGCCATGGAGCGCATCGGTCGCTGCACGCGCTGTCGCGACCTCACCGAGCGCGAACTCTGCTCAATCTGTTCCGATACCCGCCGCGATGATGGCCTGCTGTGCATCGTCGAGTCGCCGGTCGATGTCCTGGCGATCGAGCAGGCGACCGCGTTTCGCGGCCGCTATTTTGTCCTTTTGGGACGGTTATCCCCCCTGGACGGCATCGGCCCCGAGGAACTCGGCCTCGACATGCTCGAGGAGCGGCTGGACACGGAACCACCGCAGGAACTGATCGTTGCAACCAACCCAACGGTGGAGGGCGAGGCCACGGCCTATTACCTGCACAAGATGGCGGAAGCACGTGGGATCAGTGTGTCTCGCATCGCCCACGGCGTACCGCTGGGCGGCGAACTGGAATACATCGACCAGACCACGCTGGCGCATGCCTTCGGCAGCCGCCAGTCCTTCACGCCGGGGCGCTGATCCACAGCGCCCGGCGCGCTCCCTGTAGTGCCCCCTCGGGTCTAACCCGACGCCGGCTTCTTCGGCTTCGGCGCCGCGGTCAGGATGTAGTCGCGGTTCTTGTCCACGGTGCTCAGGCCAATGCCCTTGACCTTGACCAGCTCGTCGGCGTGTTTGAAATCGCCGTTGGCTTTCCTGTACTCGACGATGCGCTCGGCCTTGGACGGCCCGACGCCGTCCAGTGACGTGGCCAGCTCCTCGGCGTTCGCCGTGTTGATGTTGACCGGCTGGCCGGCCAGGCAATGCGTGGCCAGCAACAGGCCGGGCAAGAGTTTAAGCAGGAACTTCATGATCCACCCCCAGGTGATACGTCAGTGCCGGGTCCGGATGACCCGGTTGAGGGCAGGTTAGCGCTGGCCGGCATCCCGGCGCGTCGGGCAAATACCCTGTTTGGATGTCAGAAAATTGCGGTTTCTGAAGCCGAGGAATGCGTCTCTCAGGTTTTGAGAAGGGGGTGTTGTCCAATAGCCTCGAAGCAACCCGAGGAACGCAACATGAAAGACCGCAATGACCTGGTCGGCAAGACCATCTCCGGAATCATCGCCGCGCCGGGCCATGAGGGCAGCCCGAACCGTATCTGGATGCTGCAGTTCACTGATGGCACCCACGTTGAGTTTGTCTCGCCCAGCGCACGGCGGACGCTGGAACGCATCACGAATGCCCGTGGACGGCGTGGACGGGCCGGTACGGAGCAGGCCATGGTGAGCCCGCAACTGGCCCTAAATGTCGCCTGAGAAGGGCATTTTTTACGTTATCCACATATTCTGTGGATAACCCTGTGGGCAAGGCGTCCGCGCCTGAACGGGGGCGGGTTGGTGTCCATTTTGTTCAAAAATTGACCAACGCGTTTTGATTTAAAAAATCAGTCACTTACGAGCGGCCGGCCGGCCTGGCCGGGCTCAATGCAGTGTCACCACTTTGTCATACCGACAATCATGGACTTGTGCATAAACAGTTCGACTGACTTGGAGAAAGCCGCGCTAAGTCGTTGAATGTTTGTCAGCGCCCAGGGTCGAGGACAACTTGTCAACCCATTGATCGAGTTCATCCAACAGGCGCTGCCTGGCCGGGTCGTCGCCGACCTCGTCACGGGCCCGGGCGAGTTCAACGCTAAACGTTTCAAATCCTGACATTTTCGGGCTGGGCGGAGACGTCAGGCGTCGTCGGCAATCGTCCAGCCAGCGGGCGGTTTCTTCCGCATTCAGTGTCTCCGGGAAGTTTCTCGCGCGGAAGCGGAACAACATTTCCGGCAGGCGCCGGTCGTCAAAGCGCCATTCCCGCGTACCCAGTTCCGCGGCGGGAGTTCGCGATATCTCCGCCATTCGCGCGCGGTCGGCGCCGGAGAAGAACCCGCCGGTGTACAGCGACGCGTCCGGGTCACCGGGCGGCGCCGGCGGTGGGGGTGAGAAGACGTCACGCATCTTTGAGCGAATTTCCGCCAGGTGCGGCATGATGCGCCGGGCATTGGCCAGGGCGTCTGCGCTGTCCATGCCGATTCGATCCTCGTCGAACGAGCCCAGCATAGCGACCGGGGAGACCATCGGCAGGCGGTTGCAGGCCACCGTCATCAGGGGGATTCGTGGTTCGTCGTCGCCAAGGTCGGCAGCAGAGCTGAACACTCGCCGTGACAGTTCATCCGCGGGCAGGGTGAGCAGCGGTTCCGGATCGACGGACAGGTCGTAGACCACCACCTGCTGGGGTCGCTCGGGCACATCCGCCAGCGGCAGGACCAGCGTGGTGCAGCCGCGACTGGCCGGGATCATTGACTGGGTTAGCAACAGCGGCGAGGGCGGGTCAGCCTTCAGCATGCGCGCGCAGAACGCCTTGTCACGCAGGCGCAGCGCCCAGTCCCACAGGCGCGGCTGGGCGCGGCGCACCAGGGCGGCCAGCGCGATGGTGCCGCGGACATCCTCCAGTGCATCGTGGGGCGCATCATGCACCAGGGCATTGGCGGCGGACAGGTGCTCCAGGCGGAAGCTGGGTACGCCGGGTTCACGTTCGGGCCATTCGATGCCGTCCGGGCGCAACGCGTAACACATGCGCACCACGTCAATCAGGTCGAAGCGGGAATTGCCGTCCTTGTACTCGCGCGCGTACGGCTCGATGAAGTTGCGGTGCAGCATGAATCGGGTGAACTCGTCATCGAACCGCAGGTTGTTGTAGCCGGCGACACAGGTGCCGGGCTCGGCCATTTCCGCATGGATGCGGCGGGCGAATTCGGCCTCCACCATGCCGGCGCGTTCGGCCCGTTGTGGCGTGATGCCGGTGACCAGGCTGGCGCCGGGGTGGGGCAGGGCATCGATGGGTGGCTTGCAGAACCAGTTCACCGGCTCGCCAATCTCGCGTAGTTCATCATCGGTGCGGATGGCGGCGAACTGGGCCGGGCGGTCGTGGGCGGGATCGGTGCCGAAGGTCTCGTAGTCGTGCCAGAGAAAACTCATGGCTGGGGTACACTGCGTCGCATGCCGACATGGTAAATGAAACGGCCCCCGTCGGGGGGCAGGGACAAGAGGCCAGGACCCGATGAGTGACACCGACAGTGAGCACGTTTGTTACCGCGCCGATGAAGACGGCGAGCGGCACTCCGCCGAGGAATTGCTGGCACTAATCCGCCCGCAACCGCTGGAGGTCAACCTGTTCCGTGGCGAGAGCCGCGATATCGGCACGCCGCGCGTGTTCGGCGGCCAGGTGCTGGCCCAGGCCCTGCTGGCGGCCAGCGAGACCGTGGAGCCGGGGCGCCTGGCGCATTCGTTGCACGCCTATTTCCTGCGCGCCGGCGACCCGGAATCGCCCATCGTTTACAGCGTCGACCGCAGTCGTGATGGCCGCAGTTTCTCCGCGCGCCGCGTGGTGGCCATCCAGCACGGCCAGCAGATTTTCACGCTGTCGGCATCGTTCCAGGTGCCGCAGGGCGGCGTCGACCACCAGTTCGACATGCCGGATGTGCCGGGCCCGGACGACATTGTCCCCGGCGAAGCGTTGTCGCCGGAGCGCCTGGAACAGGTGTCGCGCAAGCTGCATCGCTGGTTCAATCGCTTCGGGCCCTACGAGATCCGCCCGGTGGACATATACGACCCCTTCCGCCCGGAGCCCCGGCCACCGCGCCAGCGCGTCTGGTTCCGCATCAACGGTGATGTCGGTGACGACCCGGTGCTGAACCGCGCATTGCTGGCCTACGTCTCGGATTTCCACCTGGTGAGCACGGCGACGCTGCCGCATGGCATCAGCCTGCTCAAGGGCAATGTGCTGATGGCCAGCCTGGACCATGCCATGTGGTTTCACCGCGAGTGCCGGCTCGATGACTGGCTGCTGTATGACTGTGACAGTCCCAATGCCGGCGGCAGTCGCGGTCTGGCCCGCGGCATGATCTACGACCGCCAGGGCCGCCTGGTGGCCAGCACGGCGCAGGAGGGCATGATCCGCGTGGTGGAACCGCCCGGGGGCGGCGATGTCCCATAAAATCATCTAGAATCGGGGCCAGGTGCCATGAGGGTACGGCTATGACGCAAGGGAAGCGGACAATCAGGATGCTGGCCATGATGGCCGGACTGTTGCTGGCCTCAACGGCCGGCGCGCAGATTTACAAGTACACCGATGCCAACGGCATCGTTCACTACACCAACACCAAGCCGCCCACCGACCAGGCCTACGCCACGTTCCGGTTCCCCTGCTACGCGTCCGACCCCAAGTGCAGTCGCAAGGTGAACTGGGAGAATGTGCCGCTGATGACCTCGCTGTTCCGCCAGGAGATCAGCGATGCCGCGACCCGATTTGCGGTCGAGGAGCCGCTGATCCGCGCCATCATCCATGCCGAGTCCGCCTACCGCGTAGACGCCAAGTCGCCGAAAGGCGCCCAGGGCCTGATGCAGCTGATGCCGGCCACGCAGGCTGAACTCAGCGTCGCCGACCCCTACGACCCAGCCGGCAACATTGCCGGCGGCACGCAGTATCTTTCACGGATGCTGGAGCAGTTTGGTGGCGATATCGACCTGGCCACGGCCGCGTATAACGCCGGCCCCGGCGCCGTGCAGCGCCATGGCGGCATTCCGCCCTATGATGAGACCCGCGAGTACGTTCGCAGGATCAAGATTCTCTACCGGCGCTACCGCTCTGCCGGCGCCTGATCAGTAAACCAGCCGCGCCGCGAGCACGGCGTCGAGTTCGCCCAGCGCGGCCACCAGTTCCTCGCACGGCCGTACACGCCATTCCTCACCCAGTTGCAGGCTGGCCCGCGCGCGCGGGTTGCGGTACTCCACGTACACGGTGCCGGCGCCGTCGCGGTAGGGCGCGAAGGTGGACGCCAGCAGGCCGGGCAGTTCCTCGTCCGGGCCCTGTACCGAGAACGACACGCCGCGGGCGAAGCGCGACTTGGCCTCGGCCAGTGACATCACCCGGCTGGCGCTCATACGGTAACCGCCACTGAAGTCATCGGCCGATACGCGGCCCTCGACCACGACCATCTCGTCCTTGCCCAGCAGGTCGGCGTAGCGCGAAAAGGCGTCGTCGAACAGCGCCACTTCGACCCGGCCGCCGTGGTCCTCGATGGTGACAAACTGGCCGCGGTTGGTGCGCCGTTGCGCCGCTACAAGGCCGCCCAGGGTCATCTCCACCGCGCGGCCGCGGCGACCTTCCTCGTTGGGCGGTACCAGGTTGCCCACCTTGCCCAGCTGGCAGGTCGTGAAACGCTCAAGATCGCGCTGGTGCACCTGCGTGGGATGGCCGGTTAGGAACAGGCCCAGGGCCTCTTTCTCGGCAAACAGGCGCTGCAGTTCCGGCCAGGGCGGGCAGTCGGGGATATCCACGGAAATGCCGGTCGACTCTCCACTGGCGGCGCCGAACATATCGGACTGGCCGGCCTCGCGGTCGCGTTGTGACTGCTCGGCGGCGTGCAGCACCGTGTCCAGCGCGTTAAGCATGCGCGCGCGGTTGCCGTCCGCGTCCAGCGGGTCCATGGCCCCGGAGCGCACCAGTGTCTCCAGCGCGCGCCGGTTGACCTTCTGCAGGTCGACGCGGTCGCAGAAATCCGGCAGGTCGGTAAAGGGACCCCTGGCCTCGCGCTCGGCGATGATCGACTCGATGGCGGAGCGCCCCAGGCCCTTCAGCGCACCCAGCCCGTAGCGGATGCGCGCGTCATCGATCACCGTGAACGGGAACATCGAGCGGTTGATGTCCGGTGGCACCACGCCCAGGTTCATGGCCCGGCACTCGTCGATCATGAAGCCGACCTTGTCGGTGTTGTCCATGTCCGCCGACAGCACCGCGGCCATGAAATCGGCGGGGTAGTGCGCCTTCAGCCAGCCGGTCTGGTAGGAGATCAGCGCGTAGGCGGCCGAATGCGACTTGTTGAAGCCGTAGCCCGCGAAGGTCTCCATCTGGTCGAAGATGAAGCTGGCGGTCTTCTCCTCGATCCCGCGCTCGACCGAACCGTTGACGAAGATCTCGCGCTGCTTGGCCATCTCCTCGGGCTTCTTCTTACCCATGGCGCGGCGCAGGATGTCGGCGTCGCCCAGTGAGTATCCGGCCATCTCCTGGGCAATCTGCATCACCTGCTCCTGGTACAGGATGACGCCGTTGGTCGGCACCAGGATGTCGCGGACCTTTTCGTGCGGCACGCTGACCTTTTCCTGGCCGTGCTTGCGCTTGATGTAGCTGTCGACCATGCCCGACTCCAGCGGACCGGGGCGGAACAGCGCCACCAGGGCGATGATTTCCTCGAAGCTGTCGGGCTGCAGCTTGCGGATCAGCTCCTTCATGCCGCGCGATTCCAGCTGGAAGACGGCGGTGGTCTGGCAGGCGCGCAGCAGGCGGAACGTGACCTCGTCATCCAGCGGCAGCGCCTCCAGGTCGAGCGGCTCCAGGCCCTCGGCCTCGCGGCGGGCGTTGATGGTCTGCGTGGCCCAGTCGATGATGGTCAGTGTGCGCAGGCCCAGGAAGTCGAACTTCACCAGGCCCACCGACTCCACGTCGTCCTTGTCGAACTGCGTTACCACGCCGCCGCCGCCCGGTTCGCAGAACAGCGGTGAGAAATCCGTCAGCGCCGACGGCGCGATGACCACGCCGCCGGCGTGCTTGCCGGCGTTACGGGTCAGGCCCTCCAGCGACAGCGCCAGGTCCAGCACTGCGCGGGTGTCTTCTTCCTCGTCGTAGCGGCGGCGCAGTTCCGGCTCGGCCTCCAGCGCCTTGCTCAGCGTGATGCCCAGTTCCAGCGGCACCAGCTTGGCGATGGAGTCGACAAAGCCGTAGCCGTGCCCCAGCACACGGCCGGCATCGCGCACCACGGCCTTGGCGGCCATGGTGCCGTAGGTGATGATCTGGCTGACCTGGTCGCGGCCATAGCGCTGCGCCACGTAGTCGATGACGCGGTCGCGTTTTTCCATGCAGAAGTCGACATCGAAGTCGGGCATGGACACGCGCTCGGGGTTCAGGAAGCGCTCGAACAGCAGGTCGTACTTCAGCGGGTCCAGGCCGGTGATACCCAGCGCCCAGGCGACCACCGAGCCGGCGCCGGAACCGCGGCCCGGGCCCACCGGCACGTCGTTGTCCTTGGCCCAGCGGATGAAGTCGGCGACGATCAGGAAATACCCCGGAAAACCCATCGAGATAATGACGTCGAGCTCGGTCTCCAGGCGCTCGAGGTATTCCTCGGCGGTGCGGCCTTCGGACGGGCCATAGGTGTCCAGCAATTCCGCCAGGCCCTCGGCGGACACGCGGCGCAGGAAGTCGTTGACCGACTCGCCCTCCGGGGTGGGGAAGTCGGGCAGGAAGTACTCGCCGAAGGTCAGCTCCAGGTTACAGCGCCGGGCGATCTCGACGGCGTTGTCCAATGCCTCGGGCAGGTCGCTGAACAGCGCCTGCATCTCTTCGGGCGACTTCAGGTACTGCTGGTCGGAATAGCGCTGTTCGCGGCGCTTGTCGGCCAGCAGCCGGCCCTCGCGGATGCAGACGCGTGCCTCGTGGGCCTCGAAATCGGCGCTGTCGATAAAGCGCACGTCGTTGGTGGCCACCACCGGTAGCTGCAGCTCCGCCGCCAGCGCCAGCGCCAGTGGCTCGTACAGTTTCTCGCCCTCGCGGCCGGTGCGCTGCACCTCGATGTAGAAACGGTCCGGAAAGTCCCGAGCCCAGCCGGCCGCCAGCGTGCGCGCACGCTTGGGGTGATTGGCGAGCAGCGCCATGCCGATGTCGCCCTCGCGCGCCGCCGACAGCGCGATCAGCCCCTCGGCATGCGCGCTGACCCACTCGCGGGTCAGGTAGGGCACGCCGTGCTCCTGGCCTTCAAGGTAGCCCAGGCTCAGCAGCCGGCACAGGTTCAGGTAGCCACCGCGGTCCTGCGCCAGCAGCACCAGGCGGGAAGGGTGTTTCGGGTCGTCCGGGTTGTGCAGCAGTACATCGGCGCCGACGATGGGCTTCAGCCCCGCCGCCACCGCCTGGCGGTAGAACTTCACCAGTGCGAACAGGTTGTTCTGGTCTGTGATCGCCACGGCCGGCATGCCGGACTCGCGTGTCTTCGCGATCAGCGGTTTCAGCCGCAACGTGCTGTCCACCAGGGAGTATTCGGAGTGCAGGTGCAGGTGGACGAAAGTGTCGGTCATCGGGTCAGTCGAAAGCGGGTTCCGGGGCGGCGTCATCGCGCCCGGAGATTATAGCGCCCGCGACCGGGCAGGGGGCGGCCGGGATCACTCCAGCGCGTCGCGCATGGCCATCTCGATCCGCTCGCGCTGCTGCTTCTCGTTGAGGTTGGATTCGAGGTCGTACAGCGCGTCCAGGTAAGCCTGGTCCCAGGCGGTCAGCCCGAACATCGCACCCGGACGCCGCTCGCGCTCGAACATCGACAGCACCGAGGTCTTCGCGTGCCGACGTGTCTGCGAGGGACTGGTCAGGGCGACCATGGCCAGGTAGTCCGCGATCTCGCGCACATCGAAACCCGCCAGCGCGGTATTGTCGACCACGACCAGCATCAGGCTGAAGGCTGGCGTAGTGGCCTGGCGAATGCGCGAGTTCATCAGCCCGCAGCCCTCGCCGCATTCATTGACGATATTCACCCAGCGCACCGGCGCGTCGCTGTCGGCGAATGCGACCAGCTTGCCGCGCCCACCCGTGCCCAGCGCCACCGTGTAGGTGTCGGCCAGCTGCGCCGCCGTGGCGTCCGCTTCCGAGCTGAAAATGATCGTCAGTTTGGGGTCGCAACGCTTCGGCGCCGGGTCCAGGTCCAGGGCCTCGGTCAATGCCGCGATACGCCGGCTGATCATCTCCGCGTGCTCCGGCAGCACGCCGATCACCGAGGTGCAGACGTAGGTCATCCACCGCGCCAGCTGGTCCGTCGGCCCGGCCTCCGACAGCGTGCGCACATAGACCTGCAGTTCGTCCCAGCGCTGCCCCTGGACCAGCACTTCTTCCTGGTCAGTGGCCTCGTCATGGGCACGCGCGCCATTCGTCAATACGGCAAGGGTCGTGATGGCCAGTACAGCCAGGCCCCGCGCCAGGTTCATCGTCATTTCACGGCATCCACGTGTTCGGAAAAAGCGGCTCAAAAGCAGTTTCATTATATTCGCGCATGGGGTACACTGCGCGGCCCCTGCGGGCTTCAAGCCCCGCAGATCGAGTGGGCGCGTAGCTCAGCGGTAGAGCACTACCTTGACATGGTAGGGGTCACTGGTTCGATCCCAGTCGTGCCCACCACTCAATATCAGTAACTTACGAATTTAGAAGTGTTATACAGGCCTTTTTTAGTGCTTGTACCCGTATTTGTACCCGCAAATAACTTTACCGCACGCCCTTTGCATGGCACATGTGACCGTGATCCGGGAAGCTGGTCACCGCAATCAACGGCTACGTGCCCACAATCATGCAGGTGAAATCGGATGGCCGCCAGCGAACTCAAGCTGTGTCGTCATCGCTGTTTGACACGCTGGACTGCATCTGGTCGACAAATAGGTAGAAATCTGTGGCGGGCAGGTCAGTTGATCTCAATTTCCCTTTTAACGCGAATGCGGGCTTTGTCGTGATCCTGGCATTTCGCTGCCTCGACGAGTAACTCGCGCGCTACGTCGTTACCCCGAATTCTTATGAGCTTGGAAATCAGAGCCCCGTTACCTTCGCCCATGGCCTGCTCGCCAATATCGAATAGCCCAACAATTTCATCGTTGTTGCCATACCTATTCGGTGCGACTGATTCTGAAACTGGTTCAGTGGAATCGGAATGTTGATTATCTCTACCTGTTAAATACCCTGTTGGGGTCGCACCATGCGACTGTGGTCCCGGCACTGGGCGACCTTGGTTCTGACAAATGCGACCATGGTCGTTGTTATAAGTGGTTGCACCATGCGACTGTGGTGCCTTGTCGAAATTGATACTGTATTCGGTTGCGAATTGACCACCAGTGTCCCTTCGACGTTGCTTGGGGTGGTTTTTTGTAATTAAACCGTCTTCGGCGAGTTTGGCTACGCTTCGTATCACTGTAGAACGGTGAAATCCGGTGTCCTGCGCGATTCTGTCCAGCGAAGGGAACGCGATTTTCCGTTTATAATTCCATCGGTGTGCAAGGTATACGAGAACGGCCCTTTCGGCGGAACTCAATTCCAGTTCACAGCCCCAAAGAATTGCCCATTCTTGTCTCTCACCTGGGCGCTTCGGGTTCATCTGAATGCCGTTGTCTACGCGTACTCGTTCGCCCAGTAAAGCGCGAGCTCTAGGTCAGCCGCCACCGTGAAAGGGTTTGTTGGCACTCTCGTGCCGTTCGACTTCCTTAGCCCTTATGCGCCATTCTCGGCCAACTCGAAATGCGGGAAGATTACCGCCAGAAATCAGTCGTCTGATTGTTATCGGATGGCAACCCCAGCGTTGGCTGAGTTCATTGACGGTTAAAGCTTGTCTCCACTGGTCTGTATCGACGTTGTGCATCACTTACCTCATTGCAGCTTTAAACTGCCCAAGCAATCGTTAAGCACACAATGCTGCAAACTGTGGTCTGGTTGAGGGCAGATTAGAGTCGTGATACAGCCGGAATCTGCCCATTAGTGGTAGTGGAACGGATCATTAACCCAGGCATTGATACTATGGGCATTCGAAAACTGAACCGTATGCCAGCCGTGCCCACCACTCTTCCTAGGCATTCCATAGTTTTTCGACGATCGGGCAGTCCGGTACATCCTTGCCTGAACACTGGCTGGCCATATCCAATAGCGATCGTTCCATCCTCCGCAGATCGCGAATCTTCGATCGTATATCGGCAATATGGTCCCTTGTCTGGTCCAGGACCTCGCTGCAGGTATAGGCTCCGCCATCCACCAGTTCCAGCAGGCCGCGAATTTCATCCAGGTTGAAGCCCAGTTCACGGCATCTGCGGATAAATGAAAGACGCTTTACATGCGACTGGCCATAGAGTCTGTGGCCGCCACCTGACCGGGGCGGAGCGGGCATCAGTCCCTGTGTTTCGTAGTACCTGATCGTCTCGGGGTTGACGTCGGTCATGCTTGCCAGTTTTCCGCGCGTTATTGTTTCAGCTGCCATGGTTGAAATGATGCCTTGAACCTGTAGTTGCTACAGGTATTAAACTTATCGACCTGTGACGGGTTTGGCAACAAATCGGTTAGTAGTCCAGCCGCTGAAACTGGAGAACGCAATGGTGGATAGATCGAAACAATCCAGGCAGGCCACGGCGTTTGCAAGTGTGGCGGGAGCACTGCTCGCTTCGAGCTGTTGCGTTTTGCCTCTGGTGCTCGTTTCGCTCGGAATTTCAGGCGCGTGGATCGGAACCCTCAAGGTGCTCGAGCCTTACAAGTTCCTCATTGCCTTGTTTACCGGTGGTTTCCTGGTCGCAGGATTCTGGCTGGTTTACGGAAAGGCGACTGATGAATGTGAGGAAGAATGCCGCACACCGGTACGGGACCGACTGGTGAAGATTACACTTTGGGCTGCAGCCTGCCTGGTAATCATTTCACTGACGGTCAATATTTGGGCGCCGTATTTTTACTAGGAGAAGTCATGAACATTTTTCGCAGATTTTCTTTATTCACCGGGATGGCAATGACTCTGTTGGCTGCCAGTATGTTGCTTTTCAGCACCGTTAACGCAGGGCAGGATAATAAGGTGTCAGATGCTGCAACAACCACCCAGGCGTTCGCGGTCGAAAACATGACGTGCGCGACGTGTCCCATTACCGTCAAAGCGGCGATGAACAAGCTGGAAGGTGTGGTTTCCGTCAAGGTGGACCTTGAATCAGAGTCCGCCACGGTGGAGTACAACCCTGCCATTGTCAGCGCTGATGAAATCAGTGCCGCATCGACGAATGTCGGCTTTCCAACTTCCGTGCTCGATTGAATGACCGTGATGACGCCAGAGCTTACCGTCTCATTCCTCTATTTCGATGGCTGCCCTTTGGCGCCAAAAGCCCGGGACAACGTACTCGCCGCCATTGACCGAATCGAACCGGGTATCCAGGCGCACTTCGAGGAAGTGGACCTGATGGCCCCCGATACGCCGGATGACATCAAGCGCTGGGGTTCACCGACGATTCTCATCAACGGTGAGGACATCATTGGTGCGGAGCGTGGCAGCGCGTGTAGTTGTCGGCTATATGCCAGCGATGGTGGTGTGCCGACAACGCGGGAGATTGTGGCGGCCATCGACCGAACCCGATTCGGTTGACCTGGTCGCCGCAAGAGTTGCCCGCACTTCGAAATTGCGGAACTCACCTGACCCTGGATTGTCCATGGGTTTCACATCCGCCGTCAGGATCAGGCATACTTTGCCCGCCATGAAACTATTCGTCTGCCAAATCCTCGTGCTCTCCATGCTCGTCCTGGGCTTCGAGAGTTCGGCTGATATGGCGAACGATGGGCACCCCATCGACCCTGAAGGCAGCCATCACAGCGAAGTGATGCACGACTCACCGGCTGATCCAGATGGCGATCCGGAGCCGGATAACGAAAACTGTGAGCACTGCTGCCACGGTCATTGTGCCGGTATCGGCACTCGCGCGGCGGCGAATAGCATCGCATTCGCTGCCAGCGGCCATGCGCCGGGTCGCGCGCCGCACTACCAGAATTTCGCGCAAGCACCGCCAACTCCACCCCCGAACGCTTAATCATTTTCCAAGTTTGGATCGCGCACGCCGGCGCTTAGCTGGCGCGCGCGCCGATCGACTGTATCCGGAAGATGATTTATGCATATATGCCAACGTGGGCGCGCCCTGGTACTGGGTGCCCTGTTAATTGTTCCGTGGACGGCCAGCGCGGCTGAAACCACCACACCCAACGCCGTGAGCGCAGATCCGGCGCTCATTCACTTTGTCCAGTCCGTGGTTGATGCCAACCCGCGGGTACAGGCCGCCCGGTCCGCGCTCGAAGCGAGCGGGGCATACCGGGATGCGGCTTCGCGTCCGCTGTACAACCCTGAGTTGAGTTTCGAGGCCGAGAATGCCGCCGACAGGACGCGGGCACTCGGCATTAGCCAGACGTTCGACTGGGGCGGCAAGCGGGAAGCCCGCACCGACGTGGCCGAATCCGATCGCCTGGTTGTCGAGGCGGAATACCTCGCAGTGCGCTGGGCGGTCACCGTTGAGTTGCTGGACGGGCTCGCACAGCACCAGACCGACCAGGAGCGTACTGAACTGGCACGGTCGCGCGAAGCGCTGATGGACCGGTTCGTCGACCTGGCGCAACGCCGGTACGACGCGGGCGATCTTGCCCAGGTGGAGTTTGACCTGGCTCGCCTGACGGCAACGGATGCACGTATTCAAAGCGCCACGGCCGCCGCGGAACTTGCCGAGGCGCGACAGGTGGTTCGCAACCTGACGCCGCGGTCATCCGCCAGCGACCAGTGGCCAACGCTACCCGGCGCATTGCCGTCATTGCCTGAAAGCGCCGCCAACCCGGAAACCCTTGTGCTTGAGTTGCCGGAGGTGCAAACGGCGCGGCGAAGAGTCGAATCTGCCGCTGCGTTGGCCGAACTGCGACGCCGTGAACAACGACCGGACCCAACCCTGAGTGTTGCCGGCGGTGACGAAGATGGCGAGACCCTGATTGGCCTCAACCTGAGTATCCCCCTGTACATCCGTAACAACTTCAGCAACGAGGTGAGCGCCGCCCTGTCGCAGCGCAACCAGGCCGAACAAATGGCCGATGACGTCATGCGACGCGCCTATGCCCGGCTAACCAGCGCCGCCGAGCGCTATGAGCTCTCGCAGGGCGCCTGGGAAGCCTGGCAGGAGACCGGCAAGGCCAGCCTGGCGCGACAGACTGAGCAGCTGCAGCGGTTGTGGGAAGCCGGCGAGTTGAGCACCACGGATTACCTGGTTCAACTGACCGCCACACTCAATGTCCAGGAACATGCGCTCGATCTGCGTGAAACGCTGTGGCGCGCCTGGTTTGAATGGCTGCGGGCCTCAGGACAGGTTGATGCCTGGCTGGGCAGAGGCTTCGAACAATGAACACCCCCCGACTGATGATGGAGAGCAATCCGATGAATACCCTGAAACTTTGGGCGGTGTGCTTGTGCTTGGCACTGCCTGTCAACCTGTACGCACAGGAAACTGACCACGACGAACATGACGAGGAAGATGGTGGTGCCATTGAACTCACCGCCGAAGAGCAGCGCGGCGCCGGCATCGTGCCGGCCAGGGTGGGCCGGCGCGCATTGAGCGAAACCGTTCGCGTACCTGGCGAGGTCGTTATCAATGCTTACCGTTCTTCACGCGTCACATCGCGCATCACGGCGCAGGTGGTCGCGAGACACGTCACGCTTGGCGAACGGGTCGAAGAAGGCCAGGTGTTGGTGACGCTCTCAAGCGTTGAGATGGCCGAGGCGCAGGGCGCGCTGGTTGTCGCAGATTACGAATGGCAGCGCGTGAAGAGCCTGGGGCGCCAAACGGTCTCCGAACGCCGCTATACCGAAGCCCAGGTAGCACAACAGCAGGCCCTTGCGAAGGTCATTGCCTACGGCATGACTGAATCACAGGCGGCGGCACTGGCCCAGTCCGGTGACCCCGGCAAAGCGACCGGGGCGTTCGATATGTTGGCGCCGCAGGCAGGCACCGTGTTGCAGGACGACTTCATCGTCGGCGAGTTGATAGAACCCGGCCGGGTGCTGGTCGACATCACGGATGAGTCGGTGATGTGGGTGGAAGCGCAAACGACACCTGGCGGAGTGTCCGATATTGATGACGGCGCAACCGCACGGGTAAGCCTTGACGGCATCAACTGGCTGGAGGGAACCGTCATACAGCGCCATCACAGCCTGGACGAAACAACGCGCACCCAAGGTTTGCGTGTCGAGGTCGAAAACGTCGGTGATCAAATTCACCCTGGCCAGTTCGTGCAAGTCGAAATTGTGACCGCTACACGCGCGCCAGTGCTCGCCGTACCCAGTGCCGCGATAACGATGATTGAAGGGTCTCCTGCTGTTTTCAGGCTGGAGAACGGCCACGAGTTCCATGCGGGAAAAATCGAAACCGGCCCGACCGTGGGCGACTGGACCGTGGTCCTGGCGGGACTGGGCGAAGGCGATGAAATCGCGATCGATGGCGTATTTCATCTCAAATCACTGTTACTGAAGTCTTCGCTCGGCGAAGGCCACGCACACTAGGGGATTCCGATGCTTGAGAAACTCGTTGAAGCCTCGCTTCGCTACAAATTCCTGGTGCTGATCATTTTCGGCGTCGTGGCCTTCCTGGGTTGGCGCGCCGTGGTAACGGTGCCGATCGACGCCTTCCCGGACGTGACTCCGACCCAGGTGAACATTTACACCGAATCGCCCGGTCTTGCCGCAGAGGATGTCGAGCAGTTACTGACGTTCCCGATTGAGTCCGGCCTGGCGGGCCTGCCCGGGGTGCAGCAGATACGGTCCGTGAGTCTTTTCGGCCTGTCATACGTTGCCGTTTACTTTGAAGACGACATGGACATCTACTTTGCCCGCCGCCTGGTCATGGAGCGACTGCAGGAAGTCGGCGACCGTATCCCGGAAGGTTACGGCACACCGGAGATGGGGCCGAATACTTCGGGTCTTGGACAGGTCTTCTGGTACACCCTGGAGCGGGCCGATGAAAAGCTGAACAGTGATATCACCGACATGGACCTGCGCACGCTGCAGGACTGGAGCGTGCGCCTGATTCTGCGCACGGCGCCCGGTGTGGATGATGTCATGTCCTGGGGTGGGCAGGAGCGCCAGTACCAGGTCGTAATGGACCCGTTAAGCCTGATCAAATATGACCTGACCTTTACCGAAGTCATGGAGGTGATTGCCGCCAACAATCGCCAGGTGGGTGGGCAATACGTGAACCTCGGCGCCGAACAGTACCTGGTGCGCGGCCTTGGACTGGTCGCCAACGAGCAGGACATCGGCGACATGGTCATCAAGGTTGAAGACGGTACGCCGGTCTACCTGCGCGATATTGCCCAGATCAGGCAGGATGGCGCATTGCGTTTCGGGGCAGTCACGCGTGACGGCAAGGAAGTCGTGCTCGGGATGGCGCTTTCCCGCATCGGGGAAAATGCAGCGAACGTGGTTGATGCGGTGAAGGGCAAGGTCGATATCGTCAACGAGTCGTTGCCCGATGGCGTTACCTTGCGGCCGGTTTATGATCGCACCGACCTGGTTGACGAAGCCGTCGGTACGGCGGTCAGGGCCCTTATAGAAGGGTCGATCCTGGTGGCCATCGTGCTGTTCCTGTTCCTCGGCGAATTCCGTTCGGCGGTGGTGGTTATTGCCGCCTTGCCGCTGGCGATGTTGATCGCGTTCATCTTCATGGCCCAGGTGGGGCTGTCGGCGAACCTGATGTCGCTTGCGGGGCTGGCCGTCGGCATCGGCATGATGGTCGATGGCGCCGTGGTGATGGTGGAGAACGCCTTTCGCATCATGGCTGAGCGCAAGGCGTCGGGTGAGTCCGTCAACCGCAGCGCCGCCGTGCTTACGGCCGCGCGGGAAGTGGCCAGCCCAATTGCGTTCGCCATCATGATCATCATCGTCGTGTTTCTGCCGCTGTTCGCGCTGGAAGGCCTCGAAGGCAAGCTCTTCAAGCCGATGGCGTTCAATATCAGTTACGCGATGGCGGGCTCCCTGGTATTGACGTTGACGCTGATCCCGGTGCTGGCCGCGCTCATCCTCAAACCAAAGGAGGAGCGCGACACCTGGCTGGTTCGCGTCATTAAGAAGCGTTACCTGCCGCTGTTGGCCTGGTCGCTGGATCACAAAAAGGTGGTCGTCAGCAGTGCCGTAGGCCTGTTGGTCTTCAGCCTGGCGTTGTTTCCTTTCCTCGGCAAGGAGTTCATGCCGCAACTGCAGGAAGGATCAATCATGTGGCGCGTGACCTCGATTCCGTCGGCTTCTCTAGATCAGTCAATCGAAATCTCCAAGGACATCGAAAACGCGCTGTCCGGGTTCCAGGAAGTGGAAACGACGGTGGCCATGATCGGTCGCGCCGAGAAGGGCGAGACCGCCGACGTCAACTACATGGAGATCTACACCGAGCTCAAGCCACAGGACGAATGGACTGGCGGTCGTGACATTGGCGAATTGGCCGATGCCATGCAGGAAGAGCTTGAGGTGGTGGTCCCGACCGCCGTCGTGGCATTCACCCAGCCGATCCAGATGCGTGTCGAGGAGTTGATTTCCGGCGTACGCGCCACGCTTGCGGCCAAGATTTATGGTGAGGACCTGGCGGAACTGGATCGCTTAAGTGCGCAGGTCAAGGACGTCATCGCCGGCGTTGGTGGTGTCGCCGACCTCTCGCTGGAGGCGAATGTCGGCAAGCCGCAGATTCGCATCCAGGTCAGGCGTGACCAACTGGCACGCTACGGCCTGAACGCGGATGACGTGCTGTCCGTGGTGCGTACCGGGATTGGCAACGAGCCGGTGTCGACCCTGATCGATGGCGTGCGGCGTTTTGATATCACGGCGCGCCTGGACGACGAATCAAAGGCATCAGTGCAGTCGATTCAGCGTATTCCGCTCAAAACCAGCGGTGGTGCCATTGTGCCTCTGTCAGCCGTGGCGGATGTGACGGTGGCGGAGGGCTACTCTTTCGTGCGGCGCGAGCAACTGCAGCGCTATGCCGTCATCCAGATGGATGTGCGCGGCAGGGATGTCGACGGGTTCGTGCAGGACGCCAACGCCGCGATCGAGTCCCAGCTTGAATTGCCGCCGGGGTACTGGATCGAGTGGGGTGGCGCGTTTGAGAACCAGCAACGCGCACTGGCGCGATTGTCCGTCATTGTGCCGCTGACCATCTTCTTCATTTTTGTGTTGCTCTACACCGCGTTCAACTCGGTCAAGTACGCCACGCTGATCATCGCCAATGTTCCGTTCGCGACAATCGGCGGCCTGCTGGCATTGTTCGTGACCGGACAATATGTCTCCGTGCCATCGGCCATCGGCTTTATCGCCGTGTTTGGTGTCGCCATGCTCAATGGCATCGTGCTTGTCAGTTTCATCAACGAGTTGCGGGAGAAGGGGCAATCAATCGAGGAGGCCGTGCGCCACGGTGCGGAAATGCGTTTACGTCCCGTACTGATGACGGCGAGCGTAGCCATCCTTGGCCTGGTGCCCATGTTGCTCTCCAGCGGCGTCGGTGCCGAAACGCAGCGACCGCTGGCATCCGTCGTGGTGGGTGGATTAATTACCTCGACATTGCTGACGCTGGTGCTGCTGCCGGTGATCTACGAGTGGATGGAAACGCGCGCCCGGGCGTCCGCGCGAAGCGACGAATGACAAGGTCGTGACGGGTCATCTAGCAATCGGCAGCTACTGGCCCGTCACACCCGCCAGGGACCACCCTGGGTATCAACTTCAAGAGTTGCATTTTTTGGTGCTGCGAACGATCAGCGACCGAAACCGTCGCCTTTGCGGTGCTCGGTTCCCGTCTCTTCGTGCTTGTCCATGTGAGCATCGCGCCAAATTTCGATGGCTCCATACAGCGCGATGCAAGCCACCGCGCCGCCGACGACGAGGTCCGGCCAATTCGCTCCGGTCAGCAGGACGATAACCCCCGCCACGATGATCCCGCCATTGGAGATAAAGTCATTGAAGCTGAACGTTGTCGCAGCCCGGAGATTCACATCGCTGCTCTTCAGGCTTTTGAGCATATAGAGCGATAGCAGGTTTACGACCGCTGCAATGGCCGCCATCGTCATCATAATGGCGCCCACCGGCTCCGATCCTTCAACAAAGCGTCGGAATGCATCGAAAACCACGCCTGCGGCAAAAAGTAGCAGCATGATGCTGGAGAAGCGTGCCGCACCGCGTTTCCAAGATCGCGAGCGGGCCAGGGCCAGTAAGCTCAGGCCGTAGACCACTGCATCGGACGTGTTGTCGAGCCCATTGGCGATCAGCGCGTTGGAATCACCGAAATAGCCTGTTGCGAAGAAGCCGAGCGCAATGGCAACGTTGAGCCACAGGACTATCCACAGCGTGCGGCGTTTCTCAGCCGAATCGAGGTCAAAATCAGCTTCGCTCATGTGGAGTTGCCGTCCTGGGGTGTTTGTCGGTGCTGCATGTTCAAGGTCATAGTTTGCCATATCAAAAACGCGGCGGGGATGACCGCCAGCGTCAGCAGGGTCGCGCTGATCATGCCGCCGACCATGGGCGCGGCGATCCGGCGCATCACCTCGGAGCCGGTGCCGCTGCCCAGCATGATGGGCAGCAGGCCCGCGATGATGGCCGCCACGGTCATCATGATGGGGCGTACGCGCATGAGTGCGCCTTCGACGACTGCTGTGTTGAAATCCTGCCGCGTTATAGGCCGGTCTTCGGCATCAGCCGTGTGATACACGCGGGCCAGTGCCTGTTTTAGGTAGACCAGCATGACGACGCCGATCTCGACGGCAACGCCGGCCAGCGCGATAAATCCGACTCCGACGGCGACCGACAGGTTGTAGTCAAGCAGGTACAGCAGCCAGATTCCGCCGACCAGCGCGGTTGGCAGCGTTCCCAGGATGATGAGCACCTCGGTCAGGTTGCGGAAGTTCAGAAACAACAGCAGCATGATAACGACGAGGGTGAACGGCACGACGATAAACAGGCGTTCCCGGGCCCGCTCCATGTACTCGTATTGTCCAGACCACTGCAGTGAATAACCGGCAGGCAGTTCCAGTCCGTCGGTGACGACATCTTTCGCCGACTGGACGTAAGAGCCGAGGTCAACACCATCGATATCAACGAATACCCAGCCGTTCAGCCGCGCATTCTCGCTCTTGATCATCGGCGGACCATCTTCGATCCGGAGCTCGGCCACCGCAGACAGCGGGATCTGCTGTCCGGTAGGAGTGACTACGGCCAGGTCACGTAGTTTTTGCAGTGAATCCCGGGTTTCACGCGGGTAGCGAAGATTAACGGGGTATCGTTCCAGGCCTTCGACCGTCTCGGTGACGTTCATTCCACCGATGGCGGTCGTCACCACGGCCTGGACATCATCGATATTGAGTCCATAGCGCGAAGCCTGTTCACGCAGTATGTCCACGGTCACGTAGCGCCCACCGGCAACCCGCTCTGAAAATACTGAAGCCGTACCAGGCAGGTCCCTGAGCAGATCTTCAATCTGCTCGCCAATTTGCTGGATAACGCCCAGGTCGGGGCCGGCGACCTTGATGCCCAGCGGCGTCTTGATGCCGGTGGCCAGCATGTCGATCCGGGTCTTGATCGGGTAAACCCAGGCATTGGTCAATCCCGGAATCTTCAGCCGCTGGTTCAGTTCAGCCTTGATGTCGTCAATGGTGACACCCGGCCGCCATTCCGATTCCGGTTTCAGCTGAACCACGGTTTCAATCATGCTCAGCGGCGCCGGGTCGGTGGCGGTTTCTGCCCGCCCGACCTTGCCGAATACGCGTTTCACTTCTGGTACCGACATGATCAGCTTGTCGGTCTGCTGCAACAGCTGCTGGGCCTTGCCGATCGAAATGCCCGGAAAGGTGGTCGGCATATACATCAGGTCACCCTCGTTCAGGTCGGGCATGAACTCGGAGCCGATATGCTTGAGCGGCCAGAAACCAGCGATGACCAGCGCCCCTGCAATCACCATGATTCTCCACGGGTGCAGTGTGACCTGGCGGATCAGGGGACGGTACAGCCAGATCAGCGCACGATTCACCGGGTTTTTGTGTTCGGGAACAATTTTCCCGCGAATGAAATAGCCCATCAGCACCGGAACCAGGGTGATCGACAAGCCGGCGGCCGCGGCCATCGCGTAGGTCTTGGTGAATGCCAGCGGCGAAAACAGCCGGCCTTCCTGTGCCTGCAGGGTAAATACAGGCAGAAAACTCAGGGTGATGATCAACAGCGAGAAGAACAGAGGTGGCCCGACCTCCACTGCGGCCTCGGTCACCGTCTGCCAATGGTTCTTCGTGTCATAGTCCTCGTGTTCCATTTTCTTGTGGACCGTCTCGACCATGACGATCGCCGCGTCGACCATCGCACCGATGGCGATGGCGATGCCGCCCAGGGACATGATGTTGGCGTTCAGGCCTTGTGCGTCCATGACAATGAAGGCTGCCAGGATGCCCAGCGGCAACGACAGGATGACGACCAGGGAGGAGCGCACATGGAACAGGAAAATCATGCACACGAGCACGACAACGATGAACTCCTCCAGCAGTTTTTCCTGCAGCGTTTCCACCGCACCCAGGATCAGTGACGAGCGGTCATAGGTTTCGACAATTTCGACGCCTTCGGGAAGGCTGGCTTTCAGTTCTTCAAGCCGTTGCTTGACGGCTTCGATGGTCGCCAGCGCATTCTCGCCAAAACGCATGATAATCACGCCGCCGACCACTTCACCTTCGCCATTGAGTTCGGCGATGCCGCGCCGCATCTGCGGCCCGAGGCGGATCTCGGCAACGTCGGCCAGCCGGACCGGGGTGCCGGTCGCATTCATGCCCAGCGGTATTTCGGCCAGGTCCTCGACGGATTGCAGATAGCCCGTGGCGCGGATCATGTACTCCGCTTCGCCCATTTCAATGACCGAGCCGCCCACTTCGCGGTTACCCGCCTGGATGGCGTTGCGGATCTTGGCCAGGGGCAGCCCGTAGGCGCGTAATGCATCCGGGTTCACGACTACCTGGTACTGGCGCACCATGCCGCCAATGGTGGCGACTTCCGCCACGCCTGGAACGGTCTGCAATTCATACTTCAGGAACCAATCCTGGATGGAACGCAGGTCAGCCAGGTTGTGGTTTCCGCTGCGGTCCTGCAGGGCATATTCGTAGACCCAGCCGACGCCGGTCGCATCCGGCCCGAGCGCGGGTTTTGCCTCGGCGGGGAGTTGGCCCGTGACCTGGTTCAGGTATTCCAGGACGCGGGAACGCGCCCAGTAAAGGTCCGTGCCGTCTTCGAAGATGACATAGACATAGGAATCGCCGAAAAATGAGTAGCCGCGAACCGTTTCTGCACCTGGGACGGACAGCATCGCCGTGGTCAACGGGTAGGTGACCTGGTCCTCGACCACCTGTGGCGCCTGGCCGGGGTACGAGGTCTTGACGATGACTTGCACATCGGACAGGTCTGGGAGCGCATCGACCGGCGTATTGCGCAGGACATAAATGCCCCAGGCGGCCGTGATCAGGCTGAGCAGAATTACCAGGAAGCGGTTGCCAATGGACCAGCGAATGATGCCCTCAATCATGGTCGTGATCTCCATTGGTTGAAGGCTCGCTGTTGTCCCTCAGGTTGGCGGCGGTGATGACGAACCGACCGGAGGAAATCTGCTCTATCTGAAAGCGGATATCCTGGCCCACTTCCAGGTTCGCCAGGTCAACCGCGGGGTCGACGCCGAACTCCATGTTCATCGCCGGCCAGCCCAGCGCATCGATGGGGCCATGAGATATCCGCATGCGCCCCTCAGCCGCCTTGATCTCTTCGATCCAGCCGTTGCCGAACGCTTTGACCGGTTCGTCGTTGGCAGGCGTATCCTCAACGTGCCCCAGGCGGATGATGCTGCCCACAAGGCTGGCTTCGGAATCGATCAGGAACTGGGCCGATGTCACCACCCGGTCGCCGGCGTCGATTCCCGCAAGGATCTCTACCCAGTCACCGCTTTCCATGCCCGTGAGCACTTCATGAACCGTGAACCGGCCCTCGCCGAGGGCGACCACGACGCGGTCGCGGTCGGCCCCACGGATCAGGGCCTGGCGGGGGATGCTCAGTGCCCGGGGCTGTAATCGACCGAAAATCGATACCCGCGCATACATGTTGGGCTTGAGTTTTTCGCCGTGATTATCGAAGCGTAGCCGCACCCGCAGCGTTCGCGTTTCGGCATCCAGAACCGGGTAGACGTACTCAACCTCACCACTGAACACGGCGCCGGGCATGTACTCCAGGGTGGCTTCTGCCGCTTGCCCCTCGGCGACCCATTCGACCTGCGATTCGAACACTTCGGCCTGTAGCCAGACACTGCCAAGGTCGGCCAGGCTCATCACCGTGGTGTTGGGCTGGATATACATGCCTTCGCGGGCCAGCAGTTCAGTGACGACGCCATCACGCGGTGCCACGATCTTGATTCGTTCGGACGCCGTTCCGGATGCTTTCAGGACATCAATCTCAGAGGGGATCATCCCCAATGCGCGAAGTTTTCCGTCCGCGCCCTGCAACAGGCGGGTATCACCGCGCCTTAGCGCCTGCAGGTATTCTTTCTGGGCATTGACCAGCTCGGGCGAGTACAGCTCAAACAGGAGGTCGCCCTTGCTCACGCGCGTGCCTTCTGCATTCACGAACAATCGCTCGATCCAGCCCTGCGTGCGGATATTGATGTGACTGATCCGGGTTTCGTCCAGCCCGACATACCCGGTGGCCTCGATACGCCGCCACAATGGACGCACCTCGGCCAGTGCGGTTTGCACACCCAGGTTGTTTTCCAGCGCCGGGCTGATGGTGACGCCGCCAGCCGATGACGCCTCGTCCGCATACACCGGAACCAGGTCCATGCCCATCGGCGACTTGCCCGGCTCATCACGGCGGAAATTGGGGTCCATGGGCGCCACCCAGTACTCGACCTTGCGCGCCTGCTCCCGGGGCTCATCAGCACTTTCGTCAGGCTTGTCGGTGGCGGCAGAACCCAGGTAGAAGCCCGCCAGGACAAACAACCCGCCTACCAGGGTGAATCCAATAAGATTTTTCATGATGATGCCCCCTCCAGGTACAGCAGGCGTGCCTGGGATTTGAACGATTCGGCTTTCAGCCGCGCATGCTCCAGCTGCAGGTCGAATTCCGTGATGCGCGCGCGCATCAGTGTTGTCAGGTCTTCCAGGGCGGCCTGGTAGGCATCGAAGGTTGCCTGGGCGTTGAAGTCGGCATCCGGCAACAGCGACGCTTCGTACAGGTCCAGTCGCTCCTGCTGGCGCTGCCAGGTGGCATGATGAACCTCCGCCTCGCTGGACATGCGCCGATAGGCGTCATCGCGGTTAAAGGCCGCTGCCGAAGAGTTCGCGATGCTCGCCTGTACGACCCGGTCCTGGCGGTTACCCGTAAACAGGGGCAGGTCCATTCGCACCATCAGGCTGAGCAAATCAGCCCGATGGCTGCCATCCGGGTTTTCACCGGCACGACCGCCATAAGTCAGGTCAACGGCAAATTCCGGTTTGTAGTTCTGCTCGGCGAGCTCAATGCCTTTTTCGGCGGCAATCACCTCCTGGTGCAGCGCGCGAATCCGGGGGTGGTCGGTTAAACCCTTTTTCGTCTCCTGTAGTGCACCGGGTTCGTGAATAACCGGCCATTCAGGGCTGATGTCCCGCCACGCGTCATCGCCAATCCAGGCCGCCAGGCGCCCCCGGGCCTGTTGCTCTTCCTCGGTAATGCGCACCGAGCGCTCTTGCACCCTGGCCAGTTCAACTGCGGCGCGAAGAACATCCTGCTGCTGAACCCGGCCCGTTGCGTAAAAATCCTGGGTGATGTCTGCCAGATCGGAAAATGCCGCCACGGCGTCTGCGTTGATGGCCGCCAGGTGCACTTGCTTCAGAACTTCGAGGTAATTCTCACGTACCGCCAGCCGGACCCGAAGCAGCAGGTCCTGTGCCGTGTCGCCCAGCGCTTTCGAGCGCTCATTCAGCTGCGCGGCGCGCAATTCCCTGGATTGCCCCCTGGGAAACCGCTGTATCACCCCCACCTGCATCTGGGTCATGGCCTCCTGGTCCAGGTCAAAAGTGTCCGTGGGCACGGACATCATGCCGAATTTCAATTGCGGATCGGGAAATTGGCCGGCAGCGACTTCAAGCTCGTTGAGCGCCGCCTGTCGTGATCTTACCGACTCCACGGAAGGGTCCTGGAGCACGGCCAGTGACTCGGCTTCGGCCAGTGACAGCGATTCGGCTCCTGCCCCTGTGGACAGCAGCGTGACAATCAGGGCCATCATCAGCCCGGACATTTTTGTAAAACGGAAAAACTTGTGGATGCAACGCATAATCAACTCCTGTAATAAAACAGGTCACGCTTTCCAGCGTGTTCACGAAATAGTGAAGTGTCAGCCGCCGGCTATCGCGGGGCTGAAAGAGTTGGTCAGGCGATGGGTGGACGAAATGGGGGATGGCTATGGATTGCAGTAAGCCTGGAAGACTCCAGGACCTCAAGATGCCTGGAGGACGTCAATATTAGGCGAACAGGCTTTGTCGCGAATAACGTCAACCCGATCGGGCAACTACCGCATGTTGCCGCATCCATGCAATCGCCCGACATTGAATCTTCTGAATCGCAGCAATCAGGCGAGTCACTATCGAGCATCGTCGAGTGATGCGTGTTGTCCTGGGCCTTGTCCATATCCATATCGCACGCCTGCAACGGCACGGGTTGCAGGGCATACAACAGCATGAATATGGCGAGCAGGTACTTCATGTCTGTTTAGAATACATCCCGGCCATGATTTGGACAATTGAACGGTAATACCCGTGAAGCCAGGTGTTTCGCCGTTCACGCGACAGCAACATCAGAGTTTCTGACGGCGCAGCCTGAGCGCGTTGCCAATCACCGACACCGAACTCAGGCTCATCGCGGCGGCCGCGATCATGGGGCTTAACAGCAGTCCGAATACCGGGTACAGCACGCCGGCCGCGATCGGAATGCCTATCGCGTTGTAGGCAAATGCGAAGAACAGGTTCTGGCGGATGTTGCGCATCGTTTGTTGACTCAACTCGCGTGCCCTGGCAACGCCGAGCAGGTCGCCGCGCACCAGGGTAACGCCTGCGCTTTCCATCGCGACATCAGTGCCCGTGCCCATGGCGATTCCAACATTGGCCTGTGCAAGCGCCGGCGCATCGTTGATGCCATCTCCGGCCATGGCGACCATTGCGCCGTTCGCCTGCAGATCCGTGATGACGCGTTTTTTATCCTCCGGGGATACATCTGCATGCACTTCGTCGATACCGATCTTGCGGGCTACGGCATTGGCCGTACCCTGGCTGTCGCCGGTCAGCATGACGACCTTGAGTCCGGCCTCGTGCAGCATCCCGATGGCCTCCGGTGTCGATTCCTTGATCGGGTCTGCAACGCCGATCATTCCGGCCGGCCTGCCGTCGACTGCCACGAACATGACGGTCTGGCCTTCAGCACGGTGCTGTTCGGCAGCTTTCGCCAGCGACGTGTCATGGTCGTCCAGGTGATTCATGAGTTTGGCATTGCCAATGGCGACATCCGAATCTCCGACACGCGCGCTTACACCTTCGCCCGTCGTCGATTCGAAGCCCGTCGCCGAGGGCACATTGATTGAGCGCTTCTCGGCCGCTGCGACGATGGCCTGGGCCAACGGATGCTCGCTGGCTTTCTCCACGGCGGCAACCAGTGCCAGCAGCGACTCGTCGTTGTGCTCGCCCATGGCCTTGATCATGACCAGGTCGGGGCGGCCCTCGGTCAGCGTGCCGGTCTTGTCGACGACAACGGTATCAACCCTTTCAAAGGTCTCCAGGGCTTCGGCGTTCTTGATCAGAATGCCGTGCTGGGCGCCCTTGCCGGTGCCGACCATGATCGACATGGGCGTGGCGAGGCCGAGCGCGCAGGGGCAGGCGATGATCAGCACGGCAACGGCGTTGACGATGGCATAAGCCATGGCGGGCGCGGGCCCCCAAACCGACCAGGCGATAAAGGTCAGGATAGCCGCCAGGATTACGGCCGGCACGAACCACGCCGCGACCAGGTCAACCAGCTTCTGGATCGGGGCGCGGCTGCGCTGTGCTTCGGCAACCATGCGCACGATCTGTGACAGCAGGGTGTCGTCACCGACTTGCGTCACTTTCATCACCAGGCTGCCGGTGCCGTTGACGGTGCCGCCAACGACGCCGTCGCCGACGATTTTTTCAACCGGTATGGGTTCGCCGCTGATCATGGACTCGTCGACGGCACTGCGCCCCTCGATGACTTCGCCGTCGACCGGGATCTTCTCGCCAGGTTTTACGCGTAGCCGATCGCCGGGAGCGAGGTCGTCCAGTGACACTTCTTCCTCGCTGCCGTCGTTGGCAATTCGTCTTGCGGTCGGCGGCGCCAGTTCCAGCAATGCGCGAATGGCGCCCGATGTCCGGCTCCGCGCCTTCAGTTCGAGCACCTGGCCGAGCAGCACGAGCGTCGTGATCACAGCCGCCGCCTCGTAGTAGAGCGCCACTTCGCCAAGGTCATTTCGGAAGGCTTCAGGGAAGGCGCCGGGAAATGTCGTAGCAACCAGCGAATAGACAAATGCCACGCCGACGCCCAGCGCGATCAGGGTGAACATGTTGAGATTAAGTGTCCGGATGGAATTCCAGCCACGTACAAAAAACGGCCAGCCGCCCCACAGCACCACGGGTGTTGCCAGTGCCAGCTGAATCCATTGACGCCATGCAATCGGCACCAGGTGCTCCAACGGCTGCCCAGGGATCATTTCCGCCATTGCGTACACAAACAGTGGCAGCGTCAGCGCGGCGCAGATCCAGAAGCGGCGCGTCATGTCATCGAGTTCGGCGGTATCTTCTTCCTTGCTTGCAACAGTGGGTTCAAGTCCCATGCCGCAGATGGGGCAACTACCGGGCTCGTTGCTGACAACTTCCGGGTGCATCGGGCAGGTATAGACGGTATTCATGTGGCGCTCCTTTCGAGGCCGTGCAAAATCGGACAGTCGGGGCGAGCGTCGCCGTCGCAACGATCGGCCAGGTGTTGGAGGGTATCAACCATCGACTGGAGATCGCCGATCTTTTCCCGCAGTTCATCAAGGTGTGTCTCGACGAGACGTTTAACGTCTGCGCTGCTACGGCCCTGGTCCTGCCATAGTTCCAACAGTGCCGAGATCTTCGGGACGGAAAAACCAAGCCGGCGCGCTCGCCTGATAAATCGCAAGGTGTGCAGGGCTTCCTGGTCGAAGACCCGGTAGCCGGATTCACTACGTGTTGTCTTACCGAGCAAACCGATCTGCTCGTAGTACCTGATGCGCTTTGCCGATACACCGGTCGCGTCTGCCGCCTGTCCAATATTCACGGGAATGTTCCTCCGCACACCGTTATCGATTAACGGTTACGGCACGATCCTAAACCCTCCCATGATGGTAAGGTCAAGCGGCATTAAATAATCTGGCAGGCTATTTTTTCGGACTGCTTACAGAGCAGTTCATCGATAGCCACATTCAGGGCGTTGGCCAGGTCTCGGCGGCGTCAGGTGTGATTAATTTCTGACTTTGGTCACTGAAACGGATGCTTTTGTGTTTGGTACGCATGGTCCAGTCAATCGCATTCGTGCCCGAACCGATATAAATCCAGCTTAGTGTACAGGGCGGTTAAAAATCCTTGAGCCCAACTTGTAACGGGTCGAAGCCACGAAGCTTGGACCGGATCGAATCTCGAGTAATTTGGGCGTTAGGAAATTCAATTGCACAGATTCGTTCGATCGTTGCAGGCAGTGTCCTGTCGTAGCGTCTGTACAAAAATGTAGCGATTCTTCGCGCGACAAATGTGATGATTACCTCCTCGGTATTGACCTTCTTTACAACTGGTTTCGGTGCAAGCCTGTCGAGAGTCGAAGGGTTTGTAAGTTTCTCAAGCCACTCATCCAGGTGAATTTCAGCTTCGGGGTATTCGGTGAAGGCGAGTGATAGGTGGGCACTAATGTCTTGTTGGTCAAAATAGTCTTCGTCAAATGGTGAGTTGAACGCGTTTTGCTGCGCGCGCATCCTTGCTTTAATTTCATGTGTGCTGAAGTAAGACAAGGATCCAGTTGGCAGATTCAGGGCGTAAATGACATCAGAAAGTTTGGCAGAAAGTACCTGGGCTTCCTCCAGCATGGCCGAACGCAGCCGGTCGTTAATCGCACCAATATTGTCATGTTCGTTTTTCCACTCTTGTATTTTTCCATGTAGATGACGCAGCAATATCTCGGTATTTTGTTGCGGGTCAGAATTGCTGCCGGTCCGTCGTTCATGCTCAAGGATGGCCTTGAATATCAAAGCGCCATCAGGGTGTTCGTGCCAGGGAATAGAATTACTGCGTTTCATGTTGCTGTATGGCTTTTTGGAGTGATCTTGCCGCTGATGCCGCGCATGGTGTCGGTGAAGTCCGCCCAGGCTTGCATAAGCCGTTTACGATCGTCGAAGTACTTGGCCCTGTTGTAAGCGGCCCGTACCTTATTCGCAGGGATGTGGGCGAGTTGGTACTCGATCACGTCTTCGGAAAAACTGGTGGATTCGTTTGCCCAAGTACTGAACGTAGTTCGGAAACCATGGGCGCAATGCCGTCCGCCGAAACCAAGACGCTTAATTGCCTGGTTGACAGTTTGGCCGCTCATTGTCGCGGCACCGCGAGTGCCAGGAAACATCCAGCGATTGTTTCCGGTACGTTGGTAGAGTTCGCGTATCGCAACAAGCGCCTGTTGCGAGAGTGGTACGTTATGTGGACGTGACATTTTCATTTTGGCCGCAGCGATGGTCCAGGTTGCCGCGTCAAGGTCGATTTCTTTCCACTCGCCGTGGCAGAGCTCTCCGGGTCTTAAAACCGTCAACATCTGAAGTTCAATGGCCAGAATCGTAACCGGCCGGAGCGCGGACTTAAGAGATTCTGGGGAATCGAGTGTATGGAGTAGGGTGCCGAGTTCAGCTGGTTGTAATGCGGGCAGGTGCCCGCCACGCGGCACGCTGACCCATTCAGAAAGCCCATCAGCTGGACTGTTTTCGATCATTCGAAGCACAACCCCCAGTTTCATTACTGAGCCTATTCGTTGGAGTGTCCTGGATGCAGTATCTGTGGAGCCGCGATCTACGATGAGCTGGACCGTGTCGAGAATGTCACGGGCTGTGATTTCGCGGACTGGTTTATCCCCTATTTGTGGAAATACGTCGTTTTCTAGGCTGGCCAGGATGTTTTGCCGGTGCTTTTTGTTCGACCACGTGGCCGATTTCCGCTCATACCATTCCATGGCCAACGACTTGAACGTATCGCGTTGGGCGGCCGCATTAATCTGCCGGGTAGCCTGGGGTGTCAGGCCATTCCGAAGCCCGGCGCGGGCTTCTTTTCGCTTTTCCCTGGCTTCGGCGAGAGACAGTTCCCTTGCTGGCCCGAAACTGACCAGTTGCTCCTTTCCACGTGTCCGAAAACGAAAGTGCCAATACTTGGTGCCGTTCGGCATGATGGTCAGCATCAAGCCGCCGCCATCCGCCAGGCGATAAAGTTTCTTTCGAGGTTTGGCGCCCTTGACCATTGCGGCCGTGAGCTTGTTCAATTCGCGCGCCATCTTGAACTCCGTAACAGTTCCAGGTGGTTGGAACCCGATGCCGTGGCTGCGGTGTCGGGTTCATTTCTATACCCGCTAAAGTACCCACATTCGAAGGTTTATACCCTCAATGACTCAAAGGTGCTGGAGCGTACTTGGAAGTATATTTAATGACGGTCGATATGAGCAATAACAAATAGTTATGCTTGTCTGAATTATGGCTGGTTATTTTCGGTATCAAGCGATGTTGTGGTAGTCGTGCCCACCACTCATTCTTTCAAAACAAATCGTCGATATCCACGTTCAGCACATCGGCCAGGCGGCGAGCCGTTGACATCCTTGGCGAAGATTTTCCGGCTTCGATTTCTGACACCGAAGCCTGGCGGATGCCGGCGCGTTCAGCGAGCGCCTTTTGCGTCAGACCGCGAAACTCCCGCCACACGAGCACACGGTTTTCTCCAGCCAGAATTCGGTCGACAACTGCAATGGGAATGTCTTCTTCATCCAATGCCGCTTGTGCGTCGGCGATATCTTCGGCGTCTGCGTTCATGCGAACCAACCGCTCATACTCATCAAGCGGAATAACCGCCCGCGATCGTTTCCCATGTTCATCGACCAGGTACTCAATGGTCATTTGTATGCGTCTCCACGCGGCTTGAGTTGACAGGGCTTTGTAGGAAAGTCGGTTCGAAAAGGTAATAACATTTGTAATTACTTGAAAAAAGGCATACGCTTTTCGGATCAGAAACGTCACGACGTTCACACAGGAGCGATCAAATGGCAACAACCGTCAAACTCAGAAAGGTAGGCAACTCCGTTGGGCTCACGCTTCCACGGGAGGAACTCGCACGCTTGCGCGTGGGCGAGGGTGATGAGCTGTACCTGACCGTCGACAGTGGTGGCATGTATCTTCGGCCATACGACCCGCTGTTTGAGAAGAAGATGAAGCTTTTCGAGCGAACCAACTCGAAGTTTCGCAATGCACTGAAAGAGCTTGCGAAATAGGGCAGTGTTTTATTGGCTCGACAAGCCGGAAATACTCGCGCAACAACGCCTGTTGATTGATATTTATGGTGGTGCCCATGGCGTGCTGAATGAAGGTGCGCTGGACTCGACCCTGGCGCGCCCGGTTAACCTGAATGCCTATGAGGGCGTTGATGATCCCTGCCGCCTGGCCGCGTGCTACGGCTATGGGTTTGCCAAAAACCACTGCTTTGTTGATGGCAACAAGCGCGTCGCGCTGGTGACCATGGATGTCTTCCTGGGGCTGCATGACCTGGATCTGTGTGCATCTGAGCCGGAGGCGGTTGCGATCATTCTGGCCCTGTGCACGGACGACCTCAATGAAGACGAACTGGCCAGGTGGTTACGCCTGAATACCCGTCCACTTGACTAAAAAGAAGGCCGGACCAGCGACCGACTTTCGTCGATACGCGGGCGGCCCGGCCTTCGGGGGGGAGCGTTGGGCGCCGCAGGCGGCGCACCGTTGTCGTTTACATCAGAACTGGTAGCCCACCTCAATGCCGTAGGTGCGCGGAGGGTCGATGTTGACGAAGGGCGTGCCAAACGAGGCCGTGCTGATGTCGGAGATGTTCGAGGTCACTTCGTTGTCCAGCAGGTTCTTGCCCCAAACCGCCACGGTCCAGTGGTCGTTGACCCAGGCGATACGGCCGTTCAGCAGCTTGCGGTCTTCGCCGAAGCCGGGAATGTCGCGTACGATGATGGTCGGGTCCAGTTCGTCGTTGTTCTCGTAAAAGAAGTACTCGCCGCGGATGGCCAGGGCGCCCACGCCCAGCGGGAAGTAGCTGTCCGCCCAGACGCCGTAATTGGTGGCGGCGGTGTCTGAGAAGGTCTCGGTAACGAGATCACCCTCGGCGTTGTAGAACGGTTCCCAGGTGGCCTCCTGGTCACGCCATGTGGTGACGAAACCGGCCTGCACCTCGTCGGTGATCACCCAGTCCAGGGTCAGCTCGACGCCGGTGAATTCCTGGTCGCCATTGATCACCATGGGGACCGCCTGTGGTTGTCCCGGCGGCTTGGATTCCACCGAGCGCTGGCGGCCGTCGATCTCCAGGTTGAACAGCGCCAGCTGCGTACGCAGGCGGTTGCCGAAGAAGTCACCCTTGATGCCCCACTCGATGTTCTCCGACTGCTCGGGGTCGAGCGGGTTGTCGGAGGTCATCACGTTGAGCGAGTCGTAGCCGCCGGACTTGTAGCCGGTGGAATAGGACAGAAACGTGGTGGCGTCGTCGCTGATGCTGTAGTTCAACACCAGGCGGCCGGTCACGTCGTCCCAGCTGTCGTTGGCCACCAGAGTGCCGGTACGGGCCTGCTCGTAGCCCGGCACGGGCAGGAAGACGATGTCGGCGGTGCCGGGGCGGATGGCGTTCAGCGTGTTCGGCGGGTTGCGCCACGAGAAGGTCTTCTCGTCCTTGCTGTAGCGCAGGCCGGCCAGCACGCTCCAGTGCTCGGTGAACTGCCAGTCGACGTCGGCGTAGACGCCGTAGTTCTTGAAATCACCGTCGTTGTAGTAGATCTCGGACCACGACTGGCCGGCGTAGCTGGGGCCGACGATCGGCGTGCCGGGCAGGAACATGTCCAGCTGGTCGTAGAAGAAATCGCCGGTGCCGACGATCATCTCCGGGCTGATGGGTTGCTGCAGCAGCGCCGACATCAGGCCGGCCATCTGGTTCGGGTCCCAGATGTGGGTCAGCGGGAAGCCGGTCTCGGCGGCCAGGCCGGAGGTCACCGCGCGCATCGCCGAATCGGCGTTGGTGTTCACCGGGATCACCTGGTGGGTGGTTTCCTTGCTGTAGACACCGCCGAAGACCAGGTTGACGTTGTCGCCGGTCCAGTTGAACTGCAACTCGTTGTAGAGAATGTCCGAGTCTTCCAGGTTGTCGGTGTCCAGGTAGCGGTCGTACTCGGCCGTGCCGTCCTCGTCCTGGCGGTTGGTCAGCGTGTAGTCGCGGTAGCTGACGATCAACTTGGAGGTGAAGCTGTCGCTGATGTCCCAGTACAGCTTGCCGGTGGTGGCCGACATGTCGCGGGTCTCGGATGGCTCCAGCACGTCGTTGCGCACGCGGCCGCAGAACGGGTCGTCGGGGCATTCGGCCCATTCGCTGACGCCGAAGGCGCCGCGGGGGGCGTTGTCCACTTCGTCGTAGTCGTAACTGACCTGCAGGCGCACGGTGTCGGAAATGGTCCACAGGCCGGCGATGCGGGCCACCAGGTTGTCCTGGGCGCCGGGGTCGCGGCCGTAATCAATGACGTTTTCGGCGAAGCCGTCGCGGTTGTTGCTGAGGATATTGGCGCGCAGGAAGAAGTTGTCGGCCAGCGCCACGTTGCCCATGGCCTCGACGCGGAACAGGTCGAAGTTGCCCATGCGCGTGCGCACGAAGGCCTCGGTGTCGGCCGACGGCGCGTTTGGCACCATGTTCACCACGCCGGCAGCGGCGTTGCGGCCGTACAGCGTGCCCTGCGGGCCTTTCAGCACTTCCACGCGGGCCATGTCGGAGAATGCCATCGAAGTTGCGCCGCGGGGCAGGTAGACCTCGTCGTAGAACGTCGCGACCGACGGGTCGCCGCCGGTGCTGATGTTGGAGCTGCTGACGCCGCGAATGCTGATGCTGGACTGGGTCGCGCTTTCGCCGACCTCGAAGCCGGGGATGAAGTCCTGCATTTCGAACAGGTTCAGCGCGCCGGTCTTCTCGATCTCGGCGGCGGAGAACACGTCAACGGTGACCGGGATGGTCAGCAGGTTCTCTTCGCGGCGCTGCGCCGTGACCACCACTTCTTCAAGGCCGATGGTCTCGTCGTCGATGTTGGGGTTGTCGTTATCGTTGTTGTCCTGGGCCAGGGCCGGGGTGGCCAGCGCCAGGCTGACGGCCAGGCTGAGCAGTGCAGGCGTAAAACCAGGGCGCGAGTCGTTCTTGCGAGCATTCCGGGTCATGTTGTTTTCCTTGTCAGGTTCGGTCGCCCGTCCACACGTGCGGGCGTACCTTTCTCCACGGCTGAAGACTAACGGAATGTGGGATTTCGGCTTGCGGATTCCTGAAATCCGTCATATTTGCCGAATCCGCAAGCTACTTTTTGATGCCCAGCATGTACTCGGCCACGGCCAGGCGCAGGTCCTCGGGCAGGTGTGCCTGCGGCGGCATGGCCGGGTAATCGGGGCGGCGTTTCTCCGGGCTGGCGATGTAATCAGCCAGGCGCTGGGCGTCGTCATGGTAAAGCGCCTGGATGGTGACGGTGGCCGGGCCCACCATGCGCACGTCGTAGCCGTGGCAGCCGGCGCAGATGCCGTTGTAGACCACCTGCGCCTTGCCCGCTTCGTCGGTATCGCGTGGCGGTGCGCCGTCGGGCAGCATCATGGTGGTGATGTCGCGGGTGCTGCGGACTTCGCAGTCGGTCCAGTCATCGACGCCGCGATGCAGGATACGGTCGCGGTGGACGATGCAGTTGTCGTCGTCCTCGGCGCCGCCCGCAGCGATCACGTCGGGGCCGTGGGTGGTGAACTTCGAGGCCATCATCAGCGCCTTGATCTCGGTGACAGGCTCCTCGCCGTTGTCGTTGAAGAAGTTCTCCAGGATGGCCACGCGATCCGGGTTGGGCTCCGACTCCGGGTCGGCGGTGACATTGGCGGCGAAGGACAGGTCGACGACGATGATGCCGGCGTTCTTGTTGCCGGTGATGATGTTGTCCTCGATGCGCACATCGTCGGCGGCCATGATCACCATGCCGGAGCCGGCCGGGATGCCGGCGACGATGGAGCCGGGCGCGCCGAAGTTCGGCGTGTTGTTGTTGACCACGAAGTTGCCACGCACGATCACGTCGTAAGTGGTCTTGATCGGCAAGCCCGGGGTGATGAACACCAGGATGCCGCCGGTGTTGTCGTGCACGTAGTTGGCTTCCACCAGGGCATGGCGCGAGTTCTCGATCTCGATGCCGGCCACGGAGTCGAACACCTCGTTGCCGATCACGTCGATGTTGTCACTCATGCCCACGTAAATGGCCGCGTCCTCGATGCCGCTGATGACGTTGTAGGCCACCAGCCCGTTCTGGCCGTACTGCGGGAAGATGCCGTAGACGCCGGTGTCGACCACCCAGTTGTAGCGGATGGTGAAGTTGTTGCCGGCCTGGCCCATGATCGCGTTGCCCTTGAAGTGCATGATCTTCAGCCACTCCACGGTAATGTTGTTGCCGGAATACAGCACCGCGTCATTCAGCGTGCGCCCGCCTTCCAGCACCGGCCACTCGTTTTCCTCGACCACGCCGCGCAGGGTGATGTCGTCCTTGTCGATGTAGACGGTCTCCTCGTATTTGCCCGGGTAGACCAGCACGGTGTCGCCGGGCGAGGCGCGGGTCACGGCGGCCTGGATCGATTCGCCGTCGCGAACTTCCAGCGTGGCGGCGTACAGCGGCGCGCAGCTGAGCACGGTGGCGCAGAGGGCCACGAGGGCGTGGATGGGGGTGCGTGTCATGGTGCGATCTCCTCGAAGGGGGCCACGTCGCGATGCACCAGCGGCAGACCCGAAGGCAGCCGTTGGGGTTCGCGAGGCAGGTAGGATTCATCGTCCAGCGCACCCAGGAAGTCCACCAGCCGCGCGATTTCCTCGTCGCGCAGGCCGGGTTCCCAGATGTGCCAGTGCAGGTACAGGTTTTCGCCTTCGGGCACGGCGTGGCCGCGGCCACCGGTGTAGAAGGCGATGGCGTCCGACAACTCGTCGAAGCGCCCCGAATGCATATAGGGTGCGGTCTTACTGATGTTGCGCAGGCCAGGCACCTTGAAGCCGCCGCGCTGGCTGGCCTCGCCGGTCACCGCCTCGCGGCCCGGGTCCAGTGGCCGTCCGTCCGGCTCTGGCGTGCCGATCACGGCAATCTGCTCATTGGTAAACAGCGGCGGCGTGTGGCACTCGGCGCAGCGGGCCACGAACGAGCGGAAGATGTTCAGGCCCTCGATTTCCCGCGGGGTCAGGGCCTCGTGCACGCCGTGCGCGTACAGGTCGTAGCGTGAGTTCAGCGACACCAGCGTGCTTTCGAAGGCGGTGATGGCGCGGTAGACGCGCGCCAGCGTCACCGGTTCAGCGTCATCGCCTGGAAAGGCCTGGCGGAACAGCCGGGTGTATTCGGCATTGCCGCGCAGGTCGGCGAGCAACTGTTCCGGGGTATTGCCCATTTCGTTTGCCGCGTAAAGCGGCTCGAGCATCTGCGTTTCCAGGCTGTCGGCGCGGCCGTCCCAGAAGAACTGCTTCTGGAAGCCGACATTCCACAGGCTGGGCGCGGAGCGGGGCAGGGGCTCGCCGCTGGCGCCCAGGCTGCGGTCGCGGCCGTCGGCGAAGCCCTTGTCGGGCTGGTGGCAGCTGGCGCAGGACATGTCGCGGTTGGCCGACAGCAGCGGATCGAAGAACAGCAGTCGGCCCAGGTCGATTTCTTCCGGGCTGAAGCCGTCCAGCACCCGCGGCAGGCCGATCTTCAGGCCGCCCATGCCGCGGTCCTGTAGCGATGGGTACTGCCGGTAAAGGCTGACCAGGCGACAACGGTTATCGTCATCGGGCGCGAACCCTGCCGGGCAGGTGTCGCTCAGCCGGATCGGTGCCGTGTCACTGGCTGCCGCTGCGCAGGACAGCACGCAGGCGGTGAGCATGAGCAGGGCGCGCATGGTTCAGTCCGGCAGGCCCAGCGACAGCAGGTAGGCGGACACGTTGCGGATGGCGTCCTCGTCCTTCAGCACCTGGCCCATGCGGCGCATTTGCTGGCCGGGCTCGTCATCCGGGTGGTCGCCGCGCAGGCCGTCGCGAAACAGTTCGTACTGGCGTGCCAGGTAGGCATCGTCTATGCCGCGCAGCGACGGCGCGCCCAGCGCCTCGTTACCCACCGCGTCAGGGCCATGGCAGGCACCGCAGACCATGTTGTAGTAGTCGCGGCCGTTGGCGATATCGGCCTCGAAGGTGGGCGCCGGCAATATGTCGGGAAAACCCGCCACCTGGGAGACGATGGCCCCGATGGCGGCGTCATTCAGCGCAGCGGCACTGGCGGCCATGATCGCACCCTGGGTGTCGGCGGGGTTGGCGCCGCGCTTGCCGTCACGGAAGTGGCGCAATTGTCGGGCCATGTAGTCGCCGTCCAGGTTGACCAGCGCGGGCGCTTTCAGCGCCGCGTTGCCTTCGCCCTCGGCGCCGTGGCAGCCGGCGCAGGTCTTGTAGGCACCGCTGGCGGCGGCCACGGCGGCGGCATCCGGCTCCGCGGCCGGCTTGCAGCCCGCCAGGGCGAGTATCGCCAGGCCAGCCAGCATGGCGGCCTGGCGGACAGGTGGGAATGGCTTCATGGGTCGACCCCCGGGTCGCGCAGTTCTGTTGATGATCATGGCCACGGATTGTGGCGCGGGCGATGCCGGCTGGCTTACGGAAATTGAAAATCCGCAAGAATTAGTCGTCTTCGAGTGGTTTCAGGTGGTTTTTCCGGTAGGTCGTGGGCGTGACGCCGTGCTGGTCCTTGAAACACTTGTTGAACGACGAAATGGAGCGAAAGCCCACGTCCAGCGCGATGGTCAGCACCGGCAGGTGTGACTGGTGGGGGTCGGCCAGGCGCGCCGAGGCTTCTTCGATACGGAAGCGGTTGAGGAAATCATTGAAGTTGCGGTAGCCCAGGCCGCTGTTGATCAGTTGGCGCAGGCGGTACTCTGGCATCTCCGCCGCGCTCGCCAGCCGGCCGATAGTCATGCCGTGTTCGCGGTAAATGCCTTGGTCCATGATCAGCCGGCGAATGGGTGCGAGCGCCTCGACCGGGTCGTCTTCGACCGGTTTGCTGGCGTTGGCCGGGGGTGGTGTGGCTTCGGGCTCGCGTCGTGCCGGATCAAAGATGCGCGTCGGGTAACGCAGCAGCATGATGTTGATACCCAGCAGGACCACGGCGGTGGCGATGTACTGGGCCCCCTGCAACCAGTCCGCGCCGGCAAACAGCACTTCGCGTGACAGGATCAAAGAGAACATGAATACGCCCGTGCCGGCGCAGAACCAGACCCTGAGTTTGCGCCGCACCTCCACCAGGTCGCCGCGCCAGTAGCGGAAGGTGGCGCGCAGGGCCAGCAGCATGAACACGAACTCCAGCAACTGCGGCAGGTCCTGCAACAGCCATTCCAGCGGACCGCCTGCCGGTTGTCCAAGGAGGTGCCAGGCCAGGGGGGCGACCACCGAATAGATCACCAGGGCCGGTTGCCAGGCCGGCAGCGTGTAGTGGTCGTCGAACAGCGACGCGCAGAACAGCCAGAACACGCCCGGCAGCGACGTGGCCAGCGCCTGCATCACCGGGTGCCCCTGGCCGTCATTGACCAACGGCGTCAGCAGGTAGCCAATCGCGCCCAGCAGCAGCAGGGCAAACAGCCGTCCCGAGCGTGACTCCAGGCCCAGCGAGAGCAACAAGGCGCCCGACAGCAGGACCTGGGAGAACCCGGCGCCGATAGCCAGCAGGGTTAACGGGGTCAAGACGGGTTGTGCCGGGCTCGGGTCATGGGGCGCCATTGTATTGCAGTTCCGGTGGCCTCGGCTTGCGATTATCATGGCGGCGACAACAACAACCAGCGGTGGCGACCAGGTATGGCGGCAGAGATGAGCGAATCAGTGGCGGCGAGCGGTGAGATTGACCGGCTCGAACGGGTTTTCCAGGCACAGAAAGCCGCGTTCCAGCGGCAGCCTTACCCGGATATCGCCGCTCGCAGGCAGGCTTTGGACCGCGTTCACACGTTGTTGCTGGAGCACCAGGACGAGTGGGTTGAGGCAGTTAACAGCGACTTCAGCAACCGTGCCGCCGACGAGACCCGGCTGGCGGAGATCCTTGTCACGCTGGAGGGCATCAAGTACTACCGGCGCCGGCTGCGGCGCTGGATGAAGCCCAGCCGCCGCGGCGTCAGCGCACTCAGCTGGCCCGGCCGGGCCTGGGTGGAATACCAGCCGCTGGGTGTGGTGGGCATCATCGTGCCCTGGAACTACCCGGTGCAACTGGCGGTGGCGCCGCTGGTGGCCGCGCTGGCCGCCGGCAACCGCGTGATGATCAAGATGAGCGAAGCGGCCCCGGCAACCGGCGCGCTGTTGCAGCGGCTGGTGGCGGAGGTATTCCCCGAAGACCAGGTCGCCGTGTTTAACGGCGAGGTTGATGTGGCGCAGGCATTCTCGGCGCTGCCGTTCGACCACCTGCTGTTCACCGGCTCAACCGATGTGGGCCGCCATATCATGCGCGCGGCAGCCGAGCACCTGGTGCCGGTCACGCTGGAACTGGGCGGCAAGAGCCCGTGCATCATCGCGCCCGATTTCCCGATCGACACCGCGGTGGAGCGCATCGCCTTCGGCAAGTGCATGAACGCCGGACAGACCTGCGTGGCGCCGGATTACGTGCTATGCCCCTCGGCGCAGGTGGATGCGTTCGTCAGCGCCTGGCAGGACCAGGTGGCCAAGGCCTATCCCACCATGGTCGACAACCCGGACTACACCGCCATCATTAACCCGCGCCAGCGTGAGCGCCTGCTGGCCTGGCTCGACGATGCGCGCGAGAAGGGTGCGCGGGTCATCGAGGTGAACCCGGCCGGCGAGGACTTCAGCGCCAGCCAGAAACTGCCGCACGCGCTGGTGCTCGATGCCAGCGACGACATGATCATCGCGCGCGAGGAAATCTTTGGGCCCTGGCTGCTGGTATTGCCGTATGACGACCTGGAACAGGCCATCGCCCACGTCAACGCGCGGCCGCGGCCGCTGGCGCTGTATTACTTCGACTGGAACCGCGCCAACGGCGAGAAGGTGTTGCGTGAAACCCATGCCGGCGGCGTGTGCCTGAATGACACCATCTCGCATGTCGGCGTCGACGACCTGCCGTTCGGCGGGGTAGGGGACTCCGGCATGGGCGCCTACCACGGCCCCGAAGGTTTCCGGACCTTCTCCAAGGCCAAGGGGGTCTATCGCAAGGGTCGCTTCAACGCCGCGTCATTTATCATGCCGCCGTATGGACGCCGCATGCACCGGCTGATCCGGCGCTTCATGCTCAAGCAGGGCTAACGGCGCTAACTGGCTGGTCTCACCAGGTCAGCGCAGCAGTCCCATGCGCGACAACACGGTCAGTTCGGCCTCGCGCCAGGGCCTGGGGCGGGTCATCTGCGCGTAAGCCTGGCGGGCGTTCTCGATGATGCGCAGGCACAGCCCCGGGTTGGACTCGCAGTAGTCCAGCTTGTCGGCCAGGTCGTCCAGCCCACGGGAAATAGGCACGTAGTGCACCCATGGCGCGAGGAAATAGTCGGGCACCACTTCGTAATCGCAGTCTTCCCTGAAAGCCACCGAATTCGTGTTAAGTATCCAGTACAGCTGCGAGCAGACGTCGTTGCCATTGGGACAGAGGATGTAGCGATGGGCGAGCGCGGCCTCGCGCGGCTCGGCCCTGGTGAACCAGGGGGCCGTCAGCGGATTGGACGGCGGCCGGCCCCAGGGCGAGGCGAAACGGAAATCGAATCGTCCTGGATCTTGCCGTGACATCCTGACCGCGCGGAAGCGGGAAAATCGCTCGTCCAGCTGGGCTTCATCGGCGCCCGGCCCCGGGTTGCGCAAGGTGGTGCCCCGGCCCGGTGCGGTCCAGTGGTAGCCGCTGTCATTTCCTCGCCAGTACACCGTGGGCCGCTTGTCAGTGAATGCGATCGTGTCGGATACGCCGTCCGGGCCGGCGCAGCCCATCCTGGCGTTGGGACAGAAATAACCCGGCAGCCGCCACAGCACGGCCGATTCAGAGCCCGCCCAACGGTTGTACTGGAACACGTTGAAGCGTCGGCCGAAGTGGTCGTCTGCGTCGTACCGGCGAGCGTCTGAAAAGTCGGCCGCGATCACGCCCTCCACCCCGTCCGGCAGGCGCTGAAGAAACTTGCGGCTGCGGTGCGGTTTGCCGCCCTCAAACGGGTGCGCATCACGCGACGACAGCGACGATACCCGGCTGTCCTGGGCCAGTTCACCGGTCGCCGTGTCCAGGCAGAAAAACGCCGCGCCCGCCGTCCAGGGCGAATGGCCGGCGAGTTCCGCCGGCAACGGTGGGGGTGGGCAGGCCTGGCGCAGCATGAACTCGTGCATGGCCATGGACTGGGCAGGCGGCTGTGGTGCGGGATGTCGGGGCATGGGGTACGCGATTCCGGTGACCTACTAATCATGCCCGAATGCGGTTAAAATAGCGGCATGATCATCGCCACGCGAACTTTTACCGGGTAAAGGGAAGCGCTCCTTCGCGACTTCCCCGGGGCGCCTTGTGCGTCCTTTTTTCGTTGTGGCCAACCTGAAACCGAGCAAAGCGGAACGGAACCGACCATGCCAGTGATTACCCTGCCGGATGGCAGCGAGCGCAAATTCGACCACCCCGTCAGCGTCATGGACGTGGCAGCCGATATCGGCCCGGGCCTGGCCAAGGCGACCCTGGCCGGCGAGGTGGATGGCAAGCTGGTCGACGCCGCTTTCACGGTCGACGGCGACGCCAGCCTGCGCATTATCACCGCGCGCGACGCCGAGGGGCTGGACATCATCCGTCACTCCACGGCCCACCTGCTGGCGCAGGCGGTCAAGCGGCTGTTCCCGGAAGCCCAGGTCACCATCGGCCCGGTGATCGATGACGGTTTCTACTATGACTTTGCCTACGAGCCCGGCTTCACGCCCGAGGACCTGGACCACATTGCCACGGAAATGCGCCGCCTGGCCAAGGACGCGATCCCGGTGGAGCGTTCGGTCATGGAACGCGGCCCGGCCATCCAGCACTTCCGCCAGGACGGCGAGGAGTACAAGGCGAAGATCATCGAGGGCATTCCCGGTGACGAAGAACTCTCGCTGTATCGCCAGGGCGAGTTCATGGACCTGTGCCGTGGCCCGCACGTGCCCAACACCGGCCACCTGGGCCATTTCAAGCTGACCAAGCTGGCCGGCGCCTACTGGCGCGGCGACAGCAAGAACGAGATGCTGCAGCGCATCTACGGCACCGCCTGGGCCAGCAAGAAGGACCTGGCCGACTACCTGCACCGCCTGGAAGAGGCCGAGAAGCGCGACCACCGCCGCCTGGGCAAACAGCAGGACCTGTTCCACTTCCAGGAAGAGGCGCCGGGCATGGTGTTCTGGCACGCCAACGGCTGGACCATTTATACGGCCATCCAGGATTACATGCGTGAACGCCTGCGTGACGCCGGTTACGGCGAGGTCAACACCCCGCAGGTGGTCGACATCAGCCTGTGGGAGAAATCCGGGCACGCGGCCAAGTACTCGGAGAACATGTTCACCACCGAGAGCGAGAGCCGTCATTACGCGGTCAAGCCGATGAACTGCCCGTGCCACGTGCAGATCTACAACCACGGCCTGCACAGCTACCGCGACCTGCCCATCCGCATGGCCGAGTTCGGCTCCTGCCATCGAAACGAGGCTTCGGGCGCATTGCACGGCCTGATGCGCGTGCGCGGCTTCACCCAGGACGACGCGCATATCTTCTGCACGCCGGACCAGGTGCAGTCCGAGGCACAGGCGTTTATCGACCTGTTGTTCAGCGTCTACAAGGACTTCGGCTTCGAAGAGGTGCAGGTGGAACTGTCCACCCGCCCGGAAAACCGCATCGGCGACGACGCGCTGTGGGACAAGGCCGAGGCCGCGTTGCAGTCCACGCTGGAAAAATCCGGCATGGAGTGGAAGCTGAACCCGGGTGACGGCGCCTTCTACGGCCCCAAGATCGACTTCTCGCTGAAAGACACCATCGGCCGTGTCTGGCAGTGCGGTACCCTGCAGCTGGATTTCATGATGCCGGAGCGCCTGGGTGCCCATTACATCGCCGAGGATTCCTCCAAGCAGACCCCGGTGGTGCTGCACCGCGCGATCCTCGGTTCGCTGGAGCGGTTTATCGGCATCCTGATCGAAAATCATGCCGGTAAATTCCCGGCCTGGCTGGCACCAAAACAGGTCGCGGTGCTGAATATTACCGACCGCCAGGACGATTTTTGCGAGAAAGTGGCCGAAACCCTTGAAAACAGGGGCTTCCGCGTCGATTTGGACTTGAGAAACGAGAAGATCGGCTATAAAATCCGCCAGCACACTTTAGCGCGTGTCCCGTACCTTCTGGTCATTGGTGACCGGGAGGTCGAAAACGGGGCCGTTGCCGTGCGTACGCGAGACGGTGAAGACCTGGGCACAATGCCGGTCTCCGCCTTCGCCGACCGCCTCGAGGCGGACGTCGAATCGCGACGCTGATATTAACGAGCAGGAGACGACAACATCGCAACTGGAAAAGAATCGCGGCGCAACGGGGACATCATCGCGCCGGAAGTCAGGGTCATCGGCGCCGATGGAGAACAGGCCGGGATCATGAAGGTCAGGGACGCCATCGCGCTCGCCGAAGAAGCCGGCATGGATCTCGTGGAGATCTCGCCGAACGCCGAACCACCCGTCTGCAAGGTGATGGATTACGGCAAGTTCAAGTTTGAACAGGCGAAGAAGCAGCAGGCGGCCAAGAAAAAACAGAAGGTCACCCAGGTCAAGGAAGTGAAGTTCCGGCCCGGTACCGAGGAAGCCGACTACCAGGTGAAGATGCGCAACGTGCGGCGCTTCATCGAGGATGGCGACAAGGTGAAAGTGACGCTGCGATTCCGTGGCCGGGAAATGGCCCACCAGGATCTCGGCATGGCCGTGCTCAAGCGCGTCCGCGACGAGATGGAAGAAGAAGTGAACGTGGAGCAGTTCCCACGCATGGAAGGTCGGCAGATGGTGATGCTGATCAGCCCGAAACGGCAGTAAACAGTTTTGTTAGCGTGGCGCATGACGCGTCGCGGTTTTGAAGAAGCGGTACCGAGCAGGGAAGGCAAGTGCGGGTCATAGGCATGAACTCGCCGCTCGAGTGACGCATTAAAAGACGGTCCCAAAGGGACCAATGGAGTATTGACCATGCCCAAGATGAAAACCAATCGGGGCGCGGCCAAGCGTTTCAAGAAGACCGCTTCCGGCGGCTTCAAGCGCGGCCATGCGTTCCATTCACATATCCTGACCAAGAAAGACCAGAAGCGTAAGCGTGGACTGCGCGGCACTGACATGGTCAGTGATTCCGACAAGAAGTCCATCAAGCGCATGCTGCCCTACGCGTAAGGAGATCAGACCATGGCACGAGTAAAACGTGGTGTGACCGCCCGCGCGCGGCACAAGAAAGTCCTGGACGAAGCCAAGGGTTATTACGGCGCCCGTCGTAAAACCTACCGTTCAGCCAAGCAGGCGGTCATCAAGGCCGGCCAGTACGCCTACCGCGACCGTCGCGCCAAGAAGCGCGAATTCCGTCGCCTGTGGATCGTGCGTATCAACGCCGCGGCCCGCCAGTACGGCCTGTCCTACAGCCGCTTCATGAACGGCCTGAACAAGGCCGAGATCGAGATCGACCGCAAGGTGCTGGCGGACCTCGCCGTGCACGACCTGGCGGCGTTTGGCGTCCTGGCTGAAAAGGCCAAGGCCAGCCTCGCATAACCCCGTCTGGCCCGGCGCCTGGCGCCGGGCCTTACGGCCAAGCCGGTGGCGTTTGTCACCGGCCCGGTTACCGAAGGGATGGGCCTGGCCCCTCCCTTTTTTTATTGCCCGTTGAAGTGAAGGCGACTCTTGGAATCCATCGATCATATTCTTGAGCAGGCCCTGGCCGACATTGGCGGCTGCGACGACCTGCGCGCGCTCGACGACCTGCGCGTGCGTTACCTCGGCAAAAAAGGCGAGGTCACGGCGTTGCTGAAGTCACTGGGCGGCATGGCGCCGGACGAGCGCAAAGCCTTTGGCCAGGCCGTGAATATGGTCAAGGCCGGCATCGCCGAGGCGATCAACGGCCGTCGCTCCGCGCTGGAAAAGGCCGCCATGGACGCGAAACTGGCGTCCGAGCGCGTGGATGTGACCCTGCCGGGCCGCGGCCAGGCACGGGGTGGCCTGCACCCGGTGACGCTGGCCATGCAGCGCATCATCGACCTGTTCAACGGGCTCGGCTTTGGCGTGGCCACCGGCCCCGAAGTCGAGGACGACGAGCACAATTTCGAGAAGCTCAACTTCCCGCCGCATCACCCGGCGCGGGCCATGCACGATACCTTCTATTTTGCCGATGGCCGGCTGCTGCGCACGCACACCTCGCCGGTGCAGGTGCGGGCGATGCTTGACCAGGGCGCGCCGATTCGCATCATCGCGCCGGGCCGCGTCTATCGCAGCGATTACGACCAGACCCATTCACCCATGTTCCACCAGGTCGAGGGCCTGCTGGTGGGCGAGTCGGTCAACATGGCCGACCTGAAGGGTGTGCTGCAGACCTTCGTCAACGCGTTCTTCGAAACCGAGATGGCGACGCGCTTCCGGCCGTCCTATTTCCCGTTCACCGAACCGTCGGCCGAGATGGACGTGGGCTGGGACAAGGGTGACGGCTCCGAGCCCGGCTGGCTGGAGATCCTGGGCTGCGGCATGGTGCACCCGAATGTATTGCGGGCCTGCGATATCGACCCCGAGCGCTACGTGGGCTACGCCTTCGGCATGGGTGTCGAGCGCCTGGCCATGCTCCGCTACGGCGTGACCGACCTGCGCCTGTTCTTCGAAAACGACCTGCGCTTCCTGCGCCAGTTCCACTGAGGGGTTGATGCGATGAAATTCAGTGTGAACTGGTTGAAGCAATGGGTGGCCGTCGATGTCGATGCCGACACGCTGGCCGATGAACTGACCGCGGCCGGCCTGGAAGTCGACGCGGTCACGCCGGTCGCCGCGCCGTTCAGTGGCGTCGTCGTCGGTGAGATCACGGCCTGCGCGCCGCACCCGGATGCGGACAAGCTGAAGGTCTGCACCATTAATGATGGCGGCGACGAGCCGCTGCAGGTGGTCTGCGGCGCGCCCAACGCGGCGCCGGGGCTGAAGATGCCGTTCGCCCGTGTCGGCGCCAGGCTGGGTGCGGATTTCAAGATTCGTAAGGCCAGGCTGCGCGGCGTGGAGTCCTTCGGCATGTGCTGTTCCGCGCGCGAACTGGGCCTGTCCGAGGACCACGACGGCCTGATGGCACTGCCGGCCGACGCGCCGGTGGGCACGGACTTCCGCGACTACCTGGGCCTGGACGACGCCAGTATCGACGTTGACCTGACGCCCAACCGCGCCGACTGCCTGGGCATCAAGGGCCTGGCCCGCGATGTCGCCGCTATTCGCGGCGCCGATTACACGCCGCTGGACATCGCCGAGGTGCCGGCCGCGATCGACGATCGCCTGGACATCCGCCTGGACGCCGCTGCCGACTGCCCGCGCTACGTGGGCCGCACCATTCGCGGCATCGATCCCACGGCGGTCACACCGCTGTGGATGAAGGAGGCCCTGCGCCGCAGTGGCATCCGCAGCCTGGGCCCGGTGGTCGATGCCACCAACTACGTGTTGATGGAACTGGGCCAGCCCATGCATGCCTTCGACCTGGGGCAGCTGGACGGCGGCATCACCGTGCGCCGTGGCCGCAAGGGCGAGACGCTGACCCTGCTGGACGACAAGGTCGTCGAACTGGATGAGCGCCTGCTGGCGATCTGCGACGACGCCGGCCCCGTGGCCCTGGCGGGCATCATGGGCGGGCTGGATAGCAGCGTCACCCGCGAAACCACCGATATCCTGCTGGAGTCCGCGTGGTTCCGGCCGTCCACGATCATGGGCAAGGCCCGTGACCTGGGCCTGCACACCGATGCCTCGCACCGTTACGAGCGCGGCGTCGACCCGATGGGCCAGCGCCTGGCGGTGGAGCGCATCACCGCGTTGCTGCTCGACATCGTCGGCGGCCAGGCCGGCCCGGTCATCGAGGCCGTGGTCGAGGAGGAACTGCCGAAAGCCTCGCCGGTTCGCCTGCGCCTGGCACGGCTGAACCGCGTGCTGGGCAGCGACCTGCCCGCCGAGCGTGTACGGGCCATCCTGTGCAGCCTGGGCATGCAGGTCACTGACGTTGAAGGCGGCTGGGAAGCTACCGCGCCCAGCTCGCGCTTCGATATCGAGATCGAGGAAGACCTGATCGAGGAAGTCGCGCGCGTGCACGGCTACGACCAGCTGCCGGCGGCACTGCCGTCCGGTGAGCTGCAGCCGCCGGATGTCAGCGAGCACCGCGTGGCGCTGCCGCGCCTTCGCGACGCCCTGTGCGCCGCGGGCTACCAGGAAGCCATCACCTACGCCTTCGTCGACCGCGCCCTGCTCGAGACCCTGGGCATGGCCGAACAGGCGCTGCCGCTGGCCAACCCGATCTCGTCCGACATGGACGTGATGCGTACCGGCCTGTTGCCCGGGCTGCTGAGCGCGCTGGCGCGTAACCAGCGACGCCAGCAGGGCAGGGTGCGCCTGTTCGAGGCCGGCAAGGTGTTCCACCAGGGTGAGTCACTGGTCGAAATCGAGCGCATTGCCGCCGTCGCCACCGGTGACGCCTGGCCGGAACAGTGGACCGGCAAGGGTCGCCGTGTCGATTTCTTCGACATCAAGGGCGACCTGGAGCAGTTGCTGGCGCTGCGCGGCGCCAGCGGTGAGGTTGGTTTCGGGCCGGCCGGGCACGACTGGCTGCACCCCGGCCAGTCCGCGCAGGTGACCATCGACGGCGAGCCCGTTGGCTGGGTCGGCGCGGTGCACCCGGCGGTACTGGCCGCGCTGGAGATCAAGGGCGCCGTGTTCGCGTTCGAGATCGACGCGCTGCCGCTGCAAAAACGAGAAGTTGTAAACGCGAAAGAAATTTCGCCTTATCCATCGGTGCGCAGGGACCTGGCGTTTCTCGTACCGGACCACGTGAACTATCGTGATATCAGGGCATTGGCCGTGGAAATCGCCGACGACCTGCTGGCCGGCTTCACGCTATTTGACCAGTTTTCAGGCGAAAGCGTTGAAAAAGGGTACAAAAGCATGGCTATTGGCTTGATATTACAAGACGTTTCCTGCACTCTTACAGATGAAGTCGTGGATGGTGTGATCAACCGCCTGGTTGATGAATTCGCCGCCCGACTGGATGCACAGCTCAGAGGTTAGCCATGTCATTGACCAAAGCAGAAATCGCCAACCGTTTATTCGACGAAGTCGGGCTCAACAAGCGTGAGGCCAAGGAATTCGTCGACGCCTATTTCGAGACGATCAAGAATGCGCTCGAAGACGGCGAAAACGTCAAACTGTCCGGTTTCGGCAACTTCCAGCTGCGAGACAAAAACGAACGTCCTGGCCGGAACCCGAAAACCGGAGAAGAAATTCCGATTTCGGCCCGCCGAGTGGTCACTTTCCGCCCGGGACAGAAACTGCGTTCAAGGGTAGAAGCTTATGTTGGATCCGGGGACTGAGAAGGACCTCCCGCCGATTCCGGCGAAACGCTACTTCACGATTGGTGAGGTCAGCGAACTGTGCGGGGTAAAGCCGCACGTACTGCGTTACTGGGAACAGGAGTTTGACCAGCTCAAGCCGGTCAAGCGACGCGGTAATCGTCGCTATTACCAGCGCGGCGACGTCATCATGATCCGCCAGATCAGGAGCCTGCTGTACGAGCAGGGCTTTACGATCAGCGGCGCGCGTCAGCAGATGGGTGGCGAGCATGCCCAGGACGACCTGGACATGAGCAAGAAAATCGTGCGCCAGGTGCGCACCGAGCTCGAGGATATCCTGCACATCCTCAAGCGCTGAACGTTGGGGTCAGAGTAAAGGGTCAGGGTAAACCGGCTGGAAGCGCTGGCCACCTGGTAGCCATTCGCCCGGTTTACCCTGACCCTTTACTCTGACCCCATAACTACTGGTTCACAGGCGCCGGGTCAGGTATCATTCCGCGCCTTCAAGTTTTGGAATGTCGGGGCGTAGCGCAGCCTGGTAGCGCACCACAATGGGGTTGTGGGGGTCGGAGGTTCGAATCCTCTCGCCCCGACCATTTCCAAACTTCCTGCAAGATTCGCGGCCCGCCCCTGCGGCCGTGCAGCGTGAGTCGATTCACGCCGAAATTCCGTTTTCACCTTATATAATGGTCGTTGGTGCGTTATTGCGTCAGCCATCGCGTCCGTGCGTCGTTTCGCGGATGGATGGTACGACTCCCCGGACAGGCGGCACCTGGCCGGGGCGGTTAAATGGCCCGAAACGTCTATAATTTCTGGTATCGGAACTGCATGTAATGTTGCGGGCCCGAGTTAATGGGGTGGACATGAACAGCGTATTTGAAAAACTCAGCATTCGTGGGCGTAAGGGGTTTACGCTCATCGAACTCATGATCGTACTGGCGGTGGTCGCGATTCTCGTGGCCCTGGCACTTCCCAGCTACCGCGACCAGGTGCGCAAGTCGCGCCGTGCGGACGCGGAGTCGGCCCTGTTGTCAGCGGCACAGGTCCTGGAGCGCTGCTTTACGCGCCTGAACACATACAGTACTGGCTGCCCTGACCCAAGCGGCCTGTCGGAAAACGGCTATTACAACGTGACGGTATCTCGCACGGCAACGACGTATACCCTGACGGCGACGGCGCAGGGCGACCAGGCCAGTGACGCCTGCGGAAATTACACTTTGGACCACCTGGGTAATAAGACCCCGGTTGCTGACTCCAAACGCTGCTGGGGCGCATCATGAATTCAATCAGGCGTAGCGCAGGCTTCACCCTGCTTGAACTGGTCATTGTGATCGCCGTGGTCGCGATTACCGTTTCCCTGGCGGCACCGTCACTGGTGCAGACGATTCGTAACAACGAAGTATCGTCGCAGGGCATGGAATTGCTGGGCATGTTGAACCTGGCAAAAAGCGAGGCTGTGCGGCGTAACACCGAGGTCACGCTCACGCTGGTGACCGACAGCGAAGGCTGGGATGGCTTTATCGAAGACCCCAACAACACGGCGGAGATCGAGGGCTGTGTCACCGGGCAGCTGCGCTGTACTTTTAACGAGAATGTAGCCCTGACCGGTGTATCGGAAGTGAGCTTCAACAATCGTGGCTACATCCGCAACGCCGATGACACCTGGGCCGGTGAGACGTTTTACCTGCAGCACGAGCAATGCAGCGGTGACCGCCAGCGGCGTCGTGTTGACATTACCCCGACTGGCCAGATCAGCAGTTGCCAGCTGGCCTGTAACAGCACGGCCGCTTGTCCCTGACGAGAACTGGAATTGACGATGAACGTGAACATGAATCGAAAACAGGACGGCATGACCCTGATCGAGGTATTGATCGCCCTGGCGGTCCTTTCCATCGGCATGGTCGGCATGGCCGCGATGCACATGCAGACGTTGAAGTACGTGCACTCAGCGCACTACCGCTCGGTTGCCTCGACGGTTGCGCTGGACCTGGAAGAGCGCCTGTGGCTGAACCTGGCGACGCGCGATAGTGGTTGCCCGGATACGAGTGGCGGCACTGACGCGCCAGTAGGTCAGTTAAGGACGCACTGGAACCGCAGTTCTGTGGGCGGCGAAGACTGGAACTGGTCTACGGCCGACATGGTGAAGATTCCCAACCTGACGGTAACGACGGGCTTTATCCTGCCGTCGGCTTCAGTCGTGAACGTGCCGGTCACCTTTACCTGGAGTGAAAACCGCTTCAGCGCGGGTGGTGAAGGCGAGGAATCAACGACCGAGTCATTTACTTACAACCTTCGGGTCATGTGCCGGCCAACGTGAAGCGGGAAACGACAATGCAAACTGCAAAACTCAATCGCCAGAACGGCCTGACCCTGGTTGAACTGCTGGTCGCCATGGCAGTCGGCATTATCCTGGTGGGTTCCGCCGTCACGATGCACCTGTCAGGCAGGGCGGCCTACGTGGACAGCGAGCGCCTGTCCCGTATGCAGGAGAACATCCGCTTCGCCAGTGATTACCTGATTCGAGACATCCGAAATGCGGGTTTCCGGGACGAAACCTTCCTGAAAGTCGGTCATGAGCAACAGATCCGCACCGCCTACGCACAGGTGCTGGACAGCGGCGCGACGCTTCGCGTCCGCTATGCCGGTCGTGGTCACTGCACCCAGGCCTTCGACGAATTTCGCCTGGTGGAAAATGAGTACACACTGAGCAACAACGGAGAACTGGCCTGCAGGGGACGAACGCTGGCCCAGGATGCCGATGGTGATGATCTGATTGAAGACGAGGCCTTTTCTACGGCCGTCGGACTGGTGGACGGCCTCACCGGAGTGGCATTCCAGCTGGTTTGCCCGGACGGTGGCACGGCATGTACGTGCGACATGGACACGAACCTGGACACTGCGTGTATTGGTGTCAGGGTCGCGCTGCAATTCGAAGGGATGCGAGAACTCAACAGCGCTGCTGTTGGCAATCGGGCCGTGGAACTGACCGCGGCATTCCGCAACGTGATTCTCGATCGGGTCAATGCTGACGCGATCGAGGAAGAAACCTGAGGGTTTCAGGGGAGACACGACTATGCAATCACGCAACCTTAAATCCATCCAGTTGCCGGCCAGGCAGCAGGGCATGGTCCTGTTACTGGGCCTGCTGCTGCTGCTGACGCTGACCATCCTGGGGGTTTCCAGTTTCCAGAATGCGAACCTGCAGGAGCGTAGCGCGAGCAACGCCCGTCTGCAATCGGTCGCCTTCGAAGCTGCCGCAGCCGGTGCGGCCAGCTCGATCAACTTTTTCGATGCCCAGCGCGATACCACGCCGGACGACCAGTGTGGTGCGCTTGATCACGTCGGCTGGGCCGATGCGACCGACTGGGTCGATGTCGGGTCAGTGGGTGACGCCACGCTCAAGCAGCGTATGTACTGCCTGGCGGATACCTACCCCTGTGTGGGCGAGTCTTGTGTCGAAGCCCGTCCGGCGCGTTCGCAGCTTTTCGTGCTGAGCCGTGGTGAAATTACCTCGGGCGGAGAAGTCGTCGCACAGCGCGACATCGAAGTCCGCCTGGCCGTGCTTGGTGACGGGCCGCCCATCGGCGGTGATGGTTGCGGCGCGATCTGCCTGCCCAGCTGTGAGCCTGGCGAGGACATGGAGTTTCCAAATTCCAACGCTTTCCGGGTGGACGGTAACGGTGGTCCTGCGATCACGGGCGGTTGCGATGAAATGACCGAAGCAATTGATGACGCGGTCAGGGATAACCGTATTGGCAACTATATTGGCGGAATCGCGACTGCCGCGCCGGGTGCTCCCTGGGACACGCCGGAGAATGTCTCTGCATTTTCCGACAATCTCGCGGCTTACGCACAGGCGGAACAGGCCATCAATGGAAACTGCCAAACGTTGTGCTATCACGAGGGCAACTATTCCGATAGTGGGAACAACGACTACGGTACCAATGAGGATCCTCAGATCACTTATATCGATGGGGATGCCAGTTTTGGTGGCAATGTTTCCGGCGCAGGAATCCTGTTCGTTACCGGGACGCTGAGTTGGAATGGTACGCCCAATTTCAATGGCCTGATGGTCACCCTGGGCGGCACGTTCCACATTGATGGTGGTGGCCAGGGTGGTAATTTCGGCGGCAGCGTGGTGATTCTGGGTACGGATGGTTCTGCGTTCACCGAGTCTGATTTCCAGAACACGGGCGGTGGTACCGGTGACTACGTTTATGATTGTCCGGCACTACTGGCTGCGCGCGATATGCTCGATTCTGCCGGTTTCCTGAACGATGGTAATGGTGACCCGATGTGGTCACCCGAGTGTGATGAGAGTGGCACGGGGACGCCATGGGAAGTGCCCCTGGAGTCGATCGGCGTGGCCAGCTGGCGTGAGAATGTCGGTTGGCGTGAAGAGTTCTTCGGTGCCGACGACGAAGAAGGATGAACACAATCTAAAAAAAGCTGTTACAGTACGTGTAGCCAAGAGGGCAACACGCTAATTATTTCCCAGGCGGCGACCCGGTCAGCGGTGACCGGGTCGACCTCCGGCAAGGATGCAACCAACAGGAATCGGGATGATTCCGGGAGATATGATCATGCAAACCGTACGTCACGGGTCCGTCCAGCTGCCGACCAAGCAACGGGGTATCGTCCTGCTTCTCGGCTTGCTTTTACTTCTCACACTCACCGTTCTTGGTATTTCCGGTTTCCAGAACGCCCATCTGCAGGAGCGGAGCGCCAGCAACGCGCGAATGCAGTCAATGGCGTTCGAAGCCGCATCAGCGGGTGCAGCCAACTCGCGAGGGTTCTTCCAGGCCCAGAAAGCCGGTACGCCGGATGACCAGTGTGGTGCGTTTGACCACGAAGGCTGGGATAACCCCACCGACTGGGTGTCGATGGGCACGGTCGGTAACGCGACGCTCAAGCAGCGCATGTACTGCCTTGCTGACGCCTACCCCTGCGGAGCCGGCGAAACCTGCGCCGAGACACGCCCGGGCCGGTCCCAGTTGTTTGTGCTCAGCCGTGGAGAGGTCGCATCAGGTGGCCAGATCGTCGCCCAGCGTGACATTGAGGTCAGGCTGAAGGTGAACGGCCAGGCCGGCCTTCCTACTGGCGACGGTTGTGGCGCGATTTGCCTGCCCAGCTGCGAACCAGGTGAAGACATGGTCTTTCCGAACTCGAACGCGTTCAGGGTTGACGGCGGTGGTGGTCCAGCCATTACCGGTGGCTGTGACGAAATGACCACGGCGATTGACGATGCGATTCGTGATAACCGTATCGGTAACTATATTGGCGGTATTGCCACATCGGCACCGGGCGCACCCTGGGATACGCCGGAGAACGTTGACGCCTTTTCCAATAACCTGTCGGCTTATGCACAGTACGAGCAGGGCATCTCCGGAAACTGCCAGACGCTGTGCTACCACGATGGTGATTATTCCGATATGGGGAACAACACTTACGGTACCAATGCTGACCCTCAGATCACCTACATTGATGGCAACGCGAGCTTTGGCGGCAATATTACCGGCGCCGGAATCCTGTTTGTTGTCGGCGACCTAAACTGGAACGGTACGCCCAATTTCAATGGCCTGATTGTCACATTGGGGGGCACATTCATGATTGACGGTGGCGGCAACGGTGGTGACTTTGGTGGCAGCGTGGTCATCCTGGGTACCGACGGTGCGGCCGGCGCATTCGTTGATTCCCAGTTCAATAACAATGGCGGCGGTACTGGCGATTACATTTACAACTGCGAGGCACTGCTGGCCGCGCGCGACATGGTTGACGCGGCAGGCTACCTGAACGATGCGCAGGGCAACCCGATGTGGGCGCCCGATTGCGACGAAAGCGGCAGTGGTACACCCTGGGAAGTCGAACCGGAAGACGTCGGTATTGCCAGCTGGCGTGAAAACGTGGGTTGGCGCGAGGAGTTTTACGGCTCCGACTGATCGGACCGGGCAGTCATTTAGGGTGGCGTTATATGAATGCGCCGTGGACGACGTTTGCTTAAGTAGAACGTTTCATTCAAGGAAGAATCCTGCGTTTTTGCAGGGCCGTTTGAGTCCAATGGGAGGGACAAGTTAATGACAGCTGTATCCATTTCTTCACGTATCGGAATCGTGCTCGCGTGCGCGGCGTTTTCTGCTACCGCTTTCGCCCAGGCGACATTTGTTGATGACTCGGGGTCGTTGGTCAGTGACGATTTCCTCGGCCTGGGAGCTTACGCCTCCGGCTCGTTCGTCGCACCACCCCTGTCGCTTGCCTCCGATGGCGGCCTGAATGTCAACATTAGCAAATTCGTCACGGACTCCCAGTCGGGCGTCACAACGGAATCAAACGCGGATCTTTTCGCTGCCGTCCAGGGCTCAACCTGGCCCGGCAACTTCGACAGCCCCGACGCGGTGCTGGCGACGTATGACTTCTCCGACGATGCGCTTTCACTGGAATTCAGCGACTTCGGCGGCGAAGGGGTTTGCACCTTTGGGCTGGAGATCGATTCCCAGTCTTCAATGGCCGGCTCTGCCACGTTTACCGCGCAGATCGAAGCGTTTGACAGTGACGGAGTCAGCCTGGGCGTGTTTACCGCGGAAAGCGACGCTGTGGGTGTCACCCGTTTCGTCGGCCTGGAGAGCCCGGAAGCCATGCACGCGGTTCGTGTGAGCGTTGTGGCCGTGGGTTCCCAGCCGATCGTGGGAACCATGGGCCTGTTCGCCGTTAACTCTCCGGCTTTTGCCGCTTGCGAGACCGAACCGGAAGAGCCAGAAGTCGCCGAAGTGGGTGTCGACATCCGGCCGCTGTCCAGCCATAACCTGATCAACACCTGTTCCAGCCTGCAAGTGCCGGTGGCGCTGTTGAGCACCGAGGAGTACGACGTGCTGGATCCGGAAACTGGCCTGGACTGGGATACGGTCATGCTTGAAGACGCCCCGGTTGCGACCATCGGCTGGTTTACCCAGTACCCGCTGTGCGCCGGTCTGGATGCCAACGGTGACGGCATGAAGGACCTGGTGTGCCTGTTCAAGCAGAGCGACATTGACAGCCTGGAAACGACCGATACCGAGGCGTCCGTGGTCGCGGTCAGCTGGGACGAGCAGGTGTTTGAGGGTGTTGACAGCGTCAACGTCGTGCACAAGTGCCCGCGCCGCTGGAGCTGGTGGCGCTAAGTCGCACATAGCAGCTCGCCGACGCAACGGCGAGCCAGGGGACAGGAAGGGGAGCCACCGGCTCCCCTTTCTTTTTGCGTGAAAGGCAGCAGGCGGCGGATAATAGGCGGTCCAGCGGCTGTCACCTGGTTGAAACAGGGCGGGTTCAGCCCGATATATGCAGGATTGAAACGGGAATTTTTTGCCATGAAAGCCAAGGACGATCTGCTGCGGCAGATGCCTGACATCGCCAACGAGTTGCTGCCGGATGTGTCCGGTACGCTGGACTGGGTGGGGATGAACGAGATCGAGGTGCCGGTGCGCATCGAGGATGACGCCGGGAACCTGATCCAGTCCACAGCGCTGGTGACGGCATTCGTTAACCTGGCCGATCCTGATGTGCGTGGTATTCACATGTCGCGCCTGTACCTGCACCTGGACCAGGCCTTCCGCGACCGGCCGCTGAGCCCGTCGGGCCTGCGGCAGATCCTGCGTTCCTTCCTGGAGTCGCACGAGGGCCTGAGCGATCGCGCACTGGTCCGGGTCGATTTTGATTACGTGGTCCGGCGCCGTGCGCTGGCCAGTGATAATGAGGGCTGGCGGCGTTACCCGGTGTCGATGATCGGCATCATGGAAGGGCAGGATTTCAACCTGGAGATGGGCCTGGAAGTGCTGTATTCCAGCACCTGCCCATGCTCTGCGGCGCTGGCGCGCCAGTTGATCCAGGAGCAGTTTGAGCGCGATTTCGCGGCCGGAGAGGCCATCGATTTCGAGCAGATGAAGGCCTGGCTGGGTTCCGAGCAGGGCATCGTGGCCACGCCACACAGCCAGCGTAGCGCGGCAGAATTACGCGTGCGCCTGATGCCTTCTTTCCAGATGTTCCCGATCGTTGAACTGATTGACCGTGTCGAGGGCGCGCTTCAGACGCCGGTCCAGTCAACAGTCAAGCGTGAAGACGAGCAGGCCTTTGCGCTGCTGAATGGCCAGAACCTGATGTTCTGCGAGGATTCAGGACGGCGGGTGAAGGCCGCGCTGGACAGGGACGAGCGCATCATCGACTTCTGGGCGCGCTGCACCCATTACGAGAGCCTGCACCCGCATAACGCGGTCTCTGTCGTCACCAAGGGCGTGGAGGGCGGTTTTGTCTCGGGTTCCGGCTCACCGGTGCGGGTCAAGCACTCCAGCGAATAGTTCTGACGCTTAAGCCTTCAGTCCCGGGCGGGCATTTCGCCAACCAGGGGCTGTGGGTCGACGCGTTTATCCAGCCAGTTCATGCGCCAGTCCAGGTGCGGGCCTGTCGCCCGGCCTGTGGCGCCGATCTTGCCGATCAGGTCGCCCTGGGCGACATCCTGGCCGACGGTCACGTCGACGGCGGACAGGTGCAGGAAGCTCGATGACAGCCCCATGCCGTGGTCCAGGACCACGGTGCCCCCCGAATAGTAGAGGTCCGGCTCGGCCAGGGTGACCACACCCGGGGCGGGTGCCGTGACCGGCGTGCCCGTGGGCGCGGCCACGTCGACACCAAAGTGCGGGCGGCGGGGTTCGCCGTTCAGGACCCGCTGGCTGCCGTAGAAGCCGCTCAGGCGGCCCGTGGCAGGCCAGGTGAAGCCGTCAGCGAAATCAGTACGGTCATCGCGCCGCGCACGCGCGGAGCTGACCATGGCGCCTTCACGGCGGATACGCGCCAGGGACTCCGGGTCAGGAGTCACGGTCTTGGGCGGCAGGCCGTCGACACGTTCGATGTTGTATTCGCGGGCCGCGATGGTGAGTTCGACAGATTCGGTTTCGGTGCCGGGTTCGAGGACCTGCAGGGTAACGGTGCCGGCATCGTCGCGGCCGAAGCCGAACACGAACTGGCCGTCTGCGGAGACCATCACGGCCTCCCCATCCAGCGTGACCTCTGAGCCGGGCAGGGCCTGGCCAAACATCAGTCCACCCTGGACGGGTTCACCTTTCAGTTCATAGCCCGCCGCCGCGCCGGCACCCAGGGTGAGTGCCAGCGTCAGTGTCAGTCTGAAAAAGGGCTGGGTGATGCCTGGCACCGGCTCAGAACATGATCTTCAGCGACTGGCCCGGCTGCAGCACGGAACCGCGGCTCAGGCCGTTCCAACGCATCAGGTCGTTGAGCTTGACCTTGTGCTTGCGGGCGATGCTCCACAGCGAATCGCCGCTGCGGACCGTGTAGTCACGTGACGCCGGCTGGCTGCTGCCGCGCGGCGCCGGGCTCTGGAACACGGTCAGGCGCTGGCCGGCGCGAATCATGCGCGGGTTGGAGATGTTGTTCCAGGCCTGCAGTTCCTTGACCGACACGTTATAACGTCGGGCAATGACCGACAGGCTGTCACCGCGGCGCACGGTGTAGGTGGTGCGGTCGGCGGCCAGCAGGCCGGACTGCAGTTCGGCCAGCTCGGCGGCGGCGGCCGCGTAACGCGGGTCGAGTGCCATCTGGCTGTCGCGCGGCAGGCGGATCTTCTGGCCGACATTGATGCGGTCCGACGCCAGGTCATTGGCGCTACGAATCACCGAGACCGGTACGTGGTGCACCTGCGCCAGCTTGGACAGCGTATCGCCGCTCTGCACCGTCACCTGGTCCCAGCGCATCAGCTCGGACGGGTTCCGGTTCTCCATTTTTTGTTCCAGTCGTTCGGCGGCGTCCACCGGCAGTACCACGCGGTAGGGGCCGTCTGGTGACGTGGCCCAGCGGTTGTAGCCAGGGTTCAGCGCGAAGACCTGGTCGATCGGCACTTCGGCCAGCTGGGAGACCAGGACCAGGTCGGTCTGGGTACCGAAATCCACCGCGGCGATCACCGGCTGGTCCGGCGTGTCGGGCATCTTGAAGCCGTATTCCTGCGCGTTCAGGAACAGGCAGGTCAGGCCCAGCATTTTTGGCACGTAGCCGCGGGTTTCTCGCGGCAGTTTCAGGTTCCAGAAGTCGCCCGGCTTGCCGTTGCGGACATTGCGCTTGACGGCGCGGGAGACGCGGCCCTGGCCCGAGTTGTATGCGGCCAGCGCCAGCAACCAGTCGCCTTCGAACATGTCGTTCAGGTACATCAGGTAATCGAGCGCGGCGTAGGTGGAGGCCCAGACATCGCGGCGGCCGTCGTACCACCAGTTCTGGTTCAGGCCGAAGTCGCGACCGGTGGCGGCGACGAACTGCCAGGCGCCCAGGGCACGGCCGCTGGAATAGGCGAAGGGGTCATAGGCCGACTCGACGATCGGCAGCAGGGCCAGTTCGCCCGGCAGGCCGCGGAACTCGAGTTCCTCGACGATGAAATAGATCCACGGCTCGGCTCGCTTGAACACGCGGGCCATGTACTCGGGGCGGTCGGCATACCACTGCGCCCAGTCACGGCTGGCCTCGTGGGAGGCGCAGTCGGGCAGGGCGAAGGAGTGCATCATGCGCTCCCAAGGGGATTCGTGAACATGCGCGTCGGCCACCGGCGTGGCGGCGGGTTCACGGGCAAGTTTAGGTAAATGATCGTCGACCGACTCGGCGCGCTCGGGAGTGGCGGCGGTCTTCATGCGCGGTTCGGTGGTCAGGTCGGTGGGCGGGGATTGCGGCGCGGTGGTCGCGCAGCTCGCCAGCACCAGGCCCGCCAGGGGCAGCATCCAGCGTAAAGACACGGCAACTCCAGACAACATGTCATTATTGTGACGCTGCATTATGGCCAATTCCAATCGAAAATCAAGGTTTTAGCATTTTCTTAACAAGTTCATGAACGGTCCTTCCAGGCGCGGATTGCGGCCATGGTGGAGGCGCCCGGGCCGGCCCCGGCGTCGTGCCGGCGTGCGGCGGTGACCACCGCCGGTTCGCGCGTCCGCATGAATGGGTTGGTGCGAAGTTCGTCTTTGATCGTGGATGGCAGGGTCGGGTGGCCCTGCGCGCGGAACTCGCTGGCCTGCTCTGCACGTTCGGCCAGGGCGGCATTGTCCGGCTCGACCTGCAGCGCGAACGCGCAGTTGGCGACGGTATATTCGTGTCCACAGTAGATTTTCGTTTCGCCGGGCAGGGTAGCTAGCTTGTCCATCGCACGCTGCATATCGTCCGCGGTGCCTTCGAACAGCCGCCCACAGCCCACACTGAACAGCGTGTCACCGGTGAATGCCGCGCCGTGGCCGACGAAGGCAATATGGCTGCGCGTGTGCGCCGGAACGTCGAACACGTTGAACGACAGGCCCAGCGACTCCACGCTCACGGTGTCGCCTTCGTGGCAGCGTGTGCACCAGTCACCCAGGCGATCGTCCGCGGGGCCGTACACGGGCACGTCGAACTGTTCCAGCACGCCGGGTACGCCGTCCGCATGGTCCCAGTGGTGATGGGTCAGCAGGATGGCGTCGGGCGCCAGGCCGCGTGCGGCCAGCACGTCCAGCACGGGTTCGTGGTCACCGGGGTCGACGATGACGCAATGATCACCACCGCGGTGCAGCAGCCAGATGTAGTTGTCGTTGAAGGCGGGAATGGGTTCGATGACGAGGTCTTCGGGGTGCACGAATGCGATTCTCCGTGGTGGCGGTTGAGCGCGGTCGGGTCAGCGCTTATGCTTGTGCCTGTCATCGCCCAAGTCAACTGATAAGGCGCTTCGGATGGGCCCGCGCAAGCTCCCTGCAGACCACGATTCCCGCGGCTTTACCGCCGCCAAGGATGAGTTGTGCCGGGTAATCGACGCACTTGGGCCTTACCGGGTCCTGGTGGTCAGTACCCGGCCTGGCGTGTTCGAGGGGCTGGCGCATGGTCAGCGAACTCGCGTCTTCCGGGTCGCCCCGGCGGTCTCTGGCGCGCATTCGGCGGGCGGGTGTGTCGCGGTCAGCCTACGCGCGCTGGCGTTCCAGTCCGAGGTCTTCGACCTGGTCGTCGCCCATGGCCTGGTAAAGGACGGCGATGAACGGCTGCTGGGCGAGCTGCGCCGGGTGCTCAAGCCCGGCGCTCACCTGCTGGTGCTGGGGCCTGGACGGTACGGTTTTGGGCGCTGGCGACGCGACCAGCGCGGCCTGCAGTCAATCCGGCCGTGGCGGCTATGCCAGCGATTGCGCCAGCGCTCTTTCGTGCTCGAGTCGAGGGCGGGGCTGGGTATCGCCGGTACGAGCATGAATGCCCGCGATGGCTGGCGGCGCCTGCTGTTCGGATTCGCCGACCAGGTAGCCGTGCTGGCGCGACTGAGCCCGGTCCGGCCCATTGTCAGCCGGGTCCGTTTCGCCCGGCCGGCGTCCAGTGGCGCCGGCGTGCAGGCGATGGAGTCCGCGCTGGAACAAACCATGAATCGCAAGGAACAATCGGCTTGAATCGAATTTCGCTGTATACCGACGGCGCCTGCAGTGGCAACCCGGGCCCGGGAGGCTGGGGCGCGCTGCTGATCTGGGGCGAGCACCGCAAGGAGCTCAACGGTGGCGAGGCCGCCACCACCAACAACCGCATGGAACTGCGCGCGGTGATCGAGGGCCTGAAGGCCATCACGCGGCGCGAGCCGGTGACCATTTATACCGACTCGACCTATGTCATGAAGGGCGTCACCGAGTGGATGCGGGGCTGGAAGGCGCGTGGCTGGAAAACCGCCTCCAGGCAGCCGGTCAAGAACCGTGACCTGTGGGAGGCGCTGGACGCGGCGCTCCAGGGCCACGATGTCAGCTGGACCTGGGTCAAGGGTCATGCCGGGGACCCGGGCAACGAACGCGCCGATGAACTGGCCCGTGCGGGGATCCGACGCTGATGCGCCAGATCGTCCTCGATACCGAAACCACCGGCCTGGAAACCCGCGACGGCCACCGCATCATCGAAATCGGCTGCGTCGAACTGGTGGAGCGCCAGCTGACCGGCAACAATTTCCACGAGTACATCAATCCCGAGCGCGCGGTCGATGCCGGCGCGCTGGAAGTGCACGGCATCAGTAACGAGTTCCTGGCCGACAAGCCCCGTTTCGGCGAGATCGCGGAGCGCTTCCTCGAGTATGTCGATGGCGCGGAGCTGGTGATTCATAACGCCGCGTTCGACCTGGGCTTCCTCGATTACGAGTACGGCATGCTGGGCATGACCCGGCCGCCGTTCAGCGAGCGCCAGCCGGTGATCGATACGCTGGAACTGGCGCGTTCGGAGCGGCCCGGCCAGCGCAACAACCTGGATGCCCTGTGCAAGGCGTACGAGGTCGACAACACCAGCCGGACCCTGCATGGCGCCTTGCTCGACGCCGAGATTCTGGCTGACGTCTACCTGGCGATGACCGGCGGCCAGGTCGCGCTGGGGCTGAGTATGGATTCAGACGGGCCGGATACCCGGGAACTCGAGGCCGCGGCAGGGCAGGTTGAGCGCCCCCCGGTGCGGGTGCTGCGCGCGAGCGAGGAAGAGATTGCCCTGCACGAAGCCCGGTTGGCCGACATCAAGTCGTCCAGTGGCGATTGTCTCTGGCTGGATCAGCTGGCGCAGGAATGAAAGCGGCGCCGTGAGCGCCGTGGGGACTAGGGTTGCCGGGGCCGCCGTTCAGGGTGCGGCCATCATCCGCGAGGCAAGCAGGGGGTGCGCGCGGGTATCCATCCACACCAGCGTGTCATAGAAACGGCCGATATTGCGAACGTACTGCTGCGCTTCGTGGCCACGGGCGTAGCCGTAGCGGAGCGTGGAGTGGTACGGCTCCTTGGCCAGCAGCGGCAGGTGTTTCTCGACGTCCGCCCAGCGGTCCGGGTTGCCACCCAGGCGCTCGGTCAGGACGCGGGCGTCTTCCAGGCTGCCGAAGCCCAGGTTGTAGGCGGCCAGCGCGAAATAGGTCCGGTCCGGCTCGGCGATGCGCTCGGGCAGCTTGTCACGCAGGTAGACCAGGTAACCGGCGCCGCCACGGATGCTCTGCAGCGGGTCTTCGCGGTTCGACAGTCCCATCTGGTTGGCCGTGTTCAGCGTCAGCATCATCAGGCCACGTACGCCGGTCGGCGACACCGCGGCCGGATCCCAGTGGGACTCCTGGTACGCCATCGCGGCCAGCAGGCGCCAGTCCAGGTCGTGTTCTTCGGCGACCTCCTGGAACAGCGGCAGCCATGGCGGCAGGCGCTCACGGACACGCTCGACAAAGCGCAGCATGCCCACCTGGTTGAGTTTCTGGCGTGGCCGGAAGAAACGTTCGTCAATCGCCGCCAGCACGCCGTCGGCGCGGGCGTGGCGCATGAACAGTTCGGCCTGCTGGACCAGGCTGTCGTCGTCATCGCGGGCGAAGGCCCAGGCCAATGGCTCGGCGGGGCCCAGGTCGAAGGCCTCGCGGACATTCGGGTAGAACTGGCTGTTGACCAGGAAGATGCGTTCATCGACCAGCGTGTAGTCAATGCGGCCCTCGTCGACGGCCAGCAGCAGGTCTTCCATGCCGGCGTCGTTACGCGATGACCAGTTCAGCTCGGGCTGTTCGGCGGATGCCGCCAGCAGTTGCTCTTCGTAGCTGGTGCCGGCGACCACGGCACCCTGCAGGCCCGCCAGGTCGGCCAGTTTGCGCGGTTTGCGGATGCCGCAGCGCACCACCACCTGGGTGTGGGTATCGGCATAGGCCGGGCCGAAGCGGAATTTCAGTTCGCGCGAAGGTGTGCGCGTCAGGTTGGCCGCGATCAGGTCGCCTTCGCCGGCTTCGAGCAGATGCTCCAGGTCGGTGAACGCGTCGGCAACCCGGACTTCGATATCAACACCCAGGTGTTCGGCAAACTGCTGCGCCAGTTCGTACTCGGGGCCGGTATCGCCCTGGGCGCCGGTGAAATAACTGCTGGCGCCGCTTCGGGTCAGCATGACCAGCGCGCCGCGGTCACGTATCTCGTCCACGCGCGACACGGCCGGTGCGTCTTCACCCTTCAGCCACGCGAACGCGCCCGCCACGCACACGAGTGCGACTGGCAGGCACAGGACGGCCCAGCGGGTTTTAAAGGGGTTTGGAAGCACGCGGAGAGACCGTGTGTACAAAAGGGGCGCAAATAATACCGCAAAAACGACCCGAATGCCATAGGTCACTGATTCGCTTGGAGACAGGTATTCAATTGAGCGCCTGTGGCCTTCGGCCGGCGCGTGGTTCATGGCATACACGGCACACCACGATGACGTAAAATGCGCCTTTTTCCGGCCCGATGCCGCTGCAGCAGAATTCAAGACCATGACCACCACCCGTACCCGATTCGCGCCCAGCCCCACGGGCTTTCTACACGTTGGCGGCGCGCGTACCGCGCTGTTCTGCTGGCTGCAGGCCCGTCACGAGCAGGGCGATTTCGTGCTGCGCATCGAAGACACCGACCTTGAGCGTTCGACACCGGAGTCCGTGCAGGCCATCCTGGACGGCATGGAATGGCTGGAACTGGACCACGACGAGGGGCCGTTTTACCAGACCCGCCGGTTCGACCGTTATGCCGAGGTGGTCGAGCAGCTGCTGGCGGAGGGCAAGGCCTATCACTGCTGGTGCTCGAAAGAGCGCATCGATGCATTGCGCGAAGAGCAGATGAAGCAGGGTGTAAAGCCGCGTTACGATGGCCATTGCCGCGATGGTGGCGAGCCGGTTGCCGGTGTTAAACCGGTCGTGCGCTTCCGCAACCCGCGCGAAGGCCACGTGCGCTTTGACGACCGCGTGCGCGGCACCATCGTCATCAGCAACGACGAACTGGATGACCTGGTGATCGCGCGCCCTGACGGGTCGCCGACCTATAACTTCACCGTGGTGGTCGATGACTGGGACATGAAGATCAGCCTGGTCATCCGTGGCGATGACCATATCAACAACACGCCGCGGCAGATCAATATCTACGAGGCCCTGGGCGCCACGCCGCCGCAGTTCGCCCACGTGCCGATGATCCTGGGCGATGATGGCGCGCGGCTGTCCAAACGCCACGGTGCGGTCAGCGTGATGCAGTACCGTGACCAGGGTTACCTGCCGCACGCGCTGAACAACTACCTGGTCCGGCTGGGCTGGTCGCATGGCGACCAGGAAGTGTTCACCCGGGACGAGATGGTCGAACTGTTTTCCATCGACGCGGTGAACCGCAAGGCGGCCGCGTTTGACCACGAGAAGCTCAACTGGCTCAACCAGCACTGGATGAAGACCCTGCCGCCTGCGGACGTCGCGCCGCACCTGGCCTGGCAGTTCAACGACCTGGGCATCGACACCGACAATGGTCCGAGCCTGGAAGACGTGGTCAGCGTGCAGGCCGAACGCGTGAAGACGCTGCGCGAGATGGCCGAGCAGAGCCGGGTCTTCTTCGAGGATTTCGACGCCTTCGATGCCGGCGCGGCAAAGAAGCACCTGCGGCCGGTGGCGGAGACGCCGCTGCGCGCCATCCGCGAGGCGCTGCGTGACCTGGGTGACTGGTCCCCGGCGGCGCTGGACGACACGGTCCGCGCGGTGGCGGCCGAACTGGAGGTCGGCATGGGCAAGGTGGCGCAGCCATTGCGCGTGGCACTGGCCGGTTCTGGTGTATCGCCGTCGATCGACAAGACGCTCTGGCTGGTGGGACAGGATCGCGCGCTGGCAAGAATCAGCCACGCGCTCGAATACATCGCGGTTCGCGCCGCTGAGCAGGCCTGAACGGGAGGCGCCGGTTTCCATGTCCAAAGTCGAGCGCCTCTACCACCTGCACAACATCCTGAGCCAGCGGCGTACGCCGATCTCGCGGCAGGAGTTGATGGAACGCCTGGAGTGCTCGCAGGCCACGCTGTACCGGCTGGTCGGCGAGTTGCGGGATTTCCTTGGCGCGCCCATCGAGCAGGATCCGGACAATCGCGGCTTTTATTACGACCGCAGTTATGACCAGCCTTTCGAGTTGCCGGGTATCTGGATCAGTCCCGACGAATTGCAGGCGCTGCTGACCGCGCGGCAGGTGCTGGGCGATGTGCAGCCCGGCCTGCTCGAAGGCGAGCTGTCGTCGTTGCAGTCACGGATTTCTTCACTGCTGCAACAAAAGGGCGTGGAAACCGGGGAAGGGGAGTCGCGCATTCATATCCAGGCGGTGGCCGGGCGCGCGGTTCCGGGGCGGCTGTTCCAGGATATTCTGGGCGCGCTGGTCGGGCGCCAGCGCCTGCATATTGTCTACCATGGCCGTGGCCGCGACGAGGTCAGTGAACGCCAGGTTTCACCACAGCGTCTCACCCAGTACCGCAATTCCTGGTACCTGGATGCCTGGTGCCACGGCGCTAACGGGTTGCGGAGTTTTGCGCTGGAGCGTATCAGTGAGCAACGCCTGCTGGACGAGGCGGCCAGGGAACTCCCCGCGGAAGAACTGGCGGAACACTACGACCAGTCCTACGGCATTTTCTCCGGCCCGGCGCGGCACAAGGCGCGCATCCGCTTTTCTGCCGAAATGGCGCGCTGGGTGGCAGACGAGCAGTGGCACCCGGACCAGGTGGGTGAGTATGACGACAGCGGTTCCTGGGTCCTGGAAGTGCCCTTCAGTGACGCCCGGGAACTGGTCATGGATATCCTGCGTTACGGGCCAGAGGCAGAGGTGCTGGCGCCCGGTTTCCTGCGTGAAGCCGTGGCCGAATCGGTCCGGGCGACGGCGCTGAAGTACGACTGATCCGCTGTGGCCAGCCGGCCGCCCGGCTTTCTCTGAACCGCTAATGCTTTTAAAACAATGATTTAACGGCGTTTGCCATTAAAGGTGTATTAATATACAGTAGTGTGTAAATCAACACTGTATGACGGTTCTCAGGGTTTGAGAACAGGTGGTGGTCCAATAGCCACCAACGTCAGGGGAGAAACACCGATGCTGTATCAACCATTGATCGAAGCGAAGTACCACGAAACCCGCCTGCCGGCAGGGGAACCGGATGTTCCCGTGCGGGTGGTCGAGGCGGAGCAGGGCGTGTCCACGTCCCGAACCCCATTCGTCCTGGCTCTCTCCGTGGCCGGTAATGTCGTTGCCGGTGCCGCCTGGTTGGGCGCGCTGTTGATGGCGCCCATGTGGATGGAGCGCTTGCTGTCGGTGTTGTGATCGCCTCTCGGCGCATCCGGGGGCGGCCCCTCTCCGAGCCGCCCCCGGTTTTTTAACCGTTCAGCTTTTATTCGGCGGGTGACGTGTCGTCGTTTGTGACATGCTTGCCGCCGGTCCAGCCGCCCCGTGCGAGGACGGCGTCCCCCAGCGCTTTCGGCGCGTCTTCCAGGTCGGTGGCCATGGAGTCATTCCAGCGGTTCAGGAACCCGTAAAGGCACACGGCCCCCAGGATCTGCACGATCTGGGCCTCGGACCAGTGTTCATTCATGGCGGCCATCAGTTCGGCGTCCACGGCATTGGGCACCGCACCGGCGGCCAGGGCGAAGTCCAGCGCGACACGCTCAGCTGGTGTGTAGAGCGGGCTGGTGCGGTATTCCCAGACGGCCTCGACCTTTTCCGGCGCAATGCCATGAATCTCTGCGGCGATCAGCGAATGCGCCTCGCAGTACTGGCAGCCCGCGGCACGACTGGAAAAGTGCGCCACAAGGCGCATGAAGCCCAGGTCGACGTCGCCATCAGGGTCCATGACCGCGCGAGTCAGCGCACCGAAGCCCTTCACCATGGCCGGCCGCCGCTGCATGGTCAGCAGGCTGTTGGGGACGAAGCCCAGGATGCGTTCAAACAGGGCGAAATCATCATTGAGTTCCGGCGTCGTCGTCGCCGGAAGTGGTTTCATATGAGCCAATTCGCGAATTCCAGTTCGTGTTAGTCGATCACCGTGTTCAGGCGGCTTCGGACGCGGCCCTGGCCGGGCCATTCAGCAGCGCGTCGCGGGTCGCGTCGATGACCAGGTCGACCTCTTCGGATGTCATCAGCAGGTAGGGTGTGTAGCGTAGCGCGTTCATGCCGCCATGGATCACGTTGACGCCCTGTTTGCGAATGTATTCTTCCGTCGAGCCCGCGCCGTAGCACTTGTACAGGGTCGGGTTGAGCTCGGCGCTGACAAGCAGGCCCGTGCCCTGCACCTGGGTGATGCGCTGGCCGGTCTCGGCCTGGAGCTGCTTGAGTTTTGCGACCATTTCGGCGCCACGCTCCTCAACATTGCGGCGAAGTTCCGGTGTCAGCGAGTTCAGTACGGAGACGGCGACATCCAGCGCCCGCGGGTTCGTGGTCATGGTGTTGCCATACACGCCCTTGCGGTAAATCGCCGCCGTATCCTCGGTCAGCGCGACCACGGACAGCGGGTACTGGCCGGCGTTCAGCGCCTTCGACCAGGTTTCCATGTCCGGCGCGTCCAGTGTTTCGAAGCCCGGGTAATCGATGATCGACAGCACGCCGTGCGCGCGCAGGCCGGCCTGGATGGAGTCGACCAGCAGCAGCGCGCCATGTTCGCGGGTCAGTTCGCGGGCGCGGGCATAGAACTCTGGCGTGACCGGCATGCCGGGGTTGCCTTCGCCCATGACGGGCTCCAGGAACATGGCCTCGATGAAAATGCCGTTGTCATTGGCGTACTTGAAGACCTGCTCAAGCTGCTCGACGTTGTTGGGTTCAACCGTGATCAGGCTGTCCTGGTCGCGGAAGGACGCCAGGTTCTTGCAGTACACCTTGCGGGTGGAGTCCGAGTAGCGCGCCGGGCGGTCGGTCCGGCCGTGAAATGCGCCGGCCAGGCCCAGGTGCTTGATCGGCTGGTTGGCGTTTTCGCCCCCCGGGTCGGTGCGGTCCTTGGCGTTGATGTCGGCGATGCGAGCGGCCAGCGTCACGGCTTCGGAGCCGCTGTTCAGGCACAGGTAGTGACGGTACGGGTTGCCGTCCTTGCGCCGGTGGCCGACCTCGCGGTCCAGGGCATCGGCGAAGCGCTTCTGGCTCAGGTTCGGCGTCATGATGTTGGCCATGACGTGCGGCTGGCTCATCGCCGAGATCACCGCATCCGGGGTGTGGCCAAAGCCGAGCATGCCGTAACCGCCGCAGTCATAGAGCACGGCGCCTTTCAGCGTGATGATCCACGGCCCGCGGGCGGCCAGCGAGACATAGGGATTGACCGCGTCATCGGCATAGAAATTGACGTACTCGGCCTGGATCTCGGCCAGCTGGTCGCATTCGTCCATGGCCAGCAGTTCAGGAAACTCGTCTCTCAGCGCATCGAATTGTCGTCCGGCATCTTCAATCGCGGCCACCAGTTGCGGGTCACGGCGTATGAAATCAGCGATGGTGTCATCGGACAGTCCTTGGGTGAGCGCGGCGCCGCCGTGCTCGCGAAGCATCTTGAGCGTGTTGAGAGAGTTCATTATGTGCTTTCCACGGGTCAATCTGGAGTGGCGGCCAGTATATCGCAGCCGCCGTTACGCCGCCTGTCCACGCTGGCGCGCCAGCGCCCAGGCGACATGCTCACGCACCAGGGCCGAGGGGTGATCGGCGCGGCGCTCAAGTGCGTCCACGTTTTCTAGCGATGGGGCCGCGTTTCCCAGTGCAACGGCAATATTACGCAGCCAGCATTCATGGCCGATGCGGCGGATCGCGCTGCCCGCGGTCCGCGCCAGGAATTCGGCCTCGTCCCAGGCAAACAGCTCGCGCAGCTGCGGTGCTTCCAGGCCATTGCGGGGGGTGAAATCTTCCTCCGCTGTCGGCGTGGCGAAGCGGTTCCACGGGCACACCGCCTGGCAGTCGTCACAGCCGTAAATCCGATTGCCCATCAGCGGCCGCAGTGGCTCCGGAATGGGGCCGCGCAGTTCGATAGTGAGGTAGGAAATACAGCGCCGCGCATCAACACGGTAAGGGGCGACAATGGCGCCGGTCGGGCAGACGTCCAGGCAACGGCGACAGTTGCCGCAGTGCTCGTCACCGGGCTCGTCCATCGGCAGCGGCAGGTCGGTATAGATCTCACCGAGGAAGAACCAGCTGCCGGCTTCCCGGTTGAGCAGGTTGCTGTGCTTGCCGATCCAGCCCAGGCCGGCTTTTTCCGCCAGCGCTTTCTCCAGCACCGGTGCGGAATCAACGAACACGCGGTAGCCAAACGGGCCGATGGCAGACTCGATCCGGCTGGCCAGCTTCTGCAGGCGGTTGCGCATGACCTTGTGATAGTCGCGGCCAAGCGCGTAGCGGGACACGAAGCCGGTTTCATCCTGCTCGAGCAGGCCAAAGACATCGTCCTCGCCATCCGGCATGTAATCCATGCGTGCGGAGATCACCCGGACGGTGCCCGGGATCAGTTCCGATGGCCGGCTGCGGCGGGTGCCGTGGCGTGACATGTAGTCCATTTCGCCATGCATGCCGTCGGCCAGCCAGGTCTGCAGCCAGGCCTCGTGCTGGTCGAGCTGGGTGTCGGTGATGCCGAGTTGCTGGAAGCCCAGTTCACGGCCCCATTGCTTGATCTCGGTCGCCAGTTGCGCGGTGTCGATAATGCGGCTCCGGATTGCGGAAATCGTGGCTCGCGGCAGGGGCGCTCCATATAATGCGCTGCATGTCCGCGATCCCGGAAAGATTGTATACCGCGGCGGCCGTGCGCCGCCTCGACGAACTGGCCATCGAGGCCGGCGGCGGCGATGGCTACGCGCTGATGTGCCGGGCAGGGCAGGCGGTCGTCAACGTCGCGAGACAGCACTTCCCGGACGCCCGGCGGTGGCTGGTGGTCTGCGGCGCCGGCAATAACGGCGGCGACGGCTATGTCATCGCCCGTCTCGCCAGCGCACTGGGTATCGACGTAGCTGTCGTGGCGCTGCGGCAACCGGAGCAGCTTTCGGGCGATGCTGGGCGTGCCGCGGCGGACTGGCGAGCCTGCGGTGGCGAAACCGTGCCGTGGTCGGGCGAACTGCCCGCGGCCGACCTGGTGATCGATGCATTGCTGGGAACCGGGCTGGCGCGCGTGGTCGAAGGCCAGTGGGCCACGGCCATCAAGGCCATAAACAACCATCGGGCGGCAACCGTGTCCGTTGATGTCCCCTCGGGGCTGGGCGCGGACACCGGCCACATCCATGGCGTATCCGTCAGCGCCGATGTCACCGTGACCCTGGTCGGCATGAAGCGCGGCCTGCTCACCGCGGATGGCCCCGACTGCGCCGGAAAGGTGGTGTTCGACACCCTGAAGGTGCCCGATACCATATATGACGCGCTGGATGGTGATCGGGCAGTGGGCCGGCGAATGGACAGGGCCGACATTGGCCGGCTTTTACCGCGGCGACGGCTCAACAGTCACAAGGGATTGTTCGGGCACGTGGTCGTTGTCGGCGGCAACCGCGGCATGAGTGGAGCCGCGCGCCTGGCTGGTGAGGCCGCGTTGCGGGCCGGCGCCGGACGGGTCACGGTGGCCACGCACCCCGTGCACGCGCACTGGCTCAACCTGGCGCGGCCGGAACTGATGACCCTGGCCGTGGAGGGCGGTGATGATGTCCCCCCGCAGCCCTCGGATAGTGATGTTATCGCGCTGGGTCCCGGCCTGGGCAAAGATGGATGGGCCCGGTCGCTGGTGCCGGAATGCCTTGGGCGTACGACTGCCCTTGTGGTGGACGCGGATGGGCTGAACCTGCTCGCGGCGTTACGCGACTCGATGGCCTGGCCCCGGAAGGGCGAGTGGGTCATCACCCCCCATCCCGCCGAGGCCGCCCGCCTGCTGGGGCAGTCCACGGCCGTGGTGCAGGCAGACCGTTTCGCGGCCGCCGCCACACTGGCGGAGCAGTACGGCGCCGTGGTGGTACTCAAGGGCTGTGGCACCGTGGTCGCTGCGCCCGATGGTCGCTGGTCGCTGTGCGCGCTGGGCAATCCGGGCATGGCCACGGCCGGGGCAGGGGATGTGCTCACCGGCGTTGTCGCGGCCATGTTGGCACAGGGCCTGCCCGCGTATGATGCAGCCTGCGCGGCCGTAGTGGCCCATGCCGCGGCAGGTGATGTGGCGGCCCGTAACGGCCAGGTCGGTCGCCTGGCACTGGATTTCTGTGACGCACTACCGGGAGTACTGGATGTCTGAAGCGGCTTGCAGCGTGGTGATGGGTGAGGTGCAGATGACCGCGCTGGCGGCGCGGCTGGCACCGGCGCTCAAGCCCCCGTTTTGCCTGCACCTGCATGGCGACCTGGGCGCCGGCAAGACCACGTTTGTCCGCGCCCTGATCCAGGGCATGGGCTATGCGGGCCGCGTGAAGAGCCCGACATACGGACTGCTGGAGCACTACCCGTTGGCGGATGTGCAGGTGTTGCACCTGGACCTGTACCGTATCGGCGATCCGGAAGAGCTTGAATTCCTGGGCATTACCGACCTGTTCGACGAGAAGACGGTGCTGCTCGCGGAGTGGCCAGAGCGCGGAGGCGCGCTGTTGCCCGCGGCGGACGCCGTGCTTGAGTTCAATCATTCCGGAACAGAGCGTCGCGTTACGATATTGCCGTATTCAAGTTCCGGTAATGCCTTATGTCATTCTTTTCAGAGGCTTCTTTAAACTTCCATTCTAGTTAACCCCTCTATCCAGCGGTTTTTCATAGAAAAACTGTTGCAATTTCCGGAAATTCGATTCATCATTACCATGACCGACATGGAAGTGGAGAGGAGATCAATGGGGGCCTTCCGACCCATAGCCGTTTTTCTAATGGCGATTTCATTTTCTGCCTTTGGGGCAGAGGTGGAAGGTTTTCGTGTCTGGACGGACCCGGAAAAGACCCGCGCGGTGCTGGATCTTGATGACACCAGCGAGTACAAGCTGTTCACGCTCGAAAAGCCTCACCGGGTAGTCGTCGACCTCAAGGGGGCGACCCTCTCAACCCAGCTCGACTTCATCGCCGAGCATGCCGGGATGATTTCCAATGTGCGCCACGGCCAGCCCGACGAGGGCACGTTGCGCGTGGTCATGGACCTGCAAAGCCAGGTCGACATCAAGAGCTTCCTGATAGAGCCCACCGGCCAGTATGGCCATCGCCTGGTCATTGATATGTATGACGCGGGGCAGCGACCGGCCAAGGCGCCGGCCCGTAGCGTCAAGACCCTGGCGGCGGACAACCGTGATGTGGTCATCGCCATTGACGCCGGGCATGGTGGTGAAGACCCTGGCGCCATTGGCAAGGGCCGCACCCAGGAAAAGGACGTTGTGCTGCAGATTGCGCGGCGGCTGAAGACGGCGCTGGACGCCCAGCCTGGCATGCGTGGCGTGCTGGTCCGTGACGGTGATTACTACATCCCTCACCGTGAGCGATACGAGAAGGCCCGCCGCGAGCGTGCCGACCTGTTCGTATCGATTCACGCCGACGCGTTCCATAACCGCAGCGTGCGCGGCAGTTCCGTGTTCGTGTTGTCACAGCGCGGCGCCAGCAGTGAGTTCGCGCGCCTGGTGGCGCAGAGCGAGAATTCCTCCGACCTGGTGGGCGGCGTGTCTTTGAATGACAAGGACGACCTGCTGGCCTCGGTGCTGCTGGACCTGTCCCAGAGCGCGACCATCCAGGCCAGCGACAAGGTCGCGGCCAGTATCCTGGATTCCATCGGCCAGGCGCACAAGGTGCACAAGCCACATATCGGCCGCGCCAATTTCATGGTGCTGAAGTCACCCGACGTGCCGTCGGTGCTGGTGGAGACCGCGTTCATCAGCAACCCGACCGAAGAGACGCGACTGACGCAGCGCGAGTTCCAGACCAACATGGCGGACTCGATCGTGCGCGGCGTGCGTAACTACTTTTATGCATCGCCGCCGCCGGGGACCTGGATCGCGGCGAACCGCGATGGCGGCCGGCATATCGTGTCCCGGGGTGAAACCCTGGGGGCCATCGCCAGCCAGTACAGCGTTCCGCTTTCGAGCCTGCGCGCCGCCAACAACCTGAGCGGCGACATGATCACGGTCGGCAAGGAACTGGTCATCCCGGCCGGCTAAACCGTACCCTCCGCAGCGGTGGCGCACCGGGTGAAGCAGGCCTGATAGCCCGTGAATCCCGGCGCGCCACCATTTCTGCTGCAGGTTTCTGACCTGACCCTGCGAAGAGGTCGCGTCACGCGTTAACAGTGGCCGCCATCGTGGGCTATCATCCCCAGTCCCATCCAGCTGACACCCACGGGGACCCTCGACCGGTCATGTCCATTCGCCGACTGCCAGAAAATCTTGTCAACCAGATCGCGGCGGGCGAAGTGGTTGAGCGCCCCGCGTCGGTCGTCAAGGAGGCCGTGGAAAACAGCCTGGATGCCGGCGCCCGGTCGATTCGCGTGACGCTGGAGCAGGGCGGCAAGCGCCTGATCCGCATCGAAGATGACGGCAAGGGCATCGAGCGGGATGAGCTGGCGCTGGCGCTGGCTTCCCACGCCACCAGCAAGATTGTCGACCTCGATGACCTCGAGGCGGTGGCCACGCTGGGTTTCCGCGGCGAGGCGCTGGCCAGTATTGCCTCGGTCGCGCGGCTGGACCTGTCGTCGCGGACCGAATCGGTGCCGCACGCCTGGTCCGTCGAGGCCCGGCATGGCGTGATCTCCGAACCCGCGCCCGCCGCCGGTGCGGTGGGGACCCGGCTCGATGTGCGTGACCTGTTCTACAACGTGCCGGCGCGGCGAAAATTCCTTCGCGCCGACCGCACCGAGTTCAACCATATTGATGACCTGCTGAGGCGCCTGGCCCTGGGTAATGGCCACGTCGGTTTCGAGCTACAGCACGATGGCCGCGTGGTGCGAGCCCTGCCGCCGGCCAATGACGAACATGGCATGAACCGCCGCCTGGCCGCCGTCTGCGGTGACGATTTCCTCGCCCACGCCATGCCGATCGAAGCGGCAGCCGGCGGAATGACCTTGTCCGGGTGGGTGGCCGAGCCACGCTATAACCGCGCCCAGGCGGACCGACAGTTCTTCTTCGTCAACGGGCGCATGATCCGCGACCGGGTGGTGGCGCATGCCGTCCGGCAGGCATTCAGGGACGTGCTCTATCACGGCCGACACCCGGGTTTCGTGCTGTTTTTCGCGTTGCCGCCCGACCTCGTGGATGTGAATGTCCATCCGCAGAAACACGAAGTGCGCTTCCGCAACCAGCGCGAGGCACACAACTTTATCTACTCTTCACTGCACCGGGCGCTGGCCGACACCGGCGTGGGCGCCGGCGCTCCGCGCCCAGGCGCGGACCCTGCGGCTGAACAGCCGCCTGTCCAGGCGGGCCTGGCCGTCGCCCAGTCACATGCGCCGTACCAGCCGGGCCCGGGTCTGCCTGGCAGTCGCGCAGCCTATTCCACCGCGCCAGCCTACGCCCCCATGCCCGGGCCCGTTCAAGGCCCGGCGCCCGATCCGGCACCGGTTGCGATGACCGGCGCGGCCGCCGAAGCGGACCCCACAGAGGCTCCGCCCCTGGGTTATGCACTGGCGCAGCTACACGGCGTCTATATCCTGGCGCAGAACGCGAAGGGGCTGGTGCTGGTCGACATGCATGCCGCCCATGAGCGCATTACCTATGAGCGCCTGAAGGCGGCCCAGGCCGCCGAGGGCATTCGCTCGCAGACGCTGCTGGTGCCCGTGGGTGTCACGGTGTCCGAGCGCGAGGCCGACCTGGCCGAGCAGCACGGCGAGCGCCTGGCTGACCTGGGTTTTGACTGCGACCGCACCGGGCCGGAGACCCTGCTGGTCCGCAAGGTGCCGACGCTGCTGTCGAAGGCCGACCCGGCGGCCCTGCTGGTCGATGTACTGTCGGATATCGCCACCCAGGGGGACAGCCGGCGACTGGACTCGGAGCTGGACGAGGTGCTTTCAGGCATGGCCTGCCACGGCTCCGTGCGGGCCAACCGGCGGCTGGATGTCGCCGAAATGAACGCACTGCTGCGGGACATGGAGATCACCGAGCGCTCAGCGCAGTGCAACCACGGCCGGCCGACCTGGGTGCAGCTGGACATGGGGTCCCTGGACCGGCTGTTCCTGCGCGGCCGATGAGCCACGAACGAGCAAGCGCGCCCCCGGTCATCCTGCTGATGGGGCCGACCGCCGCGGGCAAGACGGGCTCCGCGGTCGAGCTGGTCGAGCGCTTTCCCGTGGACATCATCAGTGTCGACTCGGCGCTGGTCTACCGCGGCATGGATATCGGCACGGCCAAGCCCGACGAAGAGACCCTGGCGCGCGCGCCGCACCGGCTGATCGATATCCGCGCGCCGGAGGAGAACTATTCGGCGGCCGACTTCCGCGCCGACGCATTGCGCGAGATCCGGGCCATTCACGCGGCAGGGCGGGTGCCATTGCTGGCCGGCGGCACGATGCTCTACTACCGGGCGCTGTTTTCGGGGTTGTCGTCGTTACCCTCGGCCGACGCCGGGGTCAGGGCGCAGATCGAGAAACGGGCGCACGATGTCGGCTGGCCGCGGCTGCACGACGAGCTGAAGGCGGCAGACCCGGAGGCCGCGTCGGGCATCGACCCGAACGACCCGCAGCGCATCCAGCGGGCGCTGGAGGTCATGGCGCTGACCGGCAAGACCGTGACCGAGGCGCGCCGGGCAGGGCGTCGCGAGCCGCCGGAATTCAGCATTCTGCGGCTAGTCGTGTGCCCGGGCGAGCGCACCGAGCTGCACCGCCGCATCGCCCTGCGCTTCGACGAGATGATGGCGCAGGGCTTCGAAACCGAGATGCGCGGGCTGCACGCACGGCCGGAGCTCGACCCGTCGCTGTCATCCATGCGCGCGGTGGGTTACCGGCAGGGCTGGGCATGGCTGGACGGCGCCTATGGCGACGGCGACGAGGGGCGCCGGATCTTCCGCGAAAAGGTGCTCGCGGCCACCCGCCAGCTGGCCAAGCGACAGCTCACCTGGTTGCGCAAGGAAACCGACGCGCTGTGGTATGATTCCAGCTTGCGTAATGCGCTTGGGGGGATCCATGGCGACGTCCGAAAGTTCCTTGAAAACGGGCAGGACCGTTCCCAACTTATCCATGGCGCCGGACAATAATTCCAACAGGAGGAATGGCCATGACAAAGGGTCAAAGTCTACAAGAACCTTTTTTGAACGCGTTGCGCCGTGAACGCGTCCCCGTATCCGTATACCTGGTCAATGGCATCAAGCTGCAGGGCCAGATCGAATCGTTCGACCAGTTCGTCGTTTTGCTGAAGAATTCGGTCAGCCAGATGATCTACAAGCACGCCATCTCGACGGTCGTGCCGGCACGCAACGTCCGGGTATTCGACGAACAGCAATCCGAGTAATGCCCGCCCGGATCACAGCCAGGTACCGTCTTTGATCGATCGCCTTGAGCGCGGCAACCGCGCTGTCATCCTGCATCCCGTTTTTTCCGGCACTGGTCCGGAAGCCCTTGATGAATTCCAGGAACTCGCCCGCTCTGCGGGCGTTTCCGTGCTGTCCGTCATCACCGCACCCCGTGACCGCCCTGACGCGAAGTTCTTCGTGGGCCAGGGCAAGGTCGATGAACTGGCCGAGGCCGTGACCCTGCAGGACGCCGACCTGGTGCTCTGCAGCCGGCCGCTGTCGCCGGTGCAGGAACGTAACATCGAAAAACACTGCAAGTGCCGGGTGCTGGACCGCACCACGCTGATCCTGGACATCTTCGCGCAGCGCGCCCGTTCCCACGAGGGCAAGCTGCAGGTCGAGCTCGCGCAGTTGCGGCACCTGTCGACGCGGCTGATCCGCGGCTGGACTCACCTTGAGCGCCAGAAGGGCGGTATCGGCCTGCGTGGCCCGGGTGAAACACAGCTGGAAACGGACCGCCGCCTCATCGGCCAGCGGATTCGTCACCTGCGTGACCGCCTCGACAAGGTCGCCCGCCAGCGCGCCCAGGGCCGTCGCCGTCGTCAACGCGGCGAGGCGCTGACCGTGGCGCTGGTGGGTTACACCAATGCCGGCAAGTCAACGCTGTTCAACACGCTGACGGATTCCGGTGTCGATGCCCGCGACATGCAGTTCGCCACGCTGGACCCCACCGTGCGCCGCCTGGCCGACGCCCAGGGCGAGGTGCTGCTGGCCGACACCGTGGGCTTCGTCGCCGAATTGCCGCACGAACTGATTGCCGCGTTCCGCGCCACGCTGCAGGAAGCCAGTGAAGCCGACCTGCTGCTGCACGTGATCGACGCGTCCGACCCGTTCCATGCCGAGCGCCGTGAGGAGGTCATCGACGTGCTCGCCTCCATCGACGCCGACCGGCTGCCGGTGATCGAAGTCTTTAACAAGATCGACCTGGCCGACGAGTCGTCCCGCGTGGTGCCGCCCGGCGACATGACGCCCGAGCGGGTGTTTGTGTCCGCGCTCACCGGCGACGGTCTCGACCTGCTGCGCGCGGCCATGGACCGCCACCTGGTGGGCCAGCGCGTGCAGCGCTGGATTCATCTTGATGGCCGCGACGCGCGGCTGCGCGCGCAACTCTTTGAGCTCAATGCCGTCAGTGAAGAAGTGATCACCGAGGACGGCGCCTGGGACCTGCGGGTCGACCTGCCGCTGTCCGCGGCCGAGCGCCTGGCCCGGCAGGGTGGGCGCGAAGGCCAGCTGGCGCGCGAGCAGCTGTTGACCTGAACCCGCACAACGTACCGTTACGGCTGGCAGGCGCCAGCCCGGCGTAGGATAATGCCCGACTGCGCCGCGCCCAGCGCGGCCCGTCACGAACTACTGGAGTATTGATATGCCCTGGAAAGAACCCGGCAAGGGTGGCAAGGATCCCTGGAAGCAGGGCGACCAGCCCCCTGATCTGGACGAAGTGTTTCAGAACCTCTCCGGCAAGCTGCGATCGCTGTTTGGCGGTGGTGGCGGTGGCGGCGATCGCCGCTCTGGCTCGGGTTCCGGTGGCGGTTCCGGTGTCCTGCCGCTGGTACTGCTGGCGCTGGTGGCCTGGGTGGGCTGGGACGCCGTGCATATCATCGACGAAACCGAACGCGGCGTAGTCCAGCGCTTCGGCAAGTACACCCGCGAACTCGACCCCGGCATCAACTTTACGCTGCCGCGGCCTATCGAGTCGCTGACCAAGGTCAGCCGCGCGGTGCGCTCGGTCGAGGACCAGGGGCACATGCTCACCGAGGACGAGAACCTGGTCGAGTTCAATTACAAGATCCAGTACCGCGTGAACGATGCGCAGTCGTTCCTGTTCCGCGTTCGCGATCCGGAAATTACCCTGCAGCAAGCGGCAGAAAGCGCGCTGCGTGAATCCGTCGGCGCCAATGGCCTGGACGCGATTCTCGAGGGTGGCTCGCGTGACCTGGTTCGCCTTGAAGCCAAGCGGGTATTGCAGGACACGCTGGACAACTACCAGGCCGGCATGTCAATCACCGAGTTCAACCTGGTGGACGTGAACGTGCCGCCGCAGGTCAGGGAAGCCTATTCGGACGTGGTCCGCGCACGCGAGGATCGCGAGCGCTTTATCGAGGAAGCCCGGGTGCATGCCAACAGCGTCATTCCCGAGGCCCGCGGTGCCGCGGCGCGTATCATCGAGGAAGCCACCGGCTATCGCGACTCCACCGTCGCCCTGGCCGAGGGTGAAGCCGACCGCTTCAGCCTGTTGCTCGAAGAGTACCGCCAGGCGCCGGCCGTGACCCGCAAGCGCATGTACCTGCAGGCCATGGAAGGGGTGCTGTCGCGCTCCAGCAAGGTACTGCTGGATGTCGATTCCAGCGGCAACATTCTTTACCTGCCGCTGGACCAGGTCACTGGAGGCACGTCCGGCGAGGCGGTTAACCGCATTCCGCCGGTACTCACGCCGCAGAATTCACCCGCGCCGACCGCGGACCGGCAAGACCGGAATACTCGCAACGCCAACCGGGAGGGTCGCCAATGAACCGCCCTGTACTTGTCATCCTGTTAATCGTCCTGGGCGGCCTCGGCCTGGCCAGCCTGTTCACTGTCAGCGAGACCGAATACGCGATCCGCTTCCAGCTGGGCCGTATCGTCAAGTCTGATTACGAGCCGGGGCTGCACATCAAGCTGCCGTTCGTGAACAATATCCGTAAATACGATCGCCGTATCCTCACCCTGGATACCTCGCCGGAGCCGATGCTGACCTCGGAGCAGAAGTTCGTCGAGGTCGATTCCTTCGTGAAGTGGCGTATCGTCGACGTGGCCACGTTCTACTCGGCCACCCAGGGTAACGAGGCGCAGGCGCTGAACCGCCTGTCCGACATCGTCGATGACCGCCTGCGTAACCAGATCGCCAGCCGCACGCTGGCCGAGGTGGTCTCCGAGCAGCGCGTCAGCACCATGCAGGACATCGCGACCTCGGCCAATTCCGCGGCGTCAGAATTCGGCATCGAGGTGGTGGATGTGCGCATCAAGAGCATCGAGCTGCCCGACGACGTGCGCGAATCGGTGTTCCGCCGCATGGCCGCCGACCGCCAGAAAGCCGCGAACCTGTATCGCTTTGAAGGTCGCGAGGAAGCCGAGCGTATCCGCTCCGATGCCGACCGCCAGGCGCAGATCATCCTGGCCGAGGCCGAGCGTGACGGCCAGCGCCTGAGAGGTGAGGGCGACGCCATCGCGACCAAGACCTTTGCCGAGGCCTACAACGCGGACCAGGAGTTCTACAGCTTCTACCGCAGCCTGCAGGCCTACAGGAATGCTTTCGACGGCCCGGGTGACGTGCTGGTGCTGGATCCGTCCACCGAGTTCTTCGACTACTTCGGCGGCGATTCCGGCAGCGGTGAGTGAACTCTGGCAGGACCTGCTGACGGCGTTCGCGCTGTTGCTGATCCTCGAAGGCGTATTGCCGGTGCTGGCCCCGAAAGCGTGGATCAGCACCATGCTCGACATGGCCCGAATGGGGCCGAAAACCGTGCGCGTGGTGGGGCTGGTCTGCATGCTGGCCGGCGCGCTGATGTTGCAGTGGTTGATCTGACCACGCGCTGATGACTTAGAGAAACAGGAAATATCATGTCCAATTCCGTTGTCGTGATCGGCACCCAGTGGGGTGACGAAGGCAAAGGCAAGATCGTCGACCTGCTGTGCCGTGACATGGACGCCGTCGTGCGCTTCCAGGGCGGCCACAACGCCGGCCACACGCTGGTCATTGACGGCGACAAGACCGTCCTGCACCTGATCCCGGCCGGCATCATGCACCCGGGTGTGCAGTGCCTGATCGGCAACGGTGTCGTGCTGTCGCCCGAGGCCCTGAACGCCGAGATCGATACGCTGCAGTCCCGCGGCGTCGACGTGCGCTCACGGCTGCGTATCTCGCCGGCCTGCCCGGTGATCATGCCGTACCACGTGGAGTTGGATAAGGCCCGCGAAGAAGCGCTGGGCCGCAAGGCCATCGGCACCACCTGCCGCGGTATTGGGCCGGCCTACGAGGACAAGGCGTCGCGTCGCGGCATCCGCGTATCCGACTTGCTCAACCGCTCTGCACTGGAAGCCAAGCTCGAGGATGTGGTCGACTACCACAGCTTCGTATTGCAGCACCGCTTTGGTCGTGCCGCGCTGGACTACCCGGCCATCCTGGCGGCGACGTTGGAACTGGCCGACACCATCCGACCGATGGTTGGCGACGTGGCGGGCGAACTGCACGCGCTGCGTGACGCCGGCAAGCGCATCCTTTTCGAGGGCGCGCAGGGCGCACTGCTGGACATCGACCACGGCACCTATCCGTTCGTGACCTCCAGTAACACCACGGTCGGCGGTGTCTGCACCGGCGCCGGCGTGGGCCCGGACGCCATTGATTACGTGCTGGGCATCACCAAGGCCTACACCACACGCGTGGGTTCCGGGCCATTCCCCACCGAGCTATTCGACGATGTGGGCGCCGGCATCGCCGAGCGCGGCGCCGAGTTCGGTGCCACCACCGGCCGCCCGCGCCGCTGCGGCTGGCTGGACGCCGTCGCGCTGCGCCGCGCGGTGCGCCTGAACGGCATGACCGGTTTCTGCGTCACCAAGCTGGACGTGCTCGACGGCATGGACGAGGTGAAGATCGCCACGGCCTACACGCTGCATGGCGAAACCATCGACGTGCCGCCCACGAACCCGGATGACTGGAGCGATATCGAGCCGGTCTACGAGTCGTTCCCGGGCTGGAAGGAAAGCTCGCGCGGCGTCACCGAACTGGACGGCCTGCCGGCCAACGCGCGGGCCTACCTGGACGCCGTGGAGCAGCTCACCGGCGCGCCCATTCACATGATCTCAACCGGCCCGGACCGCAGCGAAAACATCATCACGCGGCATCCGCTCGATGGTTGAAAATTGATGGTTGACAAGCCCGGAGGTTGCCAGTAAAGTGCGCCTCCGGTTCGGCGGTTCCCCTTGCCCCGAATCGACCCCTAGGCTGAGGTTCCCCCTTGACTTCAGCCTTTTGCCGAGGTGGCGGAATTGGTAGACGCGCTAGCTTCAGGTGCTAGTGAGCGAAAGCTCGTGGAGGTTCAAGTCCTCTCCTCGGCACCATCACTTTCCAGGGGAATCCTTTTTTGCGATTGACGCCTGGATGAACGGGGCGCTACCGAGTAGGTGGCGCCTTGCTTCGTAGGTGGACTTTTTTTACCGCAGATTTTTAGAATTACGCGAATTACGCGAAAGTCTTTAGTGAAGGCGGGCTTTCTGGTCGCCTGTTGCGTCAGCGCCTGTTCGACGCGTCCTTTTCTTCCCGGTGTTTTGGCTGGGGTTTCAGCTTTAGAATGAATGTATGAGTAAACACGAAAACAATAATCCCGGGCATATTGATGCCGAAGCACCCGATCGCCAGGCCATTCTGGATTGCCTGGAGCGCGAAGGCCGGCCGCTGAAACGCGGCGATATTGTCCATGCGCTGGGCGTGGAGAGCGCCGACAGCCGTGAAATCCTGCGCCGGCGCCTGAAGGCCATGGTGCGCGACGGCCAGCTGATCAAGAACCGCCGTGGCGCCTACGGCGTGGCGGCGAAGATGGACCTGGTCAGTGGCCGGGTCACGGCGCACCCGGATGGCTACGGCTTCCTGGTGCCCGAGGACGGCGGCGAGGACCTGTACCTGTCGTCACGGCAGATGCGCTCGGTGCTGCACGGCGACCGTGTGCTGGCCAGCGTGATCGGTGTTGACCATCGCGGCCGGCGCGAGGGCAAGGTCAAGGAGGTGCTCGAGCGCGCCAACCAGACCGTGGTCGGGCGTTTCGTGGAGGAGAGCGGGGTGGCGCTGGTGGTGCCGGATGAAACCCGCATTTCCCAGGACGTGCTGATTCCGCTCAAGGACACGGGCGGCGCCAAGCCCGGGCAGATCGTGGTTGCGGCCATCATCAACCAGCCGACGGAAAAGCAGCCGCCGGTGGGCAAGATCGTCCAGGTGCTGGGCGAGATGGGTGCGCCGGGCATGGCCACCGACATCGCCATCCACAACTTCGGAATTCCCTACCAGTGGCCGGATGGCGTTGAAGCCGAGGCCAAGGCCTTTGGCGACGTAGTTCCAGAGGCCATGAAGGAAGGCCGCAAGGACCTGCGCGACCTGCCACTGGTGACCATCGACGGCGCCGATGCGCGCGACTTTGACGACGCCGTGTACGCCCAGCGCCAGCGCAAGGGCTGGCGGCTCGTGGTCACCATCGCCGACGTGGCCAGCTACGTCAAACCCGGCGGCCTGCTGGACGTCGAGGCGGTCAATCGCGGCACCTCGGTGTACTTTCCCAACCGCGTGGTGCCGATGCTGCCTGAGGCGCTCTCCAACGGCCTGTGCTCGCTCAAGCCGCGCGAGGACCGCCTGTGCCTGGCTTGCGACATGACCGTGGACGAGCGTGGCCAGGTCACACGTAGCCGCTTCGTCGCCGCCGTCATGCACTCGCACGCGCGCCTGACCTACGGCCAGGTGTGGCGCTACCTGGATGAGGGCGACATCAAGCTGGACCGCGATGCGGACGCCATTCGCGCCAACCTGGACGACCTGCACGCGCTGTACAAGGTACTGAAGAAGGCCCGGCGCCAGCGCGGCGCGATCGATTTCGAGAGCCAGGAAGTGAAGTTCGCCTTCGACGAGAACGGCGAAGTGGCCGACCTGCTGCCGACCACGCGTAACGATGCGCATAAACTGATCGAAGAGTGCATGATCATGGCTAACGTCGAGGCGGCCCGGTTCCTGCAACAGACGGGTCTGCCGGCACCGTACCGCGTGCACGCGCCGCCGCCAATGCTGAAGCTGGAGTCGCTGACCCAGTTCCTTCAGGCGCAGGGCCTGAAGCCGACCTGGCGTGACCAGCCCGAGCCGCGTGATTTTGACCGTATCGCCCAGCAGGCCAAAGGACGGCCGGACGAAAAGCTGATCATGGCCGTGCTGCTGCGCTCGCAGTCACTGGCGGTCTACCTGCCGGAGAACAACGGCCATTTCGGCCTGGCGCTGGATGCCTACAGCCATTTCACCTCGCCCATCCGCCGCTACCCGGACCTGCTGGCGCACCGCGCCATTCACCACGCCATCGCGCGGCAGGCCAAGGCGGAGTTCCCGTACGGCAAGAACGACATGCAGAAGCTCTGCGAGGGCTGCTCGCACCGTGAGCGCCGTGCCGAGGAGGCCGAGCGTGATGTCGACGACCGCCTGAAGTGCGCGTACATGGAGCAGCACATCGGCATGGAGTTCAACGGCATCGTCTCGGGCGTCACCTCGTTCGGCCTGTTTGTCGAGCTGGACCACGGCAACGTCAACGGCCTGGTGCATGTCACCAACCTGCCCAACGACTACTACCACTTCGACCCCGTCAGCCATTCGCTGACCGGTGAACGGCGTGGCCGAGTCTTTCAGCTCGCCGACCCCGTGCGCGTGAGTGTTGAAGGGGTGAACGTGGAAGAGCGGAAGATCGACTTCGAACTGGCCGAGTCATGAGCCGTAAGCGCAACAAGCCGCCGAAGCGCGAGCCGGGCAGGGGCGTGCATGACGCGTCCGTCCAGCAGCAAGACTCGGCGCTGGTGGCCGGCATCAACCCGGTGCTGGCAGCGCTCAGGACCGGGGTGGTCACGCGCGTGAGTATCGCCGAAGGCGCGCGCAACCCGCGTGTCCGCGAGATCGAGGCGCTGGCGCGTGAGCACGGCGTGCCGGTGCAGCGGCTGGAGCGCGACGACCTGGAGCGACTGGCGGGGTTCCCGCAGCACCAGGACGTCCTTGCCGAGCGGCCGCTGGCGAAAGCACATAACGAGAATGAATTGCCCGCACTGCTGGACGCCGTCGAAGGCGATCCGCTGCTGCTGGTGCTCGATGGCGTGCAGGACCCGCACAACCTCGGCGCCTGCCTGCGCACGGCGGAAGCGGCCGGCGTGGCCGCCGTGATCGTGCCGCGTGACCGCGCCGTGGGCCTGACGCCGGTGGCGCGCAAGGCGTCTGCCGGCGCGTCGGAAATCATCCCGCTGGTGCAGGTCACGAACCTGGCGCGCACCCTGCGCGGCCTGCAGGAGCGTGGCATCTGGCTGGTGGGCACATCTGACGCGGCCGAAACCGGCCTCTACCAGCAGGACCTGCGCGGTCCGCTGGCGCTGGTGATGGGCAACGAGGGCGAGGGCATGCGGCGCCTGACCATGGAGTGCTGCGACTACCTGGTGTCGATCCCGATGGCGGGTGTGACCGAGAGCCTGAATGTCTCGGTGGCGACCGGCGTGTGCCTGTACGAAATCAGGCGCCAGCGGCTGGCGGTTTAACCCCGATCTCGCGACCCAGTTCGTCCAGGAATCCACGCATATAGGCCACGCGGCGTTCGGCCTCGAGGCGGCCCGCCCGGGTCTGCATGGTGGACGGCAGCTTGAACAGCTTGGCGTAGAAGTGATCCACGGCCCAGTCACGGTCGGCCGGTTCGCGCGCTGCGCAGAATGGGTCAACCGGGTTGTACAGCCCACTGCCCATTGAACCCCCGGTCAGTAAGCATCTCGAAATGCCGATGGCGCCCAGCGCGTCCAGCCGGTCGGCGTCCTGCACGATACCGGCCTCCGTGGTCCGGACCGGGATGGCGGCCGAATAGCTGTGTGCTTCCACCGCGTGCCGGACCGCGTCCAGCTTGTCTTCCGGATAGTCCAGCGTGGCCAGAAACTGCGCAGCGGCCTCGGCTGCGAGGGTCGATGCCCGCGCCCGGTCCGGGCTGTCCTTGGCGACCTGCACACAGTCGTGCAGCCAGGCGGCAGGCAGTGTGACCCAGGCATCTGCTTTTTCAATATCAGTGAGTTGGCGCGTATTGTTAACAACTCGCTTGATATGTGAGATGTCGTGCGCTGGGTCCGCCGCGGTGATGCCCGCGACGTGTGCCTCGCAGGCCTGCTCGATCGCTAGCAATGACGTCATGAACGCGGCGGCTGGCGCTCGCGGTCGCTGCGCCGGGTCGATTTTCCCCGGGTCTTTCGAGTGTCCCGTCCACGTTTCTTGGTGGCCGGCCGCCGCGCGGCCTTGCCGGTGGTGGGGCGTCGTGGTTTCAGGCCCAGGCTCTCCTCGGCCGCGGCCAGGCCGACGTCCTCGCGCAGGACGCGCTGGTCCTTTTCCGACAGCTCCGACCACTGGCCCATGCGCAGCCGCTTGGGCAGGAACACCGCGCCGTAGCGCACGCGCTTAAGGCGGCTGACGGTCACGCCCTGCGAGGCCCACAGCCGGCGCACCTCGCGATTGCGGCCTTCCAGCAGGGTCACGTGGTACCAGTGGTTCTCGCCGGTGCCACCCGAGGCAACGATGTCGCTGAAATTGGCCGGGCCGTCGTCCAGCTCCACGCCGGCCTTCAGGCGCGCCAGGGTGTCGGCATCGACGTTGCCGATCACACGGCAGGCATACTCGCGGTCGACGCGGTTGGACGGGTGCATCAGCGCATTGGCGAGCTCGCCGTCGGTGGTCAGCAGCAGCAGGCCGGTGGTGTTGATATCCAGGCGACCGACGGCCACCCAGCGCGCACCGCGCGGCGTGGGCAGGCGGTCGAACACGGTTGGCCGGCCCTCCGGGTCGGAACGCGTGGTCACTTCGCCCTCGGGCTTGTTGTAGACCAGGCTGCGGTGCTGCGGCGCGTTGCTGACAACGGTCCACGCGCGGCCGTCAAATTCCAGCACATCGCCCTTGCCGGCGGTCGTGCCCAGGCTGGCCGGTTCGCCGTTCAGCAGCACCTCGCCGGCCTCGATGTGTTTCTCGAGCCCGCGCCGTGAGCCGGCGCCGGCGGCCGCCAGCAGCTTCTGGATGCGTTCGGCCTTTACATTGGGCTTTGGCGCGGTCTTGGGGGAGCGGCGGCTCATGAGTTTGGCGCTTCCTCGTCGGCGTCCTCGTCCTCTTCTTCGTCCTCGTCCGAGTCGGCGTCGTCGAAGTCGTCGACCTCGTCTAAAGCTTCGTCATCGACTTCGGCGTCTTCATCATCGTCACCCGCGGGCAAAGCCTGTGCGGCCGCGGCGACACGGGCCTCGGCGGTCTCGTCGAATTCGAATTCGGGCTCGAGGGAGTCCATGTCTCGAATCTCGGCCAGGGTTGGCAGTTCGTCCAGGCTTTTCAGGCCGAAGTAGTCCAGGAAGCCCTTGGTGGTGCCGAACAGCGCCGGTTTTCCGGGCATGTCGCGGTGGCCGACGATGCGGATCCACTCGCGCTCCTGCAGCGTGCGGATAATCGTCGATGACAACGAGACGCCGCGTACATTCTCGATTTCGCCACGGGTGATGGGCTGGCGGTAGGCAATCAGCGCCAACGTTTCCAGTGTCGCGCGGGTGTATTTCTGCGGCCGCTCGGTCCACAGGCGGCCGATCCAGTCCTGCAGGTCTTCCTTCACCTGGAAGCGCCAGCCGCTGGCGACCTCGCGCAGTTCCACGCCACGCTCGGCGCAGTCCTCGGCGATCGACTCCAGCGCCTTGCCGATCTCGGCCAGCGCGGGGCGTTCGTCTTCTTCGAACAGGCCAGCGAGCCGGTCGCGGCTCAGCGGTTCTTCGGCGGCCAGCAGGGCGGCTTCGATAATCTGTTTAAGGGGCAGGGCAGTGCTCATTCTTCGTGTCCGGGCGTCCTGACGTAGATCGGGCCCATGGGCTCATTCTGCACGATATCCACCAGCCGTTCACGGCTGAGCTCCATCAGTGCGAGGAAACTGACCACCACGCCCATCCGGCCTTCCTTCACTTCGAACAGTTCGTGGAATTCCAGGTAGGGCTTGGCACGCAGGCGGTCGACGATCAGGCTCATGCGCTCGCGAACCGACAGCGGTTCGGCGGTGATCTGGTGATGACCGTACATCTCGGCGCGGCTCATCACGTCGCGCAGCGCGCTGAGGATATCGCCCAGTTCCACATCGGGCGGCAGCCGCACCTGGGTGCGATCCTCGACGTGGGCGTAGACCAGGTGGAAGTCGCGCTCCTGGCGCGGCAGTTCGTCCAGGTCCTCGGCGGCCTGCTTGTAGCGCTCGTATTCCTGCAGCCGGCGCACCAGTTCCGCGCGCGGGTCGTCTTCCTCGGTTTCCTCGCTGACCGGCCGTGGCAACAGCATGCGCGACTTGATCTCGGCCAGGATGGCGGCCATGACCAGGTACTCCGCGGCCAGGTCAAAGCGCAGGTCCTGCAGCAGCTCGACGTACTCCACGTACTGCCGCGAAATCTCGGCGATGGGAATGTCCAGGATGTCCAGGTTCTGGCGCCGGATCAGGTACAGCAGCAGGTCCAGCGGACCCTCAAAGGCCTCGAGGATGACCTCCAGCGCGTCCGGCGGGATGTACAGGTCTTCGGGCAGCTGCGTGAACGGCTTGCCCTGAACCACCGCGAAGGGCATCTCGCCCTGGTGGGTGGCCTCCTGTTCGACGTCCTCGCCCGCGCTCTCCGGTGCCGTTTCCAACTCGCTCACAGGAAGTCCACCGCGCCCGCGCCCTCGCGCAGCACCACCGGGTGGTCGCCGGTCAGGTCAAGCAGGGTGGTTGGCTCCAGCGCGCAGTAGCCGGCGTCGACGAACAGGTCGACGTCGTTGTAGACGGCATCAAACAGGTCCTCGGAGTCGAAGATGTCCTCGTCCGACTCCGGCAGGATCAGCGAGGACGACAGCAGCGGCTCGTCCAGCGACTCCAGCAGCGCCTGCACGAACTCGTGGTCCGGAATGCGCACGCCGATGGTCTGCTGCCGATGGCGCACATCGCGCGGCACTTCGCTGGTGGCCGGCAGGATGAAGGTATACGGCCCCGGCGTCAGTTGCCGGATCAGCCGGTGCCACTGGTTGTTCACCACCGTGAGCTTGCCCACATCGGACAGGCTGCGGCAGCAGTAGGTAAAGTGGTGCTGACGGCTCAGCTGACGCAGCCGGATCACGCGATCACGCGCGTGCCGGTTGTCAGTCCGCCAGCCCAGCGCGTACCCCGAATCGGTCGGGTAGGCGATCAGCCCCCCACGCACCAGCACGGCGACGACTTCGTCAACCTGGCGCGGCTTGATGCCATGGGCGTGTAGTGTGAGGCGTTCAGTCATGATCGGTTCCGCCGCAATTCTAACCCCACGCGCTTGCCAGCGCGATGGCCGGCGCATAAAGTCGCCCCCATGACCCCCGAACAACGCACCCAAGAGATCGAAACCCGCCTGCAATCCGCCTTCGCGCCCACCGAACTGCAGGTCATCGACGAAAGCCACAAGCACGTCGGCCACGCCGGCGCCAAGGACGGCCGCGGCCACTTTCACGTCATCATCGCATCAAGCGCATTCGACGGCCTGTCGCCCATCGCCCGCCACCGCGCCATCTACGACGCGATGGGTGATTTGATGAAAACGGATATCCACGCGCTTTCGATTGACGCGCGGGTGGGTGGCCAAGGCTGAAGCCTAAGACAGCTTGCTGGCGACAAGCCGGTTAAGGCTGACCCCTGATTCCGCAGCCTGAGTCGCGAGTGAGCGATGGGTTTCCGGCGGAACGCGAACCATGAACTTGCCACTGTAGTTCCTGAGCGCCAGTGGCTCGGGAACCGGCTCGCTATTCTCGTTCAGATCAACAACCGTGGCCTCGACCAGCTGTCGAATGCCAGTAAGTGCCTTGCATGGGTCACTATCCAGCCAGCTCAAGCCTGGAAACTCGGCGCAAAGACCGACGTGTTCCTGATCCTCTTCAGACCAGGTCACCCGGTAAGCGTAACGATCAGTCACTTTGGTCATGGCTTTTTTCCAAGCGTTCAATCGCTTTCAGGACCTGCCGAACCTGGTAGGGTTTGGCCTTTCCCTGCGAATTCTGAATGTTCACCCTTGGGTCCCCGGGCCAGGGCGTTTTGTAGACGCGATGGCTGGTTCCCTTCTGTCGAGCCTGGCCAAAGAACCGGTCACAGACCTTACACAGATCACTGAAACGCACTCCGGAAGGGTTGCGTCTCATCTGGGCCAGGGTTTCAGCAATCGATGCCATATATGATATCAATATTGATACTGTTTTCAATGCTCGTACAATGTATTGAACAGTACGCCTTTGGTTGCGCCCGTTTTGAGAGAGGGTTCTGACAAGGTTTGTAGGCATCCCCCTATACTGGGCGCATGAATAGCTCTTCTTACATGATTTTGCTGTTCGCACTGTTCACCGCGACTGGCGGAAATGCGTTCGCACAGGACGCCAAGACGCAACATTGCGGACATTTCGAGACCCTGGCCAGTCCGCACGGCATTTACGTCAACAACCTGTGGAACGCCCACGCCGTCGGCGACCGGCCATGGCAACAGTGCGTCGAGAAGGAGCGCACAGGAGTAGAAGTCCACTATGGCTGGAACTGGTCCTGGCCGGCGGACAGCACGGTGGTCGTGTCTTATCCGCAAGTGCGCGTTGGCGTCTCCCCGTGGGACCCAAAGGAGACGTTTGATGACCGATTTCCCGCCGCGCTCGACACGCTTCAGGCCCTGAACATCGCGCACACCTTGGACATCCAGGCCGAAGGCGATTTCAACGTAGCGACCTCGATGTGGCTCACCAACACGGACACCTTCAACACCGAGCCGAAACCCGAGTCCATCGTCGTCGAAGTCATGATCTGGACAAGCCAGAACGGCCGTCACATGCGTCCCGCCGGCAGGATAGCCGGCAACCTGGAACACGCTGGCGCGCGCTGGGAAGTCTGGGTCGACAGGGACTGGAAAGACATGTCCGGCATGCACGAGAACCGCTGGGTCTACCTGGCATTTCGCCGCACCGAATCCACACTGGCGGCCCATTTCGATGCCGCCGTCCTGCTCAACTACGCCATCGAAAACGAGCTGCTTCCCAACGGTATCTACGTCGCCGACGTCGAACTCGGCACAGAAATCACCAATGGCCAGGGCCGCCTGCGGGTCGAGTCGTTTTCGGTGGATGTGCGGTAGGTGAAGATTTTTTGGCGTGAGGGTTGTCTTCTTTCGGCCAGAAGCGGACCTTTGATATTTTTTGCGTATCTATCGATTTATCGCACATCAGCCGACTAAATGTAGAGAGGCCGCTAATGCACCCATACACGATGCTCAAAACTATGCTTGTGGAATTGGGCGCTGAGCTGACGTCTGAAGACTTGCGTCCGGACGTGTTCGGTAGCGCCGTCGCCACTTACAATAATCACAGCCACCCTATTCGCATCGTTTGGGACGGAAAAGATGGCTGGGGATTTGTACAGCAGTACCGCTCCGGTAACTGGACTAATGCCACTGATTTCCTGACGGAGGGAGACCTAGAGGGGGTGCCGCAAAATCATGCCAAGATTGAGCAGTTCAGACAGGCCGTTGCCACACTTCTGCGGTGAACAGCCCAACAATCCAGCTTAATTGCAGCCCAGGGGCTGCTCAAACGTCCGCTGTTGGCCGATAGCGACCATTTGAAAACGGGCGGTTTCCGGCCCTAACTGACCGTTAGGAGTTTGGCTTAACAATCTGGTCTATCAACATCTGCAATGAATCTGGGTTTTGATGTTTACCAAACCAGATTCGATAGCCTTCTTGACTGTCCACTACGTCCCTGGGCGGCGATACAAAGAAATCGATACCAAACCGTTCTGTGAGTTGATCTTCAAGGAAGTCGTAGTCATCGAAGTCTCCGAGCTGCACGTAAGGGCCATGCATTTCATCGGTTTCCACGACAACATTGCTTCCAGTGGCAGAGTCCAACATGCTCAAGCGCTCAAGAACCGAATTTGACGATTATGGTGAGAAAACATTCTTCTTAGGCCAGCCAATTTCAGACGTCCGCTTCTGGCCGAAAGCAGAAATATGAATCGACAACTCTAGCCGTCAACTCTAGATTTCGTGAAGCCTGATGCCGGTCTTCGCGTCGCCAGTTTCTTTGGCAGTCGCTTCGCGGGAAACTGACCAGCTCGGCGCCTGTTTTTCAGAAAGTTTTGCGACAGGTGACGCTGCCTTAAGAAGCGTGTACAGGCTGTGCGGAGTTGGAACGCCCGTCAGTGAAACAGTACAACTGCCCGATAAGGCCGTGCCGCTCGCTAACGCATTTACCGTTGGGCCCCAAACCAGCTTGCATGCCGCCTCGGCGTCGGTGATCGTTTCGAATCGATAGGCGATACTGATCCGTAACATGGCATCAGAATCGGAAATTTCGTTTGCCATCATCTCCTGCGAAAGCGCCGCGAGATCGCTCCGGTGATCGAACTTGGCAAACCTGAGTACCAAGGTTTCCGCGGAGGCAAGCCCCGTGAACAAAAATGTCGTCAATAGGATAAGAATGCGCATAAGGTCAGTATAGACACCATTCTCGACACGGCAAATCTTATGCCCATCGCGCCCTTCGCATCATCCGCGAAATTCTGTTCCCCAAACGACGAGTCACCCGCCCGCTAGGGCAGGTCAACCCGCGCCGGGGCCTCCCATCCCGCGGCCCGATGCTCCGCCACCACGGTGGTATCAATTCCGCCGCGAGTGTAGAACTCGGCGGTCAGGCGCATGAAGCGGGGCTGGCAGGCGTTGGCCAGGTGTTCGAGGATCTCGTTGGTGACGGCTTCGTGGAAGGCGCCTTCGTTGCGGAAGCTCCACATGTACATTTTCAGCGCTTTGAGTTCCACGCAGAGCTTGTCGGGGACGTACTCGATGGTCAGGGTCGCGAAGTCGGGCTGGCCGGTTTTGGGGCACAGGCACGTGAACTCCGGGATGTGAATTCGGATGGTATAATCTCGAGCAGGCTGGGGGTTCTCAAAAAGCTCGAGTTCCTTGCTGGGCTGGGTCGTCATTTCAACCACTCCGGACAATAAGTGAAAAAATCTTCAAGGGCGGGAACTGTACGGTTCCCGGGCAACGGATTCAATTCATGCGATTGACCGCCGTCAAGATGGCGGGCTTCAAATCGTTCGTCGATTCCACCATTTTCAAGGCGCCGACCAACCTGACGGGCGTGGTCGGGCCCAATGGCTGTGGCAAGTCCAACATCATCGACGCGGTGCGTTGGGTGATGGGCGAGGGCTCGGCCAAGGTGCTGCGCGGCGAGTCGATGACCGACGTGATCTTCGCCGGGTCGTCCTCGCGCAAGCCGGTGGGCACCGCCACGGTCGAACTGATTTTTGACAACGCCGACGGCAAGGCGGGTGGCGAGTACGCGGAATACAGCGAGATCGCCATCAAGCGCCAGGTGTCCCGCGATGGCGTTTCCACCTATTTCCTGAACGGCACGCGCTGCCGTCGCAAGGACGTCCGTGACCTGTTCCTGGGCACCGGCGCCGGCACCACCGGTTACTCCATCATCGTCCAGGGCATGATTTCCGAGATCGTCGGCTCGCGGCCCGAGGACATTCGCGGCCACCTGGAAGAGGCGGCCGGCATTTCCAAGTACAAGGAGCGCCGCCGCGAGACCGAGCGCCGCATCGGCCATACCCGTGACAACCTGGAGCGCCTGACTGACCTGCGCGAAGAGGTCGACAAGCACCTGTCGCGGCTGCAGCGCCAGGCGCGCGCGGCCGAGCGCTACAAGGAACTGAAGGCCGAGCAGCGTGAGCTGGAGCTGCGCCTGCTGGCGCTGCAGTGGCGCGAGGAGCATGCCCGGGCCGAGGCCGGCAAGGCGGCACTGGCGCAGCGTGAGACGGCGCTGGAAGAACAGAAGTCGAAGCAGCGTGCCGCCGAGGCCGAGCAGGAGAAGCTGCACCAGGCCCAGGCCGAGGCCGGCGAGGCGCTGAACGAGGTGCAGGGCGAGCTCTACGAGGTGGGCGGCGAGATCGCGCGGCTGGAACAGATGATCGCCCACAACCGCGAGTTGCAGGAGCGCCAGCGCAAGGAGTTCGACGAGGTCGAGCAGTCGATGAAGGACCTGGAGCAGCACATGTTGCTGGACAAGGCCCAGGTGTCCGAGCTGACGCGCCGGCTGGCCGAGCAGGAGCCGCGGCTGGCCGAGGCCGAGAAAGAAGAGAGCGAGGCCGATGCGGCGCTGACCGCGACGGAGGCCGAGGTGGGCGAGTGGCAGGATCGCTTCGAGGCCCATCACCGTGAATTCAACGAGCTGAACCGCAAGGCCGACAGCCTGCGTGCGAACGTGGAGGTGCGCGACCAGCGCATGGCCTCGGCGTCCACGCGGATCGAGTCGCTGGCGGGGCAGACGGCCGAGGCCGATACCGCCGCCATCGACGGCGAAATCGCCCAACTGGAAGCGGCCGTCGAGGCGGCAACAAAGGCCGAGGCCGAGCGCCAGGCCGAACTGGATACCGCGCGCCAGGCCCAGTCGGCCGATCGCGAGACCCGGCAGGCCCGGGAGAGCGAAGAGAACACGCTGCAGCGTGAGCTGATGGCGGCCCAGGGCCGGCTGGAAGCGCTGAAGGCGCTGCAGGCCGCCAGCGAAGGCAGCAAGGAGAGCCGCGAATGGCTGCAGCGTCACGCGCTGGACCAGGCGCCCAGGCTGCTGCACCGGATCAAGGCTAAGTCGGGTTGGGAAGTCGCGCTGGAAACCGTGCTGGGCCATTGGCTGGAGGCGCGGGTCACCGACGGCTCACAGGCGGCTGGCCTGGCCGAGCTGGAAAATGCCGCCTTGACCCTGGTCGACGGCGAGACCGGCAAGGTCAAGGCCGTACCGGGTAGCCTGGCCGAGAAGGCCAAGTCCCCCGACGCGGTCACGCGCATCCTGAACACCGTCTACGCGGCCGACTCGCTGGATGACGCCCTGGCGCAGGTCAGTGGCGGGGATGATGGTCGTTCCGCGGTCACGCCGCAGGGCGAGTGGGTGGGTCCCGGCTGGGCGCGCGTGGCGCGCGGCGCCACCGGGCAGGCCGGTATGCTGGCGCGTGAGAAAGAGATCAGCGAGCTGCAGGCGAAGATCGACGAGCTGGCCAAGCGCTGCGAGGCGTTGGGTGATGAAGCCGCGAAACTGCGCCAGGGCCTGCGCGAACGAGAGCAGGCCATCGGTGCGCTGCAGGGCAAGGCCAACGAGGCCCACCGTGAGCGGACCCAGGCGGAGAGCCGGCTGTCCGGCGCCCGCCAGCGCCGAGCCGACCTGGAACGGGCAGGGCAGCGCATCGCCGAGGAAACGGAAAAGCTGAAGGCGCAGCTCGCGACCGATGACGCCGAGGTGCGCGAGGCGCGCAAGGCGCTTAGCGAGGTTGTCGACGCCATGGCCACGGCCGAGAGTGGTCGCTCTGAGCTGGACGAGCGCCGCAAGTCGTTACTAGAGCAGCGCGACGCGGCGCGACAACGGGCCAATAACGCCCGCCGTAATCGCCACGACCTGGCGCTGAGCACCAGCTCCAGCCGCGCCAGCCTGGATTCGCTGAACCAGTCACTGGAGCGCATGGACAACCAGGTGGGCCAGCTGCAGCAGCGCTACGTCACGCTCAGCGAGTCGACCGCGAAGGCGAAAGACCCGGAGCAGGAGTTCCGTGCCGAGATGGAGCAGTTGCTGGCGCGGCGCGCCGAGGTCGACAAGCGCCTGGGCGCGGCCCGCGAGCACCTGCAGGCGCTGGAAGAGGATTACCGCGAGCGCGACGGCGAGCGTCAGCGCGCCGTGCAGCAGCACGAGGAACTGCGCAGCGAACTGGAACGGGCCCGTCTGCAGCAGCAGGAAATCGAGCTCAGCGCGCGCAGCTACGAGCGCCAGGTGGCCCAGCTCGAGGCCGATGTCGCCGAGCTGGCCGAGGGCCTGCCGGACGATGCCGACCTGGGCCACTGGCAGCAGGAGCTCGAGCGCCTGGCCGAGCGCATCACCCGCCTGGAGCCGGTCAACCTGGCCGCCATTGGCGAGTTCGATGAAGAGCAGAAGCGCAAGCAGTACCTGGACAGCCAGCACGAGGACCTGACCGAGGCGCTGACCACGCTGGAAAACGCCATCGCGCGCATCGACCGCAAGACCCGCACGCGCTTCAAGGACACCTTCGAAGCTGTTAACGCCGGCATGAAGGAGCTGTTCCCGCGCCTGTTCGGCGGCGGTCACGGTTACCTGGAACTGACCGGCGATGACCTGCTGACCACGGGCGTGGCGCTGATGGCGCGGCCGCCGGGCAAGCGCGTGGCCAATATCACGCTGCTGTCAGGCGGTGAAAAAGCACTGACGGCGGTGGCCTTCATCTTTGCCATTTTCCGCCTGAACCCGGCGCCGTTCTGCCTGCTTGACGAGGTGGATGCGCCGCTGGATGATGCCAACGTCGGGCGCTTCTGCGACATCGTTCGCGAAATGTCGGAACACGTGCAGTTCATTTTTGTCACTCATAACAAGATCACCATGGAGCTGGCCAACCAGTTGTCGGGTGTGACCATGCGCGAGCCCGGTGTGTCGCGGCTGGTCCAGGTCGACATCGACGAAGCGGCCCGCATGGCTGAAGCCTGACCTGACCCGGGGCCTGAACGAATGGAAACGTCTACCCTACGCTGGATTCTTGTCATCGCCGGTATCGCGCTGTTGGCCGGGCTGTTCGTGTTCGGCAACCCGAACCGCGCGCGCAAGTCGAAGCCGCCGCGTTCGCGACGCCGTTCCAACCGGCGCAAGGCGAAGTCTTCTGTCGTCGAGCGGCAAGAGCCCATGCTGGATGATGTGCCGCCGTCGCGGTTCGAGGACGACCCGTCATTCGAGCCGCGCGTTGATGATGTGCAGCCAGAGCTGGACATCAGCGAGCCCGAGGTCGACGACACGCCGTCCGAGCCGCCCATGCCGGCGCCGGACAAGGTGGTGGTGCTGTACCTGCAGGCCCGCGACAACCGGCGCATCGCCGGCGATGAACTGCTGGCCGCCACGCTGAAGTCGGGCCTGGAATTTGGCGACATGGATATTTTTCACCGCCTGCAGAAAGACGACCGCCGGCCGGTATTCAGCCTGGCCAACCTGACCTCGCCGGGCACTTTTGACCCGGACGCGTGGAACACCTTCGAGACCCATGGCGTGACGTTGTTCATGGGGCTGCCCGGCCCGATGGGTTCGCTGGATGCCTGGGACGCGATGCTGGCCACCGCGCGGCGCCTGGCCGATCTGCTGCACCTGGACCTGCTGAGCCAGGAGCGCGAGCCGTTTACGCGCAAGCACGAGGGCGAAGTGCGCGAAGACCTGCGCGCCTTCGAGCGCAGCCGCCAGCCGGACCAATGAGCCGCGATGCGGCCGCCGCGCGCGTCACCGAGCTGCGCGCGGAGATCGACGCCCACAACTACCGTTACTACGTGCTCGACGATCCCTCGGTGCCGGACGCCGAGTACGATCGCCTGATGCGCGAGCTCGAGGCCCTGGAGGCCGAGTACCCCGCGTTGCAATCGCCGGACTCGCCAACACAGCGCGTGGGCGCGGCGCCCGAGTCCGGTTTCGAGGAAGTGACCCACGACACGCCGATGCTGTCGCTGGCCAACGCCTTCAGCGAGGAGGAGGTCAGGGATTTCGATCGCCGTGTTCGCGAGGGGCTGGAAGTCGACGCGGTGCGCTACGTGGCCGAGCCCAAACTGGACGGCGTGGCCATCGCGCTGAGCTATCGCGACGGCGCCCTGGTGCGGGCGGCGACGCGTGGTGACGGCACCCGCGGCGAGGACGTGACCGCCAATGTCCGCACTATCCGTGCGATCCCGCTGAAGCTGCGCGGGGAGGGCTGGCCGGCCGTACTCGATGTCCGCGGCGAAATCTACATGCCACTGGCCGGTTTCGAGGCGTTCAACAAACGTGCGCTGGAATCCGGGGCCAAGGCCCTGGTCAACCCCCGCAATGCTGCCGCCGGCAGCCTGCGCCAGCTCGACCCCGCGATGACTGCGGAGCGGCCGCTGGCGTTCTACGCCTATTCCGTGGCCGGCCGCGCCGGTTTGCCCGGCTGCCACGGCGACGCCTTGGAGCGGCTGCGTGAATGGGGTTTTCCGGTCAACCCGGAAATGCGCCGCGTGGATGGCGTCGACGGCCTGCTGACCTACCATGCCGACATGCTGGAGCGCCGCCCGCAGCTGGCCTACGACATCGACGGCGTGGTCTACAAGGTCGATGACTTTGACCAGCAGGATACCCTGGGCTTCGTCAGCCGGGCGCCGCGCTGGGCCCTGGCGCACAAGTTCCCGGCCCAGGAAGAAATCACCCGCCTGCTGGAGATCGACGTGCAGGTGGGCCGTACCGGCGCGATCACGCCGGTGGCGCGGCTGGAGCCGGTGTTCGTGGGTGGCGTGACCGTCACCAACGCCACCCTGCACAACGAGGACGAGATCCGGCGCAAGGATGCCCGCCCCGGCGACTGGGTGGTGGTCCGGCGCGCCGGCGATGTGATCCCCGAGGTCGCCCGGGTACTGGTCGAACGACGCGAATCTGAGCTGCCCGAGTTCGTCATGCCCACCGAGTGCCCGGTCTGTGGTTCCGCGGTGGAACGCCAGGAAGGCGAAGCCGTGGCGCGCTGTACCGGCGGCCTGGTGTGCCGGGCCCAGTTGCGCCAGGCCATCCAGCATTTCGCTTCGCGCCGGGCGATGGATATCGAAGGCCTGGGCGAGAAACTGATCGCGCAACTGGTCGACGGTGGCCTGGTGGAAACCGTGGCAGACCTGTACCGCTTTGACGCCGAACAACTGGCCGGCCTGGAGCGCATGGGCGAGAAGTCGGCGCAGAACCTGGTCACGCAGTTCAACCGCAGCAAGACCCCGGAGCTCGGGCGGCTGCTGTTCGCGCTGGGCATTCGCGAGGTGGGCGAGGTGACGGCCACGCAGCTCGCCCGCCATTTCGGCAGCCTGGACGCGCTGCGCGCCGCCGATGTCGAGGCGCTGGAGACCGTGTCGGATGTCGGCCCGGTGGTGGCCGCGCACGTGCGGGCGTTTTTCGACGAGCCGCACAACCTGAAGGTCATCGATGAACTGCTGGCTGCAGGTGTTGAATGGCAGGCGCCGGAACAGCCGGCCGGTGAACAGCCGCTGGCGGGTCAGACCTGGGTGCTGACCGGCACGCTGGGCATGCCACGCATGAAGGCGAAGGGCTGGCTGGAGTCGCTGGGCGCGAAGGTGTCCGGCAGCGTGTCCGGCAAGACCGATGTCGTGCTGGCCGGGGAGGCGGCGGGTTCCAAGCTGGCCAAGGCCGAGAAGCAGGGCGTGGAGGTGATCGACGAGGCCCGTTTTCTTGAGCTGATGGCCAAGTACGGCGTCGTCGACGCCTGAACGCGCTTACTCAGCGCCGATACGAAACTCCCAGACCGGCGGGTGCTCACCCTCGGTGCCAATCCAGAGTTGTCCGCTGTCCGACCCAAAGCCGACCACCTCGTCATGGGCGCCCGGCGGGCCGATGATTTCCACCGGCTCGGTGCCCAGGCCCTGCAGCCAGTCCATGTCCGGCCCGCGTTCGAACAGGTACAGGCTGCGATAGGTCAGCACCGCCGCACGGCGGCCGTCGGCCGAGATGTCCATGCCCGTGGGCTGGGAAACCCAGGGCGTTCGCTTGCCAAACTCGCGTTTGTCGGCGGCCGTGGGCGCGCGGAAGCGATCGATCTCCCCCAGGAACTCCAGCTCCGCTTCCTTTTCCGTGAGCAGCGTGTTGGCGTCGATCGCGTACAGGCGTGGCGGCAGGTCGCGCTTGCTCAGCACCAGCAAACGCTGCCCGACCGGGTCCCAGCTGATTGATTCGGTGTCACGCGGCCCATCCGGGTAGCTCAGTGATATCCAGTGAAAGGCCTCTCGGGTGCCACTGAAGCGGCCATCTTCATCGGGTTTCGGTTCCTCGACCAGGTACAGCCAGGTGCGCTCGCGCGCGGCATGGTTATCGCCGACATCGGCCAGCACCAGCAGGTCGCGGCGGGCGCCGGGTACCAGGGCGATGTCCTCCCAGTCCACGTTTACCGCGTCGTGAATGTCGAAGTACCCCAGGTCACTGCCATCGGCGCCCAACGCGAACACGCGCGCCGGCCCGTCGTCGTTATGCACCCACAGCACGCCGGGGTTCCGAAGGCTGGCCTGCAGGCCGCTGATCTCATCGAGTTCCGGGTTCTGTACCGGGCCGCTCTCGCGGAAACGGATATCCGGATTGGTATCGGAATCAACGCGTTCGCAGCCGCTGGCAGCGGCGAGAACAAGCAGGCAGAGGGTCAGGCTGAAGGCAGTTTTCATGCGCGCATTCTGACAGAATAGCGGGGTCCCGCAAGCGCTATCCCGGAGCGAGCCACGACGATGAACTTTCCCGCGATGCCCAATGACCACGCCCTGGCGGTGCTGCTGCTCACCGGCCTGGCGCTGTTCCTGTTCACCCGCGAGAAGATCCCGTTGGAGTCGTCGTCGCTGTTCGTGCTGGTGGCGCTGGCCATCGGCTTCGAGCTGTTCCCGTTCGAGACCGACACCCGCGTCATCCACGCGCACGAATTCTTCTACGGCTTTGGCCACGAGGCGCTGGTGGCCGTCTGCGCGCTGATGATCGTGGGCCAGGCGCTGGTGCGCACGGGCGCGCTGGAGCCCGTGGCCCGGCGGCTGGGCCGGTTCTGGAAATGGAGCCCGGCATTGGCGCTGCTGCTGACATTGTTGATTGGCGGCGCCCTGAGTGCCTTCGTCAACAACACGCCCATCGTGGTGCTGATGCTGCCCATGCTGATCGGCGCGGCCGCGCGCAGTAACGTGTCGACTTCGGGCATCCTGTTGCCGATGGGTTTCGCCACGCTGGTGGGCGGCATGGCCACCACGATTGGTACATCAACGAACCTGCTGGTGGTGTCCGTGGCCGCCGACATGGGCATGGAAAAATTCGGCATGTTCGACTTCGCTGGACCGGCGCTCATTGGCGCTGTCGCCGCGGTGATCTACCTGTGGCTGATCGCGCCACGGATGATCCCGGAACGGCATCCGCCGCTACAGGACACCTCGTCGCGGGTGTTCCAGGCCGAGCTGGTACTGGACGAGGACAACGCACTGGTCGGCCGCAGCGTCGCCGACGTGGTGGCCAAGGCCGGCGAGGACTTTCGCATCGAACGGATCCTGCGCAAGGGCCTGCATATCGCGCCGCTGCCCGATGTCAGCGTCATGGCCGGCGACCGCCTGCAGGTGCAGGACACGGTGGCCAGGCTGCGCGAATACACGGCGCTGCTGGGCGCCGAGGTGGTCACGGCCGGCGGCCGCGATGTCGACGAACTGGCCAGCGGGGATGCCCAACTTGCCGAGGTGGTGGTGACCGCCGGCTCACCGCTGCATGGCATGCTGATCCGCGATATCCGTTTCAAGGAACGTTTTGGCCTGGACCTGCTCGCGCTGCACCGTTCCGGCACCGAGGTGTCGTTCAAGACACCCGGCCTGGAGAATCGTCGCCTGCAGGCCAGCGACGTGCTGTTGGTGCAGGGCAGGGCGCGCCGGATCTCGCTGCTCAAGCGCGGCGGCGAGCTGCTGGTCCTGGACGCCACGTCCGACCTGCCGCACACCCGCAAGGCGCCGGTCGCGCTGTTCACGATCATCGCCGTGGTCGGCCTGGCCGCCGCCGGCATCATGCCGATTGCGTACAGTGCGTTGCTCGGCTGCCTGTTCCTGGTCACCACACGCTGCCTGGAATGGAAGGACGTGACCCGTGCGCTGTCCGCGCAGGTCATCCTGATCATCGTCGCCTCGCTCGCACTGGGCTCCGCGCTGATGAAAACTGGCGGCGCCGACTACCTGGCCCAGGTCTTCCTGTTCGCCAGCCAGGGCCTGTCGGCCCCGTGGGTGCTGTCGATGCTGATGTTGATGATGGCCATCCTCACCAACATCGTCTCCAACAACGCCGCCGCCGTCATCGGAACCCCCATCGCGATTGGTATCGCCTCCGAGCTGGGCATGCCACTGGAGCCGTTCGTGCTCGCCGTGTTGTTCGGCGCCAACCTCAGCTTCGTCACGCCGATGGCCTACAAGACCAACCTGCTCGTCATGAACGCCGGCGGCTATACGTTTGGCGACTTCGTGAAGGTAGGGACGCCGCTGACTATCCTGCTGTGGATCGTGCTGAGCGTGGTGTTGGCGTTTTCGTACGGGCTGATCGGCATATAAAAAAGGCCCCGCGAACAGATTCGCGAGGCCTTTTTCGATCTGGCTCCCCGGGAGGGATTTGAACCCCCGACCTAGTGATTAACAGTCACCCGCTCTAACCAGCTGAGCTACCGGGGAAGGGAAGCGCGGTATTGTCCAGATTTGGATGGGGTGAGTCAACCAATTAATTGCAGTTAATGGCCGTTGGCGCGCTCGATGTCATGCGGCGCAGGCGGCCGGTGTTGGACAGGGCCAGGGCGCGAGCGTCGGGGTTGCCGCGGGTGTCGCAGAAGCGGATCGTCGCATTGCTTCCGGGCGCGGTGCCGGTGGGCAGGAAGCGTAACCTGCGGCGGGCGGCGGCACTCTCGATGACCAAGTGGTCGAAGGGCGTGACCTGCCGGCCGATGGGCTCAGACGCCTGGCGCTCCCGGTCGCCGTTCTGGTCGTCGAAGACGATCCAGCCGCCATGCCATTCCGGCAACGAGGCGCACTCCGTGGCCGTTGGCGCGCTGCGAGGGCAGGCGACCACGTTGATTCCGGTGAACACGGCGCGAGAGCGGGCATAGGCCAGGTCGGCATGCAGCGCATTGACCGCCGCGCGCATCCGCAGGTCCATCAGGTAGTCTCGCAGTGCCGGAACGCCAGCCCCCAGCAGGATCGCCGCAACCCCCATCACAACCACGAGCTCCAGCAAACTGAACCCGCCAGCCCCAGGCTTGGTCAGCACACAACCATGACGGTTCGCACCCATACCCCATGCTGCACCGGAAAGAATCACGCGTCATCAGCACAATACCCCGTCACCCTGTAGGAACCTCCCCCGTCACGCGTCACGCGTCACGCGTCACCCGTCACCCGTCACCCGTCACCCATAAGCCGGGAGCGGTGCGCCGCCACTCTCAAGAATGTTGTCGCAGAGAGTGAGCGCCTGCTCAGTGGGCTGGTACTTGCCGCGCCGTGCAATGAGTTCCGCGATCTGGCGGGCGCGGTTCATCATGGCGCCGTCGCCGGTGATGGCGTGGAGCAACTGCCCAAGGACCTGCGGTGTATCGCCACCGGATTTCAGCAGGTGACCACAGCCGCGGGCGACGACCGCGTCGGCGGTGAGCCGAGCCTCCATCTGCAATGGCGCGATGATCTGGGGCCGGCCGGCGGCGAGCGCCGCGCAGCAGGTGCCGTTGCTGCCGTGATGGAGGACGACATGGGTTCGCGCGAACACGTCTGTCAACGGCTGGAAATCGCGGTGAACGGTCAGGCCGGGGCGCTCGATGGCGCGCGCGGCCTGGTCGGTCATTCCGCGGGCGTAGATTTCGCCACCCATTGGGCTGCCGCGCAGCGCCTTGATCATTGACCAGGCGGGCCGGTGTGCCAGGTCGAGGTAGGCGAAGAAACGCGGTGGGCCCGGCGGCGGCTCCACCGGTTCCGGCAGGTCGGCCACCGGGCCGACGACGGGGTCGCGCCTGTGCGTGGCGTAGGGATCCAGCTCGGGCAGGGTGCAAACCAGGCGGCCGGCGGTGCGGAAGGGCTCGGTCACGGTCTGCGGCTGCGGCAGGCCGAAATGCCGCTGCGCGGCCTGCATCACGCCCAGCACGTGGCCCGGCTCGACCAGCGCCGCCGCGCCCGGACGGAAACGGGGAAAGGTCACGCGATGGGCCGGCGGCAGGGTAAAGCCGTCGGCGAACTGGAGCACCGGGTAGCGGCCGAAGCAGGCCAGCATCAGGATCGGGCTGTGGTCGGCGATGACCAGGTCCGGGCGGGTCTGTTCGAGCAGCGTATTCCAGACCATCAGCCCGGTCTGCAGGGACTGGGCATGGTTGAAACCACCCACGCCCATGATGTCCAGGTAGCTGGCCGCGGGCGCGCTGGCGTCATGGCCGGGCAGGGCGGCGGCCAGGTCGGGCACCGGCAGGACGGCGAGCTTTTCGCCGGCCAGCAGCGCCGCGTTCTCCAGGATATTGCGCAGGAACAGCGTGACGCGGTGACCGCGCCCCTGCAGCGCCCGTGCCAGCGGCAACAGGCGATGCAGGTGGCCATGCCCGCCACCGAGTTCGTATCCCACCAGGATATGTGCCAAAGCGCCCCACCCAGATTAAACCGTATGGGGACTCTGACGGTTCACACCGCGAATAGGTTACCGCCGAAAGTCATGCCTGCGACAGACCGTCGCCGAGCGGGGGATAAAGCGAGTGATTGATTCGGTTTGTGGCTTCGAGAAGTTGGTCGATGGTGAGTGGTGAGTAGTGAGTGGTAAGAAGTGGAAACACCTCCAGAGAGGGTGCAGAGTCTTGCTCACTACTCACTACTCACTACTCACTACTCACTACTCAAGCGGCAGCGAGCGCTTCCGTAATCCGCCGCACGCACTCGTGCAGCTGTTCCATGCTGGTCGCAAAGGACAGGCGAATGTGGCCGGGCGCGCCGAAGGCAGTGCCGGGCACCATGGCGACGCCGGCGTTCTCCAGGAACCATTCGGACAGTTCGACGTCGTTGGCAATGTTGTCCATGCGGTCGATCACGCCCTGGAAGGACGGAAAGGCGTAGAAGGCGCCGTCGCAGCCCGGGCACTCGACGCCGTCGATGGCGTTGAGCGCGGGTACCAGGTACTCGTAGCGTTCCTTGAAGGCCTGGCGCATTTCTTCGACGCAGTCCTGCGGGCCGTTCAGCGCGGCTGCGGCGGCGGCCTGCGAGATGGAGCAGGCGCCCGAGGTGCTCTGGCTCTGGACCTTCTTGATGCCCTTCATCAGGGTCTCCGGGCCGCCGGCGTAGCCGATGCGCCAGCCGGTCATGGCGTAGGCCTTGGAGACGCCGTTGATGACCACGGTGCGGTCGGCCAGGTCCGGGCAGGCGTTCAGCAGCGTGCGGAACGGCGAGTCGGCCCAGTAGATGTGCTCGTAGATGTCGTCGCAGGCCACCACCAGGCGTGAGTGTTCGCGGATGACCTGGCCCAGCGCTTCGTATTCTTCTTCGCTGTAGACCTTGCCGGTGGGGTTGGACGGGCCGTTCAGCAGCAGCAGGCGCGACTTGCTGTTCAGCGACGCGCGCAGCATCCGCGGGGTGATCTTGAAGTCGGTCTCCTCGTCGGTGCTGATGATGACCGGCTGGCCACCGGCGATCTTCACCATGTCCGGGTAGCTGACCCAGTAGGGCGCCGGGATCAGCACTTCGTCGCCATCATCCAGGACCGCGCTCATCAGGTTGAACAGCACCTGCTTGGCGCCGTTGCCGACGGTGATCTCGTTGACGCCGAAGTCCAGGCCGTTGTCGCGCTTGAACTTGTCGATGATGGCCTGCTTCAGTTCCGGGGTGCCGTCGACCGGCGGGTACTTGGTATCACCGCGTTCGATGGCGGCGATGCCGGCGGCCTTGATGTGGGCCGGGGTATCGAAATCGGGCTCACCAAAACCGAGCGAAATGATGTCACGGCCTTCGGCGCGGAGTTCGCGGGCCCTCTGGGCAACGGCAATGGTGGCGGACGGTTTGATCTGGGCGACGCGGTTGGACACTCTCAAAGACACGGACTGATCCTGTAATGCAGTAAATCATCAAATGAATGGATAGGTAACACGGTCCGGCACACGGCGAGTGCCGGTTACGAATCCCCCGGTCGGTATAATAGCAAGTTTGGCCTGCCCGACGACCCCGAAGTGCCTGAAAATGAGTGATTCTGATCGCCGTTTCGAACTCCACAGCAAGTTTCGTCCGGCCGGTGACCAGCCGGCGGCGATCGAGCGCCTGGTCGACGGGTTGAATGGCGGCCAGCCGCATCAGACCCTGCTGGGTGTCACCGGCTCCGGCAAGACCTTCACCATGGCCAATGTCATCGAGCGGGTGCAGCGCCCGACCATGATCATGGCTCCGAACAAGACCCTGGCGGCGCAGCTGTACGGCGAGTTCCGCGAGTTCTTCCCGGCCAATGCCGTCGAGTACTTCGTCAGCTACTACGACTACTACCAGCCCGAGGCCTACGTGCCGTCCTCCGATACGTATATCGAGAAGGACGCGTCGATCAATGAGCACATCGAGCAGATGCGGTTGTCGGCGACCAAGGCGCTGTTGGAGCGGCGCGACGTGATCATTGTGGCCACGGTGTCGGCGATCTACGGCCTGGGCGACCCGGGCCAGTACCTGTCCATGGTGCTGAAGCTGAGGCGCGGCGACATCATCGACCAGCGTGGCATCCTGCGGCGGCTGGCGGAGATGCAGTACGGCCGTAACGACATGGAACTGCGGCGTGGCACCTACCGGGTGCGTGGCGAGGTCATCGATATCTTTCCTGGCGACGAGGATGCGCAGGCGGTGCGCGTGGAGCTGTTCGACGAGGAAGTCGAGAACATCGCCATGTTCGACCCGCTGACCGGCGAGATGCTGGAGAAGCTCGACGCCATCACCATTTACCCGAAATCGCATTACGTGACGCCACGGCAGATCGTGCTGGACGCGGTCCAGGCCATCGGCGACGAGCTTAAGGTCCGCCTGGAGCAACTGCGCGACGCGCACAAGCTGGTCGAGGCGCAGCGGCTGGAGCAGCGCACCCGCTACGACATGGAAATGATGATGGAGCTGGGTTACTGCAATGGCATCGAGAATTACTCGCGCCACCTGACCGGCCGACAGGCCGGCGAGCCGCCGCCGACGCTGTTCGATTACCTGCCCGAGGACGCGCTGCTGGTGCTGGACGAGAGCCACGTGATGGTTCCGCAGCTGGGTGCGATGTACAAGGGCGACCGCTCGCGCAAGGAAAACCTGGTCAGCTACGGCTTCCGGCTGCCGTCCGCGCTGGACAACCGGCCGCTTAAGTTCGAAGAGTGGGAAGCGCGAGCCGGCCAGACCGTGTTTGTCTCCGCCACGCCCAGGCCCTACGAGCTGGAGCTTTCCGGCGGTGAAGTGGTGGAGCAGGTGGTGCGGCCGACCGGCCTGGTCGACCCGGAAGTGGAAATCCGGCCGGTGGCCGAGCAGGTCGACGACCTGCTGTCCGAGATCAACGACCGGGTCGAGATGGGCGACCGTGTGCTGGTGACCACGCTGACCAAGCGGATGGCCGAGAACCTGACCGATTACCTGTCCGAGCACGGCGTGAAGGTGCGCTACCTGCACTCCGATATTGACACGGTGGAGCGCGTGGAGATCATTCGCGACCTGCGACTGGGCGAATTTGATGTGCTAGTTGGCATTAACTTGCTCAGGGAAGGCCTTGATATGCCAGAGGTTTCACTGGTCGCCATTCTCGATGCCGACCGTGAAGGCTTCCTGCGCTCGGAGGGCTCGCTGATCCAGACCATGGGCCGCGCCGCCCGCAACCTTCGCGGCCGCGTGATCCTGTATGCCGACACGATCACCGGCTCCATGCGTCGTGCCATGGACGAGACCGAGCGACGCCGGCAGAAGCAGATGGCCTGGAACGAAGAACATGGCATTACGCCAGTCACCGTGACCAAGCGCATCGCCGATGTCATGGATGGCGCCCGGGACGGCCGCCCAGGCGCGAAACGCGCCCCCACGGCAATGGCGAAAGTGGCGGAACAAAAGGCCAACTATGCCGGCATGAGCGCCGCCGAACTGGGTCGGGCGATCGCCGAGCTGGAAAAAGCCATGTTCAGGCACGCCGAGAACCTGGAGTTTGAAGAAGCCGCCGCGACACGCGACCGTATTGCGAAGCTGAAGGAGCAGGCGCTGAAATCCCCGCTGGCCGGGTAGCCGGGGATCAGGGGGTAATGGCGTCGATGGCGGTTCGCCACGGCAGGGTGGCGCAGGCGATGCGAGCCGGGTAGGCACGCACGCCCAGCATCGGCTGCAGAAAGGCCGGGCATTTCTCAATCACGTGGTCGCCGTTCACCAGGGCGGCCGAGAAACCATCGATCATTGCTTCCAGGTCGCCCTGTGCCTTGCCGGGCAGGTGCTGGCAGAGTAGCGACGCCGAGGCCAGGCAGATGGCGCAGGCCTCGCCGTCGAAGGCCGCCGCTTTCACTAGCCCGTCCGCCGGCAAGATTTGCAAACGGATGACCACCCGGTCACCGCATAGCGGGTTATGGCCTTCAGCCTCGTGAGTGGCCTCGATGGCCACGCCTTGGCCGTGAGGCGCGGCCGCGTGGGTCAGGACCGCCTGCCGGTACAGTGCTGCCAGGCTATCGTCGCTTTCAACATCACCGGTCACGGCTCGGTCACCCTGTTATCCGTGGCTGGGTTGTATCCGGCCGGTTCCAGGTCAATCCACACCAGTCGGTGATCGGAAAACTCGACGATGTTATGACTCGGCTCCCCGGGGGCGGGCCAGAACACCCCGCAGTCCCTAACCCGGCTGGCAGAACCGGTCAGCACGTAATCGACGCGCAGGTTGCCGGCATGGCGGTCGTCGAAATCGGCGGTATCGTGCGCGGGGTCGCCACGATGGCGCGCATTGGCCCCGGCCTGTCGTTCCGCGGCATCGACGCCGCCGGCACTGGCGGGCGTGCAATCGTGATTGACCCAGTCGGCGGACATGAAACGGTCGATTCCGCCCGGTGGTGATTCGCCATCCAGTGGGTCGGCGTTCAGGTCGCCCAGCATGACCCAGGTCGCGTCGACCGGCAGGCCGCCGGCCACGCCCTGGTCGTCGACCAGTGCTGCGCCCTGACCCGGCTCGATGTACTCGGCCCAGAAACGGATTTCATCGCGGTTGCGCAGGCCGTTGCGGTCCTCGGGACCATCGAACACGGGCGGGGTGGGGTGGCTGGCCAGCACGTGGACGGTCCCTGCCGGGGTCTGTACCGGGATATCCCAGTGGCTTTTCGAGCTCAGCCGCAGGGCCGCCCAGGTGGCGTCGTCGTAAAACGCGGGTTCGCCGGGCGCCGCCGGTGGCTCACTGCCCGGCAACTGGCTCCAGCGGAAGTTCTGGAACGTGCGCACGGTTTCGGTATCGATGGGCCAGCGTGACAGCAGCAGCATGCCGTACTGGCCCGGGAAGCGGCCGAAACCCCAGGCGTCGCCCGGGCCATTCAACTGGCCGTCGCCATCAAGATCCAGACCGCTGCCGACGCCGGTATTGACCGGGGCAGTGTAGTGGTAGGGGTAGTCAATGGGCTCGAGTTCCGGTTTCTGGGCCCTGGCCAGGTAATGCTTACTCAGTCGCTGCGCGGCCGGTGTGAACGCGGCATAGTCGAATTCGTTGACCAGTACGATATCCGGGCGGACCCGCTGCAGCACCTCGGCCATGGCGCGCAGGCCCGGGTCCTCGCCGGTAGACAGCCTTTCGGCCAGTGCGCCCTGCCGGTCCAGTCCCATGGCGACGTTGAACGTGGCCACACGCAGCGCTTCCGAAAAGGCGTCTGGACTCAGACCCAGCAGGCCGGAGAGAAGCACAATAATGCTGATTCTGCGTGTCATGGTTAAGCCGCCGTCCAGAAGGTGAGGGGCATGATAACCGACCATGCAGGTGTTTCTTTATCTCGTATGCCCCATTCCCTATACTTGTGCGGTGCGACAACCCGGATGTTGCGCTCGCCCGGCGGGGCACACTGTGACAGACAACGGGTATGGCATGAGAGAAAGGGGACAATTTTGCTGATTTCCGCTTGCAGACATCGCTGGCTGTGGAGCCTGGCCGGCTTATTGGCCGTGCTGGTCGCGCCCGCCGCGAGCGCGCAGCAGTACTTCGATCCGGGCATCATGCAGCGCTCTATCCAGCAAAAGCCTGTGGACTACCAGCCCGTGGGTGCGCGTATCGGCAGTTTCCACCTGTTTCCGGGTGTCGACCTGGGCTGGGAGCACAACGACAACGTCTTCTACCTGCCTGAAGACGAACTGGATGACGACATCCTGCATGTCCGGCCATGGGCCAACCTGGTCAGCAATTGGAACCGACATGCGCTGAACGCTTCCGCCTCGGCTGACTTCGCCAGTTACAGTGACTACGGCGCCAACGACTACGAGGACTGGACGACCCAACTCGATGGTCGCATCGATGTCCGCCGCGATGACTGGTTCAGTTACGACGCGCAATGGATGCACCTGCACGAGGATCGTCGCAGCCCTGATGCGCGGTTTGGTGTTGAGCCAACGGTATTTGACTACGGTGGTTACGGCGCCGGCTACGACCATGTTTTTAACCGGCTCAAGCTGGGCGTTTACTACAACCACAGCTTCTTCGATTACGACAACAACCGCACCATCGACGGTGACGTCATCGACAACCAGGATCGCAACCGCGAACAGGATCGCCTGACCCTGCGCGGCGACTGGCAGCTGGGCCCGGAAACCGCGATCTTCGCGACCTGGGGCATGAACGACATCGACTATGACCAGCCGCTTGATGACAATGGCTACCATCGCGACTCGTCGGGCACCGGGGTGTCCGTAGGCGTGGCCTGGGACATGACGGACCTGTTGACCGGCGACCTGTCCCTGGGCTGGTCCGAGCAGGACTATGATGACCCCCGGCTACAGGATGTTGACGGCCTGAACCTGGGTGCCGGCTTGACCTGGACACCCCGGCAGACCACGCTGGTCAATGTCCGGTTCGCCGGTGGCCCACAGGAAACCACCCAGCCGGGAACTTCCGGCTATTTCAGCCAGCTCTACTCGGTTCGCGTGCAACAGGAAGTCATGCCCAACTTCCTGCTCCACCTGCGTGGGTCCTGGACGACCAATAATTATGAGAACCCCGGTATGTCGGATACCGAACTGGAAGATACCGATGTGACCCGCTGGGGCCTGGGGGCGAGTTACCTGTTCAATCGCAACCTGTCGCTGACCGTGGGCTACACGCGCGAGTCGCAGGATGCCAACCTGGGCACGTTCGATTACGATACCAACCGTTACTTCCTGAACCTGGGAGTGGAGCTCTGACTGTTTCGCGTGCGTGTTGGCTGATCGTATTCCTGTTGTTTTCCTCCCTGGCCCCGGCGGCCACCGTGGAGACGGCGGATGGCCCTGTCGATGAGAACTATCGCCTGGGTCCCGGGGACAGCCTTGAAGTCAATGTCTTCAACCAGGCCGAGCTGAGCGGCGAATACACGCTCGATGGCTCCGGCCGGTTTTCCATGCACCTGATCGGCCAGGTGGATGCCAACGGCATGACCGCGTCTGATCTCGAGGTCGAACTGGTCAGTCGCCTGAAGCCGGATTACCTGGTCAACCCCCGCGTGTCGGTATCGGTGCTCAGCTACCGGCCGTTCTACATCATCGGTGAAGTCGGCCAGCCCAGCGCCTATCCCTTTGTTGATGGCATGACCTACCTGAATGCCATTGCCATCGCGGGCGGCTACACCTACCGCGCCAAGAAAGACATTGTCTATGTCACCCGCGCCGGCGACCCGGATGAGGAGGAACTGCGCCTGGGCGTCAACGAGCGCGTTCAACCCGGTGATATCATCCGCGTCGATGAACGCATGTTTTGATCCTTTGACGGTATGACGTCCGCAAGCCCCGAGGGCGCTTCACTGCCGGAATCCTCCGCGTCCGAGCCGTTTCCACTGCTCGACTACCTACAATTGCTGTGGTTCCGGCGCCGGCTGATCGTGCTGGTGACCCTGCTGGTGGCCGTGGTGGGCTACCTGCACGTTAACCAGCTCACGTCGGTCTACACCGCCCGTTCGTCGTTGATGATCGGTGTGCATGACAGCCGCCCGGTAGACCTCGACTCGATGCTTTACCAGCGCTATTTCGGGCCCGAGGCGCTGGAAGAGGTCGAGGTGCTGAAGTCGCGGGGACTGTCAGAGAAGGTCATCGAGCGACTGGACCTGCTCAGTCATCCCGAGTTCAATCCGTCCCTGCGCGGGGCGGATAGTGGCTTCAGCCTGGCCTACTGGATCGACCCCAGGCACTGGATCCCGCAGTCGTGGAAGGATGGCTGGCGCGGCGCCCGCGATGGCGAACTGATCCAGGTTCCCCCCGGCGAGGAAGAGCTGGAGCGCCGGCGCATGGTGCGCGCCGTTGATATTTACCTGTCTCGGCTGAGCGTGACCCCGGTTGAGTTCACCGACATTATCCAGATCGGTTTCCGTTCCGCGGACCCGCGGGTGGCCGCGCAGGTGGCCAACGAACTGCCCGAGGCGTTTATCACTGACAAACTCGAAGCCAAGCTGGAGGCCTCGGAGCGCATGAGCGGCTGGCTGGCTGACCAGTTGGCGGAGCTGGAGCGCAAGGTTCGCGATTCCGAGCAGGCGGTGGAGATGTACCGTGCCGAGCACGGCCTGACCCAGGGCGCGCGCGGCGACATCCTGTCCGAGCAACTGTCATCCATCAACAGCCAGCTGATCATCGCCCGGGCCGAGCGCGCAGAGGCCGAGGCGCGGCTGGCGCAGGTCAACCGGCTGGTGGCCGCCGATGGCGGCGGCGTGGAGACCGCCGGCGAGGTGTTGTCTTCTCCGCTGATCCAGGAGATGCGCAGCCAGGAGGCGGCGGTGATGCGGCGCCAGTCCGAGTTGGCGGTCGAGTACGGGCCGAAGCACCCGCGCATGCTGCAGGTGGACGCCGAGCTCGGCGACATCCGCAATCGCATTGGCGAAGAAATCCAGAAAATCATTACCGGCCTGGAGAACGAGGTCGAGGTCGCCCGTACGCGCGAGGCCAGTCTGGGCTCCAGCCTACGGGAAGCCGAATCACGCAGTGGCGCCCAGAATCGCGAGGCGGTGCAGCTGCGGGCGCTGGAGCGCGAGGCGGCGGCCAACCGGGCTTTGTTTGAGACCTTCCTGGGGCGTTTCAAGGAGAGCTCCAGTACCGAGGGCACGGAAACACCGGACGCGCGCATCTTGTCGCGCGCCGAGATCCCGGGCAGCCCGTCGTGGCCGAACCGCGGGCGCATGCTGGCTACCATCATTCTGCTGGGATTTGTTGGCGCCTGCGCACTGGTCTTTGCACTGCACCTGCTGAGCCCCGGCATGTTCAGCCCGGAGCAGGTGGAGCAGGAACTGGGCATGCACGCGATCGGGGTGTTGCCGCGCGTCGAGGGCAAGATCCCGCCGCACCAGCACGTGATCGAGAAAGACAATTCCGGCTACGTGGAGGCGGTGAATTCGCTGAAGATCGCGCTGCAGCTGTCCGACCCTGACGCCAGGATCAAGGCCATCCAGGTGACCTCATCGGTACCGGAGGAAGGCAAGACGTCGCTGGTGCTGACCCTGGGTACTGTACTGGCCAAGACCGGCAGCCGGGTGATCATCGTCGACGGCGACCTGCGCCGCTCCAGTATCGAGAAGAAGCTCGAGCTGCCTGCCGACGCCGCAGGCCTGACTGACTACATGATTGCCCGTGAGGACGCGGTGGAGCCATTCCTGCTCCATCACGAGGGCAGCGGCCTGGATATCCTGCTTTCCGGTGACGCGCGCTACGTCAGTGCCTCGGACCTGTTCGCGTCAAAGCGCATGCGCCAGCTGATCGAGCGGCTGAAGCAGGACTATGACTACGTGCTGGTGGATGCACCGCCGGTCATGGCGGTAGCGGATGCCCGCGTGATCGGCACCATCGTCGACAAGACGCTGTTCGTGGTGCGCTGGGACAAGACCCCGCGCAAGGTCGCGCGCGCGGCGCTGGACCAGCTGAGAAAGTCGGGTACGGATATCGCCGGCATCGTTCTGCAACAGGTGGACCTGAAACGCTATGGCCGGCTCGGTTACGGGGATTCGGGCTACTACTACCACTACGGCCGTTATGGCCAGTACTACAACAGCTAGGGCGCTTTCGAGCCCATCATCTGCAGTTTCAGGTCTTTCCAGTCGATATTGGAAGTGCGGTCGATGCGCTGTTCCTCGACGTCGGCCGGCCACGGATAGCTACCACTGACAAACTCGCCGTCGACCAGCCGGTGCAGCACCGGGGGAACAGGCGCCGCCGCAAACGCCGGCGCCACGTCCATGTCCCTGGCGGCCACCAGTTGGTGGGCGATCGCGCCTGACATGTAGACGGGGACGTTGGCGATACGGCCGACCAGGTCGGTATGGCAGTGGCCGCAGATGATCAACCGGACGTTGTGCTCACCCTCGAGCACCGTCTTCAGCCCCTGGTACCAGGCGCTGCCACCCATGTCGATAAACTCGATGCCGGTCTGCATGGGGGGGTGGTGGATGGCCAGCAGGGTGGGTGCGTCCGAGCGCGGCAGTTCGTTTTTCAGCCAGTCAAGATGCTCGCCGTCGAGTTCCGGCAGCTCGCTGCCACCGGCATGACTGTTCAGCGCCAGCATACGGAAGCCGTTGATTTCGACGGCATACTGGAAGGTATCGTCCGATACCGGAAAGCAGGTGGTGTGCGATAGCAGGGACGCCATCATCTCGGGCTCATCATGGTTGCCGGGTAGCACGTAGACCGGCATCTCCAGCGGTGAAACCAGCTCCAGGAAATGGGCGTAGCTCTCCGCATCGGCGCGCTCGACAAGGTCGCCGGTGATGACCACCAGGTCGGGCGTGGGTCGGATCCTGCGGATCGTCGCGATGGTGGCGCGCAAGTGTTCCGACGTATCCACCAGCCCGTACAGGCGCTCGCCCGGAGGCTGGATATGCGTGTCGGTAATCTGGACCAACCGTGTCATGGCGTCGTCCCTGTTGTCCTTCAGGTCAGGACTTCATTCCTGCCTTTTTTGAGCCGGTGCCGGTCGATGTTCCGTTCCCTGAACACATCGATCCGATCGGAGAGCGCTTCGCCAATCGCTTCTCCCAGCGCGCCCGCAGACTCCAACCGCGCCATGTACACATAGTCAGCCCCAGCCAGGTAGACCTTGTCAACTTCTTCGAAGCTGATGCCGTTGGCAATGATGATCGCCTCCGGGTTCATTTCGCGGACCATCGCCACCAGTTCACGGTTGCTGATACCGCGCAGCAGGTCGTCCGGGATGGTGCAGATCACCACCCGGGCCTGTCCCAGGCCAATGTGATGCAGGGTTTCCGAATTGCTCAGGTCGCCATACTTGACCGTGGCGCCGGTGGCGGCGATGCGCGGGTGGATGGCGACATTGAAATCCACGACCAGGGTCTGGCGGACCAGCTCCGGGTCCCGGTCCTGCAGGTCGGACAGCAGCGATGATGCATGGCGGTGGAAGCCCAGCAGCGCCAGCTGGTAGGTCTGGCCTTCCTCGGCACGCAATTCGGGTGGCGCCTTGAAGCCCAGTTTTTCCAGCACGCCCTGCATGCCGGCGTGGATCTCGTACGCTTTTCCGTACAGGAACGGCGTCAGCAACGCGGTGATGATAAACGCGAAGATGACGGCGGAACTGAGTTCGGCGCCGATGTGACCCTGCTGGACGCCCAGGAAGGCAATCACCAGGCCGAATTCCGAAATCTGCGCCAGGCGGATCGACGCGACCTGGGCGTTGCGCTGGTCAACGCCGGTAAAGTAGAACAGCGGGAAGAACACCAGCTGCCTGGCCAGCAGTGCAATGACCGCCAGTGCGACCGCCAGGACCAGCACGCCCCAGCCATCCGGCGCCGGTATGCTGATGCCCAGGGCGACAAAGAACAGCGTGATGAAAAAGTCCTTGACCACGCTGACCTTGGTGATCACCTCGGTCGCCGAGGGCAAATTGGCGATGCAGGCGCCGGCGATCAGCGCCGACATGCCGGCGCCGACGGCCATGTGCGGGTTGTAATCGAAGACCATCACCGAGATGGTGTCGATATTGGCGCCGAAAAACACCACGGTGAAACACCAGGCCAGCGCCGCCGTCAGGGTCAGTTCCGGGCTCTTGGCGATCCATTCGAAGCAGACCTCGAACACCATCTGCGCCAGCATGATCGAGAACACGCTGAGCAGGGCGATGCCGGCAAACGACATCAGGATGGGCATGACCTCGGGGTTTTCGATATTCGGCTGGATTAGGATGACGATAATCACCCAGATATCCTGGAAGATCAGCATGCCCAGCGACAGGCGGCCGGGTTCGGTATCGAGTTCGAAATGCTCTTGGAACAGCTTGATCACCAGCAGCGTGGATGACCCGGCGATGATCACGCCCATGTACAGCGCGGAGTACGGGCTGGTGCCCAGCAGTTCGGCGCCGATGCCCAGGGCCAGAAGCAACTTCACGCACAGCGCGCCAAACAGGATGGTCAGCGGGTACTGCAGCAGCCCCGATAACGTAATGGCCTTGCCGCTACCGAAGATCTTCTTGAAATCAATCTCCAGGCCGATCAGGAACAGCAGCAGGATGAAGCCCAGTTGCGCGATGGTGTCGACGTTAACCGGGTCGGTCACCTGCTCAAGGCCGATGGGCCCAACGATGATGCCCGCCAGCAGGAAGGCCGCGATACTGGGAATGCCGAAGCGGTTGAAGATCAGCGCGATCAGGCCCGCGGTCAGCAGGCTGATGCCGATGTCGTGTACCAGTGAAGGCATGTCGCCGCCGGCAGCCAGCGCGGGCGCGCAGGGCAGCAACAGGAGGATGGCGCACCATGCAATTCGCCAGTCGAATGGTCTGCGTCGTGTCATTGTCGTCCCCTTGGTGACCGCTTTTTCTTCGTTTAAACGGTGTTCATGCAAGCCTACCCGTGAAGGCGAATGGTTTCCATAGCGATGTCGCGCTGTGGCACACTTTACCGTCATGCCCGACTCGCCTGACATGCCCGCTGGCCGCGCTATTGCGCTGGGTTCGCTGACGATCGTGCTGGCCACGCTGGTGGCCGGCATGGCTTGGCCGCGATTGCAGGCGGCCGTGCGCTTTATTCCGGTCGATGCTGCCGTGGCCCGCTTTCACGAAACCGGTGAACGACCCGGTGAGCAGATGGATGCCTTGCTTGCGCGCGGCCAATCGGCGTTGGAGCAGCTGGATCACTATCGTTTTCACGAGGGGCTCAGTTTCCTGTACTACCTGCAGGCACTGGACGCTGTTCCGGGCTCACCGGAACAGCGCCAGGCGCTGCAAGCCAGCCTGTCCGAAGCCAGGGAGACCCTGCGGCAGGCGCCGGCCAAGCCGGCCACATGGCTGCGGGTCGCCCGGATCGAGGCGGCATTGGGTGTGCCTGTCGGGCAGATCGCCGGGTCCCTGTCGATGTCGATGCTCACCGGCCGGGTAGAGCCGGGCTTGCTGGTGCCGCGCCTTGAGCTCGGTTATCGCTACCTTGGGCAACTGGATGCGGATACGCGGGCCCTGTTACTGGACCAGACCGCGCTGGCCTGGGCCGTTGACCGCCGTGGCGTCATTAATAGCGCTTCACAGGGGCGGCTCGATATCGGCGCCATGCGCCAGCTTTTGGCACCCACGCGGTCCGGGCTACTGAACGAGATGGAGGCATCGCTTGAAGCGCCTGCTGGATAAGCTGCGCAGGCGGACTGCCACGGAACAGGCGCCCGGGGGCGGTCCAGCCCGGGACATGGTTGCGCCGCGGTACGTTCCCGGTGCGCGGATGTACTGCATCGGTGACATTCACGGGCGCGCCGACCTTCTGGAAGACCTTCACGGCGCAATCCTTGGAGACGTCGAAGGATTCGATGGCGAGCGTCACGTGCTTTACCTGGGCGACTACATTGACCGCGGCACACAGTCCCGGGAAGTGATCGACATGCTGCTGGATGACCCGCTGCCCGGGTTCGAGCGCATTTTCCTGCGCGGTAACCATGAACAGGCTATGCTGGACTTCATGCAGCACCCGGAAAACGTCGCCGGATGGCTGGGCTTCGGTGGGCGCGAAACCCTGGCCAGCTATGGCGTCAACGTGTCGCTGTTTCCCTTGATGAAGGAGCTCCCTGAGCTGGCCCGCTCTCTGGCAGCTCACCTGCCGGACACGCACCTGGCCTTCCTGGACAGCGGCCTCGACAGCTGGCGCGGTGGTGACTATTTCTTTGCCCACGCCGGAATCAGGCCTGGCGTGCCATTGGATGAGCAGCACACCGAGGACCTGTTGTGGATTCGCGATGAATTCCTGCAAAGTCCGGCCAATCACGGCGTGGTTGTGGTTCACGGCCATACCATCACCACCGAGCCGGAAATGCTGCCGAACCGTATCGGAATCGACACGGGCGCGTTTCACTCCGGTGTGCTGACCGCGCTGGTGCTTGAAGGCACCGAACAGCGGCTGCTGCAGACCGGGCCCGAAGCCGCTTGAACCCGGGCGCGGGGCAGGGCAGTCGGCTGGAAGCCGGGCTCCTGGCGCTGTTGCTGCTGGGTGTTGTCGCCGCCGTCATTCCCTTCGGCTCGAACCGGGAATGGTCTTGGAGCGTCTGTGCGCTGTTTATGGGCGTGGTGGGCGTGGCCTGGTCGGCGTTGGCGTTGTTGCGGGTGGTCCGCGCCTGGCAACCACCGCTGGTCGCCTCGGTGCTTTTTCTCCTCGTGTGCGCCTGGGCCTGGCTGCAGACTTGGGCCGGGCTGCCGTCGGACTGGGCTCACCCATTGTGGTCCCTGGCCGTTAGCGCACTGGGCACGGGTTCGGAATTTCCGATGACCGTGTCCCTGGCGGCCGATGACGGCATGACCGCGCTGATGCGGTATGCGGCCTACGGGCTCGTGTTTTTCCTTGCTTTCCAACTGGGGCAGGACCCGAACCGTGCGGCTGGGGTGGTGCGCTGGCTGGCCATCGCCGGCGTGGTGATGGCCGGGTATGGCCTGGCGGCCTGTTTCGGCCAGTGGGATCGGTTGCTGGGTATCTGGCCATTTGAAGCCCGCACCGTGGTCCGCGGCACCTTCGTCAACCGCAACTCCTTCGCCACCTGGATGGGGCTGATGCTTCTGTGTGCGCTGGCGTTGTCCTGGCGCCACGTTGCGCCGCGACGCAACCCGGCTTACCAGCTGCCGTCCAGTGACCTGGCGCAGCGGCTGGAGCGGTTCCTGGTCAGCGCCTGGCGGCCACTGCTCATGCTGCTGCTGATGTCGGCGGCGCTATTTCTGAGTGGCTCGCGCGGTGGCTTTGCGGCCACCCTGGCGGCGACGCTGGTGTTCCTGTCTGCATTGGGCTGGCGGCGCTGGCGTGGCAGCACCGGCCGGCGCGTGCTGGTGGCGATGGTCGTCGCGGCGCTGGTGTGCACGTTCTGGCTGACCGGTTCGGGGCTGATGAAGCGGCTCGACCGTTCCGGTGCGGACATGGCCTCGCGTGTTGAGGCCTACACGCTGGTGGCCGGCGGCATCGATGACAACCCGGCCCTGGGCTTTGGCTACGGCACCTTCGCCGACAGTTTCAGGCTGTACCGCGATGAGCGCCTGCGCGCGCATTTCGACAAGGCGCACAATACCTACATGGAAAACCTGTTTGAGCTGGGCTGGCCGGTGGCGCTGGCGCAGTTTGCGGTGATCGCGGCCCTTTTGCTGACCTGCCTGCGCGGCTGGCGGCGGCGCTCGGTCAACCCGGTCTACCCGGCCCTGGGCATCGCCGCCACGGTCCTTGTGGCCGTGCATTCGCTGGTCGACTTCAGCCTGCAGATTCCGGCCACGGCCATGGCCTATGCCCTGATCATGGGCATTGCCTGCGCGCAGTCACGGCGCGGTTCGATATACTCCTAACAGGACCGAAAGGGGCAGGGGGCACAAGGCTTGAAACGTTACCTGATCCGGCTGGTGTCTTCCCTGGCGCTTATCGGCCTGCTGGCGGCACATATCCTGGGCAATATTCACATTCCGTTCGTGGCGCAGTTCGAACGACTGCTGTACGACACGCGGGTGCGCCTGAGCGCCCCGGGCGGCAAGGATGACAAGATCGTCATCATCGCCCTGGATGAACGCAGCCTGGACGCCGAGGGCCACTGGCCCTGGTCGCGCGACAAGCTGGCGCGACTGGTTTCGCAGTTGTACGCCTACGGGGTCGAGGTGGTCGGTTTCGACGTAGTGTTCCCGGAACGGGATGTCAGTTTCGAACTCGAAACGCTGAAGCAGCTTGGTCGCCAGGACCCGGCATTCAGCCGCAAACTGGAACGGTTCTCGCCGCAGCTTGACCGGGACGCGATCTTTGGCGATGCCCTGGCACAGGGCCGCAGCGTGGTTGCCTTCTATTTCCATACCGATGAACGGGCCCAGTACGAGACTGGCGACCTGCCGATTGCGGCGTTCGAGTTCGACGACGCTATCCGTGACGATATCCGCCTGCCCACCGCGACGGGCTACAGCGCCAATGTGCCGGAGATCACCGAGGGCGCCTGGTCCGCGGGTTTTATCAGCAACCCGCTGATCGGTGAGGACGGCATCGTTCGGCGTGCGCCGCTGCTGCACGCCTACGGCAACAACGCTTACGAGTCGCTGTCGCTGGCCATGGCGTCGACCTACTTGGATGACATCGCACTGCCGGTGTTTGTTGACGCACCGTTGTTGCTGCAAGGCTATCCGCCGCTGGAGGCCATTGTTCTGGGTGAACGGCACATCCCCGTTGACGCCCAGGGCGCGGTGCTCGTGCCATACCGTGGTGGCGCCGGCAGTTTCAATTACGTGTCGGCCACTGACGTCATCAACGGCACTGTGCCCAACCCCGAACAACTGGCCGGTTCGATCACGCTGATCGGCGCGACGGCCCCGGGGCTGGTTGACCTGCGATCGACGCCATTCGGCTCGATTTACCCCGGGGTGGAGGTCCATGCCAACGTGCTGGCGGGCATTCTCGACAACAGCTTCCGCTGGCAACCGGCCTATACCCAGGCCGCGGAACTCATCGCCGTGCTGGCCTTCGGCCTGCTGGCCGCGCTGGTGTTGCCGGTGCTGTCGGCGGTGTACGCCACGTTGCTGCTGATCGTCATGGTGACTGCCGCGGTATGGACCAATGCCTACCTCTGGGACGAGAAGCTCCATGTCCTGCCGCTGGCAACCACGCTGATCGTGTTGTTTGGTACCTACCTGCTCAACATGGTCTACGGCTACTTCTTCGAGTCACGCAGCCGTTCGCACATGAACGACCTGTTCGGCCAATACGTGCCGCCGGATCTGGTCTCGGAAATGGCGCATGACCCGACCCACTACTCGATGGAAAGTGAGAAACGGGAACTGTCGGTACTGTTTACCGATATCCGCTCGTTCACAACCATCTCCGAGGCACTGGACGCACAGGAGCTGTCTGACCTGCTGAACCGCTTCCTGACGCCGATGACCGAGGTTGTACACGAGACCCACGGCACCATCGACAAGTACATGGGCGACTGCATCATGGCGTTCTGGGGCGCGCCGCTGCGCGACGCCAACCATGCCGAGCACGCGATTGTCGCTGGCCTGGGCATGCTGAACGCGTTGACCGCGCTGAACGAATCATTTGTCGAGGAGGGCAAACCCGAGTTGAAGATCGGTGTCGGCGTCAATACCGGCACCATGAGCGTGGGCAACATGGGTTCGCGGTTCCGGCGCGCGTATACCGTGCTGGGTGACTCGGTCAACCTGGGGTCGCGGCTTGAAGGGCTGACCAAGGCCTACGGGGTCGAGATGCTGGTCAGCGAGTTCACCCGGGACGCCGCCGCGGACCGCTTTCTCTACCGCGAGATCGATCGCGTCCGGGTCAAGGGCAAGCGGTTGCCGGTTGGCATCTACGAAGTGGTTGGTGAGGCGTCGAGGGTGCCGGACATCGAACGCGCCCGCCTGTTGCAGTTCGAACAGGCGATGAAACTGTACCGCGCACTGGACTGGGATGGCGCCGAGGGCATCATGCTGGACTTGGTTGACCAGGTGCCGGACAAGTTGCTTTACCGCATGTACCTGCAGCGCATTCGCACGTTCAGGGCGGAGCCCCCGCCAGCGGACTGGGATGGCGTTTATACGCACGACTCGAAATAGCCCCTGAATGATATGGAACCGGTTGATTTTCCGTATGTCGTGGTAAGGGTGTGTTTGTCGCATCCGGTTTTCTGACAAGCACATGGCACATGCCGCCAACTAAAGTTTCGCTGGCGGGTATATACTGTAACGATTAGGCGGTTATTGTTGGGCACCGCTGAGGGACAAGGGAAATGAATAGGTTTCGCACTACCCTGATCGCGGGAATCATGGCACTGGCAGCCACGCTCCCGGCGGTCGCGGATGACGACACGGCCATGCTGGTGGCCTCGCGCGGTGATGTATTCGCCGAACGCGAGACCGATCGGCGCGCCCTGCAACGCGGGGACGGGGTCAGCGAGGAAGAGCGGATCATCACCGGGCCAAAGAGCTTTGCGGTGCTGCAATTCGTGGACGGCGCCAAGGTGACGGTGACGCCGAACAGCATCCTCGACATCAAGGAATACGTCTACAACGGCCAGGAAGGTAATGCGGCAACGCTGAGCCTGGTCGAAGGTGGCCTGCGCGTCCTGACCGGCGCGATGGCGAAGTCTGAACCCGAGAGCTTCAAGGTGGAAACGCCGGTGGCGCTGATGGGTGTCCGCGGCACCGAGTTCTCGGTTCTGCTGTGTGACGACGGCACCATCTGCCAAGAAGAGGGCGCGAGCTTCAGCGAATAGTTCGCGACGTTTCCAGGGACAAAAAAAACCGCGCTCCAGGGCGCGGTTTTTTTATGCCCGGCCAGTGGCCGGAACCATGATCAGTTCTCGCTGGCCGGCAGTTCCGGCTGGGGCGGGTCGGGCAGTTCGATTTCCGGCGGCACCGGGGGCTGGTCAGGACCATCCGGCGGGCCGGCATCCGGTGGCAATGGAATGGTTGGGGGTAGTACCGGGTCCGTCGGCGGATCAGTCGGGGGTTGCGCGCCCGGTGCATCGCCCTGTTCCGTGCCCATGACACCCGCGGCGGCCACCGGCGGTGCGACGCCGCAGTGGCGCGCGTGTGATTCGTCGTCGTAGACCGAGAACATCGCGGGCACGGTCTGCATGCCCATGTTGCCCGCAACCCGAAGACGTTCGGGCTCATCGGCTGTGACCTGGGCGGAACCCGGCACCAGCGCCAGGTTGATGGGCTTGCCATTGAAACCGTTGGCGGAGAGGTCGTTTCGCAACTGCGCCGCCCGGGCCGGGTCGATATCGCCCATCGCCGGCGCGCCGACCGAATCGGCCAGTACTTCGGCGACAAAGTCGGTATGGCGATCACCCGCAAAGATCACCGGCGGCGACGCGGGCAGGATGCCGTTTTCCGCATAAACCTGGGCGATGTTTCCCGGCGTAGGCGCGTCGCCGAAGTAGGAAATCGGCACGACGTTCTGGTCGTGGTACTGGAACAGTGTCGGAATAGGGTCGTCGCCGTACTTCGCCTTCAGGTCTGCCAGGTGATTGGTGTCAACGATGACCTGGCCGGTGCCGTAGAACAGGCCGATGATCAGTGTGTCCGGGCGCAACGCGGCCTGTGGCGCGTCAGCGGGGCCGGCGACATACCAATAGGCGTCGGAGACAAACGCATCGATCTCGGCTGCAGGAAACGCCCCATGCGAGCCGCCATCAAGAAAATGCGGTTGGCTGTCGAGCACCATCTGCTGTTCGAAGAAATTCTGTGCGACACCGCGAATCTGTTCACCTGCTGGCAGGCTGTCCAGGGCAAAGGTCTCGAGCTGGCCGCGATTTCCGGCGTAGCCGGTACCGCAGGGCCAGTTAAGCGCCGCAGGGCGGGCATCCAAAAACTCCAGCCCGCTGCGCGTGATCGCCGCAGATTCACCCGATTTGACGTCAATCTGGCGGTCGCCCTGCTGGATGTAAATGGCCTTCTCGTCCACCGTGGTGTACAGGGTGGTCTGGTCGGCGTCCTGCTGGCCCAGGATGGCTGGGCTGACAAGAACGGATGCGATCAGGACGGACAATGGCGTCCTGGAAAGGCATTTCATGCGGATGGGCATCTGGGCCTCAAAAAAAACCGGTTCGACCAACACCCAATATAGCATCATAATTCGGCCACATGGACGTGGAGGGTGGAATGTCATTGCAAGGGGAAAACTGGCCATGGGTGGCCGCAGGGATCACGCTGCTGATGGCGGCGGCGCTGGTGCCTGTCGCCCGACGGGCCGGGTGGCTGGACTGGCCTTCCGGGAGAAAGCAACACATTGAGCCCACGCCACTGGTGGGTGGCCCGGCTATCTTTGGCGGATTGTTCGCGACCCTGGCGCTGGCTGGTGTTGGCACCGCGGCATTACCAGCCGCCTGTGCGTTGATCATGGTGACCGGGCTGGTTGATGACCGATGGCCCCTTAGCGCTTCCGTGCGGTTCGGCCTGCAGACCATGGCCTGCCTGGTCATGGTTTTTGTCGCCGACGTCTACCTTGCGGATTTTGGGCGCCTGTTCATGGACCGGGTCCTTGATCTTGGCCTGCTGGCGGTGCCCATCACGGTCTTCGCGGCGCTGGGTGTCATCAACGCGTTCAACATGATCGACGGTGTCGACGGCGTCAGCGGTAGCATTTTTGTGCTCTGTTGCCTGTCGATGGCACTGCTGGCGGCCGTGGGCGGCCGGGCCGACATGCTGCCCAGCCTGCTGGTTTCGGCCGGTGCGGTATGCGGCTTCCTTTTACTGAATGCACGGCTGCCATGGAACCCCGTGGCCCGGGTGTTTTTGGGTGATTCCGGTTCATTGCTGCTGGGCCTGCTGCTGGCCTGGTTCTTTATCGACCTGGGCAATGGCAGCCGCACGGGCGTGGAGCGTGCCTTCGCGCCGATGACGGCGGTGTGGATTTTCGGCCTACCATTACTCGATACCACCCGCTTGATGGCCAGCCGCTGGCGGGCCGGCCGGTCCGCCTTCAGTGCCGACGACCGGCACCTGCACCACGCGCTGGCGCAGTCAGGGCTCAGTGTGGGGCAGACCTGGGGCGTAGTCGTGTTGCTGAGTGCCGGGTTCATGGTTGCTGGCATTGCCATGGAGTGGTTCGGCGTGCCCGAGTGCATTCGTTTCTACGCCTTTATCGCCACCGGCGTGGCCTACCTGCGCTGGATGCGGGTACACATGTTCAAAGAGTGAACACAACCTGCTAAGGTGAATGGATGGAGTGGTTTGCCGTCTATACCCGGCCTCGCCAGGAACGGGTCGCGAGAGAGCACCTGCAGCGCCAGGGCTTCGATTGCTTTTTGCCGCTGGCGGAAAACCCGTACCAGAAGCTGCGGCGACAGAAGCTGCGCGCTGAACCTTTGTTTCCCCGTTACCTGTTCCTGCAAGCGGAGCCCGGCCGGCAGAACCTGGCGGTCGTGCGTTCCACCCGCGGCGCCGTTGACCTGGTGCGCACGGGGTGTTCCCTGTTGCAGGTCGACGCTGGAGTCATCCAGGCCTTACGGTCCCGACAGGACGACGCGACCGGCCTGATCAGGTTGGCTCCTGACCCGGTGCGGGTAGGGGACCGTGTCCAGGTCTTCACCGGCCCGCTGGCCGGGCTTGAAGGCGTGCTCGCCGAGCGCTGTGGTGAAACCCGGGCCATGCTGATGCTGGGCCTGCTGGGGCGATCGACCCTGGTTGAAGTGGATGCGCTGGCACTGAAACGCGCCGTCTGAATCTGGCGCCAGAGTTTTTCCACCCGCGGTGCCCACGCACCGTGTGGCGGTAGCGTGCCCGATTCCCGCGCACGGCATATTCAAGATGATGAGCAATCCCAACGAAACCCAGTTCCGGCTGCTCCGCTACCTGGACAGCCACCCGCAGGTCAGCCAGCGCGAGCTGGCCGAACACCTGGGCGTGAGCCTGGGCAAGACCAACTACTGCCTGCGCGCGCTGGTGGAGAAAGGCCTGGTCAAGGCCCGGAACTTCCGCAACAGCCAGAACAAGCGCGCCTACCTGTACAAGCTCACTCCGCAGGGCATTGAGGCGAAGGCGCGCATCACCGCGCGCTTTCTGAAGAGGAGAATGGACGAGTACGAACGACTGAAGGGCGAGATCGAACAGTTGCAGCGTGAAGTGAACGGGGAGGGCGGCGAATGAGCCATTCATTGCCTCGCATCGCCATCATCGGGCTGGGTTACGTGGGCGCGCCGTTGATGGCGGCATTTGCCAGGCATTTTGAAGTCACCGGCTTCGACCTTGACCGTGGCCGGGTGACGGAACTGGCCAGCGGATCAGACCGAACCGGCGAACTCTCTGCCGAGGAATTGGCGGTGATTGGTGGGGCGCGCCTGGGCCACGAGGCTGCGGTACTGGCCGACTGCAATGTCTATATCGTCACTGTCCCCACCCCGGTCACCGAGGATAACGAGCCCGACCTTTCGCCATTGCACGCCGCCTGCGAGGCCATCGGCCCGCAGTTGCAGCCGGGCGATACCGTGGTGTTCGAGTCAACGGTCTACCCCGGTGCCACCGAGGAGGTCTGCGTGCCGGCGCTGGAGCAGTTGTCCGGCCTGCGGGGCGGCAGCAACGAAGGGTTCTGGTACGGCTACAGCCCCGAGCGCATCAACCCCGGCGACCGCACGCGGCGACTGGAAAGCATCGTCAAGGTGGTGAGCGGTTGCTGCGCCGCGTCACTGGACTTCATCGACGGGCTATATAGCGCCATCGTGCCCGCGGGCACCCACCGCGCGCCCAGCGTCCGCGTCGCCGAGGCCGCCAAGGTCATCGAAAATACACAACGGGATGTGAACATCGCGCTGGTGAACGAACTGGCGATGCTGTTCGACCGGCTGGGCCTGGATACCCGCGACGTGCTCGCCGCCGCCGGCACCAAGTGGAATTTCCTGCCGTTCACACCCGGCCTGGTCGGCGGGCACTGTATTGGCGTGGATCCGTATTACCTGACCCACAAGGCGCGGGCTGTCGGCTTCGACCCGCAGATCATCCTGGCCGGGCGCGGTGTGAACGATGGCATGGCCACCTTCGTGGCCTCGAAAGTGGTTGGGCTGATGGCCGAGCGCGGTGTGGCCGCTGACGGCGCGCGTGTGTTGGTCATGGGGCTGACATTCAAGGAAAACTGCCCGGATACACGGAATAGCCAGGTGTTTCGGTTGATCGCGGAATTGCAGGCGGCCGGGTGCGACGTGGACGTGCTGGATCCCTGGGTCAGCGCTGAACAGTCGCGGGGGATACGCCTGGTGACCGAGCCGGCGCAAGACAGCTATGACGCGGTCATCGGCGCCGTCGCACACAGGCAGTTTGAGGCCGTGTCCGCCGAGTCGCTGATCGGCTGGGGACGCGGCGACTGTGTGTATTTTGACATCAAGAGCGTGTTCGGCACGCGGGCAACGGCGAGGCTGTAAGCATGACCCGATACGAAGAAGTCCAATCCGCGCTGAAGGCCACACCCAGGACCTGGCTGGTCACCGGCGTCGCCGGTTTCATCGGCGCCAACCTGCTGGAAAAACTGCTGTCGCTGGACCAGGCCGTTGTCGGCCTGGACAACTTTGAGACCGGTTTCCAGCACAACCTTGACGACGTGCGGTCATGTGTAAGCGCCGAACAATGGGCCCGTTTCCGGTTTATCGAAGGCGACATCCGCGACCTCGATGACTGCCGCCGAGCCGTGGCTGGGGTCAATTACGTGTCCCACCAGGCCGCGCTGGGTTCGGTTCCCCGGTCACTCGAAGACCCGATCAACACCAACCGCGCGAACATCGACGGCTTCCTGAACATGCTGGTCGCAGCAAAAGACGAAGGCGTGAAGAGTTTCACCTACGCCGCCTCGAGCTCCACCTACGGCGACTCGGAAGAGCTGCCCAAGGTGGAAGAGCGCATCGGCAAGCCGCTGTCACCCTACGCGGTCACCAAGTACGTCAACGAGCTATACGCCGACGTCTTCGCGCGCTGCTACGGCTTCAACTCGATCGGCCTGCGCTACTTCAACGTATTCGGCCCGCGCCAAAATCCGGACGGCGCCTACGCCGCGGTCATCCCAAAGTGGATCGGCGCCATTCTGCGCGGCGAGCCGGTCTACATCAATGGGGACGGGGAGACGAGCCGGGACTTCACCTATATCGATAACGCGGTGCAGGCGAACTTGTTGGCAGCGGTGGCAGACGAGGATGCGGTGAATCGGGTTTATAACGTGGCTTGTGGTGAGCGTACGACTTTGAATGAGTTGTTCGATGGGCTAGCAAATGCAGTGGAAAAGGTAAAAGGTGCGGCGGTACAACGGCCGAATTATCGGAGTTTTCGCGTAGGCGACGTCCGACATTCGTTGGCGGATATTCAGGGGATCACGTCCATGTTGGGCTACGCGCCATCAATCCTGATCACGCAAGGGCTGCGCCAGTCCGTTGGTTGGTTTTGTCCATAGCGCGCTGCAGCGGCAGTAGTGGCGAGGTGGCTGATTAAGCTGCGAGGATTTGGCCTAAGTCTCCTTTTGCGGGCTGCGACCCTCGCGGCAATGGCGTTTTCAGGGTTGCTACTAGCCAAAATCATGCCTCCTGAGCAATACGGAATCTACGGGCATGCACTCAGTATCGTCGGAATTGCGTCGATTTTAGGTGCATTCGGAACTGAAACATTTCTGTTCCGCGAAGTTGGTGCGAAGGGCGGCCGCGCAATTCGATTCCAGCTACGCCAAGAGCTCGTGGGATTTAGCGTTATAACAGTATTGGCATTCGCTTTGTGCTCGGTGAGTCTTGCAAACATTATGATCCAAACTGTCGGCGAAAGAGGTGTGGGTGCTCTTGGCGGTGCAGCCAAACTGGTTGTGGGCGGTCTGATCTTGGTTTTTTCGATCATTGCTCCTTTCAAGGGCGTCGCAAAAGGTGAGCAAAGGTTTTTGCTCGCCCAAGGGCCTGATGGTGTTCTCAGGCCTCTATTGCTGGTCGCGATGGTCGTTGCGTGTTGGCAATCGGGTATCCAGGTAGATGCCGATTTGGCAATCTCGCTCTATTTATTTGCTGCGGTGATCGCTCTGGCTGTGCTTTGTGTTGGCGTCCTCGCGGGTCGGGGAATGAGTTTTCAATATCCTGATCCTTCAACCCGAAATCAATGGATATTCGCGTGTGCTAGTTTGCTGTTCGTTGCTGCGGCAATGGTCCTCAATCGTCAAGTTGATGTAATTATGCTCGGGTTTCTGGTTGACGAATCCAGCACCGGAGCTTACGTGTTAGCTACTCGTTTCGCTGACCTGGTCGCTATCACCCTTACGGCACTTGGTATCAGTCATGGGGCGCGGTGTGCCAAGTGGTTGAAGCGAGGGGAGATCACAAAGCTTCAAATTGCGATTAAAACAGGAACAAGAGTTGCTTTTTCTCTGACCATTATTCTGGTTGTGATTGTCTGGGTGGCAAGCCCGTATGTGTTGGCCTGGTTTGGTTCTAGTTATCTTAATGGGCTCGATTCTTTGCGTGTCTTAATCGTTGCACAGTTGATTAATACAGGGTTCGGGTTGACAGGATTGCTTTTGATCATGAGTGGCGCACAGGCCTGGTATTCAAAGGTTCTTATGTTTTCCGCAACAATCAATATCGTACTAAATTTGATTCTGGTACCAAAATTGGGAGTGCTTGGTGCTGCGGTTGCAACGCTCGTCGTGACGTTGCTTTGGAACATTGCTGCCTGGGTTCGCATTCGACGAACTATCGCCGTGGACAGTTCAGTCGTGGGGTATTGCCCTGCCTAAGGCTAACCTATTTATCGTAGGTGCACCCAAGTGCGGTACCACAGCGTGGTGGTATTACCTGTCGAGACATCCAGAGATTTTTATGGCAGAGCCGAAAGAACCTCACTATTTCAATACCGACTTTGAAAGTTTCAGATGGGTGAAGTCCAAGGAACAGTATGACCAACTTTTTAGCACCGCCGGGGACGCAGCGGTACGTGGAGAGGCGTCAGTCATGTATCTGTACTCTAGTGAGAGTGCTAAAAATATCTTCGACTACAATGCTGACGCGCGCATTTTGATATTCCTGCGTGATCATGCGGAGTTCTTGCGTTCGTATCACCAGCAACTTCTGATCAATCTTGATGAAGACCAATCTGATATCAAGGTCGCCTTGCAACTTGAGTCGATCCGGTCGCGGGGAGAGAAGGTGCCTCGGCATTGTCGTGATTCCCGGTTCCTGGAGTACTCGAAGGTGGCTTCATTTGGGCCTCAAGTGCAGCGTTACATTGAAATATTCGGAAGCGAGCGCGTCAAAATATTGTGGATGGAGGATTGGGCTGGCTCGGTAAGCGCTGCCTGGAAAGAAGTTCTGGAGTTCTTGGGGCTGCATTCAGAAGGTGGGATTCTGTTTGACAGAATTAACGTCGCTCGAAAACCAAAAAGTCTATTTCTGTCAGAAGCATACAAAAGGCCACCACAATGGTTGAAGCGAATCTCTCGTGTTTCAAAACATTTGGGACTAAATACACAGCGGCTTAAACAGATCGTTCGGAACTTCAATGAGTCCGAATTTCAACAAACGGGCATGGAAAGAGAGCAAGTCCTAAAGATACTGGGCGCCACAATTCAGCACGACATGGACAGGCTAAGTGCGCTCGGGTGTTTGCCGTTGACGCGTGGGCGACAAACATGGGAATAACGCGAGTTCTTCGAATAGCAAATTCCGTATTTCGTCGGAAGCTGATACAGCTTTGCTCCAAAGGGCAAGTCTCTTTTTCAAGCAATGTCTTGGTCGATAATGGGGTGGTAATTCGTTGCACTGATGGCGGTAAAGTGCACATTGGTTCAGGTGTGTTCTTGGGCAGGAATGTGATGATCGTTTCTCGAGGTGCGGCTATTCACATCGGTGATCGAACTCATGTTTCTCACGGAACTACGGTTGTGGCCAAATCGTCCATTTCTATCGGTGACGATGGACTGATTGGCGAGTACGTGACGATTCGGGATCAGGATCATGCGATTTCGAAAGGCCGCATTAGCCACCAAGAGTTCGCAATCAAGCCGGTTGTTATTGAAAGTAATGTTTGGCTCGGTGCGAAAGTAACGGTTTTAAGAGGCAGCAAAATTGAATCTGGCGTTGTAGTCGGTGCAAATTCGCTTGTGAAGGGGAGGTTGGCTAGTGGCGCTGTTTACGCCGGAATTCCGGCAAAGCGCGTAAAAGTTCTATCACCTGACTGATTTACACCTGAGTTAACTTATTAGCTCAGCTAATTCCGCTAGCAAATGGGGTTGAAGCAAAGTCCTAGCGCTTGACTACAAAGGTCAAGAGCTGGCCGTTTCTGAGCAGTTGAATTGCTTAAATGACAAACTAGAACTATGGAATTTGAGTATCGGGTTTCCCAAACCAAGGCTAGCAATTTTGGATGCTTTGAAGAATGTGGGGTCAATTGAGTTTTTTTCTGTTCATGAAGCTCTAATTGCCGCCTGTAATGGCTTTACATCAAACCATTTATACCCAAGTTTTTGAGTTACCAAATATCCATTCTCTTACCTGATTTGCGAATTGGTGGTGTGGAAAAGGTTCAGCTTTCTCTAGCTGAAAAATTCAGGAACGCCGGATTCTTAGTCAAGTTGCTAGTGATGCAGCGTCGCGGGGATTTGCTTCAACAAGTCCCTCAAGGAGTTGCAGTCAAAAGCTTGAATGTCGCGCGAATACGAGAAGCATGGTGGCCGCTGCATCAATACCTTCGTAAGGAACAACCAGATGCACTTCTGGCTGCAATGTGGCCATTGACTGGCGTTGCTTCGGTTGCTTGCAAAACCAGCGGGTTCAATGGAACCCTGATTGTGAGTGAACATAACGATTTTCGCCGGGCGCCAGCCATAACGACTTTCGAACGTAGGCTCCTGCGCTATCTCGGTAGATTTATCTACCCGCTTACCGGTCATGTTGTTGCGGTTTCGCAAGGGGTCAAAGACAGCCTTGGTGAAATTGCACGACTGCCTAGTAAGTCAGTGAAGGTCATTCATAACCCAATCTCGGTTTCAGGCGCCACAGAGTTTGCTGAGGAAGATCGTCATCTGGTTCGATGGTGGCAGGGAGGTGCGGCCAAGTTGTTGGCTGTGGGAAACCTGAAACGCCAGAAAGGGTTTGACGTGCTTCTGGATGCAATGAGCATGGTCTCGGCGAGACTGGATGTGCGACTCCTGATTATTGGCGAAGGAAAGTTAAGGGCGCAGCTCAACGCGCAGTGTAGTCGGTCGGGGCTTGGCGAATATGTCCGGCTTGTTGGAGCAAGGCCCGACCCAGGGCCTTTTTACAACGATGCCGACCTGTTTGTCTTGTCGTCTCGTTGGGAGGGGTTTGGAAACGTAATCGTGGAATCGCTTGCCTATGGAACACCGGTCGTCAGTACGGATTGCATGAGTGGACCGGCTGAAATACTTGATAACGGCCGGTACGGCGCTTTGGTAAGTCAGGATGACCCGGGAGCGCTTGCTGAAATGATCCTGCGGCAGATAACTGCACCTCATGACGTTGAAGCGCTGAAAAAGCGAGCAGCTGAATTTAGCCCAGAAGTCGCCGCCAATAAATATTTGACGCTATTCGGCCCAACCTGATGAGCACGATTGCTGAGAAGTTCAAGACGATATTTTGGTTTGTTCAAAGGCCAGACCATTGGTCTCACATGGCGGGTTTGGTTCTGCGCAAGTTCAGAAAGAACCATGACTCTGCAGCACTACGTGCCGCGGCGACAGCTTGGGCGAATGAGCAAGCCGAAGACGCCGACATCGTGTTGGAAAGCGTTGGGTTGGAGCTGAACGATGAAAGTCGTTTTGAGCTGCCCAAGGCTCTTGTTACCGAGGCCAAAGAAAGAGTGTCTCGATGCCCATTGAGCATGGGTGGGCCGGGCGATCTGGATTTGATTGCCCAAGCTGTTGTTCGTATTGGTGCTGCCAGGGTCATTGAGACTGGAGTGGCATATGGCTGGTCTTCACTCGCGATCCTTGCTGCACTGGAACACAATAAGGGTGGCAGGTTGGTCAGTGTTGATATGCCTTATCCAAAGATGGATAACGAACCATGGGTAGGTGTTGCAGTTCCGGACAGATTGAGATCGTTATGGAAGATCATTCGAAAGCCTGACCGAAACGGCCTGAAAGAAGCGATTGCTGAATTTGATGGGCAAATTGACCTTTGCCACTATGACAGTGACAAATCATGGTGGGGGCGAAGGTACGCTTACCCATTACTTTGGCGTGCACTCAGGCCAGGCGGAATACTCATTTCCGATGATATTCAGGACAATTTTGCCTTCAAAAACTTCGTGGAGAAGGTGAAGCCCAGGTTCGGGGTGACAGAGTGCGAGGGAAAGTACGTAGGAATTGTTGTGAAGCCGCTCGCTTTCGGAAATGCCTGAACATAGTTCAGGTTTAGCACTTGGGGGTTCAGCTTCTTCTGAGCATGACTTGACTGTTGTTTATCTGACCCGCACTGGCCTACTGGAGCCCTTGGGGCAATCACAAGTGTTTGCCTATCTCCAAGCGCTGGCAAGCAACTTCCGCATCGTGCTCGTGACCTGCGAGAAGAAGGCCGATTTTGCTGATCGAGCAAAGGTTGATGCCGCCAGACTTAGTTGCCGGCAAATAGGCATAGAGTGGAAACCGCTGCCATTCGAGCAGGGTCCTCGCTCGATATCCATTCTGCGTCAGTTGTTTCAGTTTGCAGCAACGGTTCGTCGAGAGCACAAGCGAGGCAAGGTGATTGTGCATGCGCGAAGCTACCTTCCTGCGTTGGCCGGCCTTGCGATGTTCAAGCGGTATGACATTCCGTTTGTTTTTGACATGCGCGCGTTGTGGCCGGAAGAGCTCATTTTGGCTCGGAGGCTCAAACGGGGTTCTCTAGTGCACAAGGGGTTGGTTTCTCTAGAGCGACAATGCTTAATGAATGGCGAAACTGTTTCATTGACCAAGGCGGCTGCGGATCATTTGGAAAAGCAGTATCCAATCGCTTTGGCAGGCCGGCAGATTCACGTGATTCCGACCTGTGCTGATCTGTCGGCCTTCACCCCCAAAATCGAACCCGGTGATCAACTGATTTTCGGCTGCAACGGTACGGTGTTGAGTGGCTGGTTCAGGCTCGATCTTCTGGCGCGAAGCTTTAACGCTCTGGCTGATGCGTTTCCGTCGGCGCGACTGCAGATTGTCACCAGGGATGACCATGCGGAAGTGAAACGCCGGTTGGCAGAAGAAGGTTGCCAGGTTGAGAAGGTGGAGATATTCGAGGCAGCACCGGAAGAAATGCCCGCGATCGTCCAGAAGCAAACGGCATCCATGATGTTTTTCAAAGGCGGCCTGGCAAAACTCGGCAGTTGCCCGACGAAGCTCGGGGAAATCCTGGGCTGCGGTCGGCCGGTCATCAGCAACCGCGGAATTGAGGAGGTGTATCGGATCATCACGGACAATCGTGTGGGCGTTGAGTTTGTTGAGAGTGAGCCAGCGACTTTCATTCAATCGTTAACCCGATTGTTAGCCGATGAGTCATTGTCCGGTCGCTGTCGACAAACAGCCGAACAAACGTTCAGTCTCGAGCGGGGTGTGGGTTCCTACCGGAAGATATACCGACACGTTTCAAGCGTCCGGAATCTCGCTAAGCAGGCGACTTGAAGAAGTATCAAAATTCCCGAATCACCGCCCTGAGTTTTCCGTTCGCCCCCCGAGGTAGTGATTCGAATGATTCACACCTGATTTCCACGGGCCCCAACCGTTGAAGGATTTCGTGTTTTATCGAATCCAGATGATTCAATGAAAAACCATTTCTGATATCGGGTACGTACCGGAACAGGACTTTATCCGGCGTTTGCTGGACGACCTGGCTTTCCAGAATAGTGGATGGAACATTGGAAAAAATACGATTCAGGGCGACCACTTCGCCGCGATGGCGCGTCCACAGAATGTCGTCTCGCCGACCGTTGATCGATCCGATGACCGGCATGCTGGTCACGAAACTTGAAAAAGATGGCTTCTCGGGAACGGTGACGGTGTCTCCAATTCGATACCGGATCAGGGGGTAAGCGTAAGAGGTGAAGCTGGTGACCAGGAGTTCTGCGAATTCGCCGGGGCCGGCGGACGATTCCGTTCCCGGTTTGACGAATTCGAACACGCCCGAGTCAGAATTGATTACAAGTTCACCGTTCGGGGCTTCGGTGATAAATGGTGCGCCTTCGGAGGACGAGTAGAAGTTGGCCACCGGACATTGGAACGCCTCTTCCAGCAGAGAGCGTTGGGACGGGTCCAGTTGCTCGGCAGTCGACATGATGAGCTTTGGCTTGACGCAACCCTGGCGGCCATCATCGACGATCTTTCGGGCAACGAAACACATCATTGATGGGTATCCGTCCATCAGTTCCGGTTGGAATGATGTCAATGCTTCAAGGTAGGCGGAGGCATTGTCGGGATGCAAATGATAGGACGACATTAGCAACTGGTTGCCGGAAGCGTTTTTTCTCCAGAAAACCCGACCGTTTCGAGTGTTGTCAAAGATCGGTTTGCCGCTGAAACGTGCATTTCGCACTCCGGGATGAATGCAGTACCACGCGTAGAACCGGTAGAGTGTCGCGTGACGTTCTTGCAGGTCGGCCGGGGTAAAACCCAGGTTCAGCGGCGTGCCCGTTGTGCCACTGGTATTGATCTTGATCAGTGAAGATTTGGAAAACGCATTGCTGCGTATGGCGTCAGTCTGTTCTCTGAGTGACGCTTTTTCGAGAACGGGAAGTGAACCAAGTTCGGAGAGCGAGCTAAACTTTCGAGGCGAATCCTTGAGCAAATTTTCGTAGTACGGTGAACTGGTTTTCGCGTGGGACAGCAACTGATTCAGTTGGTCGAGCTGGTATTGTTCAACCCGGTCGACGGACCAGTTTGTTCGTTGCATCGCAAGTTCGAGCCTTTCTGAAAATTGCCCGCCGAAACGCTGCCTTTTTAACTGGTGGCCCTTAAATGACAGTGCGAGATTTTGGGCCGATACAGGCAGGTGTCTGTAGATCGTTTCGACCTTCATTCGATGGTTGACTCCGAGAAGTCCGTGTCCGCCGCGGGGTTGATGAAGTATACCGACTGCTAATGACATCAAGTGATATCCACCCGAATTGGCCGACGTGAAAAAAATACTGGTGCTCAGTGTCTATCCACTTGGTACGACGGCAGGCATCCGATATCGGGTTGAGCAGTACCGGGACTGTTTTATGCAGGCTGGATACAAGCTCGAGTTTTTGCCGTTCTTTACCCGGAATGCCTATCTCTCATATCGAAAAGGCGGCGTGTTCAAGAAAGGGCTGCAGATTCTGTGGGGAATGGCGAAACGGATAGGGTTGCTGGTCCGGCCACCCCGTCATGAAGTGTTGTGGTTATACCGGGCTTCCACACCCACCGCTTTGACTGTATTCGAACGGTACGTCACCTGGCGTTGCAAAAGCCGCCAGGTATACGAGTTTGATGACGCAATCTGGTTGAAGGGGCCGGGGATCGGTGCCTTGAGGCATCGGCTTACGACTGGATCGAGAGTGACAAAAAGCTGCAAAAAAGCGAACGCCGTCATTGTGGGTAACCAGTACCTCGCCGACTACGCATCGGCACTCAATGCTTCGACAACGGTGATACCAACGACAGTCGAAGTGCATCACAGATTTCTCCCGGGCATCGAAACGCGCGAGCCAACCATCGTTTGGACCGGCTCATTTTCCACCCTCGAGTATCTTGAAAGACTGTTACCCGTGCTTGAAAAGGTCATCGAGCGGACCGGGGCTAAACTGAAAGTCATTTCCGATGTGTTTCCCGAGTCAGCCGAGCTGGATTTCGAATGCATCCCGTGGTCAGAAGCGACCGAGCATGTTGCTTTGCGAGGGGCCTGGGTCGGCGTCATGCCCCTGGATGACAACGCCTGGACGAAAGGGAAATGCGGCTTCAAGGCTATTCAATACATGGCCAGTGGCGTAGTACCCGTTGTTTCCGACGTGGGTGCCAATCGAGATATTGTCGAAGATGGTGTCACGGGGTTCTTGTGCGCTACCGAGACGGAGTGGGAAGAAAAGTTAATTCAGGTGATAGAGAACGAGGGTGTGCGAGCAGAAATGTCCGCCAAGGCGCGAGATGTGGCCGTGCGGCGGTATTCCTCGGTGGTCCAATGCGCACTGCTTCGGCACGCCGTGACTGGAAAAACAGAAAGTTGATTGCCGTGGAGGCCAGCTAATGGCGGCTTACTGGGCGCTTTTTTGCATACCGGCATTTCTGGCGCTTTCTCGAAGCCAGGCGCTGAGGCCCACTCCGGGTATCTGGTATGGATTCGCTGTCGTGATCGCGCTGTTTATCGGTACGCGCTATTTCGTCGGCGGTGACTGGGTCACTTATGAGTTCATCTTCAGGACGATTTCGCACGCGAATTTTGGCCAATTGAGTGAAATTGGCAGCGACCCGGGATACACGATGACCAACTGGGTTGTGGGTAAGCTCGGTGGGAACATCGTGGTCGTTAATGTGATTTGTGCCGTCCTGTTCACGATTGGGCTGTGGCGGTTCTGCAGGTCCCAGCCTTATCCCTGGCTTGCCGTGATCGTCGCGATTCCGTATGCGGTGATCGTCGTTGCCATGGGATATACACGGCAGGGGGTGGCGCTTGGTCTGATTCTCTGGGCACTGGCATGCTTGGGGGAAGGCCGCTTCTATCGGTACCTTCTGCTGATTGCACTCGCGGCCACATTTCATCGCACCGCCGTGCTCCTTATCCCCCTTGGAATATTCGTAGATGGGCGAGGCAGGGCTTTCCGGTTTCTGTCGGTGGCGTTGGCTGCTTGGGGTCTATGGGATGCCATGCTTGCGGAAGACAGCGAACATCTTTGGCGAACCTATGTCTCTGACGTAGGGTTTGTGTCTGAAGGCGCGTATGTCAGGACGCTGATGAATTTTGTGCCAGCCATGATCATGCTGATTTACTGGAAGTCATTTCGGAACACGATGGCGCTTCCAGGGGTATGGCGAGTGATGTCGGTCGCCGCTGTCATTTGTATGCTACTCGTTCCGTTTGCAACGACGGCTGTAGACAGGGTTTCTCTGTACCTTATCCCGTTGCAAATCGTGGTGTTTTCGCACTTTCCGCTGGTATCTGGCCTCCAACGGAACAAGACAATGATTGGAGTCATTGTCGTTGCTGGTTACGCATTGGTTCAGTTTGTCTGGTTGAATTTTGCCCAGCATGCATACGCTTGGTTGCCTTACAGGAGCATCCTGCTTGGCGGTTAACCGCCTGGCAATTCTCACATGCACATCACCCTAACCGCCAACACCGACTGGTACCTCTACAACTTCCGCCTCGACCTGGCGCGCGCCGCACGCCAGGCGGGACACCAGGTCAGCATGGTCTGCCCGCCTGGATCATATGTCGAAAAGCTGCGGGACGAGGGGTTTCGGGTTCGGACGTTCACCGCGCCGGCGGCCGGGTTTTCGCTGATGGGGAACCGCCGTGCGTTGAAGGAGATCACGGCGGCATACCGGGCGTTGCGGCCGGAGCTGGTGCACCTGTTTACGCCGGTGTGCGTATTGCTGGGTAGTATTGCTGCACGGCGTTGCCGAGTGCCGTTCAAGGTGGCGGCTTTGACAGGGTTGGGTCATGCGTTTACTTCTAACAGCGCGAAAGCCAGGGCAGCGCGGCCGGCTTTGAAGTGGCTGTTTCGGCGCGAGTTGCGGCGGCCGGGGACTGCGGTGGTGTTTCAGAATGAGGCCGATCGTGACGAGCTTGTCGCGTTGGGCGTTGTGTCGTCGGAGCAGTCCCGGCTTGTTCGAGGGTCGGGTGTCGATACGAAAAGATTTTTGCCGCGGAGTGAGGTTCGTGAAGATAGCGAGATTCGGATTTTGTTCGCGTCGCGGCTGCTTCGGGAGAAGGGGCTGGAGGAATTGCTCGCGGCGTTTGCGCTTGTGCGCCAGGGCCTTGTGGACGCGAAGCTGTGGATTGCCGGTGAGCCATATCCGCCCAATCCCAGCAGCTTTTCCCGCTCAGAGGTGGAGGGTTGGTCCAGGCGTCCTGGAGTAAAGCTGTTGGGGCATGTTGAGGACATGCCCGGGTTGCTGGCGCAGGTGGATGTCGTGGCGTTGCCGTCCTACCGGGAAGGGACGCCAAAAATTTTGCTGGAGGCCGCGGCTTGTGGGTTGCCGGTTGTCGCCACCGACATACCGGGCTGCCGGGGCGTGGTTGAAGATGGTGAAAGCGGCTTTCTCGTTGCGCCGGGTGCGGTCGAGCCGCTGGCTGATTGCCTGCAGAAACTGGCCGGGAATCCGGAATTGCGTCGTCAATACGGACAGCGGGGCAGGGCGATCATCGAAGCGGGGTTTACGCATACGCGGGTCATCGATGACACGCTTGCGATCTATGCTGACCTTTCTACAGCCTAGCTAGCGGCGCAGGCGGTTGTGGGCCACTTCGGCCAGGAACTGCCACTTCGCTCGCCAGCCGCTCTGTCCGCTGAAGTCGGCCCAGGCCCATCGCCAGGGCGATGCATTAGCCAGGCGTGCCGTGGGTTCCTGTTTACGCCTCGCGGTCAGCGCATCGAGGTACATAGCGTTGATTTCCAGGCCGAAAGCGTCCTGGCAGGCCTGCAAGGCATCGCCGCAAATGCACCCCAGGCCCCTTGATAATGCCAGTTCCAAGAAGCCTTCGCGGCCTGTCGATGACATCTGCCCAAAGAGAAGGTGAATGTCATAAAGCCAGATTAACCGCTGGCTTTCACGGTTTCGGCCATGGGCGATCCGATGGATACAAAGGTGTAACAATTGCTTCGGATCGGACAGGGTAACCATCCGTTGCCCGGCGATGGTCCCGGTACCGTCGAACGGTGGTTGTTCTGGATTTGTGACCGGAACAGCGCTGCCCAGGCAGTCATCAAAGTCCAGGGCGTCCATGAAATGCAGGCGATTGCTTAGCCGATGATGGACGTCAAACCACAAAGCCGCACCCTGGAACTGTTCCCTGGTGGCCTGGAACTGTTTCCGTGACCGGGTTTCAAGGTCATCATTGACCAGTGTGTAACCCGCGTCTCGAAAGGTGCCAATTAACCGGGGTGCGTCACTTTGTCGAACCCAGATGTCGGTATCGCAACGCGGACGCAACCGCGAATGCGGGTAAACGGTGCGTGCAAGGGCGGCGCCCTTAAGTAACAGGGCGTCGATGCCATTGTTCTTGAGTATCTGCCAACATTTCTGCAGCGTGTCGTTCAGGGCCAGGTCCATCGCGGCGTCGCGTCGGGCTTCGTCCCTCAGCGCCCGCCGGGAATTCTCACTCAAGCCGGTAGCGGCATCATCAGCAAGGCGTTGGTCAAGCAGGGCGGCGACGCCCTGGTGTATCGCGAAGAACACCAGTTCCGGGCTGTCGATGTGCGCGAGTTCCACTGGCTGCCCATCTGCAGATGTGCGACCCGGTGCCGCTGCGATCGCCGAGGCAATAGCGCCCCAGGCATCGCTTGGCATTCTGGTCGTTTTTGCATCGGGCGGCATAGCGGTCTTCAATAGGCTGACATCAGTTCAATGGCGGATTCTAGCCTGAATATGCACCTGTCCCGATGGCGATAACTTGAATAGACTCTGCGAATGAACTCTCTCAATCTAACGGCCCGGTACGGTGTTGCGCCGACAGTGCGCACACAGTCCGTACATGATGAACTGGTCATTCTCGACCTGGCCGAGGGCGAGTATTACGGGCTTGATCCCGTCGGCGCGCGTTTCTGGGCCTTACTCGAAACAGGGGTAACGGTTGCCGAGGCGCTCGACAGCCTGTTCGATGTGTTTGATGTAGGTCGGCAGCAACTCGAAGCCGATATCGCTCGTTTGCTGGAAGACTTGACGGCCAAAGCATTGCTGCTTGCCCGGGACTGACCGGTTTGCAGTACCGTATATTCGACACACCGCTTACGAGTGAATTGCCGCTGCCCGAACTTCCTGCGGCGTCGGCCCCGGGGGCACCTTCTTTAAGCGTCCGCATGGGTGCGCCATCCGGGTTTGACGCTGCCGGGTTCGATCTTGCATTCCAGTGGCGTCATCCTGGCCAGCCGGTGATCTGCCAGGTGGCAAGGTCTGGAGACGAAGTGCTGTTCGAGTATCCCGACATTGCATCGTTTGTCATCACCCGCCAGGCCGATATTTTCTGCATTCCCACCCAGCGTTGCCAGGACGCGTTGTTGCGCCACCTGCTGCTGAACCAGGTCATTCCCCGGTGGCTTGCGTCGCAGGGGTGTGCGCTGTTGCACGCAAGCGCAGTATGGCTGCCCGATGTGGGTGCGGTTGGCTTTCTGGGTAAGTCCGGGGTCGGCAAATCGACGCTCGCAGCGTCGTTTGCTGAGAATGGCGCGCTGGTCCTGGCCGATGACTGCATCATGCTCAAGGCGGATCCCATAGAGAAATCCGTTCAAGCCATTGGCGCTTACCCGGGGCTGCGGCTGTGGCCCGGTACGCCAGGCCTCACCAGCCGATATTCGTCGGTCCATTCGGGGACAGTAAAAAAGCAGGCCGTTTTCCACGAAACCTGCGAGTCAAACTCACAGCGATTGTCGGCGCTATTCGTGTTGACCGGCGAAGACGTCGAGAATGAAGGCTGTCATATAGACCGATTAACAGGCGCCGAGGCCCTGATGGCCTTGTTGCACGAATCACTGGCGCTGGATCCGTCAACGTCACAAAGTAGCGAACAGGCACTGATGCGCTTCGGTGAAGTCCTCGAAACCGGCGTTCCAGTGGCCAGCCTGACCTATCACAGGGCATTCGCCCGTCTGCCGGAGGTTCGGGCGGCGGTCGTTAACTGGTTGCAGGTCGAATAGCGATAAGCAGGTGGTCGCATCGCTATGGCGTTGTGCGGCTTTCCTTACAATAATTGCGATATAGTAGGGTGACAGTAACTTTGCGGGAAACTTCGTGGCCGACGACAAACAAACCGGGTCGCACTCAGAGGACTCGGAGATTGATAGTAGCCGCCGGCGCTTTTTACGTAAGGCCAGCTACACAGCGCCCGCGCTGGTTGCGCTTGGTGCGGCAGGCCATGCCCGTCGTGGCAGCGCGCAGTTCAATGGGCCGCCCAGCGCGCCGGAAACGAATACCAGTCCCGCTGACGACGAATCGCTTTTGAGGGATCTGGAAGAGCGCGATAGCGACTAGACTTAATTAGCGGGGCGGACAGCCCCGTTGGCGGACAAGGGGAATGGCCGCCAGGAATCAGTAAAGGGGCGTCTCGCCAGGATCGGCGACCGACCCCGGGGAAGACACCGGGAAAATGCATATGTTCAGGCCACTCATGGGTATTGCCATCGCCGGCATGCTGATGCACGCAACCGCGGTGCAGGCAGACCCGCCTTATTCATTCACAAATGTCGGTGGTATTGGCGGTGATTCAGTCACAGGCAGCGGACAGTGGGCGGTCATTACCGACACGGCCACCTGTGAGCTACAGATCTACCGCCTGAACTACTCCAACATGCTCTGGGAACTGGACCAGACCGTCAGTTCAATTTTGGCTGGAACCTGTGCGGGTGGCGGATTCGGGCAATCGAGTTCATTGAGTGGTGAGGCATTCGTTGTCGGTACTCCGCTTTACGACGACCAGGGGTTTTGTGATGGCTCCGGTGCGACCGATCGGGGCGCCATCGCGCTATTCAGCTTTAGCCTGGGTGCCTGGGAGCGAGAAGGGGGATTGAATTGCTTTAATTTCTTCCTGCAGGCCATGGAAGTGGCGCCGGATGACCAGGCCGGGGCGCAGTTTGGGTCCAGCGTTTCAATCAGCCGTGTCGACGACACCAACTACACGGTAGTCGTCGGAGCGCCGTTCCACGACGGCGTGGCTGGTGCGGACACAGGAAAGTTCTATGTCTACAGCTATAACACGGGGACAGGCGACTTGACGCTGGTCGACGATTGGGAAGGATCCTTTGCGGGAGATTTGCTGGGCTACGCGGTCACCGTGGATCACCCCTACATTTTGGTCGGTGCGCCGGGCACAGGGGCAGGCGGGGTCGATGACTCACAAGGTGCAGCGTTCGTCTACCACCTCAATGGTGGCGGACTTGTACAGACCAATATCCTGCCAGTGGGCGGCAGTGATTCAGTGGGCAGGGAGGTTTCACTGTCCGCCGCGTTTGCCATGGTTTCCAGCGACACCGATGCGTTTGTCTGGGAAAACACGGGCGATGCATCAAGTCGAAACTATGACGTTCTCGCGCAGACGGTTGGTGGGATTCATGGTGGGGACGTTTCGCAAAGTGCAGGGGTCGGCTTTTATGGTCGCAGGTTGCCGGGCCTGGTCGGGGCCACGGCAGTACGCGACCCCGTCAACGACGACTACACGTTTGTAGGATTCAATGTTCCTGCGGCACTGGATTACGCCGGGGACAATGTTGATGAAATCGGCGTCGACATCCGCGCCGACAGGGAATCACTTTTCTTCGCCAATTCGGCGGAAGACCGGGCCATCGTCTACCGATACCCGGCCGGTTTTGGTGGCTATGCCGAGACGGCGTACACCTATTACCAGCGAAGCGTTCCGTGCAATGTCGTCGGTCAGACGGTAGCCAACGTGTTCGGATACCTTGGTACATCCGCTGGTTCTGGCGGTGTTGATTACGACATCTATCTTTACGACCCGTCAGACGTGACAGATTCCACGCCTTATGTGCAACTGGATGATAACTACATGTTCACCACGGCGGATGCGGCGTACTCCATCTGGCTGGCCGTAGCGGATGGTGGAAAGTACACGCCCATTGGCAGTTGCACCGGGTTTACTGTCCCTGATTACCTTCTGGCGCAGGCGGGTAACACGCCCTTCGTCGACAACATCATGGCGTCCGTCATCATCGAGTTGCCGGATGCAGACACCGACCCGAATGGCGGCGATGATTTTGCCCGGGCGATGATCAACATGCCTTTCCCGCGCGCTGTTCGCATGGCCGATATCCGCTATGTGAACCAGAGTGGGTTCGTGGTGACGCTTGCGGAAGCGGATGCAAGCAATGACCTGTCGAGCACCTTCTATGTCTACGACCCCAATTCAACGATTCCTTCAGGACAGAATTACCGCGCCATCACGGCTGGCGGTACGCCGCCGTTCGAAGACCGTATCCATGGTTACGAGGGCTTCTGGGTCAAGGTCGAGCAGAACGGCGTGAATAACGGCCTTGATACGCATGCGCTGCAAATGCCGCAACCGGAGTGAGGGCAAGCTGATGACGAATGAAACTACTCCGATGTATGCGAAGCGCGGCCTGTTTGCTGCGGTGCTTTTCCTTGCGATGTTCGTCGCGACCGCGCCGGCGCTGGCGGCCAAGTTCAAGTTTGAGCCCAAGGCCAAGTCGTGGTATCTGCAGACCATCGCCGTGACGGACGATGGGCACTTTGATGACCGGTCCGGTGTGATCGGGCGCATTCCCGGGGGGCAGGACGGCAAGGACCTGCATGATATTCCTGCCTTTGCCAGCGTGAATGGCGCGCCTGTCGCGATCATCATGGTGCGTGGTGAAGAATGGGGTGACCATGCCGGGGAGTACCTGAGTGACTACCGCGCGCCGGGGCAGGGCCGGGCCTCATGGGACTTTGTTGTGACCAGTAATAATCCTGACGCCGAGATCACGCTGGGGTGGGAGGGGCTTTACACGATCAGCCAGAACGCGAAAGGTGGGTTCGAAACGACCCTTTCAAACAGGAACAAGGTGCTGAATGACCTTTACCTCGTCGATGTCGACAACGGCACCGTTGTCGGGCAGGGGATCATGGATGATGGCCACATTGTTCCGTACACGTTTGCGATGAACGGCGCCAGTGAACGTCACTTCCGATGGGTCGCTGGAAAGCCGAGAAAGAAAGACCTTGCCTATGACCAGGTCGTGACCCTGGAGTCGGTTTCCCCCCGCCAGGCAAACGAGCGACTGACGGCGAGAGAGCAGTCGCCAGCCACCGGGAACAGCAAGTCGAAGGCTGCGGGTTTTGGGGCGCCACCCAGTCTTGGAACGTTGCCGGGCGAAGGTGTTCGCCAATCAAACCGCCTGGACAGCCCGGTGATTCAACTGGAAATTGAGTCCGAACCGAGCCCATAGAAATCAGGCGTTGACTTCAAGCGACACTCTAAGCATAATGCGCCCCCTTCGCACCTGACCCTCCAATGGTTATGTTGCGAACCGCGCGCCCGTAGCTCAGCTGGATAGAGTACCTGGCTACGAACCAGGCGGTCGGGAGTTCGAATCTCTCCGGGCGCGCCATTTTTTGCTACGGGCCCCAGTCGGGGCCCGTTGTTTGTGGGTAGAATGACTTTGTTCGGGGTGTAGCGCAGCCTGGTAGCGCAACTGCTTTGGGAGCAGTGGGTCGGGGGTTCAAATCCCTCCACCCCGACCAGTTCGATGGCCGGTTTGTATGCGCCTGTAGCTCAACCGGATAGAGCACCGGCCTTCTAAGCCGACGGTTGCAGGTTCGAGTCCTGCCGGGCGCGCCACAACCGGTGCGAATAAGGTTATACTTTGCGGCCCGGTTCGCCTGGCCGGGGCCACAAACAGTTTTATGGTGGGCGTAGCTCAGTTGGTAGAGCACCGGATTGTGATTCCGGCGGTCGTGGGTTCAAGCCCCATCGTCCACCCCAATTTCAGGGCCATTAGCTCAATTGGTAGAGCAGTTGACTCTTAATCAATTGGTTCTAGGTTCGAGTCCTAGATGGCCCACCAAATAAAGGGGCCGGAGTGTCAAAGCTCCGGCCTTCTTTACAAGCAGGTCCAGGTTTTCGGAGAGGTGCCAGAGTGGTTGAATGGGCTCGCCTGGAAAGTGAGTATACGGTTTATAGCCGTATCGAGGGTTCGAATCCCTCCCTCTCCGCCACATCTTGAAATCTTCCGTAACACCCCCAATTCTTCGCAGTATCGCGTGCCCGGCATCAATGTTCCGTCATCGGCTTTTCGGGTAAAATGCGGGTAACGACTTAATAGCGCGCTCCGGGGCAGGGTCCTGTTCCCGCACCCAAGTCCGAAGTTCCGACCGCGGTTTGCGTTAAAGGCGTCGCGGCGGGCAGCGGACGCATCATCCCGTTTCGGCGAAAGTGGCGGAATTGGTAGACGCGCTGGATTTAGGTTCCAGTGGGGTAACCCGTGGGAGTTCGAGTCTCCCCTTTCGCACCAGTTTTCTGAAGGAAGAGCAATTTCATGCAAGTGACAGTTGAAAACCCCGGCGGCCTGCAGCGTCGCCTGACCGTGCAGGTTCCGGCCGGCGAAGTGCAGCAGCAGATCGACGCGCGCCTGCGCGAGATCGGTAAGACCGCCAAGCTCAAGGGCTTCCGCCCAGGCCGCGTGCCGATGAAGGTGCTGCAGCAGCGTTTTGGCCCTTCCGTGCGCAACGAGGTGGTCTCCAAGACCGTCGAGTCCAGCCTGATGCAGGCGATCCAGCAGGAGTCCCTGAAGCCGGCGGCCAACCCGGTGATCGATTCCATGCCGGAAGTAAAAGCCGGCAAGGACTTCGAATTCACGGCCACCATCGAGGTGATGCCGGAGGTCGACACCGTTGACGCCTCGTCCATCAAGATCCAGTCCATGGACGCCGAGATCACCGAGGGTGATATCGACGACATGCTGAACACGCTGTGCGAGCAGCGCGCCAAGTGGGAAGAGGTCAGCCGCGAGCCGAAAGACGGCGACCAGGTGCTGATCGAGTACGCCGCCGAGACCAAGGACGGCCGCGTGCCGGAAGAGGGCATGGCCAAGCTGGCGATCGCCATGGGCCAGTCCGGTTTCGACAAGCTCGAAGCCGAGCTCGCCAAGCTCACCGCCGGTGGTGTGGCCGAAGCCAAGCTCAAGTTCCCCGATGACTTCCGCCAGCCCGCGCTGGCCGGCAAGAAGGCCGACGTGTCACTGAAGATTGACAGCGTCCGCGAGAAGCACATGCCGGAAATCGACGCCGAGTTCATCCAGTCGTTCGGTATTGAGAGCGGCGACATGGACGAGATGCGTGTCGAGGTTCGCAAGAACCTGGAGCGCGAGCTCAAGTCCGCGCGCCTGACGCTGCTGAAGACGCAGATCCTGAATGCGCTGCTCGAAGCCCACGACGACCTGGAAGTGCCTGCTGGCCTGGTCCAGCAGGAAGCCGCACAGCTGCTGCAGGCGCAGGCGCGCCAGCGTGGCATCGAGCCGGATCCGGCACTGCTGCCGCAGTTCAGCGAAGTGGCCGGCAAGCGCGTCAAGAGCGGCCTTCTGATCAGCGAGATCGCGCGCCAGAACGACATCGTTGTCGACGGCGCCAAGGTGCGCGAAGCCATTGAATCAGTGGCCAGCACTTACGAACAGTCGCGTGAAGTGGTGCAGATGTACTACAACAACCCGGAGCTGCTGCGCTCGGTCGAAAGCTCGGTGCTGGAAGAGCAGGTGGTTGACTGGGTGCTTGAACACGCTAAAGTGGACGCCGAGGCGACCAGCTTCAAGGAGCTGATCAACGCCGCTGCGAAATCGAGGCAGGGATTATGAGCAACGCCGGCGCAATGGATACGCGCGCACTGAACCTGGTGCCCATGGTGGTCGAGCAGACTTCCCGTGGCGAACGTGCGTATGACATCTATTCCCGGCTTCTCAAGGAGCGGGTCATCTTCATCGTTGGCCCGATCGATGACCACACCGCCAACCTGGTGGTGGCGCAGTTGCTGTTCCTGGAGTCCGAGAACCCGGACAAGGACATCAATATCTACATCAACAGCCCGGGCGGTTCAGTGACCGCGGGCCTGGCCATTTACGACACCATGCAGTTCGTCAAGCCGGATGTCTCTACCATGTGCGTGGGGCAGGCGGCGTCGATGGGCGCGGTGCTGCTGGCCGCCGGTGCGGAGGGCAAGCGTTACGCGCTGCCGCACTCGCGGGTGATGATTCACCAGCCGCTGGGCGGTTTCCAGGGCCAGGCGTCCGATATCGACATCCACGCACGCGAAATCCTGAAGATTCGCGAGCAACTCAATGAGCTGCTTGCGGGTCATACCGGGCAGGACGTCGAGAAGATCGCCCGTGATACCGAGCGCGACCACTTCATGGGTCCGTCGGAAGCACAGGACTACGGCCTGGTCGATCGCGTTCTTGACAGCCGTGGCGGTGACAAGCAGAATCCGTAAAAACATCGGATTTTCATTGAGATATAGTACAAATCCAGATGACTGATAAAGAACAGAATTCCACGGACGGCAAGATTCTCTATTGTTCGTTCTGCGGCAAGAGCCAACACGAGGTTCGCAAGCTCATCGCGGGCCCCAGCGTCTATATCTGTGACGAGTGTGTCGAGCTGTGCAACGACATCATTCGCGAGGAGCTGGAAGACGCTGGCGTCGCCGACCGCGAGTCGCTGCCCATTCCCAAGGAAATCCACGCCTTCCTCGACGAATACGTCATTGGCCAGGAACAGGCCAAGAAGGTGCTTTCGGTCGCGGTGTACAACCACTACAAGCGCCTGGAGCCCGGTCGTCGGGACGAGGAAGTGGAGTTGGCCAAGAGCAACATCCTGCTCATCGGCCCCACCGGTTCCGGCAAGACGCTGTTGGCCGAAACGCTGGCGCGCATGCTCAATGTGCCGTTCACCATCGCCGACGCCACCACGCTGACCGAAGCGGGCTACGTGGGCGAGGATGTAGAGAACATCATCCAGAAGCTGCTGCAGAAGTGTGACTACGACGTTGAGAAGGCCCAGACGGGTATCGTCTACATCGACGAAATCGACAAGGTGTCACGCAAGGCGGAAAATCCGTCCATCACCCGCGACGTGTCGGGTGAGGGCGTGCAGCAGGCGCTGCTGAAGCTGATCGAGGGCACCATCGCCTCGGTACCGCCGCAGGGCGGTCGCAAGCATCCGCAGCAGGAATTCCTGCAGGTCGATACCTCGCAGATCCTGTTCATCTGCGGCGGCGCTTTCGCCGGCCTGGAAAAAGTCATCCAGGACCGTTCCACCAAGTCAGGCATCGGCTTCTCCGCCGAGGTGAAGTCCAAGGAAGCACGCATCGATATCGGTGAAGTGCTCGCCGAAGTCGAGCCTGAGGACCTGGTCAAGTACGGCCTGATCCCGGAATTCGTCGGTCGTCTGCCGGTGGTCGCCACGCTGCGCGAGCTCGACGAGTCTGCGCTGGTCCGCATCCTGACCGAGCCAAAGAACGCCCTGGTCAAGCAGTACCAGTTGCTGTTCGACATGGAAGGCTGCGAGCTGGATATCCGTGACGAGGCGCTGCACGCCATTGCCCGCAAGGCCATGGTCCGCAAGACCGGCGCGCGCGGCCTGCGCACCATCCTCGAATCCGTGCTGCTGGAAAGCATGTACGAGCTGCCGTCCATGGACAACGTCTCCAAGCTGGTGGTCGACGAGACCGTCATCGAAGGCGACGCCGAACCGCTGGTGCTGTACGAAAACTCCCAGCAGCAGGCTGCCGACGGCTAAGCTGCTTCGCGTCACGCGTCACGCGTCACGCGTCACGCGTCTCGCGTCACGGCTTCGTGGCGCGTCACCAATTGATTTCCCCCCGCGACGGGCCCATATGAATGACATCGACGTCCGGTTCGTCCGGACGTGTTGTATTCTTGAGTCTCACGCGCCATGAAAACCTCATGGCCCCTGATACGGGTTCCCGAATGTCCGAAACCAGACACACCATGATTCCTTCGCAACCCACGCCGGTGCTGAGCCTGCGTGACGTGGTGGTTTACCCCCACATGGTTATCCCCCTGTTTGTTGGTCGCGAGCGCTCCATCCTGGCGCTGGACCAGGCCATGAATGTCGACAAGCGCATCCTGCTGGTGACGCAGAAAAGCCCTGACGTTGATGAGCCGGAAGCGGACGACCTGTACGAGGTTGGCACGCTGTCCACGGTGCTGCAGTTGCTACGCCTTCCGGATGGCACGACCAAGGTGCTGGTCGAGGGCGGTGAGCGGGTGCAGATCACCGGTTACACCGAGGAGAACGGCTACTTCGAGGCCAGCTGGAAGTCCCTGCAGGTGCAGGAGCCGACCTCGGACAAGGAAATCGACGTGGCCATGCGCTCGCTGGTCGGATTGTTCGAGCAGTACGTCAAGCTGAACCGCAAGATCCCGCCGGAGCTGCTGACCACGCTGGCCGGCATCGACGACGCCTCGCGCCTGGCCGACACCGTCGCCGCTCACCTGGCCATCCGTCTGGAGCAAAAACAGGAACTGCTGGAGATGGGCAGCGCCTTCGAGCGTATCGAGCACCTGATGGGGCTGGTCGAAGGCGAGATGGAAGTGCTGCAGCTGGAGAAACGCATCCGCGGCCGCGTGAAGTCGCAGATGGAGAAATCCCAGCGCGAGTACTACCTGAACGAACAGATGAAGGCCATCCAGAAAGAGCTGGGTGACCTGGACGACGCGCCGAACGACCTGGACGACCTGGAGCGCCGGATCGAGGAAGCGGGAATGAACGAGGAGGCCAAGAAGAAGGCCACCTCGGAGCTGAACAAGCTGAAGATGATGTCGCCCATGTCGGCCGAGGCCACCGTGGTGCGCAACTACATCGACTGGATTCTCAGCGTGCCATGGAAGAAGCGTTCGCGGATCCGCAAGAAGCTGGACCAGGCCGAGGCCATCCTCGAGCAGGACCACTACGGGCTGGAGAAGGTCAAGGAACGCATCCTTGAGTACCTGGCCGTGCAGGCGCGTGTGAAAGCCATGAAGGGCCCGATCCTCTGCCTGGTTGGACCGCCGGGTGTCGGTAAGACCTCGCTGGGCCGTTCCATTGCCCGCGCTACCGGACGCAAGTTCGTGCGCATGAGCCTGGGCGGCGTCCGCGACGAGGCCGAGATCCGTGGCCACCGCCGCACCTACATCGGCTCGATGCCGGGCCGCGTGGTGCAGAACATGGCCAAGGTCGGAACGCGTAACCCGATGTTCATGCTCGACGAACTCGACAAGATGTCGATGGATTTTCGTGGTGACCCGTCATCAGCCCTGCTGGAAGTACTGGACCCGGAACAGAACAACGCCTTCAACGATCATTACCTGGAAGTCGATTTCGACCTGTCCGAGGTCATGTTCATCGCCACGGCAAACTCGCTGAACATCCCCGGGCCGCTGCTCGATCGCATGGAAGTCATCCGTATCCCCGGCTACACCGAGGACGAGAAGATGAACATCGCCGAGCGCTACCTGCTGCCCAAGCAGATGGAACAGCACGGCCTGAAGGAAGACGAGCTGACCGTGTCGCAGCCGGTGCTGCTGGATATCGTTCGCTATTACACGCGCGAGTCCGGTGTGCGTAGCCTGGAGCGCGAGATCGCCAAGATCTGCCGCAAGGCCGTGAAGAAGCTGTCGCTGGAGAAGGGCCGCGATTCGGTCACGGTGACGGTGCGCAACCTGGAGACCTTCCTGGGCGTCCACCGCTACCGCTACGGTATTGCCGAGGAATCCAACGAGATCGGCCAGGTGACCGGCCTGGCGTGGACCGAGGTGGGTGGCGAGCTACTGCAGATCGAGGCCACGCTGGTGCCCGGCAAGGGCGCACTGACCCTGACGGGGCACCTGGGCGATGTCATGAAGGAATCGATCCAGGCGGCCATGACCGTGGTTCGCAGCCGCAGCGACCTGCTAAGCATCGACGAGGACTTCCACAAGACGCTGGACGCCCACGTGCACGTGCCTGAGGGCGCAACACCGAAGGATGGACCCAGCGCCGGCATCGCCATGTGTACGGCGCTGGTGAGCGCGCTGACGCGCACACCGGTGCATGCGGACGTGGCCATGACCGGTGAGATCACGCTGCGCGGCAAGGTGCTGCCCATCGGCGGCCTGAAGGAAAAGCTGCTGGCGGCTCACCGCGGCGGCATGCGCCTGGTGATCATTCCGAAGGAGAATGAGAAAGACCTGGCGGATATCCCGAAGAACATCATCCGCAAACTGGACGTGCGCCCGGTGACGACCATCGACGAGGTGCTCGGGCTGGCGCTGACCGAGGCGCCGAAGAGCAAGAAACCGATCGGTGGCGGCAGCGCGAAACACTCGGATGATGCTTCCGAAGAGGTGCGCACGCACTGAAAACTGGGCAGGGCGGGGCCGCTTTGGCGGCCCGCGCCGATGGTGTTTCAATGCCGTTTAAAGGGTGAAATTTTGCGCGTTCCCAAGCAAAAGAATCGCTTGGGTTGGCTACTTCATCCAATACCTTCCAGGGTGCGCCGGAAAGCTGTTGCGCCGCCAACAAGGGGTGTATTAGTATCGTCCCACGCTCGCAGGCCGCGACCTGCAAGGCGCTCCGGGGGATAAGGGATACCCGGGTACAGAGACCATAGTTGGTAGTAGCCGTTTGCCACCGCAGTCCGTACAAGCCCCTCTGGATAGAATTTCACACACACTGATAGATGGAGTGCAAAAATGAACAAATCTGAATTGATTGATGCGATTGCTGATTCGGCCGGCCTGACCAAGGCGGACGCCAGCCGCGCCCTGGACGCGACCACTGACGCGATCGCTTCCGCGCTGCAGCGCGGTCAGACGGTATCCCTGGTAGGCTTTGGCACGTTCACCGTTCGCCATCGCGCCGCCCGCACGGGCCGCAACCCGCGCACCGGTGAATCCATCACCATCAAGGCTTCAAATAATCCTGCATTTAAGGCTGGCAAAGCGCTTAAAGACGCAGTAAACTAGCGCGCCTTCTGCAGGGTGCTTAGCTCAGCTGGGAGAGCATCGCCCTTACAAGGCGAGGGTCGGCGGTTCGAGCCCGTCAGCACCCACCAGTAAAGAAACAACGGAGTGGTAGTTCAGTTGGTTAGAATACCGGCCTGTCACGCCGGGGGTCGCGGGTTCGAGTCCCGTCCACTCCGCCAATGTTGAGAAAAGGGCGCCACGGCGCCCTTTTCATTATTAAGCCTCCCGTTACGATGGAGGCCTGAACAGGATCCTTTGTCGACCATGCTGCAATCCATTCGCGATCGACTGACCGGCATTCTGGCCATCGTCATTCTCGGTATTCTCGTTATTCCGTTCGCCTTCGTTGGCGTCAACAGCTACTTCAGCTCCGGCACGGGTAACCTGGTGGCGCTGGTCAATGACCAGGAAATCACTTTCAACGAATTCAACCAGAGCTTCCTCGACTACCGTCGTCGCCTGCAGGCGCAGATGGGCGATGCGTTTGACGCCTCGCGCTTCGATGGCGAAGTGGCGCGCCGGGAACACCTGGACCAGATGATCGACGAGACGCTGTTGCGCCAGGTCGCCGCGGACCTGAACCTGTCCGTCGATGACGAGCGCCTGGCCCAGCAGATTCGCGACATTCCGGCGTTCCAGGTCGATGGCCAGTTCAACGCCGATGTTTACCAGTCACGCCTGATTGCCTTTGGCCAGTCACCCACCCAGTTCGAGGCGCAGCTGCGCAACGACCTGGCGGTCAGCCAGCTGCCAAGCGGCATCCAGGCCAGCAGTTTTGCGACCAACCGCGAGGTGCGTAAATACGTCGCCCTGAGCGAGCAGCAGCGCAGTTTCGCCACGATCATGGTGCCGGCGGATATGGATGCCGTATCGACCGAGTTCAGCGACGAGGACATCGAAGCCTGGTATGCCGACAACTCGGAACAGTTCCGTACGCCGGAGCAGGTGGTCATCGAATACCTGGAGCTTGATGCTTCCAGCGTCGCCGCCGGTGAGCCGCCGAATGACGATGTGCTGCGCGATCAGTTCGAGGCGCAGAAAAACCGTTTCATGACGCCGGAACAGCGTCGCGTGTCCCATATCCTGGTCGAAGTGGCGCCGGATGCCGGCGACGCGGCCGTGGAAACGGCCCGTGAACGCGCCGAAGACATCGCCAGCCGGGCCCGTGACGGTGAAGACTTCGCCGCACTGGCCGAAGAGACCTCCGATGATATCGGCTCCGCGTCCCTGGGTGGCGACCTGGGCTTTATCGAGCCCGGCGTCATGGTCGAGGCCTTCGAGAACGCGGTGTACGAGATTTCCACTGAAAACCCGGTGTCTGACCCGGTACAGACCGGTTTTGGTTGGCACATCATTAAGCTGACCGAAGTCCGAGAGGCCGAAGGACAGAGCTTCGAGGAGGCCCGTGAGACCCTGCTGGCCGAGTACCGCGAAGACGAAGTTGACCGTGCTTTCCTGGGGCTGGCGGACCGCCTGGTGGACGTGATCTACGAAGACCCGACCACGCTGGAAGCCGCGGCGCTGGACCTTGGCCTTGAAGTACAGACCGTGGGGCCGTTCGGCCGCATGGGCGGTGAAGGTATCGCCGCGAACCCGGACGTGGTCGAGGCCGCGTTCTCCGACCTGGTCCTGCTGCAGGGCTCGGTCAGCGACCCGATTGACCTGGATGACCACCACCTGGTGATGGTGCGCCTGGCCGAGCACCTGCCGGCCGCCATCCCGCCGCTGGAAGACGTCCGTGAAGGCGTGATCGCGGGCCTGCGCGCCGAGCGCGCGCGTGACGAGGCCGAGGCGCGGGCAAACGCCCTGCTGGCCTCGCTGGAAGACGGTGCTTCACTCGAGGACCTCGCCGCCGGTGCGGGTCTCGAACTGGAGCAGGTCGATAGCGCGGCGCGTCGCCAGGCGACGCCCGACCGGGCACTGGTGGGCAACGTGTTTCGCCTCAAGCGTCCCGCGGAAGGCGAGACTGTCGACGCCGTGGTCGAGACCGGCACGGGCTACGCGCTGGTTTCCCTGCAGTCCGTGGTCGATGGTGTTGTCGACGAGGACAGCCCGCTGGCGACCCGCCAGGCACGCATGATGGTGGGTAATGCGGCCGCGAGCTTCGATGCCTGGGCGCTGGTGCGGCAGTTGCGGGAGCAGGCGGACATCGAGATCTTCGAGGACAACCTTTCTTCGGGGGGGTGATCGGCGATCTTGGCCGTCCCGTGGCCGGGTTAGGCCAGCCCGGGACACGCTGTGAATACATCCATGTACGCTTATCGGCGGCATCCATGCCGCCGATAGTCCCGGGCTGACCCAACCCGGCCACGGGACTACGAAGTCGCGATCACAATGAAGAAAGCCGCCCCAGGGCGGCTTTCGTCGTTTAGGGCGACACTGATCCTGTTGGGGTGACCAGGCTTGGGGTGGGTTTTCCCCGGGCCGGGGGCATCGGCGACAGGGATGTCGCCGATGAGCCTACAGGGATGTATCCACAGCGTCCCCCGGCCCGGGGAA